>NZ_JAQGLA010000004.1 GCF_027853915.1 Saccharopolyspora oryzae
CTGGCCTCCGAGTACTGCGCCGAGGTCACCGAGGACGCCTTCCGGATCCATGGTGGCTACGGCTACTCCAAGGAGTACGAGATCGAACGCCTCATGCGCGAAGCACCGTTCTTGCTCATCGGCGAAGCGCCGACCGGCGCTCCGGGGTCGACCTGTTCACCCCGAACTTCGGGCTCCTGGCCGAATCGCTGGACATGCCCTACGCGCTGGTGAACAAGGCGGACGCGTTCGCCGAAGCCTTCGCCAAGGCGGTGGCCGAACACCGCCCGTTCCTGATCGAGGTCGACGTCACCGCGCTCGAACCGACGCCGTCGCCGTTCGTGCCGCCGGTCCACGTGCCCAGCTGAGAAGGACCCGATGTCTGCTGACCACCACCACGCCCACGGACCCGCCAACCGCGGTCGCCGGGTGCTGCGCACCGCCGCACCGCTGTTCGTCCGGTTCCCGAGCACCCGGCCGCGCACCGCCGTCGTCGTGCTGCACGACGCCTACGGCCTGACCGAACCGATCGAGGACTGCTGCCGGGCGCTGGCCGGCCGGGGGCACGTCGCGGTCGCCCCCTACCTGTACTACGAGACCGGCGGCAAGGAGTTCCGCCCCGACAACGAGCACACCGCGCAAGCAGCCCTGTCCCTGCTGGCGGCCGACGACCTGGCCGCCGACATCGCCGGAGCCCTCGACCACCTCACCACCCGGCTGGGCATCCCGACCACCGCCACCGGGGTGCTCGGGGTCGGCGCCACCGGATACCTCGCGACGTGGGCCGCCACCGAGCACCAGCTCGCCGGCGCGGTCGAGTGCGACCCGCTCGACGGAATCCCCGCTGCAGAACCCGGCCGCGCGATCAGGTCCCTCGAAACCCGGATGCCCTGACCACCACGCCGCACCGACCGTTCCCCACCCGGCGGCGCGCCCGCCGCAATCACCGGCCACCCCCATGGCCTGCGTTTCCCAACGAGGAGGGACGCATGAGAGTCACGGCCCCCGATCACGCCGTCCAGCAACACATCGCCGCCCGCCTGGAACGTCTCCCGATGTCGCGCTGGCACATCAGCGTCCGGCTGATCATCGGCGTCGTCACGTTCTTCGAAGCATTCGACCAACTGCTCATCGCCTTCTCGCTGCCCGACATCACCCGCGAGTGGGGGCTGTCGACGGCCGGCGCCACCACCGCGCTCACCGTCGGCTCGATCGGCATGCTGCTCGGCGCACTGGCGTCCGGCTGGCTGGCCGACCGGGTGGGCCGCGTCCGGATGATCATGCTGTGCCTGGTGATCACCGCGCTCGGCAACCTGGGCATGGCGCTGAGCCCGGCGTTCCTGCCGTTCCTGATCCTGCGGTTCGTGCAGGGCCTGGCCATCGGCGGTGAGGTGCCGATCGCCGCGTCCTACATCGCCGAGCTCAGCCGGGCCAAGCGCCGCGGCCGCTTCGTGCTGATGTACGAGGTGGTGTTCCCGGCCGGGCTCACCGTCGGCTCGCTGATGTCGGCGTGGATCGTGCCGAACTGGGGTTGGCGGGCGCTGTTCCTGCTCGCCGCGGTGCCCGGCCTGGCCGCGTTCTTCCTGCAGCGCCGGGTGCCGGAATCACCGCGCTGGCTGGCCTCCCGCGGCAGGAACGCCGAGGCGCTGGAGGTGATGGAGCAGATCGAGGGGAACGTCCGCCGCTCCACGGGCCAGGACCTCCCGGAGCCGGCACCCGTCCCCTCCGCTGTCGGCGCGGAATCCACCAGCACCAGCAGCGTGCGCGACCTGTTCACCGGCCGCTACCGGCGCCGCACCCTGGTGGTCTGGACGATCTGGTTCGTCGGCTACCTGGCCAACTACGGGCTCACCTCCTGGCTGCCGACGCTGTACAAGCAGGTGTTCCACCTGCCGACCGGCACCGCGCTCTGGTACAGCACGTCGGCGTCGATGGCGGGTCTGGCGGGCTGCATCCTCGCCGCGCTGACCATCGACCGGCTGGGCCGCCGGAAGGTGCTGGCCATCGGCCTGGGCGGAACCACGGTCGCGATGGGCTTCCTCGCGGTCCTCGGTGCGAACTCCGCCGGACAGCTCGCGCTGTTCTCCGCGTTCGCGGCGATGTTCAGCTTCGCGGCCAACATCAGCCTCTACCTCTACACCCCGGAGCTCTACCCGACCCGGAGCCGCGCGCTCGGCTGCAGCCTTGGCGGAGTCCTCAACAGGCTGGGCATCATCACCGGCCCGATCCTGGTCGCAGTGGTCTACGCGGGCGGCACGGAGCTCACCCCGGTCTTCCTCCTGATCGGAGCGATCACCTTGGTCGGCACCATCGTCGCAGCAGCCTTCGCCGAGGAGACGAAGGGCCGAACCCTCGAAGAACTCTCCCCGTGACCTGACGACAGAGGGCCTTCGCAGGTCAAAACCTGAGAAGGCCCTCTTAGGCTCTTCGTGCCGAGGAGGACGGACAGGGAATCCTCGCGGAGAAGGGAGGTCCCGAGCCCGACCACACCCGAACTCTCGCAGCAGCCCTGACCCTGCGCGAGCTCGCGATCTAGACGCTGACGGTTTCGGGCGTCGCCCGAAGCCAGTTCCAGGAAACCAGCAGAACTACTCATAGGGGCATGAGCGCGAAATCGATAACGTCTGCTGCATGGTCCCGTTACCGAGGGTTGTGACTGCCGTTTGTGCGGTCTTGTTGCTGGCCTCTTGCGGTGCTGAGCACGCGGAGACCGACCGGCAGTCCAGGACGTTGGCCGATGCGATCAGCTATCCGCGGCAGGCGGACGCCGCCGGGTTCGCCCGTGCGGCGCTAGCGACCACCCTGGGCAGGTCCGGTGATTTCAGCGTGCTGGAGGCCGAGGACTTGGACCACGAAGGTCCGCAGGAACCGATGGCGCACCTGGTCTGGCGGATTCATCGCGATGCGCGTTATGAAGGCTGGTCCAGGATCGAGGCGATCGACGCCTGCTACAGCGTCGAATTCACCGGCGACGGGGTCTCGTCCGGGCCCTCTCGGATCACCTGCCCGGACAACGCCATCGCGATCACGCCGCCACCCCTGCCCAAGCGGGACATCCCGTCGGAGTTCAGCCCGGCCTTGCAGGCAACCCTCGACGAACTGCCCGCGACGCCCACCGAAGCGGACGTGCGCGCCGCACTGGCCGCCGGCATGCCAGCCCCGCCGGTCGACCCGGAAACTCAACTCGCCGGTATAGCGCCAGAGGTCTTCGTACAGGTCAGGGGTTCTGACGTCGGCGTGGCGCTGTTCGCCCGCATCGGCGTCGAGGAGAAGGACTGCATGATGGGCCGCCGCGTCGGCGGGGTCGTCGAAGTGTGGTCGCTCAACTGGCGCGACCTGGGGCCGAGGGAGAAGCCGTGCACTGCCGACGCTGCACTGGCCGGATATTAGGGCTCCCAGTCGGCTCAAGATCAGCCGCGGCCGCATCGCGGATTCCGCCCGTGGATCCCCAGCACTCGCGGCAGCCCTGACCCTCCGAGACCTCGTCATCTGGACATCGCCGGGTTTAGGTCAGCTGGTCACTGCCTGTCGTCGTTCCAGCTAATTGTGCGGAGTTGGCAAGTCGTAGATCGTTCAGCATTGCGCGATTACTGATCGGCTTGCGCGCCATCGCCGAACTGTGGATACGGATTGTCGCACCACTGGGCTAGAATCCCCAAGCTGAGTTTGGCTTCGCGGCTTGAACGTCCGACTGGGGAGAAGGCGTGGACGAGTCTGACGACGAAGAGAACAAGGCCTCGGACCGCATTCGAAACGAACTGAGCGGAGAGGCTGGGTCTGTCGTCCAGATCGGCAAGGCGGGGAGCGTCACCTTCAACCATGCTTCGTCGTCCGCTGACTCCGCCAAACAGGGCAATGACGACGAGCGAGCAGACCAGCAGAGCAGTGGATGTTTGTTCATTGCTGCTCTTGCCGCGGTGGCGGTGATCTGGTTCCTGTTTTCTCAGTGTGGCAGTGGTCAGGATGTTCCGGAGGAGAGTGACCCGTGGCCGCAAGGGGTCAGCAGCGGTGCGTTGATGAATGCGGCGAGGGAAGCTGTCCATACTTGCTCTGAGGCTGTAGTGCTCGCTCCAGCCAACTGCCCGCAGGCTCACCAAGATGTTTCCAGTGTGCAGAACGTCAGGTGGGTTCTTCGTGGTGACCCCATGGACGGCGCGCACATCGCATATCGCGATGATCTCTTCTACGTTTACGGCAATGCGGTGATGACGGTGTCCTACCAGTACCAGTGGGGTGACCCCAAGTTTGCCGTGGAGATCGTTCCGTTCCTCGTCAAGCTGTCTTCTGATGGTTCTCGCCTGGTCAGCCTGGAAGGGCTGAATGACGATCCTCCAGAGCCGATCGTCAAGCGAAGGCCCGAAGTTTCGGACGAGCGAGTCGCGTCTGCCCTGCGCGGCGCTTTTGCTGACTGTGCGGCGACCTCTCAGCCCGCGATGCCACCGACGTGTCCCGTCGACACGGCCGTCGTGCCTGGTAGCCCACCTGTTCATTGGTCCTTCGATGGGGACCCTGCGCTCAACACGAGACAGACATTCGATCAGAACTCCGGATTGATCACTGTGGTGGGAAGTTATGCCGCCACGGCAAGGTATTCTGACCTGATAACCGATGACGCTTCGAGGACTAGCAGTGGTTACTACCGGGCCAGTTTGGTGGTCGAATCCGGGGAACTGAAAGTGCTGCAGATCGAGGGGTGCGCCACGGACTGCAGTGGGTAGACCAATGCCTTGAATCAGTCTGCCCGTGCGGCCCCGGCTAGGTGGCGAAGCCGTCGAGGAAGATCGTTAGGCAGTCTCTGGTGAGGTCTTCTGTTGTGTAGGCGTCTTCGGGGTGGCGCCATTTGATGGAGAGCCAGACCGCGTCTCGGATGAAGCGGTGGAAGACCTTGGTGGGGACGTCTTCGCGGAAGACCCCGGTTCGCTTGCCGTCGTTGATCGTTTCCAGCCAGATCTGCTGGGCTTCGTCGGCCAGCTTCTTGGCGTCCCGGTAGTCGGGATCATCGCGGAGGTTGGGCAGTTCGTTCTGGTAGACGACTGTGGCGTGCGGGCTTTCCTCTGCGGTGCGCAGCGACACTTCCACGATGGCGCGCAGTCGCGCGCGCGGGTCGAGCTCGCGGGGTGCGGCCTCGTCGTAGCGGGCCTTCAGCTGCTCCAGATAGGTGGTGACCACCTCGCGCACGATGGCGCTCTTCGACGGGAAGTAGTGGTACAGCGCGCCGGACTGCACCCCGACCCGGGCAGCGATCTGGCGCACGGTGGTGGATGCGACGCCCTTGTCGGCGAACAGCTCGGCGGAGGCGTGCAGGATGTCGGTCCGGCGGAGCTCGACAGCGGTCATCCACGTCCTCCCGGGCGTTGAGCGCTTGCTCAATCGAGCCTAGGGTCCCGGCCGCGCCGCGGTCAACCAGTTCGGTGCGGCAGAGGCGAAAACACCTGGCTTTAGGCCGTTTTCGCCGATCGGTCAAGGGGTGGTCCGGAACTCAGGTCGAGTATTGACCAAGCGCTCGTTAGGGAGTAATACTGCCTCCCGTCGGTCCAGCGGTGGGCCGGGACGGGAGGCCGGCGGTGTCGGTGTCTGACCGCAGCGATCCCCTGGGCCGGCGCTTCTCGCTGGGCGATCTGCACCACGTCGGCGTCGTCGTGCCCGACATCGAGCAGGCGGCTGCTGACGTCGAGCGGATCTACGGCATGTCGGTCGCGGTCTTCGACGAAACCCGGTTCACCTGCCGGATCCGCGGTGTCGAGCAGACCTCGGTGCAGCGGATCGGGCTCACCGCAGGGCCGCCGCCGCACCTCGAACTGCTCCGCGAGGTGCCCGGGTCCGAGATCTGGACGCCCGCACCCGGAATCCACCACCTGGGCTTCGTGGTCGACGACCTGGCGAGCGCGGCGAGCGAGTGGGAGCAGGCGGGGGCGCCGGTGTGGATGGCCGGGGTCCAGCGCGGGACCTGCCCGGCGGGCGCCACCTACCACCGCGATCCGCTGGGGCAGGTGTTCGAACTGCTGGACCGGGCGCTCGCCGACTCGATGGCCCGCCGGATCGACCACAGTGGACCGACGACTGAAAGTGCTTCGACGGAGCGGAACGTGCACGGAAGGAAGGCGTGAAGGTGAAACTAGCGGGCAAGGTCGCGTTCATCACGGGAGCCGCGCAGGGGCAGGGCCGGAGCCACGCCGTGCGGCTGGCCGCCGAGGGCGCCGACATCATCGCGCTCGACATCTGCGAACAGCTCGACTGCGTGGCCTACGAGATGGGCGACGAGGCCGGGCTCGAGGAGACGGTCCGGCAGGTCGAAGCCCAAGGGCGCCGGATCCACGCGGCCAAAGCCGACGTCCGCGACCTGAAGGCCGTCGAAGACGTGGTCGCCGAAGGCGTGCGGAAGTTCGGGCGGCTGGACGTCGTCGCCGCCAACGCCTCGATCTGCACGGTGCAACCGCACGACGAGCTGACCAGCGAGGTCTGGCAGACGACGCTCGACGTCAACCTGACCGGTGTGTGGCACACCTGCTCCGCCGCCATCCCGCACCTGGTCGACGCCGGTGGCGGCAGCATCGTCATCACCGGATCCACCGGCAGCGTCGTCGGCCTGCCGTTCTACCTGCCCTACGTGGCCAGCAAGCACGCGCTGATCGGGGTGTGCCGGTCCCTCGCGCTGGAACTGGCCGACCGCAACATCCGCGTGAACGTCGTGCTGCCGACCGGCGTGGACACCGCCCAGGGGCAGTCCAAGGTGCTGCCCGAGCTGCTGGAAGGACGGCCGGACCTCGGGCCGGTGTTCATGAACAGCCTGCCGGTCACCCGCATCGAGTCCGTCGACGTCAGCAACGCCCTGTCGTTCCTCGCCTCCGACGAGGCCCGCTACATCACCGGCATCGCGATGCCCGTCGACGCCGGCTCCACCATCCGCTGAGCCCGAGCAGAGGAGAACCCATGAGCCCCCGTGTTGTCTACGCCCGCAGCGTGCACGACGACGCCGAGATCAACGCCTGCCTCGAGGTCCTGCGCGGCGGGCCGTTCGGCCTGAAGATCGGCAAGAACGTCGCGGAGATGGAGCGCACCGTCGCCGAGCTCTACGGCAAGCGGCTCGGCGTGATGTGCAACTCCGGATCGTCGGCGATCTACCTGGCGCTGGAGCTGCTCGACCTGCCCAGGGGAGCGGAGGTGATCACCTCGCCGCTGACCTTCTCCACCGACGTCGCGCCCATCGTGCGCGGCGGCTGGATCCCGGTGTTCGCCGACGTGGAGCCGGACACCTACAACGTGGACGCGGGCAAGATCGAGGAGCTGATCACCGACCGGACGAAGGCGATCCTGATCCCCAACCTGGCCGGGAACGCGCCGGACTGGGACGTCATCCGGGACATCGCCGACCGCCACGACCTGAAGGTGATCGAGGACTCCTGCGACTGCATCGGCACGACGCTGCGCGGCACCAAGACCGGCAGCCGGTCGGACATCACGGTCACCAGCTTCGCGATGGCGCACATCGTCACCTGCGCCGGCAACGGCGGCATGGTGTGCCTGGACGACGAGCTGCTGCGGGACAAGGCGCTGATGCTGCGGCGGTGGGGGCGGCGGTCGGAACCGCACCTGTTCGGCTCGGCCAACACCGGGCGGGTGTTCCGCGAAGACCTCGACGGGGTCGCCTACGACAACGACTTCATCTTCGACGTGCTGCCGTGGAACTTCGAACCGTCCGAGCTCGGCGCCGCGTTCGGCCTGCAGCAGCTGAAGAAGCTCGACGCGAACTTCGCCCGCCGCGCGGAGATCTTCGAGGCCTTCAACGGGGCCTTCGGCAGCTATCCCGCGCTGTTCTCGCTGCCGCGCCAGCTGCCGGATTGGCACACCGCCTGGCTGTGCTACCCGGTGATGGTGCGCCCCGACGCCGGGTTCGCGCGCAGCGACCTGCAGGAATCGCTCGAAGCGGCGGGCATCGACACGCGCACGGTGTGGAGCGGCAACATCGCCCGGCACCCGATGATGCGGGGCGTCGAGCACCGGGTTCCCGAGGGCGGACTGCCCAACGCCGACGCCGTGTTCGAGCGCGGCATGTCGCTGGGGATGAGCCACGGCACCACAGCCGAGGAGCTCGACCACGTGGTGGCCAGCATCCACGCCTTCGCATCGCGCTTCGCGCCTGCCGGCCAGCTGAGATGACCGCCGATGTCGAGGAAACCCATCAAGACCGCGCTCTACGCGCCACCGCTCGGGCGTGATGCGGCGGCGTGGCGGGAAGAGCTGCGCCGGCTGGACGACAGCGGGCTGACCGCGGTGTCGGTGTCCGACCACTTCATGGTCGGGCGGGTGGATCCGGTCGCCGCGCTGGCCGCCATCGCGATGAGCACCCGGCGGCTGCGGGTCATGGCTCTGGTGCTGTGCAACGACTACCGGCATCCGGTGATCACCCACCACGCGGCGGCCAGCGTCGACGTGCTCTCCGGCGGACGGCTGGACCTCGGCCTGGGCGCCGGTTACCTGGAGGCCGAGTACGCCGCGGCCGGGCTGCCCTACGACCCGCCGGGGCAGCGCGTCGACCGGCTGGCCGAGTCGGTCGAGGTCATCAAAGCGCTGTTCGCCGACGGCCCGGTGCACCACGAAGGCGCGGCCTACGCGGTGACCGGGCTGACCGGGACCCCGGCACCGGTGCAGACCCCGCACCCGCCGCTGCTGATCGGCGGCGGCGGGAAGCGGATGCTCGCGATGGCTGGGCAGCACGCGCAGATCGCCGGGATCCACTCGAACCTGCGGCACGGCTCCGCCTACAACGCGGCCGTCATCGAGGACATGCTGCCGGACCGGATGGCGCGCAAGATCGCCTGGGTCCGCGAGGCGGCGGAACGCGCTGGCCGCGATCCCGACCAGCTGGACTACCTGTCGATCACCTGGACCTGCCGGGTGGTGGACAGCCCGCGCCGGACCGATGCCGCGCTGGCCGAGGTGTGCCGGGCCTACGGCGTCGATCCGGCGGTCGGGCGGCAGTCGACGGGCCTGCTGGTCGGGACCGTCGAGCAGTGCGTCGAACAGCTCCTGCACCGCCAGGACGAATTGGGGCTGAACTACGTCGACTTCGGGGCCGCGAACGCCACCGAGGTCGCACCGCTGGTCGCAGCATTGTCCTCTGTGGACTGAATCCCCGAAGAAGCCCTTTGACAACGGAGTCGAAGATGTCCGAAACCGCCGTGCGAAGATCACCCGACCACGCCGTGCTGCGCAAGGTCGCGCTGTCCGGCCTGCTGGGCACCGTCATCGAGTACTACGACTTCCTGCTCTACGGAACGCTGGCCGCCATCGTGTTCGGCCAGTTGTTCTTCCCCGGATCCGACCCGGTGGTCGGCACCATCGCCTCGTTCGGCACCCTCGCGGTCGGCTACGTCGCCCGGCCCGTCGGCGGGATCGTCTTCGGGCACTTCGGCGACCGGATGGGCCGCAAGTCGATGCTCGTGCTCACCATGACGATGATGGGTCTGGCGAGCGTGCTGATCGGCCTGCTGCCGACCTACGGCTCGATCGGGGCGTGGGCCCCGGTCCTGCTCGTGCTGTGCCGGATCGTGCAGGGCGTGGCCATCGGCGGCGAGTGGGCCGGTGCGACGCTGATGGTCGTCGAGCACGCCGACGCCAAGCGCCGGGGGCTGTGGAACGGCCTGCTGCAGATGGGGTCGCCGCTGGGCTCGGTGCTCTCGACGATCGCGGTCGCACTGGTGACCAGGCTGCCCGAGGACCAGCTGATGTCCTGGGGTTGGCGAGTGCCGTTCCTGTTCAGCGCGGTGCTGCTCGGCATCGGGCTGTACGTGCGGATCAGCATCACCGAGAGCCCGCTGTTCGAGCAGTCGCGAGCCGCCGCGGACAAGCCGAAGGTCCCGCTGGTCGAGGTGCTGCGCAATCCCGGCACCTTCCTCCTCGCCAGCGCCGTCGGCATCGGCCCGTTCGCGCTGACCGCGCTGATCAGCACCTTCATGATCACCTACGGCAAGTCCATCGGGTACGCCACCGCCGACGTGGTGACCGGAGTGCTGATCACCGCCCTGCTGGGGCTGGTGGCCATTCCGCTGTTCTCCCTGCTGTCGGACCACCTCGGCCGCCGGACCGTGGTGGTGGGCGGCGCGGCGGGGATCGTGCTGCTGGCGTTCCCGATGTACGCACTGGTCAACACGAAGGTGGTGGCCCTGCTGTTCGCCGGCATGCTGCTGGGGCAGCTGATCCAGAACGCGATGTACGCGCCGCTCGGCCCGCTGCTGTCGGAGATGTTCGGCACCAACGTCCGCTACACCGGCGTCTCGCTCGGCTACCAGATGGGCGCGCTCATCGGTGGCGGCTTCACACCGCTGCTCGCCAGCAGCGTGTTCACCATCTCGGGTGCGCCGTCGAGCACGCCGCTGGCCGTGCTGGCCGGTGCTTGCGGCCTCGTGACGCTGCTGGCCATCTGGCGGACCGGTGAGACCCGCGGTCGCGACCTGGCCGCTGCGGTCGAGACGCGCACCCCGGTCTCGAGCTGAGGAGATGGGATGACGCGAACCGGCGACTCCGAGATCGACCGGCGGATGATCGAGTCCTCCGTATTCTCGGAGGCGGACGGGTTCGCCTACGGCGAGCACGCGGTGCAGGTCCACATCCGGACCGACCTGTTCAGCACCGGGATCGGCATCGGCGGGCCGGTGGTGGAGCTGGACCACGTGTTCACCGGTCCCGGTCGGGAGCGAAACCCGTTCAACTCGCTCTGATCGACTACTTGGAGGTTTTCGTTGGAGACCCGACGACTCGGTGGTGATGGCCCTGCTCTGTCGGTGGTGGGCCTGGGCTGCAACAACTTCGGGATGAAGCTGGACCAGCAGGCCAGCGCCGAGGTGATCGGTGCGGCCCTGGACGCGGGGATCACCCACCTCGACACCGCGGAGATGTACGGGGAGGGGCGTTCCGAGGAGTACATCGGAGCTGCGCTGGGGGCCCGACGCGACGAGGTCGTGATCGCCACGAAGTTCCTGCCCCGTCCCCAGGACGAGCCTTACGCGCCCGGGGCGCTGCGCAAGCGCATCCTCGACGCGTGCGAGGGGAGCCTGCGCCGGCTCCGCACCGACCGGATCGACCTGTACTACCAGCACTACCCGGACCCGGAGGCGCCGGTGGACGAGGCGCTGGAGACCCTCGACGAGCTCGTCCAGCACGGCAAGGTGCTGCACATCGCCTCGTCCAACGTCAGCGCGGAGCAGATCGCGACGGCGGCGAACGTGTCCGCCGAGCGTTCGCTGCCCCGCTTCTGCGGCACCCAGATCGAGTGGAACCTGCTCTCGCGCGAGGTCGAGCAGAGCATCGTTCCCGCGGCGCGGGACAACGGGCTCGGCGTCGTCCCGTACTTCCCGCTGGCGTCCGGGATGCTCACCGGCAAGTACCGCCGGGGCAGCGACTTCCCGGCGGGCTCGCGGTTCGACGCGATGTCGTACTTCGCCGACAGGTTCGCCAACGACGAGAGCTTCGACCGGGTCGAAGCGCTGACCGCGTTCGCCGAGGAGCGCGGGCACTCGATCCTCGAGCTGGCCGTGGCGTGGCTGGCCGCGCAGGACGGCGTCGCGTCGGTGATCACGGGTGCGACCACGCCGGACCAGGCGCGTGCCAACGCTGCCGCCGCGAACTGGACGCTGACCTCGGCGGACCTCACCGCCCTGCCCTGATCGGCAGTGGTCAGACGCCGAAGCCGCCGTCCACGTCGAGCTTCTGACCGGTGATGAACTTCGCCCGGTCCGAGGCCAGGAAGCAGGCGGCTTCGGCGATGTCCGCTGCGCTGCCGAAGGTGCGCAGCGGGATGTTTCGCCTGGTCACCTCCAGCGCGCGTTCGTCCAGGTCGCCGTTGGCCATCAGGTCGGCGGCCATGCCGTCGGTCAGCATGCCGGGGCCGACGCAGTTCACGCGGACGCCGAACCGGCCTTCCTCGGCCGCGAACGCCCGAGCCGTCGCTTCGACGGCGCCCTTCGGACCTGCGGACAGGCCGTCGCGGACCGGGTAGCGGTGGGTGGCCGCGGTGGTGATCGCGACGATCGACCCCTTGCTGGCGCGCAGTGCGGGGAGCGCGGCGTGCACGAGGTTGAAGAACGCTTCGGCTTCGGAGGTGAGGTGGTCGGCGAAGGCCGCGGGTTCGACCTTGGAGAGGTGGACCTGCCGGACCAGGGGACCGGCCGCGTGCACGAGGGTGTGGATCGCGCCGAAGCGCTCGACGACACCGTTCACGTAGGCCGCGCACTGCCCGGCGTCGGTCAGATCGAGCTCGCCCGCCGCCGCGCCGAGCTCTCCGGCCAGGGCCTCGGCCGCGCGCCGGTCGCTGCGGTAGGTCAGCGCGATCCGGGAGCCGCGTTCGGCGAGCAGCCGGCAGATCGCGCTGCCGAGCCCGCCGGTACCGCCGGTCACCACCGCCACGCCGGGTTTGTCCTGGAAGTCCTCCACGGTCGTCCTCCTTCGAAAGCCGCCGCTCCTGCTGGTGTTCGGCGTCCACTGACCGGGAAGCGGTCTCGCCCCGCCGGTTCCCGGCGTGTATGGTCCCACAGCACCAAGCGCTTGCTAGGTATCAGAAGTCGTTGCACCGCCCGGGATTTCGCCCCGGACGCGGATCGAAGGTGCTGGCGAGGAGGGCGATCGTGTTCGACGAAGAGGTCGCGGCGGTCATCCAGTCGCTCGACGCGGGTTTTCCGCGGGTCGAGGAGATGACCGGGGCCGAAGCGCGTGCCGCCATCGCGGCGCGGCGGCAACCGCCGACCAACCTGGACGCCGTGGCGAAGACCGAAGACCGCGAGATCCCCGGGCCCGGCGGTGCGATCCCGGTCCGCCTGTACTTCCCGCACCACGACGCGGACGAACCGTTGCCGGTGGTCGTCTTCTGCCACGGCGGCGGCTTCGTGTTCTGCGACATCGAGTCGCACGACGGGTTCTGCCGCGACCTGTCGGCGCGGACCGAGGCGGTGGTGATCTCGGTGGACTACCGGCTGGCACCCGAGCACAAGGCGCCCGCCGCTGCTCAAGACGCCTACGCCGCACTGACCTGGGCCGCCGAGCACGCCCGTGAGCTCGGGGGAGACCCGGACCGGCTGGTGATCGCCGGCGACAGCGCAGGCGGCAACCTCGCGGCCGGCGCCTGCCTGGTGGCCAGGGACACCGGCGGCCCCGAAGTGGCTGCTCAAGTGCTGATCTACCCCGCGCTCGACCCGGCCTGCGACACCGCGAGCTACCGCGACTACGGCACCGGGTACGGCAACACCAAGGCCGCCATGCAGTGGTACTGGCGCCAGTACCTGCCGGAGGACGGCCAGATCGAGCCCCGGTACCAGGTCGAACCGCTGGCCGCCGACACGTTCCGCGACCTGCCGCCCGCCATCGTCGTGACCGCCGGCCTGGACCCGCTCTCCGACGAAGGCCGGGCCTACGCGACGGCGCTGGCCCGGGACGGGGTGCCGGTGACGCACCGGCACTACCCGGGCCTGTTCCACGGATTCCTGACCATCATGCCGCTGCAGGCCGGGCGATCGGCCCGCGACCTGCTGTGGCACGACCTGCGCGCAGCTACGAAGCGAGGGACATCATGACCACCGGAGCTCACAGGGTGCGCGACGTCCTGGTCGTCGGAGCCGGATTCGCCGGCCTCTACGGCGTGCACGCGTTCCGCGAAGCCGGACTCGACGTCGTCTGCCTCGAAGCGGGCGAGGACATCGGCGGCACCTGGTTCTTCAACCGGTACCCGGGCGCCCGCTGCGATGTGGAGAGCATCGACTACTCGTACTCCTTCGACGAGGACCTGCAGAACGACTGGGTGTGGAGCGAGCGCTACGCGACCCAGCCGGAGATCCTCGCCTACATCCGCCACGTGGCCGACCGCTTCGGCCTGCGCCAGCACGTCCAGCTGGAGAAGCGGGTCACGGCCGCGCACTTCGACGAGCCGACCTCGCGCTGGACGGTGCGCACCGAGGACGGCGACGAGCACGTCGCGCGGTACCTCGTGTTCGCCACCGGATCCCTCTCGGCGCCGAACAAGCCGGACATCCCCGGCGCCGATTCCTTCGCCGGTGAAACGTACTTCACCGCGCGCTGGCCGGAACCGGGCCCATCGCTGGAGGGCAAGCGCGTCGGCATCATCGGCACCGGCTCGTCGGCGATCCAGTCGGTGCCGATCCTGGCCGAGCAGGCCCGCTCGCTCACCGTCTTCCAGCGCACGCCGAACTACAGCGTGCCCGCGCTGAACCGGGACCTCACCGAAGAGGAACAGCGCCGGATCCGCGCGGAATACCCCGAGCGGCGGCGGAAATCGCGCCTGAGCGGCGGCGGTTCGATGCACGAGCCCTACCCGAAACCGGCGCTGGAGTGCACTCCGGACGAGCGCGAGGCAGCGCTGGAGGCCGGTTGGCGCAACGGTGGTGTGCTGTTCGGCAAGACCTTCCCCGACCAGTTCACCAACAGCGCGTCCAACGACTTCGCCCGCGAGTTCGCCGCCCGCAAGGTCCGGGAGATCGTCGAGGACCCGCGCACCGCCGAAGACCTGATCCCCACCGACCACCCCATCGGCACCAAGCGGATCTGCACCGATTCCGGGTACTTCGAGACGTTCAACCGGGACGAGGTCTCGCTGGTCAACCTGCGCCGGGACCCCATCCAGCGGATCACCGCCGCGGGCATCGAGACCAGCGCCGGGTTCCACGAGCTGGACGTGCTGGTCTACGCCACCGGGTTCGACGCGATGACCGGGGCGCTGATGCGCGTCGACATCACCGGCCCGCTCGGCGACCGGATCCAGGACTCGTGGGCGGAGGGACCGGTGACCTACCTCGGCGTGCAGATCCCGGGATTCCCCAACCTGTTCACCGTCAACGGCCCGGGCTCGCCGTCGGTGCTGGCCAACATGGTGCTGACCGCGGAGCAGCAGGTCGACTGGCTCGTCGAGCTGATCCGGCACGCCGACAGCACCGGGGCCGCCCAGGTCGAGGTGCGCGACGACGCCGCGGTCAAGTGGACCGAGCACGTCCAGCAGGCCGCGGACGCCACGCTGTTCCCGAGGGCCAACTCCTGGTACCTGGGCGCGAACATCGAGGGCAAGCCGCGACGGTTCATGCCGTACGTGGCCGGGCTCGGCGCTTACCGCAAGCGCTGCGACGCGATCAGGGACGACGGCTACGAGGGGTTCGTCTTCACCTCGCGCTGAGTCCTGAACAGCGGGACTTGCGCTGGGGATGCCCGGCCAAGCGTGCGAACGTGGCGGCGTGCTTGCATCGACAGCCGGTTCCGGGAATTCCAAAGACCTTTCGATCGCGGACGCGGTCGCCCGCCTCAGCGGGGCCGAGCGGACGGGAACGCCCGCGGCACCGGTGCGGGACGTGCTCGGCGACACCGACATCGCCCTCGCCTACGCCGTGCAGCAGGAGCTCGTGCGGCAGCGGGAGGACAGGGGAGCGGTGCCGGTGGGCCGCAAGATCGGCCTGACCTCGCCCGCGGTCCAGCGGCAGATGGGCGTCGACCAGCCCGACTTCGGGGTGCTCTTCGCCGACATGGACGTCTCCGGCCGGGCCGAGATCCCGTCCGGTCGGCTGCTGCAGCCGAGGGTCGAAGCCGAGATCGCCTTCGTGCTGGCCGAAGACCTGGCCGACGGCGAGCTGGACGCGGCGCAGGTGCGCGCCGCGGTGGACCACGCGGTGCCGGCGCTGGAGATCGTCGACAGCCGGATCACCGGGTGGGACATCGCGATCACCGACACCATCGCCGACAACGCCTCCAGCGGGCTGTTCGTGCTGGCCGACCGGCGGCTCCCGCTCGACGAGTTCGAGCCGCGGGACACCACCATGCGGCTCTACGCCGACGACGAGCTGGTCTCGGAGGGCAGCGGGGCCGCGTGCCTGGGCGATCCGCTCGCCGCGCTCGCCTGGCTGGCCCGGACGGCGCGGTCCTTCGGCGACCCGTTGCGAGCAGGGCAGATCGTGCTCTCCGGGGCGCTGGGGCCGCTGGTCCCGGCGAAACCGGGAATGCGCTTCCGCGCCGAAATCGACCCGCTCGGCGAGGTCACCACCACGTTCTCCGAGGGAAGCGAATGAAGAAGACGAAGGTCGCCATCATCGGCTCGGGCAACATCGGCACCGACCTGATGATCAAGGTGCTGCGGACGTCCGAAACCCTGGGCATGGGCGCGATGGTCGGGATCGACCCCGATTCCGACGGGCTCGCCCGGGCCGTGCGGCTCGGCGTGCCGACCACCGCCGACGGCGTGGACGGGCTGATCGCGCTGCCGGGCTTCGACGAGATCGACATCGTGCTCGACGCGACCTCGGCCAAGGCGCACATCGCCAACGCCGCGAAGCTCGCCCCGTTCGGCAAGAAGCTGATCGATCTCACCCCGGCCGCAGTCGGCCCGTTCGTCGTGCCACCGGTCAACCTCGACGAGCACCTCGGCGAGGACAACCTCAACATGGTCACCTGCGGCGGGCAGGCCACGATTCCCGTGGTGGCCGCGGTGTCGGCGGTGACCCCGGTGCACTACGCCGAGATCGTCGCCTCCATCGCGTCGAAGTCCGCAGGTCCGGGCACCCGGGCCAACATCGACGAGTTCACCGAGACGACCTCGCACGCCATCGAGTCGGTCGGCGGCGCCGCCCGCGGCAAGGCGATCATCGTGCTCAACCCGGCCGAACCACCGCTGATCATGCGCGACACGGTGTTCTGCCTCATCGGCGACGCCGACCAGGACGCCGTCCGCTCCTCGATCGAGGAGATGGTCAAGCAGGTCGCCGAGTACGTGCCCGGCTACCGGCTCAAGCAGCGGGTGCAGTTCACGCCGATCGGCGAAGGCGAACCGGTGCACACCCTGGTGCCCGCCGGCGCCGGGCCGGTCACCACCCGGGTCGCGGTGTTCCTCGAGGTGGAGGGCGCCGCGCACTACTTGCCCGCTTACGCCGGGAACCTCGACATCATGACCTCGGCCGCCCTGCGCGTCGCCGAGACCCTCGCCAGCGCACCGGAGGCCGCTCGATGAACCTCTACATCCAGGACGTCACGCTCCGGGACGGCATGCACGCGATCCGGCACCGCATCGACCCGGCGGACGTCGGCCGCATCGTGGCCGCCCTGGACGCCGCCGGGGTCGACGCCATCGAGGTCGCCCACGGCGACGGCCTCGCCGGCGGGTCGGTCAACTACGGGCCGGGCAGCCACACCGACTGGGAATGGCTGGAAGCCGCGGCCGACAACATCAGCAACGCCGTGCTCACCACGCTGCTGCTGCCCGGGATCGGCACCGTCGCCGAGCTCGACCGGGCCTGGGACCTCGGCGTCCGGTCGGTGCGGATCGCCACCCACTGCACCGAGGCCGACGTCTCCGCGCAGCACATCGCGAAGGCCCGCGAGCTGGGCATGGACGTGTCGGGCTTCCTCATGATGAGCCACATGAGCCCGGCGGCCGAGCTCGCCGCGCAGGCCAAGCTGATGGAGTCCTACGGCGCGCACTGCGTGTACGTCACGGACTCGGGCGGTCGGCTCACCACGGGCGGGGTCCGGGACCGGATCCGCGCTTACCGGGAGGTCCTCGACCCGGCCACCCAGATCGGCATCCACGCGCACGAGAACCTCTCGCTGTCGGTGGCCAACAGCATCGCCGCGATCGAAGAGGGCGCCATCCGCGTCGACGCTTCGCTGGCCGGGCAGGGCGCTGGGGCCGGGAACTGCCCGATCGAGCCGTTCATCGCGGTCGCCGAGCTGGAGGGCTGGCAGCACGGGTGCGACCTGTTCGCGCTGCAGGACGCCGCCGACGACCTGGTCCGGCCGCTGCGCGACCGTCCCGTGCAGGTCGACCGGGAGACCCTCACCCTCGGCTACGCCGGTGCGTACTCGTCGTTCCTCCGCCACGCGGAGAGCGCCGCCGAGCAGTACGGGGTGGACGCGCGCAGCCTGCTGCTCGAAGTCGGGCGGCGAGGGCTGGTCGGCGGTCAGGAGGACATGATCGTCGACATCGCGCTGGACCTGACGGCCCGCAGCGCGTGACCGCCGGTGCCCCGGCGCCCGTCAGCGGGACGGGCGCTGGGGCAGCAGCGGTCCGACCAGCAGCCGGGCCGCCAGCCGCATGTCGGACTCGGCCTGCTCGACGGACGTCTTGCCGCTGAGCCTCGAGATGAGGACGCCCCACCAGCTGAACACCAGGAGGCGGACGGTGCTCTCGACCTCCTCGCCGGGCGCGGACTGCTTGAGGGTGTGCAGGACTGCGCGGGAGAGCGCCGAATCGCCGTCCGGGGAGCCGAACGGATCCGAGGTGTAGTTGGTCGCGGTGCTCTGCACCATCGCCGAGCACAGCCGGGGCCGGCGGAGCAGTTCCCGGCTCAACGACACGAGGACCTCGCCTATGTCGCTGACGAGGTCCTCGCTGTCGTCCGGCCACAGCCGCTCGAGGATCGTGTCGAGCTGCGCTTCGAAGACCGCGGTGAACAGGTGCGTCTTGGACGGGAAGTAGCGGTAGAGCGTCCCGATCGCGACCCCGGCGTCCTTGGCCACCTCGTTCATCTGCACGCGCTCGAGGTCCGCCCTGGCGCCGAGTTCCGCGGCGGCGTCGAGGATGCGGTCCCGGCGCGCGACCTGCCCTTCGGACATCGGCGATGCGGGCGGCCGAGCCTCGGCGATTCTCGCCACTGTTCCCCCTGTTCCCGTGCACCTGCTCCATCCCCAGGATAGAGGCGTGTCAGCCAGCGGTTCCGCCGTCTGGTCGGGTGAGGAAGGCCAGGACGGTGCTCTCCCAGGCCTCCTTCTGCTCGATCATCGCCCAGTGCCCGCAGTCGGGGAGCACGTGCACTTCGGCGCGGGGGATGGTCCGCATCGGCAGCAGCGCCATGTCGACCGGGCTGACCCGGTCGTCGCGGCCCCAGGTGATCAGCGTCGGTGCCGTGATCTTGTGCAGCATCGACCAATACGGCGCCTGGTCCGAGGCGGCAGCGGCGGCCGCCATCGCTTCGCGGCTGTACATGCGGCGCGCGGATTCGAGGGTCTTCGGATCGGTGGCCTGCTGCCAGCGCTCCTCGATCATCTCCTCGGTCACCACCGCCGGGTTGAAGACCATCGAGTGCAGCCAGCGGATCAGCTTCTCCCTGGTCGGGTCCTCGGTGAAGTCCATGAGCAGCTTGATGCCCTCGCCGGGCGAGGGGCTGAAGATGTTGCGGCCCACTCCGCCGATGGTCACGATGCGCCGGAACAGGTCGGGTCGGGCGATCGCGAGGTTGGCCGCCACGATGCCGCCCATCGAGTTGCCGATGACGTCGACCTGGTCGAGGCCCAGCCCGCGCAGGAACCGCAGCACCGCGCTCGGCGCGGCGACCATCGGGTGCTCGTCGGTCGGGTCGCTGACCCCGAATCCGGGGAACTCCAGCACGAGGCAGCGGAAGTGCTCGGCGAAGAACGCGAGGTTGCCGCGGTAGTTGCGCCAGCCGGTCACCCCGGGGCCCGAACCGTGCAGCATCAGCAGCGGCGGGCCCTGGCCGGCCTCGTGGTAGCGCAGCACGCCCTCGTCGGTGCGCAGCTCCCGCAAGGTGCTCTCGTAGGTCGTTTCGATCATGGTGTGCTGGACCCTCCGATCAGGACGCTGTTGGCGATTCCGGACCGTAGGAGCAGGTGGGCTCGCGGGGACCGGTCCATCCCGCCCAGCGGGACCCGGTCACAACCAGTCACCGCCCACCGCGAGCAGCTGCGCCACCGGCTCGTTCGACCACGACTGCTGGGCGACCGCGAGGTTCGGCCGCGGCTGCTTCGGCACGTCCGCGACGGTGGCGAGCTCGGTCGAGACGGCGTTGGCGGCTTGGATGAGCAGGGGAGCGACCCGCTCCAGGGGCGACTGCGCGTCGCCCACCAGCGAGATCGCGGCCACCGGGCCGTCCCGTCCGCGCAGCGCGATGCCGACGCAGCCGACCTTCGGGAAGCACTCGCCGCGTTCGAAGGCCAACCCGCGGCGGCGCCGGATCCGGTCCAGCTCCTGGTGCAGGACGCCGGGATCGGCGATGCTGCGCGCCGTGCGGCGCGCCGCGTTGCCGTACTCGGCCTCGATCCGCTCCGGGGGCAACCAGGCGAGCATCGCTTTGCCGAGCGCCGTGCAGTGCGCCGGGGCGCGGCCTCCGACGCGCGAGGGCACCTCGACGGCGGAACGGCCGCCCACTTTGTCCAGGTAGTACACCTCGGTGTCGACGAGGACCGCCAGGTGCACGACCAGCTTGGTGCGGATCGCCAGGTCGTGGAGCACCGGCGCCGCCGCGCTGCGCAGGGCGTTCTGCCCGATCTCGCGGCCGCCGAGCCCGAGCGCGCGCTTGCCCAGCCGGTATCCGGCCGTCGTGTGGTCGAGCCACCGCAAGCGGACGAGCTGGTCCAGGATCCGGTGCGCCGTGGAGCGGGGCAGGCGGGTCCGCCGGGTCACGTCCTCCAACGTCTGGTGGGTGTGCGGGCGTTCGAACAGGTCCAGGATCAGCGTCAGCCGCTCCACCATGGACGGCGGGACGGGCTGCTCGACTGCCGACTCGGCACTCGTCCTCAACGTTGAGGTCATGCCACACCTCTCGATCGGCTCGATCGGCGAATTGAAATTGATTCTACTGGCACGCTAGCAGCGTCGAGCGCGGGCGAAAAGCACTTGAGCGGCGAAATCCGTTGTGCGGAAGCAGGAATCCGGACGTAGGTGACGCGAAAGATCATTGCTCGGCCGGATTCGCGGTGCGGTCCCGCTCAACGGGACTACCAGTTGAACCGCCGCATCCAGCACCCTACGGTCGCCGCCGAGGCGAGGTGGCCGCTGCCGTCACCCGGATCCGCAGTTTCCATTGAAACTGTGATCCGCCGTGGGTGGGATGTGCAGTTTCAATTGAAACTGCGGACTGGTGGGTCCTGCGGACGGGTGATTCGGGTCCACTGTGGATGAATCGGGTTCCCGCGGTCTCCGCGGTTGCTGGAACGGTTCCGTTGGAGGGAATTCCATGCCCACTGCGCAGGAGGTTTTCGGCGGTGGTCTCGCCGTGGTGACCGGGGCCGGGGCGGGGATCGGCGCCGGGTTGACCCGGCACCTCGCCGGAGATCTCGGCATGACAGTGATCGCCGCCGACGTCGACGCGGAGGCCGCGCACCGCATCGCCGACGAGCTGGGCGAACGCGTGGTGCCGCGCGTCGTCGACGTCCGGGACCCCGACGCGGTGGACCGGCTGGCCTGCCTGGTGACCGACGAGTTCGGCCCGGTCCGGCTGCTGATCAACAACGCCGGCGTCGAGCAGTTCGGCTACCTGTGGGACGTCTCGCCGGTGAACTGGCAACGCGTCGTGGACGTCAACATCAGCGGGGTCTTCCACGGCATCAGGGCCTTCCTGCCCGGCATGATCGCCGCTGGTCAGCGCAGTCACGTGCTCGCGCTCGCCTCGGTCGGCGCGGTCACCTCGGTGCCCCTGCAGGCGCCCTACATCATGAGCAAGCACGCGGTGCTGGCCATGACCGAGTGCCTGCACCAGGAGGTCGCCGAGATCGGCGCCGACGTCGTCGTCTCGGCGGTGCTGCCGGGGTTGGTGGAGTCCGACATCTTCAGCGCCGCGGGCGGGGTCGAGTCCGGCGACATCGCGGCCGCCGAGGAGCACCGCAAGACGATGCTGGCCATCCGCGAGCAGGCCATCAGCGCCGATGAAGCGGCGGAGACCATCGTGGCGCAGGCGGCGCGCGGGGAGTTCTACATCGTCACCCACCCCGAGGTCGTGCACGCGGCCATGGCGGCGCGCGCCGACCAGCTCGCGAACCACCGCGCACCAGCGCCGCACCGGAGCCGGTTCGCCGCGGCCGAGTAGCCCCGGCGCCCCGATCGGCCCAGTCCCGTTGAGCGGGAGGCGCACTTCACCGCAGGTCGCAGCGGTGGTGCGATGCCGCGCAGCACCAGCACCACGACGAGGAGACGTCGATGCCCACGAGCACACCGCCCGCTCCCACTCCCGCGCGCGACACGACCGTCGACCTCGTCGTGATCGGGTCCGGCACCGGGATGGCCGCCGCGCTCGCCGCGAACGAGCTGGGGCTCGACGCCCTGATCGTCGAGAAGACCGACTACGTCGGCGGCTCGACGGCGTTGTCCGGTGGCGCGTTCTGGATCCCGGCGAGCTCGCTGCTGGCGGAGGAGGGCGCGGTCGACTCGCCCGAGCGCGCCGAGGCCTACTTGCGCTCCGTCGTCCACGGCACCTCGCCGGACGAGCGGTGGGAGAGCTTCCTGCGCCACGGCGACGAGACCATCCGGATGCTGCAGCGGACCACCTCGATGCGCTTCATGTGGAGCAAGGGCTACTCCGACTACCACCCGGAACTGCCCGGCGGTGTCGCTTCCGGCCGCAGCTGCGAGTGCAGGCCCTTCGACGTCGCGACGCTGGGTGCGGAACGGGCCCGGTTGCGCCCGTCGGCGCTGAAGTCGCCGGTGCCGATGCCGATCACCGGCTACGACTACAAGTGGATGAACCTGATGGCCCGGGTGCCGAGCCGCGGTGTTCCGCGGGTGGCGCTGCGGATGGCCCAGGGCATCGGCGGGAAGCTGCTCGGCCGCGAGTACGTCGCCGGAGGCCAGGCACTCGCCGCGGGCCTGTACGGGGGAGTGCTGCGGGCCGGGATCCCGGTGTGGACGCAGACCTCGTTGCAGCGGCTGACCACGGAGGACGGCCGGGTGACCGGCGTGGTGCTGGAGCAGGGCGGACGCGAGGTGACGGTGCAGGCCCGGCGCGGCGTCGTGCTCGCGGCAGGCGGTTTCGACCACGACATCGCGTGGCGCAAGGAGTTCCAGTCCGAGGCGCTCGAACCCGGCTGGAGCCTGGGGAACAAGGGCAACACCGGCGACGCCATCCGGATCGGCCAGCAGGCCGGGGCCGACATCGGCCTGATGGACCAGGCGTGGTGGTTCCCCGCCGTCGCGCCGCTGCCGGGCGGGGCGCCGTCGGTCCTGCTCGCCGAGCGGTCGCTGCCGGGGTCGCTCATCGTCGACCGGCACGGGCGCCGGTTCGTCAACGAGTCCACCGACTACATGAGCTTCGGCCAGCGGGTGCTGGAACGCGAGCGGTCCGGTGACGCCGTCGGATCGATGTGGATGGTGTTCGACCAGCGCTACCGCAACAGCTACGTCTACGCGGGCGGGGTGTTCCCGCGGATGGCGCTGCCGGAGAGCTGGTACGAGGCCGGCATCGCGCACAAGTCGGACGACCCGGCGGACCTGGCCCGCCGAGCGGGCCTGCCGGAAGACGGGCTCGTCGAGTCCCTGCGCCGGTTCAACGAGCTCGCGGCGGCGGGCGTGGACGACGACTTCCACCGCGGCGCCAGCGCCTACGACCGCTACTACGGCGACCCGACCGTCGCGCCGAACCCGAACCTGCGCCCCCTCGACGGCCCGCTGTACGCGGTGCGGATCGTCCTGGGCGACCTCGGCACTTGCGGCGGTCTGCGCGCAGACGGGAACGGGCGCGTGCTGCGTGCCGACAAGTCCCCGATCGACGGGCTCTACGCGACGGGCAACACCGCGGCGAACGCCTTCGGAGCCACCTACCCGGGCGCCGGAGCGACCATCGGCCAGGGCCTCGTCTACGGCACCGTGGTGGCGAAGCACGCCGCGAGCCGGGGCTGACGCAGCCGGAAGAGGACCTCCGCACTGGCCTCGGCCGGTGCGGAGGTCGTCGCTGCTCATCTCGGCGGGCCAGTGGCACTGGAGCGCGGGCCGCTGCCCAGGGGTTTCGGCCCGCTCCGGGGAGGGCGTGCGGCGCGCACCGATAAGCTGGGGGCTCCGGTGCAGGCCTGACGAAGATGAGTGGTGACCCGTGACGACGCCGTCCAACAAGCTGTACCGGCACCAGAAGCCGCTGCGCGACATCGTGGGCGAGCGCATCCGCAGCGGGATCTACGACGGCACGCTCCCGCCCGGCACCCGGCTGGTCGAGCGCGACCTCGCCGAGCTGTACGAGGTCTCCCGCCTGCCCGTCCGCGAAGCCCTGCGCATCCTGCAGAACGAGGGGCTCGTCGAGCACCTGCCGACGCGCGGGCTCGTGGTGCGCACGCTCGACCGGAGCCAGGTGTGCGAGCTCTACGACATCCGGGAGGCGCTGGAGGTCCTCGCCGCTCGGCAGGCGGCCGAACGCGTCGCGGGCGGTGCCGAGAACCACTTCGCCGAGACGATGCGCGAGATGCGCGAGGCGGTCGACGCGGGTGACGTCGAGTCCGCCCACGCCGCGAACTCCCGGTTGCACGACGAGATCACCGCGCTGTCCGGAAACACACTGCTCGCGGAGATCCTGGAGCCGCTGGTCGGGCGGGTCGGCTGGCTGCGCCGCAAGATCGAGGACTTCAACCTCATCCAGGCCGAGCACGTGGCCCTGTGCGAAGCCATCGCCTCGGGCGACCCGGACCGGGCCGCCGCCGCGGCCAGCGACCACGTGCGCGCTTCGCGGGCGCGGACCCTGGAGTTCCTGTTCGGCGCCTAGCCGGCGCGCCCGGCGGCGTGCTCGCCCGCGATGCGGCCGAACACGATGGCGTCGGCGATGTGGAACCCGCCGTCCTTGCACCAGCTGTAGGTGGAGCTCACCGCACCAGCGGCGTACAGGCCCGGGATCACGGCGCCGTAGGGATCGAGCACGCGCGAGTGCTCGTCGCGGCGCGGACCGCCGTTCGTCCACGCCAGCAACGGTTTCGACGAGTAGGCGTAGTACGGCGGCTGGTCGACCGGAGCGAGCGTCGCCGCTGGCCGGCCGAACGCGTCGTCGCGGCCGGCTGCGCACGCCGCGTTGTACTGCTCGACGGTCGCGGTGAGCTTGTCGGCGGGCACGTCGAGCGCGACGGCCAGCTCGGCGAGGGTGTCCGCCCGGTGGAGCCAGCCGGCGGCGACCTCGGCCGAGTTGTCCTCGCTCCAGCGGTAGCCCTCCACCACCAGCTTCCACCCCACCGGGAACAGCTCCGCCCCAGGGCTGATCGGGCCCGCGAGGCGGGTCCGCTCGTCGAAGACCACGTGCATCGGAGCGCGGGGGAACAGCTCGTAGCGGCCGTGCACCAGGGCTTGCCCGTGGCCGGTCGGCGGTGTCTCGTTGACGAAGCGCTTCCCGTCGGGCGCCACCCACAGGTAGCCGTTGGAGTGCAGGGGCATGGCGAAGAAGCCCTGCCGCGAGCCGGGCGGGGCGAGCCCGTTGACGGCCATCATGTTGTCCATGTGCCACAGGTCCGCGCCGGCCTTCATCGCCATCCGGTGGCCATCGCCGGTGCCGGCCAGGCTGCCCCACACCGGCGGGTCGGCGAGCCCCAGGTAGGTCCGCACCATCTCCGGGTCCGCCTCGAAACCGCCGGTGGCCAGGACGACACCGCGGCGGGCCGAGATCCGGCGCGGCTGCTCGCCGCCCGCGACCACGCCGACGACCGCTCCGGTGTTCGGGTCCTGGATCAGCTCGACCGCCGGTGCGCGGTACCGGACTTCGATGCCGCGCCGCCGCACCGCGTCGGTGAGCGTCTCGTGGAGCCGGCCTTCGCCGAGCACGCCGTCGACGCAGAGGTAGCCGCCGTAGCAGTCGCTCCCGTCGAGCTCCGGGTATTCGGGCGGGAACTTCCCGTTCGGCGCGACGGCGGCGCCCAGGCCCTCGATCCAGGCCGAGACGTGCTGGGTCTGCTCGGCCCAGGTGCGCACGATCGCCTCCGGCACGGGGCGATCGCCGCAGAGGTTGCGCAGGTACACCGCGGCCTGCTCCGGATCGCGGTTGTCGAACCAGGCGCCCCCGGACACGCGCGTGTTGCCGCCGGACTGGTCGGCGGAGGTCTTCTCCAGCACGACCACCCGGGCACCGGCGTCGTGCGCCGAGATCGCGGCGGCGGATCCGGCGGCACCCGTGCCGACGACCACCACGTCGGCGGTGTCGTCGAAGGGCGGTAGCGGGACCAGTTCATCGGGCATGGGAGCGCTCCTGCCGTCGGCGTAAACCCGTGGCACCTGACCGGTTCGCGAGGTTAGCCGCCGCGCCGGTGGTCGATCGGCGAGCTCTCCCGGTCAGTGGGACTGGCCCGCCACCGCGGGGCGGGCGACGAGCATCGTGCCCCCATGGCGATCTGGGACGATGAGTGCGACGTGCTGGTGGTCGGTTCCGGCGGCGGTGCGCTGACCGGGGCGTACACCGCGGCCCGCGAGGGGCTTTCGGTGCTGGTGGTCGAGGCGACCGACAAGTTCGGCGGCACCACGGCGTACTCCGGCGGCGGGCTGTGGTTCCCGGGGAACGCGGTGCTCAAGCGGGCCGGCGACCAGGACACCCCGGAGGAGGCGAGGACCTACTACCGCGCGGTGGTGGGCGACCGCACGCCCCGCGAGCTGCAGGACGCGTTCCTGGACACCGGCGCGCGGCTGGTGGACTACCTGGAGGGCGACGACGACTTCGAGTTCATCGTCTACCCCTGGCCGGACTACTACGGGTCCGCACCGGGGGCCAGCGCGACCGGTAGGCACATCATGCCGATGCCGATGCCGCCCGAGCGGATCGGCTCGCTGCGGGACCAGCTGCGGCCACCGGTGGACGTCGACCGGGCGGGCAAACCGCTGCCGGACCTGCTCATCGGCGGTCAGGCGCTGATCGGCAGGCTGCTGCTCGCACTGTCCAAACAGGACTCCGTTCGGCTGCGGCGCGAATCGGTGTGCGACGAGCTGGTGACCTCGGACGGCGCTGTGATCGGCGCGGTGGTCGAGGAAGGCGGCGAGCGGCGGCGGATCCGCGCGCGTCGCGGCGTGCTCATCGCCTCCGGCGGGTTCGAGCGCAACCAGGAGATGCGGACCGAGCACGGGGTTCCGGGCGCGGCGCGCGACACCATGGGGCCGGCGAAGAACCTGGGCAAGGCCATCCAGGCCGGGATCGACGTCGGCGCCGACACCGACCTGATGTCGGAGGCCTGGTGGTCGCCGGGCATCACCCACCCGGACGGGACGTCGACGTTCTCGCTGTGGTTCACCGGCGGCATCTTCGTCGACGGCGCGGGCGAGCGCTTCGTCAACGAGTCCTGGCCGTACGACCGGATCGGCCGCGTCGTCCTCGACCGCGTCGGCGAGGACCGGATGGCGCTGCCGTTCTGGATGATCTACGACGACCGCGAGGGCGAGCGGCCGCCGGCGCACTCGACGAGCGTCCCGATGGGGGAGACCAGCGACTACGTCGACGCCGGACTGTGGTTCAGCGCGGGCACGCTGGCCGAGCTGGCGGAGAAGATCGGGGTTCCGGCGGAGAACCTGGAGCGGACCGTGGCACGGTTCAACGGCTTCGCGGCCGCCGGGACCGACGAGGACTTCCACCGGGGCGACGAACCGTACGACCGGTCGTTCGCGGACGGGGGATCGCCGCTGGTGCCGATCGAGAAGGGCCCGTTCCACGCCGCCGCCTTCGGCGTCTCCGACCTCGGCACCAAGGGCGGTCTGCGCACCGATGCCAGCGCCCGGGTGCTCAACACCTCGGGCGAGGTGATCCCCGGTCTGTACGCCGCGGGGAACTCGATGGCCGCGGTCAGCGGCACCACCTATCCGGGCGGGGGCAACCCGATCGGGTCCTGCATGGTGTTCAGCCACCTCGCCGCGCTGGACATGCTCACCCGCTGACCACTAGGAGCACCATGTCTTCTCCCAACACACCCGTGCTGATCACCGGCGCCGCCTCCGGGATCGGTGCTGCCTGCGCCCGCGCGCTGGCCGCCACCGGGCGACCGACGGTCCTGTGGGACCGCGACGAGAGCGGTGTGGCCGCCGTCGCGAAGCAGATCGAGCAGGACGACGGGGCGCCGGTCGTGGCGACCGGGATCGACGTCTCCGACGTGTCCCGGTACGACGACGCGCTCGCCGAGGCCCGGCGGATCGTCGGCAGGATAGGCGGTTTCGTGCACTGCGCCGGGATCGTCGACTCGACGCCGATGACGGAGGTCCCGCTGGAGGCGTGGCAGCGCGTCTTCGACGTCAACCTCACGGCCTTCGCCTACGGGACCGCCGCGCTCGCCGAAGACCTGACCGCGTTGCCCGATTCGGCCGTGGTGGCGATCTCGTCCATCAACGCCACGCTCGGGCAGGCGAACATCCCGTCCTACAGCGCGTCCAAGGCAGGCGTCCTCGGGTTGACGCGCTCGCTCGCTGCGCAGCTCGGTCGCTCGGGGGTCCGGGTGAACGCGGTCTGCCCGGGCTACATCGAGACGCCGATGCTCAGCCGCAGCCTCGCCGATGCCCGGCGCGGAGCCCGGATGAGCGGTGACGCGATGCTCGGCCGCGTCGGGCAGCCGGAAGAGGTCGCCTCCGTCGTCCGCTTCCTGCTCAGCACCGAGGCCAGTTTCGTCACCGGCAGCACGCTTTTCGTCGACGGAGGAGTCACGGCCAGCGACCGCCTCGGCTCCCTCGACTGACGCACCCCCGCGGTTCACGGGATCAAAATTCCATTGAAATCGGACCTTCGATTTCAATGGAATTTCGACCCGTCGGCATGTCGGCGTCCGACGCGCCGGTGCCGTGCGGGGATTCTGCGCGGGTTCTGGGGGACGTTTCCCCCGGAATTGCGGGAGTTGGACGCGGGGTCGGTCTCGTTGAGCGGGAGAGCGCCTGTTCCGGGTGGCCCGGACTTCCCACCATTGAGGCGAATCGACAAGACGGAGTCGGAGGAGTTCCTCATGGCATCACCGCGGACGGCTGATGAGAACGAGGTGCGGGTGATCGAGGCGGAGGCTCCGCCGACCCGCTACGCGCGCGGCTGGCACTGCCTCGGCCTCGCCGACGCCTACCGGGACGGAAAACCCCACGCGATCGAGGCTTTCGGCACCAAGCTGGTGGTGTTCGCCAACAGCAGCGGCGAGCTCAACGTGCTCAACGCCTACTGCCCGCACATGGGCGGCGACCTGAGCCGGGGCGAGGTCAAGGGCGACGAGGTCGCCTGCCCGTTTCACGACTGGCGCTGGTCGGGCAGCGGGCGCTGCGCGAGCATCCCCTACGCGCGGCGGGTGCCGCCGCGGGCGCGCACGAAGGCCTGGACCGTGCTGGAGCGCAACGGGCAGCTGTTCGTGTGGAACGACCCGCAGGGCAAGCAGCCGCCGCCGGAGGTGACGATCCCGGAGATCCCGGGCGTGGGTTCGGACGAGTGGACCTCGTGGACGTGGAACTCGCTGCGGATCGACGGTTCGAACTGCCGCGAGATCGTGGACAACGTGGTGGACATGGCCCACTTCTTCTACATCCACTACTCGTTCCCGACCTACTTCAAGAACGTCTTCGAGGGCCACATCGCCAGCCAGACGATGCACAGCAAGGCCCGGCCGGACGTGAAGATCGGCACGAACTACAGCGACGACAGCACGCTGCGCTCGAGCGCCTCCTACTACGGGCCGTCCTACATGATCGACTACCTGTGGAGCGACACCGGCGAGACGACGATCGAGACGGTGCTGATCAACTGCCACTACCCGGTGTCGCCCACGAGCTTCGTGCTGCAGTGGGGCGCGATGGTGAAGAAGCCCGAGGGAATGTCCGATGAGGACGCCGAGCAGATGGCGCTGGGCTTCGCCGCCGGCGTGGAGAAGGGCTTCCTGCAGGACGTCGAGATCTGGCAGAACAAGGCCCGGATCGACAACCCGCTGCTCTGCGAGGAGGACGGCCCGGTCTACCAGCTGCGGCGCTGGTACGAGCAGTTCTACGTCGACGTCGAGGACGTGACCCCGGAGATGAACCGGCGGTTCGAGTTCGAGATCGACACCGAGCGCGCGATCGAGTTCTGGCAGGCCGAGGTCGAGGACAACCTGGCCAACGGCCGCGTGATCGTGGACGACAGCGCTCCCACCGCCTGATCGGAGACAGCAGGTGCAACCCTTGTCCTGCCGCAGCTGCGGCACGTGCGTGCTGGTCAAGAAGAACAGCCTGGCCCACACGCAAGTGCAGTGGACGACAGACACCGACCACTGCGCGGAGCTCGCGCAGCGCCCGAACGCGGACCGCGCGACGGTCCTGACGTGCCTGCAGCTGCGCGACAGCATCGAAACGGCGGTGCGGAGCGGAGAGCTCCAGGTGGACACGCCGTGACCCGGGGGAGGAACGTGCGATGACCGAGTCCGCCTCGCACCGGTTGCGAGTCCGGGAGGTGATCGAGGAGACCGCCGACTCGCGGTCGCTGGTGTTCGACGTGCCGGCCGAGGCGGCCGACCGCTTCGCCTACCGCCCGGGCCAGTTCCTGACCCTGCGCGTCCCGCTGGGCGACGAGCACGTGGCGCGCTGCTACTCGCTGTCGAGCGCTCCGGGTCTGGACGAGGGCTTGAAGGTGACGGTCAAGCGGGTGGCGGGCGGGGTCGGGTCGAACTGGATCTGCGACCACGTCCGCCCCGGCACCGAGCTCGAGGTGCTCCCGCCCGCCGGCACGTTCACCCCGAAGTCGCTGGCGGGCGACCTGCTGCTCTTCGCGGGCGGCAGCGGGATCACGCCGATCATGTCGATCGTCCGCGCGCTGCTGCACGAGCAGACCGGGACCGCGGTGCTGATTTACGCCAACCGGGACGAGCGGTCGGTCATCTTCGCCGACGAGCTCGCCGAGCTGGCCGCCCAGCACCCGGGCCGGTTCGTGCCGGTCCACCTGCTGCAGAGCGTCCAGGGATTGCCGACCGTCGATGGGATCGCCGCGTTGGCAAGGCCTTTCGCCGACCGGGACGCGGCCTACATCTGCGGTCCGGGGCCGTTCATGGACGCGGTGACCGACGCGCTGGCGCAGGTCGGCATGAGCCGCGACCGGGTGGTGCTCGAGCAGTTCCGGTCGCTGAGCTCGGACCCGTTCGCCGGTGGGGAACCCGAGATCGCCCCCGACGCCGAAGCGGCGGCCGCGGTGTCGGTCTCCCTCGACGGCGAGCAGCACGAGCTGCCCTGGCCCAGCGGGACCACCCTGGTCGACCTGCTCCTAGCGAACGGCGTGGAAGCGCCGTTCTCGTGCAAGGAAGGCGCGTGCAGCGCCTGCGCCGTCCGCCTGGTCTCGGGCGAGGTGAAGATGCTGCGCAACGAGGTGCTCGAGGAGGAGGACCTCGCGGAGGGCTGGGTGCTGGGCTGCCAGTCCGTGCCGATCACCGAGCACGTCGAAGTCACCTACGACGACAACTGACCCGAGGAGACCCCCATGCCGGAGCCGTCCGCCATCCGCGACACCGTCGCGAGCTACTTGAAAGCCGTCGCGACCGGGAGTGCAGCGGACGTCGCGGCCCTCTACGCCGAGGACGCCACGCTCGAAGACCCGGTGGGCAGCGACCCGGTCCGCGGCCGGGCGGGGATCACCGAGTTCTACTCGGCCCTCGAGGACATGCGCCAGGAAACCGAACTGCTCGCGGTCCGGGTCGCCGGGGACAGCGCCGCGTTCCACTTCCGCGTCCGCACCGAAACACCGGACGGCGCAGCCGAGATCGAGCCCATCGACGTCATGACCTTCGACGAAGCAGCCCGCATCACGAGCATGCGCGCCTTCTGGTCCCCCGAAGACGTGCGGTCCACCTCGTGACCCCATCCACGTCTCGCATCGGATGGTGCGATCTGCCGAGCGTGGTGTTGGTGACCGATGTCGGACTACCCGGATAGCTTCGCCGCATGTCTGTACCCGACAAGCCGGTCGTGCTGCGGCCCGCCGACCCCGCCGACGCGAAGGCAGTAGCCGACATCTGGTGCGACGGATGGCGCGACGGTCACCTGGGGCACGTACCCCGCGATCTGGTCACCGCTCGCACAGCCGAGTCGTTCGCGTCCCGCGCGGCGCGACGGGTCGAAGACACGGTGGTCGCGGTTTTCGACGGCGCGGTGGCGGGGTTCGTCATGGTGGTCGCCGACGAGGTCGAGCAGGTCTACGTGTCCAGGGCCTACCGCGGCACCGGCGTGGCAGCCGGGCTCCTTGCTGAAGCGGAGCGCCTCGTGGGCGAGCACGGTCACGACCGTGCCTGGCTCGCCGTCGCTGCGGGCAACGCCCGTGCGCGCCGCTTCTACCAACGCCAGGGCTGGACCGACGAAGGGCCGTTCGACTACCCCGCCGAAGGCCCGGACGGGCCGATCCACGTCCCGTGCCACCGGTACGCCAAGCACCTGGCCGGCCGACGTGGCAAGGACATCCGCCTGCCATGACACCGAGGCCGGTCTGCTGGGCGGCGAGGAGTTCTCGCACCGAATGCAGTTCGCCGCGCTCGCGGACGAACGCGCGAGGTCAGCATTCGTGAGCGGGTCGATCGGACTCGATGCCGAAGCTGCCGCGGAAGAAGATCATCGGGCGGTGTTCGGCCAGGCGTTCCACTTCGAGGACGCGTCCTACGACGATGTCGTGGTCTCCCGCCTCGACCACCTGGTGGACGTCGGCGTGCACGCGCATGAGCACGTCGGGCAGGACGGGCGTGCGCCAGCGGGAGCAGGACCAGTCCGCTCCGTCGAACTTGCGGCCGCCGCTCGAGCCGAACCGCGCGCACAGGTCGTCCTGGTGTCCGCCCAGGACGTTCACGCAGAAGCGGCCTGCGCCGCGGATCCGGGGCCAGGACCGGCCGCGGTGGTCGGCGCAGAACATCACCAGCGGTGGGTCCAGGGACACCGAGGCGAAGGACTGGCAGGCGAAACCGACCGGTCCCGCGTCGTCGAGGCCGGTCACCACCGTCACCCCGGTGGCGAAGTCGGACATGGCCCGCCGGAACGCGTTGGGGTTCACGACGTCCTCGGCCGTCAAGGTCTGCGCTTCCTCCGTCATGAACTCGAAGCTAGGGCGGGTGGTGCGGGGCTCGCGGCCGCGGATCCCGGTCAGCGGTGGGCCGTCCGGCCGGTCCCGGTCAGCGGGAGCGGAATTGGGTGCGTGGTCGGGGGTGACCGAAAATGCCCGGAACAGCCGCGAGAAGACCGCCGGTGTGCCATCCCACGCGACGAAGGGCCGGAACATGCCCCGCACCTTCCTCATCACCGGCAGCGCCTCCGGAATCGGCGCTGCGACCAGTGCGCACCTGCGCGAACGGGGTGTCCGGGTGATCGGTGCCGACCGGCACGACGCCGACATCACCGCCGATCTCGCCACCGAAGCGGGGAGAGCCGCGCTCGTCGACCGGGCCGGAGAGCTGGCCGGTGGCCGGCTCGACGGCGTGATCGCGTGCGCTGGTGTCGCGCTGTTCGACCCCTTGACGGTCAAGGTCAACCACTTCGGCGCCGTCGCGACTCTCGAAGGCCTGCGGCCGCTCCTCGTCCGCGGCACCGATCCGCGCGCGGTCGTGATCTCGTCGGTGGCGTCGGTGCACCCGGCCGATCCCGGCATCGTCGATGCCGCGCTCGCCGGTGACGAGGACGCCGCAGTGGCTGCTGCCGGTGCCGCCGTGGAGCGCGGCGACGGCGCACAGGTGTACTCGTCGTCGAAGGTCGCGATCGCCCGGTGGGTGCGCCGAACCGCGATCACGCCGGAATGGGCGGGCGCGGGGATACCGCTCAACGCCATCGCCCCCGGCACCATCGTCACGCCGATGACCCAGGACATGCTCGACTCCGAAGCCGGTCGGCAGCTCGTCGACGGCAGCGTTCCGATGCCGCTGCACGGCCACGCCCGGCCGGAGCAGGTCGCGCCGCTGCTCGCCTGGCTCAGCTCCCCGGAGAACTCGCACGTCACCGGCCAGGTCGTGTTCGTCGACGGCGGCGCGGACGCGGTCCTGCGCGGCGACCGGACCTGGTGAGAAGCCTTCTGGCGGCTGGGGAACGGTCGCGCGGCTGAGCACGACGCGCTCGCGACCTCGAAAGTAGCGCGGGGGCGCGAGATTCGCGCCGACCGGTCCCGGTCAGCGGTGCGCCGCCGGGCGGGTCCCGGTCAGCGGGAGCAGGGGTGGGGCCCGCCGGCACGCCGGACCTAGCTTCATCGCACCGCCGCGGACCGGTGGCGGAAGCGGTCGTCTGAACAGTCCGGAGGTGCGTGCATGGCGCACGAGGTGGTTCGCCGAGTGGAAGAGGTCGCCGCCCGGCTCGCGGCGACCGCGGAGGACAGCGAGCGGTTGGGCAAGCTCGCGGATGAGAGCGTCAAGCTGGTGCGCGAAGCCGGGGTCATGCGGCTGCTGCAGCCGACCGACTTCGGCGGCTACGCGGCGCACCCGCGGGACTTCGCCGAAGCCGTGATGGCGGTGGCGAAGGTGTGCGGGTCGACCGGCTGGGTGTGCGGGGTGGGCGGGGTCCACCCGTGGGAGATGGCGCTGATGGACCGGCAGCTCCAGCAGGAGGTCTGGGGCGAGAACCAGGACACCTGGATCGCCTCGCCGTACATGCCCAGCGGCATCGCCACCCCGACCGACGGCGGCTACGTCCTCAAGGGCCGGTGGCAGTTCTCCTCCGGCACCGACCACTGCGACTGGATCTTCCTCGGCGCGCTGGTCGGCGACGCCGAGGGCAAGCCCGCCCAGCCGTCCAAGGTGCTGCACGTGGTCCTGCCGAGGCAGGACTACACGATCGTCGACGACTCCTGGGACGTCATCGGCCTGTGCGGCACCGGCAGCAAGGACGTCGTGGTCGACGGCGCGTTCATCCCGGCGTACCGGACGATCGACTCCGAGGAGGTCGCCCAGGGGGAGAGCGCCGCCGAGCGCGCCGGCCGGACCGAAACGGTGTACCGGCTGCCGTTCTGGACGATGTTCCCGCTGGGCATCACCTCCGCGGTCGTCGGCATCGCGGAAGGTGCGCTGGCCTGCCACCTCGACTACCAGCGGGACCGGGTCATGGCGGCGGGCACCCGCGTCCGCGACGATCCGCACACGCTGTACGCGATCTCCGAGGCGGCAGCGGAGATCGCCGCGTCCCGCACGCAGCTGCTCGACGGCGTCAGCCGCCTCTACGACAAGGTCGAAGCGGGTAAGCCGATCACCTTCGAGGACCGGTCGACGGCGCGCCGCAACCAGGTCCGCTGCGCGTGGCGCGCGGTGTCCGCGGTCGACGAGATCTTCGCCCGCTCCGGCGGGAACGCGGTGCGCCGCACCAACGCGGTGCAGCGGTTCTGGCGCGATGCGCACGTCGGCCTGCAGCACGCCATCCACATCCCCGGCTCGATCTACCACTCGAACGCCCTGACCTCGATGGGGATCGAACCGCCGGAGCCGCTCCGGGCCCTGATCTGAACCGCCGACGACACTTGGGAGAGGAAGTCATGACCGACATCAGCTCGTTGGGCTACGTCCGGGTCCGCGCCACGGACTTCGATGCCTGGCGCGAGTTCGCCAACGACACCATCGGTTTCGCCGAGGGCAGCGGCCCGGAGGCGGACGCGCTGTACCTGCGCCTGGACGAGCGGATCGGCCGGATCGTGGTGCTCCCGGGTGAGGAGGACAAGGTGGAGGCCGTGGGCTGGGAGGTCCGCGACCACCTGGCCCTGCAGCGGGTCCAGGCCGCGGTCGAGGCGGCCGGGATCGCCACGAAGCCGCTGACCCTGGAGGAGGCCGACACCCGCAAGGTGGAGGCGGGCATCACCTTCGAAGCCCCGGGCGGCACCCCGCTGGAGATCTTCCACGGACCCGCGCTGGACCACAGCCCGGTGGCGACGAAGTTCGACAACCGCTTCGTCACCGGCCAGCTGGGCCTGGGCCACGTCGTGGTCCCGGTCGACGACCTCGACGAGGCGTACCGGTTCTACGCCGAAACGCTCGGTTTCCTGCCCCGCGGTGCTTTCCGGCTGCCCGCCCCGCCGGAGCACGGCCCGGTGCGGCTCCGGTTCATGGGCGTGAACGCGCGGCACCACAGCCTCGCGCTGCTGCCGTCGCCGGACCTCAAGGCGCCCGCCCTGGTGCACATCATGGTGGAGCTGGAGGACCTCGACCAGGTCGGCCGCGCGCTGGACCGGGTGGTGGACGCCGGGTTCCACGTCTCGTCCACGCTGGGCCGCCACACCAACGACAAGATGGTCTCCTTCTACGTCCGGACCCCGGGCGGCTGGGACCTCGAGGTCGGCTGCGACGGGATGCTGGTCGACGAGACCTCCTACACGGCGGAGGAGATCACCGCCGACAGCTACTGGGGCCACAAGTGGGACTTCGGGTCCTGACCCACCTGATCGCGCGGCGCGGAGGACTTCCTCCGCGCCGCTCGTCTTGTGTGGCGTTGATTGCACATCGTGGCACAACGTGCCATATAGGCATATCGTGTACTCATCACAACGAAGTCGACGAAGACGTGGAGTGAGACATGAACCGTTACGAAGGTCGGCGCGCACTCATCACCGGGGCCGGCTCGGGCATCGGTCAGGCGACCGTGCTCCGCGTGCTGGCCGAAGGCGGCAGCGTCGTGGCGGCGGACATCAGCGAGAAGGGCCTGGCCGACACCGCGCAGAAGGCCGGTGCGGACGCCGACCGGCTCACCACGCTCGTGCTCGACGTCTCCGACGAGGAGTCGGTCAAGGACGTCGTCGCCAAGGCCGTCTCGACGCTCGGCGGTCTGGACGTCCTGGTCAACGCGGCCGGCATCCTGCGTTCCGCGCACACCCACGAGGTGAGCCTCGCGGACTTCACCAAGATCCTCTCGGTGAACCTGGTGGGCACCTTCCTGGTGATCCGCGAAGCCATCCCGGCGCTGCGGGAGGGCAACGGTTCCGCGGTGGTCAACTTCAGCTCCACCTCGGCGGGCTTCGCGCACCCCTACATGGCGGCCTACGCGGCGAGCAAGGGCGGCATCCAGTCCATGACGCACGCCCTCGCCAGCGAGTACGCCAAGAGCGGCATCCGCTTCACCGCGGTGCAGCCCGGCTCCATCTCGTCGGGCATGACCGACGGCAGCGGCGCCAGCAAGTCCAGCGTCGGCCCGGGCCTGCCCGAGGACGCCGACATGTCCCTGTTCGCGAAGCTGAGCCCGGCCATCGGCGAGGGCTTCGCCGGTCCGGAGACCGTCGCGGGGGTCGTGGCCATGCTCGCCTCCGAGGACGGCAAGTTCATCACGGGCACCGAGATCCGCATCGACGGCGGGACGCACTTCTGATGTCCCTCGCGCACGACACCTTCCGGGGACGCACCGCGGTCATCACCGGTGCGTCCGCCGGGATCGGCGCGGGCTTCGCCCGCCACGCCGCCGGACTCGGCATGAAGCTGGTCCTCGCCGACATCGCCGCAGACCGCCTCGCCGCGGTGGCGGACGAGCTGGCGGCGGCGGGCGCGGAGGTCGAGCCGGTGGTCACCGACGTCGCCGACGCCGCCTCCGTCGAAGCGCTCGCCGCCAAGGCCCACGAGCGCTTCGGCGCGGTGGACCTGCTGATCAACAACGCCGGGATCATGGCCATGGGCTACTCCTGGGAGATCCCGGCCGAGCGCTGGGACGCGATGCTGCGGGTCAACATCGGCGGCTGCGCCAACGGCATCCGGGCCTTCGTGCCGAGGATGCTGGAGCGCGGCGAGAAGGCGTGGATCGTCAACGTCTCCTCCGTCGGCGGCATGCTGCCCAGCCCGCTGATGGCGCCCTACAGCGCCACCAAGTTCGGCGTGCTCGCGCTCACCGAGTCGTTGCACTACGAGATGCGGATGAAGAACGCCCCGATCCAGGTCTCGGTGGTGACCCCGGGCTCGGTGCGCAGCGAGATCTTCCGGACCGGAGGATCAGCGGACATCGCGCCGGAGGTCGCGGCCTTCAACGCGCAGCTGCAGCAGCGCGCCGACGAGCACGGGCTCACCCCCGAGCAGCACGCGGAACGGGTCTTCGACGAGGTCGCCGAGGGCAAGTACTGGGTGATTCCGCAACCGGACGAGCTCCTCCCGGCCCTCCAGCCGCGCACGAACATGATCCTCGGGGAGAAGACCCCGGAGCTCTTCGAAGCCTGAGGATCACCCGCTGGTCAGGACGGTTTTTCCCAGGGCGCGACTGCCGGCGAGCTTCCCGAGGGCTTGCGGTAGATCGTCCACTGAGGACTGTCTGACCAGTGGGTCGATCCGCTTTTCCAGGGCCAGCTGGAAAAGATCGTCCTGGGCCGCTCGGACCAGTTCCGGTTCGTGGTCCAGGTAGAGCGACCAGTGCAGGCCGAGGATGCTGTAGTTCTTGACGAAGGCGTGGTCGAGGCGCTGCTGCGGGATCGTGCCGCTGGCGAAACCGATCAGCAGGATGCGCCCCTCGAAGGCGATGTACTTCGTCGCCTGCCGGTACGCCTCGCCACCCACTGATTCGAAGACCACATCGGCGCCGTGCCCGTCGGTGAGCTCGCGGACCGCTTCGATCACGTCGGTGCTGCTGCGGTCGATGACGTTGGTAGCGCCGAGCTCGCGCACGGTCGCCGCTTTGCGCGCACCGGACACGATCGCGATGACCTGAGCACCCGCTGCCACCCCGAGCTGCACTGCGGCTGTGCCGACGCCACCGGCCGCGCCGGTGACGACCAGCACTTCGCCCGGTTGGATCCGGGCGCGGCGGTGCAAGCCGAGCCACGGCGTCAGGTAGGTCAGGTGCAGGGCTGCGGCCGTGGTGTCGTCGAGGCCCGTGGGCACGGCGAACGACGAATGTGCCTCCAGCACGGCGTATTCGGCGAAGCCGCCGTGCGGCAGGACCGGCCGGCCGACGACGCGCCGGTGCAGCAGGTCCGGTGGGCATCCAGGTCCGACCTCGTCGACGACGCCGCACAGCTCCACGCCCGGTGTGAACGGGAGTTCTGGCTTCGCCTGGTACGCGCCCCGGCACAGCAGCACGTCGGCGAAGTTGCACGCGGCCGCCGTCACGCGGACCCGGACCTGGCCGGGACCGGGCTCCGGCGTCGGAACCTCCGCGGTGGCCAGGACCTGCGCCGGTTCTCCCAGCTCGGTGACCTGCCATGCGCGCATCGTTGCGTGGTCCGCCATTGTTCTCCTCCGGTGTGCGTCAGTGGTCGGACTGGGCGAGATAGGTGAGCAGGGCGCCGATTCCGACTGCCGGGCCCAGCGCGAGCACGAGCAGGGCCGCCGTCCAGGAGGCGTTCTCAGCGAGGACCGGGACGAGGTAGATGGTCGCCGCGGTGGTCACGTACCCGATGGCCAGCTGGAACGAGACGGCGCTGCCGACGTAGCGCTGGTCGGCGTTCTCGGTGACCAGCGCGGAGAACTGGGCGGAGTCCGCGATCACCCAGAACCCCCAGAACGCGCACACGGCCACGACCAGCGGTAACGGCAGCGAGTGGATGAACGCGAGCACGACGGCTGCCATGCCCGAGCAGGCCAGGCTGATCAGCGCGGACCGGGCTCTGCCGAAGCGATCGCTGATGCGACCGCCGACGAGGCAGCCGACCGCTCCCACCCCGATGCAGGCGAACGCGGCGAGCGCGGCGTTCTGGGCGCCCTCCGGCGAACCGGCGAATCCGTCGAGGCCGGCGAGGAAGGTCCCGACCCAGGCCCACATGGCGTAGAGCTCCCACATGTGCCCGGCGTAGCCGACGTTGGCGAGCAGGACCCGCCGGCTCCGGCTGGCCCGCAGCGCGGACTTGAGGTCGAACACCGACTTCGGGAAGGGGAACGGTCCCGAACCGCGGATGAGCAGCGTGGTGGCCCCGCCCGCCGCGGTGAGCGCGGAGGTCGCGACGATCACGAGCTGCCAGTCGAGACCACCGGCCGCCTTGACCAGCTGCGGTGCGGCGGAGCCCAGCGTGAGCGCCCCGATCATGACTCCCAGTGCGGTCCCGCGGCGGCGCTGGAACCACGACGACACCTCCTTGAGCGCCGGGGGGTAGACGGCGGCGAGGAAAGCTCCGGTGAGCATGCGCAGCAGCAGCGCCACGGCGAACCCGGGAGCCCAGAGCAGGCCCAGGTTCACCGCGGCGGCACCGAGCGCGCCAGCGCACATCAGCCGGCGGCCCGGCACGGCATCGGCGAGACCGGTCGCGGCGAGGGTGAGGGCCCCGACCACGAAACCCAGCTGCACCGCGATCGTCAGCAGCGAGCTCTGCCCGCTGGTGAGGTTCCACAGCTGCTGCAGCTGCGGAACGACGAACGACGCGGAGAACCAGACGCTCATGGACAGCAGCGTGGCGAGGGCGATCAGGCCCAGCGCCAGCGCGGCACGACGGTTCCCGGTGGTGGGTGACGCGGTCAGGACCCCCACGCCTCAGCGCTCCGACGTGCGTTCGCGGTGCAGGTTCAAGGCGCGGACCCGGCCGAACGCGGCGATCGCCCGGTCCACCGATTCCAGCACCGGGACCCCGTGCGCGCTCGCCACGCGGCGCAGGGTCCGGACCAGCTCGTCCTGCTCCGCGCTGTAGCTGCTGCGCAGCACGAGGACCGCCGGGACGGGCCCGCGATCAGCGGTGACGATGTCCTCGGTCATGGTCGTGAGGATCTGGGCGGCCTCGTCCGGAGCCTTCATGTCGTAGACCGTGCCCATGTCGGTGTAGGCGCAGACGCAGTCGACCGCGGGGTCGGCGGCGACGGCCTCGACCAGTGCGCCCATGAAGCTGCCGCTGTCGTCGAACATCGACCAGGTCGGGATGTCGATCGGGTTGTTCAGGCTGCTCCCCGGCGCGTCGTAGGTCGCCAAGGCCCGGTCCGTCGCCTCGGCGAATTGCGGCACGACGAGGCCGTGCTCGTAGGCGGTGTCGGCGCCCACGACGGCGACACCGCCCCCGGTGCCGACCAGACCGAGCCCGTTGCCGGTGAACTCGCTGGCGTGCTGGGCGACGAGGAGGGTGTCCAGCAGCTCGTCGAGGCTGTTGACGAGAACGACACCTGCCTCGTCGGCGGCGTCCCGGAGCAGCTGCGGATCGCTGGCCAGAGCGCCGGTGTGCGAGGCCGCAGCTGCCCCGCCTGCCGCGCTGCGCCCGCCCTTGAACAGCACCACCGGGGTGGTCATCTCGGCGGCGAGTGCGAAGAACCTCCGCGCGTCGCTGTCGGTTTCGAGGTAGAACGCGGCGACCCGGGTGTTGGGGTCCGCTTCGCAGAACGCCAGCAGCTCGGAGGGGGAGACGTCGTCGCAGTTGCCGACCGAGCTGGCGAAGCTGAACCGCAGGCCGAGTTCGTTGCCGCGGCGCACCACGTCACCGGCGTACGTGCCGGACTGGGAGACCACCGCGATGGAGCCGGTCTCGTCCGAGGAGGCATCGCGGCCGATCATCGTCAGCTTCGAGTGCGGCGTGTAGTGGCCGATGCAGTTGGGGCCGAGGACGCGCATCGAGGTACCGGCCACGGCCTCGGCGAGGTCGGTGGTGTCCGCGGTCAGCACGTGCGCGGTCTTGGTGCCGCGGTCGGCGAGGTCGCGCAGGGCCTGCGGGACGGCAGCGGCCGGTAGGGCCACGACGGCGCGGTCGATGTTCTCGGGCAGCTCACCGATCGCGCTCACGGCCGGGTGGCCGAGGATCTCGGTGGCGGAGCGGCTGACCGGGTGCAAGGAACCGGCGAAACCCTGGTCGACGGCGGTGCGGACCGCGCGGTGGCCCATCTTGGTCGGGTCGGCCGAAGCACCGAGGACGGCGATCGACTCGGGGTAGATCGCCGGACGGAGCTGTTCGTAGCTCTCAGCGGGGTCCGGGAGGTCGAGGTCGACCGCGACGTCGTCGGCGCGCGCCACGGCGCGGGCGTCGACGGCGACGATCGAGTCGGGCCCGACGACGATCGGGTTGAGGTCGATCTGGTCGACGGGTTCGGACAGCAGCAGTCCGTCCGCCCCGGCAACCCGAACCAGCAGATCGGCGAGCTGGGCGTGTTGCGCGGGGAACCTGCGGCGAAGGATCGTCCCGATCCTGGTGCGGTCGATGAGCCGCAAGGCGCCACCAGCGGTGATGGGCGCCTGCGCGAACGCGACATCGCCCAGCGCCTCGACGTCGACACCGCCGGCACCGACCATGACGATCGGACCGAATCCCGGATCGTGCAGCGCCCCGACGACGACTTCGAGTCCCGGCTCGACCATCGGCTCCACCGTCACCCCGCGGACCTCGACGCCGCGGGCGCGCTGCTCGGCGAACAGGGTCTCCACCGTCGCGGCAACGCGATCAGGCGCGACGTCGAGCAGGACTCCACCGGCCTTGCTCTTGTGGACCACGCCGTCGGCGACGAGCTTGACCGCGACCGGCCGCCCGGTGCTCATCGCGACCGCAGCGGCAGCCTCGGGTGTTTCGGCGAACGTGACGGGATTGGCCGGAATTCCGTGGCGGATGGCGAGATCGCGGATCGTGTCCTCGCGCAGGCGCAGGTCGACGTCGGTGGGCAGTTCGGTGGCAGTCACGCGAGTACCTCGGCAATCCTGTCGTGGAGTTCCTCGGGGCGATCGGGGTAGGTGGGTGGTCGTCGCTCCAGGAAGGAGCGGACGCCCTCGTCGCCGTCCGGGAGCGACTGGACCAGGGCGGCCAGCTGCGGTTCGGCCGCCCGACCTGCATCGGTGCCGTGGCGAACGCTGTGCCGGAGACCGGCTTTGACCGCAGCGACGACCGCGGGGGAGACCGCCGCGATCGCTTCGGCGAGGGCGAGCGCGCCTTCGAGGGCGTCGTCGTGGACTTCGGTCACGAACCCGTGCCGACTGGCCTCTTCGGCGTCGAACGGTGCGGCGGTGGCGAGCCAGCGGTAGGCCACGGGGTAGCCGACGAGGTCCAGCAGCCGGCTCAGCTGGCCACCGACCGGGACCAGGCCGATGGCCGCTCCGACACCGCAGAACCGCGCGCCAGGCGCGGCAACGCGCAGGTCGCAGTTGAGCGCGAGGATGAATCCGGCGGCGTAGGCCGGGCCGTCGATCGCGCCGATGACCGGGGTGAGGATCTCCGACGGCCGGGCGAAGGCGGCGTTGGCAACGGGGTCACCCGCGGTTTCCGGGTTGTCCAGCACTTCCTGCAGGTCGTGGCCGGAGGAGAAGCACCCACCGGTGCCGGTCACCACGATCGCCCGCACGGCGGGATCGGCGTCGGCCCGGTCGAGCTCGTGCAGCAGAGTCGTCGTCATGGGGCCGGTGAAGGCGTTGCGCTTGCCAGGGTTGTCGATGGTCAGGACGCGGATCGCGCCCTCGTCGGACACGCGGATTCCGGGTGGCATGGGGTAACGCTCCTGTCTGGTCGTGCGGCTCAGCTGTGCTGCGAGCCGACCGCCTCGGCTGCGGAGGGCGCGGTGATGCGGGTGCGGTCCTCGCGACGGGAGGGCCTGAGCAGGTGGACGAGCAGGCTGCCGAGCACGACGACGGCGAGGTTGATCACGAGCGCGGAGATCGCGATGTAGATCGGGCTGGACAGGAAGAAGGGGGTCGCGGTGGAGCCGCCGAACGGCGCGCCGGTGCTGGTCTTGACCTCGTAGGCGGCCCAGGTCCCGTAGACCACCGAGACCAGCAGACCGGCGAGCAGCGCGTGCCGGTCGGCGAAGCGCTTGGTGAACAGCCCGAACAGCACGGTCGGAAGCGTCTGCAGGATCCAAATGCCGCCGAGGAGCTGGAAGTTGAGCGCGAACGTCGTGTCGAGCGTGAGCACGAAGACCAGCGCGCCGACCTTGACCAGCACCGAGACGACCTTGGAGACCAGGGTTTCCGACCGGGTGCTGACCGGGCCGCGGGCGAACTGGCGGTAGAGGTTGCGGCTGACCAGGTTCCCGGCCGCGATGGCCATGATGGCCGCCGGCACCAGCGCGCTCATCGCGATCGCGGCGAAAGCGACGCCGACGAACCACGGCGGGAAGAACTCCGCCAGCAGCTGCGGCACGACGTACTGCGGGTTGCCGCCCTGCGGTTCGATCCCGACGGCGAGCGCCATGAGCCCGAGCAGACCGACGAAACCCAGCAGAACCGTGTAGATCGGCAGCACCGACATGTTGCGGCGCACGGTCTTCGCGCCTCGGGATGCGAACACGCCGGTGATGGCGTGCGGGTAGAGGAAGAACGCCATGCCCGAGCCGAGCGCGAGCGTCATGTAGACGTTCGGGTTGACCGCCACCGCCGGATCCGCCGTCGGCGGTGTCGTGGACTTGGTCGCGAGAGCCTGCGAAGCGCTGCTGAAGATGGTGTCGAAACCGCCGAGCTTGATCGGGAGGTAGATCACCGCGACGATCACGACCAGGTAGGTCAGGCCGTCCTTGACGAACGCGATGAGCGCCGGAGCCCGCAGACCCGAGGAGTAGGTGTAGGCCGCCAGCACGCCGAAGGCGATCAGCAGCGGGAGATCGCGCATCAGCCAGTTGCTCGAACCGCCGAGGCCGAGCGAGCCGAAGATGACCTCGAGACCGACGAGCTGCAGCGCGAGGTACGGCAGCGTGGCCAGCAGACCGGTGAGCGTGATCGCGAGGCCGAGCGACTTCGACCCGAACCTGTCGTTGACGAAGTCGGTCAGCGTGACGTAGCCCTTCTGGTGCGCCAGCGACACCAGTTTCGGCAGGAACAGGAAGCCGAGCGCGTAGAGCACGATCGCGTTCGGCACGGCGTAGAAGCCGAAAGCGCCCATGCTGTAGAGCGCAGCTGGCACGGCGATGAGGGTGTAGGCGCTGTAGAGGTCGCCGCCGAGCAGGAACCAGGTGATGAACGGGCCGAACGTGCGTCCGCCCAGGGCCCACTCGTCGAGGTTGTCGGCATCGGCGGCCTTCCGCCACCGGCTGGCGACGAATCCCATCCCGGTGATCAGGACCAGCAGGGCGAGGAAGACCGCGAAGGTGACGGCGTTGAAGCTCATGCTCTGCCCTCGCCATCGTCGTCGCCGGTGAACAGCAGGCGGAACACGGTGCTCGTGCCCAGGGCGGCCAGCACTGCCATCGCCATCTGGAACCAGTAGAAGAAGGGGATTCCGATGAGCGCGGGACTGGTCCGCTGGTAGAGCGGCACGGCCAGGGCCAGCGCCACCGGGACGAGGATCAGCAGGCAGCTCAAGGCGATTCGCAGCGGACGGGCGGTTCGGGCCTGCGACGGACCGGATGCATTGCCCATCGGGACTCTCCTTCGAGTCTGGGCGGGTGCTTGCGGGAACGGGCCGCGTGCGCGCCTGCGGCCTTCGCGTGGTGAAGCCTCGTGGAACCTGGGATCGACCTGTCTCGGCAGGGATGCGGGGCTGAACGCGTGCCGAAACGTTAGGACGTCGGCGTAATCCACGTCATGCGACGAATCGAGAAGTTCTGCGCGCGGAGTTCGCGGAATCTACAACTGCGCGTCTCCGGCAGGCGGCGCTGAATCGAACAGGCGCAGGCCGAGTGCGAGCAGGAGGAGGTCGTCGGTCGTCGACGGGTCGCGGCGGGTCAGCGTGTGGATGCGGCGAAGCCGGTAGACGACGGTGTTGGGGTTGACGGTGAGTTCGGCAGCGGCCTTGGTCAGGTTGAAGTTGGCGTTGACGTAGGCGCGCAGCGTCGCCAGCAGGTCGGTGTTCTTGCGCCGGTCGTAGTCGACCAGCGGCCGGACCGTCTCCTCCAGCAGGGCGTCGGCGTGGGTAGTCGCGCGCAGGATCTGGTCCAGCAGCACGTCGGCGAAGCGAACGGCCCGACCGGACTGGTGGATCGAGAAGCCCAGATCCGCGGCTTCGCGGGCCTCGGCGTAGGACTGCTGGACCCCGGCGATGCCCTCGGTGATCCGGCCGAGCCCCACGGTCCAGTCGCGCACCGACGCGGCGATCTCGTGCCCCGCAGCTTCGATTCGCGATACCTCGTCGTCGTGGTCCAAAGCGCAGATGGCGACGACCTCGGTGTCCCGCGCCCCGACGAGGAAAGTGCTGCACAGCGGGGAGAGCTGGTTGCGAGTCGCGTGGATGGCGGCTTGCAACCCGGTGAGCGGATCGTCGCGCTGCGGGACCTGCACGACGACCACCAGCACCGGCCCGCGCAGCGTCATCGCGAGCACCGCCTTCTGCCTGCGGGCCCGTTCGTTGACCGGGTCGCCGGTCAACAGCGTCTCCAGCACGTCAGTGCGCAGGGCTCGGCCGTCGATCGCAGCCGTGGCGGACTCCCGCAGGTAGGCCTGGGTGAGGCTGAAGGAGACGCTGTCGAGGTAGCCCATCATCGCGTCGGCGGCTTCGATGGCGAGCTGCCTGCCGATCTCGTCCTCGCCGGCGAGCTCGGCGATCGTGCGCCAGATGTGCTTGCCCCACAGCCGGTAGGTGCGCAGCAGGGACGGCAGGCTGACGTGCTGGTGGACGCGGCGGGCCGCGGAGCGCCCGATCCACTCGTTGTCGTGCTCGGAGACGTCGAAGCCGCTCTGGAAGATCTCGACGAGGTACTCGATGTTGTGGACCGCGGCCTCGGTGACGTCGCGGATCAGGACCGATTCCGGCAGTTCCCGGTAGTCGGCGATGGCGGTGCGGTACTCCTCGACGAGGTTGCTCGCCAGCTCGTGACGTCGAGCGTGGACCTGCTGCAGAACGCCGCGCCGGCGTTCGGCGCGGGCATCCGGGGCGCTGCGCTCCTCAACGGTCATCATCACACCCCGCGGGACGGCGTGGCCGCCTCCTCGTCCGGTTCCGGCGACCCCGGTGCCGCCGGAATGCGCGGCCAGTCTCTCATGCGCGAGTGGCGCCGGTCTCGTACAGAACGAGAGAAGTGCGGCGGAAACTTCTCGGTTCCTCTCATGACGTGGGTTACGCCGCAGCTCTAACGTCCGAGTCGGTTGCCGGTCCTCCCGGCCGCGTTTCGAGCGGCGGATCTCCCACGCCCCGAAGCCGAGAACGACGACATGGCCGCTTCCCACGACGAGCACGCCACCCGCTCCCGCTTCAGCCGCAGGGGAGCGCGATTCGCAAGGACGTCCCCGTCCGGACATCACGCATTCGGAACAAGGAGATTCCCAATGAGGTTGTCAAGCCGCCGCGGTGACGGGGGGTGTGGTTTGGTAGCGGCGTTGGTCGCGGATGAGTGCCCAGAGGACGTTGACGCGGCGGCGGGCGAGCGCGAGCAGTGCTTGTTTGTGCCCTTTGCCTTCGGCTCGTTTTCTGTCGTAGTAGGACTTCGAGGCTGCGCAGAGCCGGAGGCTGGCGAACGAGGACAGGTAGAACACGCGCAGCAGGGCGCGGTTGTAGCGTCGCGGGCGTCGCAGGTTCCCGCTGATCTTGCCCGAATCCCGGGCGGCCGGGGCGAGTCCGGCGAAGGCGGCCAGGCGGTCGCTGGTGCCGAACATGGTCATGTCGCCGCCGGTCTCGGCCAGGAACTCCGCGCCCAGGCGGGCACCGATGCCGGGCAGGCTGGAGATCACCTCAGCGTGCGGGTGCTGGCGAAACCGGCCCTCGATGAGGGCGTCGATCTCGGAGATTTCCTCGTCGAGGGCGATCACCCCCGTGGCCAGGCGGGCCGTCATGGTGGCCGCGAGTCCTTCGCCGGGCAGCTTGGTGTGCTGGGCGTGGGCCGCGTGGATTGCGGCAGCGGCCAGTTTCGCGGCGTTGCGGACCTTCCGGGCGCGCAGCCATCTCTCGATGCGGGCGGCGCCGGCCTTCCGGATCGAGTCCGGGGTCTGGTAGCCGGTCAGCAGCACGACCGGGCCGTGGTTGGTCAGTTCCAAGGCGCGTTCCAGCGCGGGGAAGATCTCCAGCAGCTGGGCGCGCAGCCGGTTGATCTGCCGGGTCCGGTCGGCGATCAGATCGGTACGCCGCGTGGTCAGGGTGCGCAGGTCGACGGCGACGTCTTCGCCGGGGCGCATCAGGCCGAGGTCACGGCGGACACGGGCCTGGTCGGCGATGACGAAGGCGTCGCGCGCGTCGGTTTTGCCTTCGCCGCGGTAGGTCCCGGCGGCCCGGTTGACGCTGAGACCGGTGAGATAGGCGACGGGCTGGTCGTGGTTGACCAGCAAGCCCAGCAACAGCGCCGCGCCGCCGGAGTTCAGGTCGATCGCCCAGGCGACCTCGTCGGAGAGCGCCAGGACGTCGCCGATCAGCTCCAGCAACACGGTTTCGTCGTTGAGCACACGGCGCGACAGCAGCCGTCGGCCGTCGCTGTCGATCACCACGCAATGGTGATGTTCCTTGCCCGCGTCCACGCCGGCCCACAGCTTGAGCACCGGCACCTCCCAGTCACTCGATGGCTCGTGGTTCCCGCAGGTGACCGCGCCGGCGTTTCCCTACACAGCGATCTCGTCGCACATCCCAATTGGCGGCCGGGTCACCCAGCGGGGCTCCGGGCGGCCAATCTCCTTAAGCCATCCAACGGCAAAACCATGACAGCCACACCCGGAACCCCCGGGTCCTCCGATCCTACGAATGATCAGATCAAACCCGTACTTGAAAGGTAGGGAATTCCATGGGCATTGACGAGCGTCGCAGCGTCGTCACACCCGGCGCGGAGCCGACCCCGATCGGCGAGCTGCCGCCGGTCGGCGTCGTACCGCCCACGATGCACGCCCAGGTCGTCCGGCAGAGCCGCTACGGCGACCCGGCCGAGGCCTTCCGGCCCGAGCTGGTCGAGACCCCGCGCATCGGACCGGACGAGGTCCTGATCGCGGTGATGGCCGCCGGGATCAACTACAACAACGTGTGGGCCGCCCGCGGATATCCGGTCGACCAGGTCGCCGTCCGGCAGAAGCGCGGTGAACCGGAGGACTTCCACATCGGGGGCTCCGACGCGGCGGGCATCGTCTACGCCGTCGGCGACGACGTCACCGGCGTCGAGGTCGGGCAGCACGTGGTCGTCCACCCCGGGGTCTGGGACGCCGACGACCCGTGGATCGCCCGCGGCAAGGACCCGATGATCGCGCCGAGCGCGAAGATCTGGGGCTACGACACCAACTACGGCGCGTTCGGGCAGTTCGCCCGAGCCCAGGCCCACCAGGTCATGCCGAAGGCCGAGCACCTGTCCTGGGAAGAGGCCGCCGCCCCCACCCTCGTGGGCACGACCGCGTACCGGATGCTGCACGGCTGGGCGGGGAACACCGTGCAGGAAGGGGATCTCGTCCTGGTCTGGGGCGGTTCCGGCGGGCTCGGCACCCAGGCCTCCCAGCTGGTCAAGGCGGCCGGCGGTCGAGCGATCGCCGTCGTCTCGGACGATGAGCGCGGTGCCTACGCGATGAAGTGCGGCGCGATCGGCTACATCAACCGGCGCGAGTTCGGCCACTGGGGCGTGCCGCCGCTCGTCGACGACAAGGCCGGGCAGAAGGAGTGGTCGGCCGGGGCCCGCGCGTTCGGCAAGAAGGTGTGGGAGATCGCCGGATCCCGCGAGGACCCGGCGCTGGTCTTCGAGCACCCGGGCAGCGCCACCATCCCCACCAGCATCTTCCTCTGCCAGCCGGGCGGCATGGTCGTCATCTGCGCGGGGACCACGGGATTCGACGCGATGGTCGACCTCCGCTACCACTGGACCCGGCAGAAGCGCCTCCAGGGCTCGCACGGCACCAACGACGAGCAGGCCTACGCCTACAACGACCTCGTCCGCAACGGCCGGATCGACCCCTGCGTGGGCCGCACCCTCCCGTTCACCGACATCCCCGCGGCGCACGCCGCGATGGGCCGCGGCGAGGACGTCTTCGGCAACGTGACCATCCTCCTGGGCGCGGCAGAACCCGGGCTCGGACGCGCCTGACCGCGTGGGAGCGGGCACGCCCCGCTCCCACGCACAACGCTGGTTTCCCGATTTCCACGCACTTTTCCGGGGTGCACCCGCGATCCGGCGGTCCAGCACCACCGTCCTCCTGAAACCACGACGGTGAAAGCCGGCCGGTCCAGGTTCGGCCGTGGCCAGAACGGTGTTCTCAACATGGCGCAAGCAATGGCGCGGCGCACCAACTCCGTGCGCATGGTCGCGATCGGCAGTTTCGTCGGCACCACCATCGAGTGGTACGACTTCTTCCTCTACGGCACCGCTGCGGCGCTGGTGTTCAGCCCGCTGTTCTTCCCCGACGTCAGCCCGGCGATCGGGCTCATCGCCGCCTTCGGCACCTACGCCGTCGGATTCCTCGCCCGCCCGCTCGGCGCGTTGATCGGCGGCCACTTCGGCGACCGCATCGGCCGCAAGGCCATGCTGGTCATCTCGCTGATCACCATGGGGGTCGGCACGGCGCTCATCGGCGCCCTGCCCACGTACGGGCAGATCGGCGTCGCAGCCCCGCTGCTGCTCGTCGCGCTACGACTCGTCCAGGGGTTCGGCGTCGGCGCCGAATGGGGCGGCGCCGCGCTCATGTCGGTGGAGACCGCACCGGCGCACCGCCGCGGCCTCTACGGCAGCTTCACCCAGATCGGGGTGTCGGGCGGCATGCTGCTGGCGGTGGGGGCGTTCGCCATCGCGCGAACGTCCCTCAGCCCGCAGGAATTCCTCGCCTGGGGATGGCGAATTCCGTTCCTGGTGAGCGGTGTGCTGGTCGTCGTCGGCTTCCTCATCCGCTCCAGGCTCGTCGAACCGGAGTCCTTCGCGAAGATGAAGGAGGACAGCGCGCTCTCGGAACGCCCGCTGGTGGACGTCGTCAAGAAGGAGCGCCGCGCGGTGTGGCTGTCCGCGGGGATGCGGCTGTCCCAGAACGCCGTCTACTACCTCTACACCACCTTCGGCATCGCCTACATCGCCCGCTCGGTCGGCGAGGATTCCAACATCGGCCTGCAATCGGTCCTCGTCGCCTCGGCGATCGGCCTGGTCTCGGTGCCGCTGTGGGCCCGTCTGTCCGACGTGTGGGGACGCCGCCCGCTCTACCTGTTCGGCACCGTCACGAGCGCGCTGTTCATCGCGCCGTTCTTCCTGATCGCTGACACCGGCAACGAGTTCCTCATCGTGCTCGGCATGGTCGTCGGCGTGAACGTGTTCCACGACGCGATGTACGGCCCGCAGGCCGCGTTCTTCACCGAGCTGTTCTCCACCGGGGTCCGCTACAGCGGCGTGTCCCTCGGCTACCAGTTCGGATCCGTGATCTCCGGTGGTTTCGCCCCGCTGATCGCGACGAGCCTGCTGGCGCTCAACGACGGCCGGCCGTGGCTCGTCGTCGCCTACTTCCTCGTGCTGAGCGCGATCACCGGCGTCTGCGCCTACCTCGCGCCCGAAACGTTCCGCCGCACGCTCGGTTCCGAGCAGAGCACCGCGGCTCCGGCTCCTTCCCGAACTTGACCACCGCACAACAGTTTTCGCGCACTGATAGGAGAATCACGTGACCGAGACCGCCAACGTCCTCAACGGCGTCGACCGCGATGCCCTGAACGCGACCCTCGACGCCGTCCGGGGCCGGCCCGAACTCGCCCAGGTCACCTTCACCCTCGGGACGAACTGGGGCGGCGGCTGCCGCCAGACCGCTACTACCGGTGAAGTCCGCCAAGCCGGGAACCGCGTCGAGGAGCGGACCGCGCGCTACACGCTGGAATCCGACGAGCCCGCCGCCCTGCTCGGCACCGACACCGCGGCCAGCCCGGGGGAGTACGTCCTGCAAGCACTCGCCGGTTGCTACGCGGTGACCTACGCGGCCAACGCCGCCGTCCGGGGCATCGAACTCTCGTCGCTGCGCCTGGACATGGAGGTCGACTTCGACCTGCAGGGCTTCCTCGGGCTGGACGAGTCGGTCCGCCCAGGTGCGCAGGAGATCCGGGTGACGGTGCACGCGGAGTCCCCGAACACGTCTCGCGAAGGCCTGCAGGAACTCACCGACGCCGTCCAGCGGCGGTCGCCCATCCGCGACACCCTCGCCAACGCGGTGCGCGTCTCCACCGTCCTCGCCTAGAACCCCGTCGAGCCAGAACCGGTACCAGCACAGGAGGAACAGCATGGAGTTCGTGCGCAGCGAAACCCGCGGTCTCGTCGCGTGGTTGACGATCGACCGGCCGAAGAAGCTGAACGCCCTGTCGGTCGAGGTGATGCGGGAGCTCACCGAAGCGCTCGACGCGGCGGAGCGCGACGACGCGGTGAAGGTCGTGGTCCTCACCGGCGGGGAACGCGCCTTCAGCGTCGGCTACGACATCGCCCAGGAGGTCGAGATGGGCGTCTCGACCGCCGAGCAGTGGCACGCAGGCCTGGCCAACAACATCGGCCTGACGATGAAGGTCTGGTCCCTGGACAAGCCGGTCATCGGCGCGATCTCCGGCTGGTGCCTGGCAGGCGGCTGCGAACTGGCCATGGCCTGCGACCTGCTCGTCGCCACCGAGGACGCCCAGTTCGGCGAACCCGAGATCCGCTTCGGCTCCGGCCCGGTCACCCTGCTCATGCCGTTCCTGCTCGGGCAGAAGGCCACCAACGAGCTGCTCTACACCGGCGACGTCGTCGACGCCGCTCGCGCCCTGGAGCTCGGCATGATCAACCGGGTGGTCGCGCCCGCCGAGCTCGAAGCGACCGTGGACCGGCTCGCGGCCAAGATCGCCCTGACCCCGCTCTCGATCCTGCGCTACACCAAGCGCGCCCTCACCCGGGCGTACGAGGCGATGGGTCTGCGCGACGCGGTCGAGGCGAACCACGACATCGCCGCCGTCCTCAACTCCGCCGACACCCCCGAACGAGCCGAGTTCACCGAACTCGTCGCGACCAAGGGCCTCCGGGCAGCGCTGGCCTGGCGTGACGAGCGCTACTCCCGGGTGGACTGACCGGGAGCTCGGGGTCTCCTACGCTGTTCCCGTGACGACCGTCAGAAGTGCGCAGAACGACGAGCTCGACCCGCCTGCCGGGGGTGCGGTTCCGCCGCGAGCGTTGATCGTGACGCTCTACGGGCTGTACTCCCGGGAGCGGGGCGGCTGGTTGTCCGTGGCCAGGCTGGTCCGGCTGCTCGGCGACCTCGGGGTGGACGGGCCGTCCGTGCGGTCTGCGGTCTCCCGGCTGAAGCGGCGGGGACTGCTGGTCGCCGAGCGCTCCGGGGACGTCGCGGGCTACCGCCTGTCCGACAGCGCCTCCGAAGTGCTGGCCGAGGGCGACGAGCGGATCTTCTCGCACCGGCGCGCCCGGGTCGAGGAGGGCTGGCTGATGGTCGCCTTCTCGGTCCCGGAGTCGGAGCGGGAGAAGCGCCACCAGATCCGCTCGCTGCTGACCAGGCTCGGGCTGGGCACGGTGGCGCCGGGGCTGTGGATCTCCCCGGCGCACCTGGAAACCGCGGTGACCGCGGCGCTGGACAGGTCGGAACTGCGCGGTTATGCCGAGCTGTTCCGCTCTCGCCGGGTCGGGGGCTCGCCGCTCCGGGACGCGGTGGCGTCGTGGTGGGACCTCGGTGCGCTGCAGGAGCAGTACGCGACGTTCCTGGCGCAGTACGACCCGGTGCGGCGGCGGTGGGACGAGGGCGATGGCAGTCCGTCGCAGGCCTTCGCCGACTACGTCGCGATGGTGACGGTCTGGCGGCGCCTGCCGTACCTCGACCCGGGCCTGCCGTTGGAGCTGCTGCCCGAGGACTGGGTCGGGGTGCGGGCCGAGGAGCTGTTCGCGGACCTGCGCGCGCGTCTCGCCGGCCCGGCCCGCGAACACGCTGTTCTGGTGCTCGACGGCGCCGAACCCGGTGCGGACTGAGGACGAACCGCAGGGGGGTCAGTTCGGGGTTCCGGCCGGGAGGAAGCAGACCACCGAAGCGACGAGGAACGCTGCTGCGCCTGCCCACATGAGGATTCCCACGTGCTGGGCGAACCACGGCGCTGCCGGTGTTCCGGCGACGGCGCCGAAAACGGCCACCCCGATTGCTCCGCCGGCTTGCCGGGAGGTGTTGCTGGCGCCCGATGCGGTCCCCGGCGAGCCGGGAGCGGAACGCATGGCGGCGGTGACGATTCCCGGTGTGAGGATGCCGATTCCGGTGCCCCACGCGGCCAGCGAGCACAGCAGGGCCGGATAGTCCACCGCGTCGCGGGTGGTCAGGGCCAAGCCGGTGAACCCGGCGACGGCGATCAGCAGCCCCAGCGCGCTGGTCCGCCAGGAACCGAACCTGTTCGTGAGCTTGGCCGAGACCGTGCCGAGCAGCGGCAGCGGTGCCATTGCCGGCAGCATCACGAGTCCCACCGCCAGTGGGCTGAGCCCGTGAACGGTCTGGAAGATCTGCGTGAGCACGAACAACGCTCCCTGCACGCACAAGTTCATCGTCGCGGCGATCCCGCACGCGATCGCCAGGGGGCGCCGAGCCGCCGGCGGAACGCGCAGCAGGGGTTGCGGTGCCCGCCTCTCGACGTGCCACAACGCAACCCCGGCGCACACCGCGGCCAGGAGCATCGCTCCGCCGAGCGCGGAATTGCCGGGCCCCTGGATGACTGCGGTCACCAGACATCCCAACGCGACGACCAGGAGAGCCGTGCCGCCCCAGTCGACACCGCGTTCCTCTGCTGGTCGAGGCGTTCCAGCTGCCGAAGTGAGCACAGCAGCCGACGCGAGGACGATGATCGGGACGCCGAGCCAGAACACGGCCCGCCACCCCGCTGCCTGCACGAGCAGTCCGCCCACCACCGGGCCCGCCGGCAACGCCGCACCTCCCACTGCGGCCCACAGCCCGATCACTCGGGCGCGGGCTCGCTCGTCGGGCGCTGCCTGCGACAACATGGCCAGCGTTCCCGGCAGCATCAGGGCCGCGGCCACGCCCTGCAACGCCCGGCCCACGATCAGGACCGCGATCGAGGATGAAAGCGCGCAGGCGATCGAGGCGATGCCGAACCCGGCGAACCCGATGACGACCAAGCGCCGATGACCGAGCCGATCACCCACCGCACCGGCCGCGAGGAGCAGCGCGGCCAGCGGAACGGTGTAAGCGTCCACCGCCCACGCCAGCCCGGTCCCGGCGTGGAGGTCCGCGTCCAACCGCGGGAGCGCCACGTTGACCACTGTCACGTCGAGGAGCACCAGGAAGTAGCCGGCGCACAGCCCGATCGTCAGCGGCCAGTTCGTCCCAGCGCCTCCGCTCTGCGGAGTCGTTCTTGTGGTGTCGTGTGCGCTGCGGTGCATGCCCCGATCCTCGCGGCGAAAAGCTTCAGCCCGGGTCGAAACATTTCGCACCTACCATCGGGGCATGGACGCTCCGAGCTCTCCGGCGGGCGAACCCGACATCGCGCACGTCGCCAGCGCGTTCGCGGACCCGAGGCGCACCCGGGTGCTCATGGCGTTGGCCGACGGCCGAGCCCTGCCCGCCGGGCGCCTGGCCGAAGAAGCCGGTGTGGCCGCGTCCACCGTCAGCAACCACCTCGCGATCCTGCTCGAGCACCACCTCGTGCGAGTCGAGCAGCAAGGACGGCACCGGTACTACCGGCTGGCCAGTCACGAGGTCGAAGGCGTCTTGGAGGCGCTGGCGCGGCTCGCACCACGCACCCCCATCACCTCACTGCGTCAGCACACCAAAGCGGGCGCACTTCGCAACGCGCGAACTTGCTACCGCCACCTCGCCGGACAGCTCGGCGTCCACGTGTTCCAGCGGATGCTCGAGGCAGGCTGGATCACCGGCGGCGACGGACGCCACCGTCCCGAAATCGCCGGAGACCGGCTCTCCGCACCCGGCAAAGGCAGCCAGTACCGCCTCACCGCCCACGGCGCGGCAGCGCTGGCCGAATGGGGCCTGCCGACCAAGGCGCTCGACCAACGGCGTCCCCTGCGCTACTGCGTCGACTGGACCGAACAGGCCCACCACCTCGCCGGACCGCTCGGCACCGCGCTCACCAGCAGGCTCTTCGAACTCGGATGGATCAGCCGCGGGACCGTGCCCCGCAGCGTTCGGCTCACGCCGACCGGCGAGGCCGGGATCGCCGCAATCGGACCGACGTCAGCAACGGCATGACCGGCGATGACCGAGCGGAGTTCAGGACGGGATGGCGGCGACGGCTTCGATCTCGACGAGGGCTTCGGGCTGCCACAGCGCGGTGACGCCGACACCGGTCATCGCGGGGTAGGTGCGGCCGCACAGCTCCTTCCACACCTGCCCGATCTCGCGGCCGCGCGCCTGGTAGCCCGCGACGTCGGTCAGGTAGATCCGCACGGACAGCAGGTTCTCGGGGGAACCACCGGCCTCGCGCAGGGAGGTCACCACGTTGCTCAGGGCCCGGCGGAACTGGTCGACGATGTCGCCGTCGACGATCCGGCCGTCGGCGTCCAACGCCGTCTGCCCGGAGAGGTGGACGGTGTCGCCCCACCGGACCGCGTGCGTGAAGCCCGAGGGCTTGGCCAGTTCAGCCGGGTTGACGTGCTGGATCGACGAGGTGGTCGTGGACATGCGGAGTTCCTCTCGCTGGATCGGAGAACGGGGGTGATCAGACCGACAGATCGGTCAGGTGCTCGTAGCAGAGGCCGAGGTCGGTGATCGTGACCGCGACCGGGGCCAGCGCCGCCCGGAGGTTGGCGGCCGCGCACGGCGGCAGGTCGCGGGCCAGGGCGGCCTGGATGGCGCGGTAGACGTCGAGGATCGCCTGCTCGTCGTCGGCGAGCGGCCGACCCAGCAGATCCGTTCCGCCGCGGGGCGTGGGCGTGGTCATGGGCGTCTCCTCAGCTGGTGGGGCGCAGGTCGGTGAGCCGGCGGGCCTTGAGCTCGGGGCGCGGGAGCTCGCCCGGTGCGGCGCGTTCGAGCAGGAACCGCAGGCCTTCGTGCGCTTCGGCGAGGTCGATGCCGAGCTTGCCGGAGAGCAGTTCCCAGGCGGCGTCGTCCACCACCGGCGACGGTTCGAGGAGCAGCCGGATCTCGTCGCGGTCGCCGCAGCGCTCGATGCGGATCTGGAACTCCTCGATCTCGGGGAACCGGCGCACGATCGACTCCACCGCGCCCGGGTAGACGTTCGTGCCCCGGACCAGCTTCATGTCGTCGACGCGGCCGATGATCCCGCCCTCGTACAGGTCCCACGTCCGCCCGGACGACGCTGCGGTGTGCGGCACCTTCACCACCAGGTCCGCGGTGCGGTAGCGCAGCAGCGGCGTGGTGCTGCGGCCGAAGGAGGTGCAGACCCGCTCGCCGCGCTCGCCGTAGGGGACCTCGCGGCCGGTGTCGGGGTCGATGACCTGCTCGATGAAGTGGTCCTCGATGATGTGCGAACCGCCGGGCTGCTCGCTCGGCTCGAACATGAAGATCGTCGAGACCTCGGTCATCCCCGCGGTGTCGAAAGCCTTGGCGCCCCAGCGCTTCTCGATCAGCGCCTTGGTCTCCTTGATCGCCCCGACCGGTTCGCCGGAGAGGATCACCGCGCGCACCGGCCCGCCCGGCAGGTCGATGCCGAGCGCTTCGGCCTCCTGGGCCAGCCGGAGCGCGTAGGTCGGGGTGGACGCCACGACGGTCGCGCCGAAGTCCTGGATCTGCTTGACCCGCTGCGCGGTGGTCTGCGCGCCGCCGGGGATGGTCAGCGCACCGAGCTTCTCCAAACCGTTGTGCAGGCCCCAGAAACCGATGAACGAGCCGTAGCCGAACGCGACGTAGCCGATGTCGTGCGGGCGCACCCCGGCGCCCCACAGCGCGTAGCACCACATCTCCGCGGCCCAGGACCAGTCCTTGCGGGAGTCCAGCGCACGCAGCGGCGTCTTGCCGGAGGTCCCGCTGGTGGTGTGCATCCGGATCGCGTTCTCCGGGCCGGTGACCGGGAGGTCGCCGTAGGGCGGGAGGGCGTCCTGGCCGGCCATCCACTCGGCCCGAGTGAGGAACGGGATCCGGTCGATGTCGGCCCAGGTGCGCAGCTGGTCGGGGTGGAACCCGGCTTCGGCGAAGGTGCGCCGGTAGTGCGAGCTGCGGGCCTGCGCCCACTCCGCCACCCTGCGCAGCTTGGCCAGCTGCAGCGCCCGCAGGTCTTCGCGGGGCATCAGCTCGGTCTTGGGATTCCAGAAGAGTTGATCTGCCATCGCCAGCCCTCGTCCCGGTATCAACGCTAGGCACGAACATGTCGCGTCTGTAACGGCGGTAATGAGAGCATGATTCGCAGTGCGGGACAAGGCTTCTGGTCGACTAGTTCTGCCGAGCTGTGTCGTGCGAATACGCCGATCGGTCCAGCGGAACAGGTGCTCTTGTGTCCTCTGGAGAGATTGTGCTTTCCTGTCGATCGTCATGGAAACGACATATTTCTGGAGTGGGGATGCGGCTCGGAACGGCTCGGGTGGACGGCGCGACTCGTGCCGTCGTGGTCGCGGAGCGGAGCGTCGTGCCGCTTCCCTTCGCCGATGTCGGCGAGCTGCTGGGGCACCCGACATGGCGGGACATCGCCGAGAGCGCTCTCGCCGGAGCCCCGGATATGCCCGCTGACCTGGACCTGGCCCCGGTGGTGCCCCGCCCGTCGAAAGTCGTGTGCTGCGGGCACAACTACGCCGGGCACATCCGCGAGATGGGCCGTCCGGTCCCGCAGCACCCGACCCTGTTCGCGAAGTTCGCCGACACCCTCACCGGGCCGTCCGACGTCGTGACCGTCCCGGACTGGGCGGAAGGCCTGGACTGGGAGGCCGAGCTCGCCGCTGTCGTCGGGGCGCCGCTGCACCGGGCCACCCGCGCCGAGGCCGCCGCCGCGATCGCCGGGTGGACCGCCGCGAACGACCTGTCGGTGCGCAGCTGGCAGCGCCACACCGGGCAGTGGCTGCCCGGCAAGTCGTTCGACCGCACCACGCCGCTGGGCCCGGTCCTGGTCACCGCCGACGAACTGGACCCGGGCGCCGGGCTCGCGCTGACCTGCCGGGTCAACGGCGAGGTCGTCCAGCGCGGCGACACCGCCGACCTGGTCTTCGACGCCGCGGCGCTGCTGTCCTACATCTCGTCCTTCACCGCGCTGGCACCCGGCGACGTGGTGCTGACCGGCACCCCGGCCGGTGTCGGCGCCGCCGAGACCCCGCCGAGGTCCCTCGCCGACGGCGACCTGGTCGAGGTCGACCTCGAAGGCGTCGGTGTCCTGCGCACCCCGATCCGAATCGAAACCACGCGCCGGGACGCGGATCCCGGCCCGGCAAAGGAGGTTCCGCATGAATGACGAGCTCGACTTCGACGCCGTCCCGGTCGTGACGCGGGCCGGGCAGGAGGACACCGGCACCGGCCAGTCCGGCGGTGCGGTGCGGATCTCCGGCGTCTCGCCGCAGCACACCCCGGCGACGAAGATCTGGTACGGCAAGGTCTCCAACGAGCCCGGCTACCGCTCGCTGCCGCACCACCACGGCGAGGCCGAGACCGGCGGCTACGTGCTCAAGGGCACCGGCCGGATCTGGTACGGCGAGAACTACTCGCAGTGGATCGAGATGACCGAGGGCGACTTCGTGTTCGTCCCGCCGTTCATGCCGCACGTCGAGGGCAACATGAGCACCACCGAGGAACTCGTGTGGCTGACCTGCCGGACACCGGACAACATCGTCGTGAACCTCCCCGAGGTCGACGACTCGATCCTCGAGGGGTACCGCCGCGCATGAGCACCGAGCAGACCCCCATGCCCGAGGCGACCGCCCGCTCCACCGCTCCGCTGCTGAGCGCGCTCGACCTCGTTCCCGACGGCGACGACGCGTTCCTGGGCGGCCACCAGGTCATCCCGTCCGGCCGGGCCTACGGCGGCGAGGTCGTCGCCCAGGCCGAGCGGGCCATGTCGCTGACCGTCGGCGAGGACCGCCGGGTGCACAGCCTGCACGGCTACTTCCTGCGCGCGGGCGACGTCAACGGCAAGACCCGCTGGGAGGTGCAGCGGCTGCGCGACGGGCGCGGCTTCTCGCACCGCTCGGTGCGCGGCAGCCAGAACGGCAAACCGATCTTCCAGGCCATGGCCTCGTTCCAGGTTCCGGTACCGGGCGTCGAGCACTCCGACGCACTGCCGGCCGACGCCGGTGACCCGGCCGAACTCCCCAGCACCGCCGACGCGTTGCAGGGCGAGGACACCCGGGACGCCGAATACTGGCGCTTCCACCGGAGTTTCGACATCCGGCACTCGCCGTCGGCGGTCTACACGCGACCGGACGGCGGCCGCGGACGCCGGCAGACGGTGTGGCTGAAGGCCTGGGAACGGCTGCCGGACGATCCGGCCGTGCACCGCAGCGCGCTGGCCTACGTCTGCGACTACACGCTGCTGGAACCGATCCTGCGCCACCACGGGGCCGCTTGGGCGGACGACGGCGTCGTCACGGCCAGCCTGGACCACGCGATGTGGTGGCACCACGACGGCCGGATGGACGAATGGGTCGCGCTGGTGCAGGAATCTCCCATCGCCACCAGGGGAACCGGGCTCGGCAACGCGCGGCTGTTCTCGGCCGACGGCCGGCTGCTGGCCTCGGTCGTCCAGGAGGGACTCGTCCGACTGCCCGAGGGGGACTCGTGACCGCGAAGAAGATCGTTTCCGTCGGCGGCGGGCCGGGCGGGCTGTTCTCGGCGATCCTGCTGAAGAAGTCCGACCCGTCCCGCGAGATCACCGTCTACGAGCGCAACGCCGCGGACGACACCTTCGGCTTCGGCGTGGTGTTCTCCCAGGAAACGCTGGAGAACATCGAGGCGGCCGACCCGGAGTCGCTGGGCCGGATCGCCGCGGAGTTCCGGCACTGGTCGGCGATCGACGTCGACTTCCTCGGCAGCCGCGAGCGCAGCGACGGGCACGCTTTCGCCGCCCTGGAGCGCAAACGGCTGCTGGGCATCCTGGGGGAGCGGGCGACCCGGCTCGGCGTCGACGTCCGCTACTCCACCGAGGCACCACCGCTGGAGCAGCTGCGCGCCGAGCACGACCTGGTGATCGCCGCAGACGGCGTGAACAGCCGGATCCGCACCGAGCTCGCCGACGAGTTCGGGCCGAGCGTGGACCGGCGCAGCGCGAAGTACGTCTGGTTCGCCACCACCCGGCCGTTCGACTGCTTCACGTTCCAGTTCGTCGAGACCGAGTTCGGCCTGTTCTGGGCGCACATCTACCCGTTCGACGGGCAGCGCTCGACGTTCATCGTGGAGACCGACGAGGACACCTGGCGGCGCGCCGGCCTGGACCGGTTCGCAGCCGTGCCGCGGCAACCGGGGGAGAACGACGAGGCCAGCATGCGGTTCTGCGAGCAGGTCTTCGCCGACCTGCTCGACGGGCACGGCCTGATCGGCAACAACTCCGGCTGGCTGTCGTTCGGGGTCGTCCGCAACGAGCGCTGGGCGGCGGGCAACGTGGTGCTGGTCGGCGATGCCGCGCACACGGCGCACTTCTCCATCGGCTCGGGAACCAAGCTCGCCCTGGAGGACGCGATCGGGCTGGCCACCGCGGTGGACGGCGAGCCCGCCGTCGAGGCCGCGCTCAAGGCCTACCAGGAGGACCGCGAGCCGGTCGTCGCGTCGCTCCAGCGGTCGGCGCAGACCAGCCTGGAGTGGTTCGAAGGAGCCCGCCGCTACCGGCACCTGGAACCGGAGCAGTTCGCGTTCCAGCTGCTCACGCGGTCGCAGCGGGTCACCTACGACAACCTCAAGCTGCGTGATGCCGACTACGTGGGCCGGGTCGACGACTGGCTCGCCGAACGCACCCGGGCGCAGGGCAGCGAGGTCGCCACCGGCACGCCACCGATGTTCCACCCGTACCGGCTGCGCGGGCTGGAGCTGCCGAACCGGATCGTCGTCTCGCCGATGGCGCAGTACTCGGCCACCGACGGCATGCCGGACGACTGGCACCTGGTGCACCTGGGCGGGCGCGCGCAGGGCGGTGCCGGGCTGGTGCTGACCGAGATGATCTGCACCTCCCCGGACGCCCGGATCACCCCCGGCTGCCCAGGGCTGTGGAACGACGCCCAGCGCGACGCCTGGGCGCGCGTCGTCGACTTCGCGCACACCCGCACCGGCGCCAAGATCGGCGCCCAGATCGGGCACGCGGGCCGGAAGGGCTCGACGAAGGTCATGTGGGAGGGCATCGACGAACCGCTGCCGACGGGCGGCTGGGAGATCCTCGGCCCCTCGCCGATCCGCTACCGCCCGGACAGCCAGATCCCCCGCGCGGCCACCGAGGCGGACCTGGACCAGGTCGTCGCCGACCACGTCGCGGCCGCGCGCCGCGCCGCCGAAGCCGGTTTCGACCTGCTGGAGCTGCACTTCGCGCACGGCTACCTGGTGTCGAGCTTCCTGTCCCCGCTGTCCAACCAGCGCGAGGACTCCTACGGCGGGAGCCTGGAGAACCGGGCGCGGCTGGGACTGCGCATCCTGGACGCGGTGCGCGAGGTCTGGCCCGAGGACCGGCCGATCAGCGTCCGGATCAGCGCGACGGACTGGGTCGACGGCGGGTTCGACGGCGACGACGCGGTCGCGCTGGCCCCGATGCTCGCCGCGCACGGCGCGGACATCATCGACGTCTCCACCGGTCAGACGAGCATCGACGCGAAGCCGAAGCACGGGCGGCTCTACCAGACCCCGTTCGCCGACCGGATCCGCCAGGAGACCGGCATCCCGACGATCGCGGTCGGCGCGGTGTCCTCGGTGGAGGACGCGAACACGATCATCGCCAGCGGGCGCGCCGACCTGTGCGCGATCGCCCGCCCGCACCTGGTCGACCCGTACTGGACGCTCAACGCGGCGCTGGACCAGGACTACCGCGGGCACCCGATCCCGAAGCAGTACCGCTCCGGGCTCTCCGCCCGGCGCCGGGAGCAGCACCCGTGACCGAGCTGGTGCGGCCCCACCGGGTGGCCTTCGCCGACACCGACGCCAGCGGCCGGATCCACTGGACGTCGGTGTTCCGGTGGGCCGAGCTCGCCGAGCACGACCTGCTGCGCCGCAGCGGCGTGACCGACGTGAGCCGTTTCCCGCGAAAGGCCACCGAGGCCGTCTACCACCGAGCGCTGGCCGCCGGCGACGAGATCGAGATTCGGCTCGCCGCGGAGCGGGTCGGGCGGACGTCGGTGACCTACGGCTGGCTCGTCCTGCGCGACGGCGAAACCTGCGTCGAGGGCCGCCACACCGTCGTGCACGTGGATGACGACGGACGCCCAACACCGTGGCCCGCTGACGTGTCGGCAGCCTTCGGCCAGTCTGATCAGTCGTGACCTGGGCCGCGGGCGGTTCCGTTCAATGCGTCCTGAAACGAGCACTGGAGGACGAAACATGCGAGTGGTCAACGATTTCCTGCACACCTACTCCCGCGGTGAGGACGAACTGCTGGAAGGCGAGCGCGAGTCCCTCTCGTTCGCCGACTCCGACTACGAGACCGACAAGCACTGGGCCTTCGAGATCAAGCCCGAGGAATGCGCGCTGATCGTGGTCGACCTGCAGGAGGACTTCGTCAATCCCGGCAACCCCATGTGCGTGCCCGAGGCGTACCGGCAACTGCCGCGAGTCGAAGCGCTCATCGCGGCCTGCCGCGACACGGGCGTGCCGGTCTTGTACACCGAGCACACCACTGCGCCGGACGTGGCGCACGACTTCTACGCGTTCTGGCCACCCATCCGCAATGGTGCGGTCGCGGAATCGACCCCCGGGTCGAAGCTCTACCGGCGCCTCCGCCCGCGTGACGGCGAGCGGGTCATCTCGGCCAAGCACACCTATGACTCGTTCGCCGGCACCGAGCTCGACTACGCGCTGCGCTGCCGCGGCGTCCGCACGCTGATCGTGTGCGGTACCTTGACGAACTTCTGCTGCGAATCGACCGCCCGGAGCGCTTTCTCCCTCGGCTACCACGTCGTGTTCGGCTCCGACGTGAACGCGACCGACAACGCCGACGCGCAACGCGCCACCCTGCGGACGATGCGGCGCGGGGTCGGGCGGGTGCTCGACCACCGAACCATCATCGACACCCTCCACAACGGCGATTCGCTCCACCACGCGGCCAAGGAGCGTCCGGACCTCAGCGCGGATTGACCACGGCGCCGCCCAAGATCGTGTGGCTGGGCCGGAGCCCGTCCAACTCCTCCTCGGCCGCCGTGCACGGGTCCTCGGGCCAGATGGTGAGGTCGGCGAGGCGTCCGGGGGCGAGTTGACCGCGCAGGTCGCTCTCGCCGGTCAGCCGGGCCGCGGCCGTGGTGTGCAGGGCGATCGCTTCCTCGCGGGTGATGGCGTGCTCGGGGCCGCGGACGCCGTCCACGGTCTGCCGCGTCGTCAGGCCGTACAGCGAGTGCGCCGCCCCGTACATGCCGACCGGGAAGTCCGATCCGGCCGAGACGTCGGCCCCGGCGTCAAGCCATTCCCGCGCGGGGAACAGGTGGGAAACCCTTTCACCGCCCCAATATTCGGCCTGGACGGCGGCGACGTCGAACAGCAGCGGCTGCTGCACCGTCACCGGGATCCCCATGCTGACCGCCCTGCGCCGCTGCTCGCCGTCGGCGAGACCGCCGTGCTCCATGACCAGCGTCCCGTGGGGCAGCTCCGGCAGACGCGCTTGCACCCTCTCGAACAGGTCGAGCAGCGTGCGCACCCCGCGATCGCCGTAGGCGTGGATGCCGACGCGCCAGCCGCGCCGCACCACCGCCTCCACAGCGTCCTGGAGGACCTGCTCGTCCCAGGCCAGCTGTCCGGTGTAGCCGGGAACGGGCGAGTGCGCCGGGCAGTACGGGTGCTCGAGGGCCCCGGATTCGATGCCACCGTCCATCCAGAACTTCACGCCCCAGACGCTCAACCAGGAGTCGCCGCGGCGCCGCCATTCCTCCATCCCGTCCAGGACGTCCTCGACCTGCCGCACGGACGTGAAGCCCATCGTGGTCAGCAGGACCCGCACCCGGCAGCCGAGCTCCCCGGCGTCCCGCAGCTGCGCGAGCGCGTCCAGATCGGTCAGGGAGGAGTTGGTGTCGCGCACCACACCGATCCCGGTGGCGGCGTAGTCGTGGGAGGCGAGGCGCAGCCCGTCGAGCTTCCTCGCCGGATCGGGCGCGGGCAGGTGCGGCTGGATCAGGGCGAGGCCGTCGATCAGATGGCCCGTGGGGCGCCCGTCGCCGTCCCGCGCGATGCTGCCGCCTTCGGGGTCGGGCGTGGTGGCATCGATGCCGCACAGCCGGAGGGCGTGCCGGTTGAGCACCTGGTTGTGCACGCCGCGCAACACGAGCACGGGGTGCTGGTCGGTGGCCCGGTCCAGCTCGTCGGCGGTGGGGAAGCGGCGCTCGACCAGGTTCAGCTCCTGCCAGTGACCGCTGGTGCGAATCCACTGCCCAGCAGGGATTTTCGCCGCCCGGGTCCGGATGAGGTCCAAGAGTTCGGCGATCGAACGCGCACCGTCCACGGCCACGTCGTGCGCGCTGTCGCCCGCCGAGATCAGATGGGTGTGGGTGTCGTCGAAGGCCGGCAGCACGGTGGAACCCGGCAGGTCCAGCACCGTCGTGCCAGGGCCCACCAGCTCGTCGAGCCCGTCCGGATCCGCCGACAGCGCGGCGATCCGCTCCCCGCGCACGGCCAAGGCCCGTCGCGGTCCTTCACCGGCGACCAGCGTGCGGACGTTGGCACATCGGACCAGCAGGTCAGCGGGCTGCGGGGTCATCGATCTCCTCTCGGTTCCCGGACGTGGGCATGATGGGACCGCGACGTCCGCCCGGGGTTCGCTGGTCGAAGTTTCCCCGCGCGGCCCGGCAGCAGCAAACGGCCGACTCGCCGAGCGGATGGTCCCGCTGGGCGAGTCGGCTCCCGTTCTTCGATCTGGTCGGCGTGCGCTGGAGCTCAGGAGGTGGGTCGCGAAGCGGTCTGGAAGGTCTCCTGGGCCGCGTTGAAGGAGTCCGGATCGACCCCGAACGGGCCGCTGAACGGGTGGAGCAGCTCGAACGACATGTAGACGGTGAAGCCGAGGGTGACCGCGAGCAGCGCCATCACCGCGACGTTGGCCGGTCGCATGCTCAGGCCGATCAGCAGCGGGAAGGCGATCATCAGCACCGCGCCGAGGATGCTGGCCACCAGCAGCACGACGTTGAAGCTCTGGTCGTCGGTCGCGATGGTCACCCGCTGCTGGCGGTGCTCGGTGATCTGGCGGATGTCCTGCAGCGACTGCTCCCGGGAGGTCTTGAGCGCCTCGCTGTCGGCGGGCAGCGCCAGCACCTGCGAGCGCAGCTCGGCCAGCAGCTGCTCGGCCTCCGGATCGGCCTCGCCGGCGTCGTGGGCGAGCCACTCCTGGTCGGCGACCCGCGCGGTGTACTGGGTGATCGTCGACTGGATGGCCGAAGCCTGCTGCTGCGGGGCGACGCTGGACTGCCAGTAGACGTCGATGAGCGCGTTGGTCTCCTGCTGCGAGGCCTTGTCGATGTCGTCCCCGTTCTGCCACGCGAACACGATGTAGAACGCGAGCACCACGGTGAACAGGGCGCTGAGGACACCGCCGACGAACGACTGCGAATCCGAATCCGCCTCGCCGGATGCGGACGCCTTGCGGCGGGCGTTCAGCACGGTGAACCCGGCGACGGCGAGGGCCAGCAGGACGATCGCCAGCAGGCTGATGAGGATCACGGCAGCAGGTCCTAACGAATGTGCGGGGGTCGAGGATGCCGAGCGCCCGAGAGCCAGGCGCGGCCGGGAGTGAAGGTACCGGCGAGGTCGGCTAAAGCCCTTGAACCGGAACGAACTCCGCTCAATCGAGTGGTATTGAGAACCCGAACATGTCGCGGGTTATCGGTGCCGCTTTACGCCGACCGGGTGGTGCCGGGTCTTGCGCAGCAGCTCACGCCCGGAAGTCGATCCACTGTGGACTCGAATTCGAGCGACCCGCTGCCCGATTTCGGGGGTGTTACCGTCTGCGTCGATCATGTGACCGAACGTGACAGCGATCTCGGATTCTTCCGGAAAACGCCTGCTACAGAGGGGGATCTCGTAGTCATGCGCACCTTGACCGGCGCGCGTCCATCGGGCCTTTTGGTGTGCGCGCTCCTGCTGCTCGCACCGTGGCTCGTGGCCGCGCACGGGCCGACCGCCAGTCGCCAGAACGGCGACCAGGGCGGCGGTTCGACGACGGTCGGGGGCGTCGTGGTTCCGGGCATCGACTCGGTGGCAGAGCTGAACATCCCTCGCGAAACTCGAGATCTCACCGCGGAACTCGAATGGGGCGGTGACGTGATGGGGTGGTGCCGCTTCGTCCCCGGGATGTGGCCGGATGCCCCCGCCGCAGCTCTGAAGGTGGGTTCGGAGCGGGTGGTGGCCGAGCGCTTCACCCGGGACGGGCACGGCAACACCACTGCGCACGCGGACGTTTCGGACCGGCTGCCCAGCATCCTCGCCGCCGACGGGCGCACCGTCGTGGTTCGAGGGGCGGTTCCAGGATCCGGCGAGCCCTGCTGGGGAAAGTGGCGCCTGCGCGTCAGCTGGCAGGCATCGCTCGACGTCCGCACCACCGCGGAGCCGTCCGCCGCACGTCCGGGCGAGCCGATCACCCAGCACGCAGTCATCACCAACACCGGCGGCGTTCCACTGGACCGGATCGAGGCCGAGCTCGGCACCGGTCCATGCCGTCGCGACGTCGACCGGCTGGAACCCGGGCGCAGCGCCGAGGTCTCGTGCGGGGGCGCCGCGCCGGAGGACGGCGCTCTGACTGCGCACGTGCGGGGCACGACGCCGGACGGGGCCGAGGTCACCGCAGAGGCGGGCGGAAGGGTCGAGATCCCGCCGCAGGCGCAGATCGAGCTGTCGATCGGGAACATCGCGTTCGCGCCGACGACCGAAGCGGCGCTGGTTCCGGTGACGGTGCACAACCCGTCATCGGTGCGGCTGGTCGACGTCGAGGTCACCGGGCAGCCCGCCGCCTGCCAGCGCAAGATCGGCGAGCTCGCACCTGGGCAGTCGATCACCTACACCTGTCGCGCGGCACCGGGGGAGCGGGTGGACCTCACCGTGACCGGAATCGGGGTTTTCGGTGGTGCGGTCGCGGATTCCGCCCACGTCGTCCGCGCGACCGCCCGTGCGGTGGCCCCACCCGCGCCACCCCCGCGCGCTGCGGCGCCTCTGCCCGAGGTGCCGCCGCCTAGTGCTCCGCCCGAGCTGGCGGAGTCCGCCGGGGTGCGGGAAGCGCCGGGCAGAACAGCCGCGATCGTCGCGGTGCTCGGCGTGCTCGTGATGACCGTCAGCGTGGGTGCGCTGTCCTCGGCCACTCGGATCGGCCGTTGATCCGATCGCCGAAACCCGCGCTGCGAACCAGAAATCCAATGGAGGGACCTGATGATGAGCCTGCTTCGTTCCACGCCGGTGCTGCTGTCCGCGAGTGCGGCCGCGATGGCGCTCGCCGCCGGATCCGCGGCAGCCGCGAGCGGCGAGGTCGTCGTCTTCGAGACCGAGCTGCAGCCGCTGACGACGTACGCCGACCCGACCGGCTGCCAGAAGCTCCCGCTCGCCGCGCACGTCCTGACGAACAACACCGATAGTCCGGTGCGGATCTACGGCGACCCGTTCTGCTTGGGGCCTTCCGTCATCGTGCTGCCCGGTCATGGCACGCACGTCGCGCCGGGCAGCGGGAGCTTCTCGGCATGAGCCCGCTGGCAGCCGTAGCGGCGCCCGGCAACGCGGCAGCACCGACGACACCGCTGGAGTCCCGCGATGCCGCTTGATCTCGTCGTCGTAGGGCTCGGCTACGTCGGGCTGCCGCTGGCCGCCCGGGCGTGCGAGGCCGGTCTGAGCACCGCCGGTCTCGACATCTCCGATGCGGTGGTGGCGGGGCTCAACGCCGGGCGTTCGCACGTCGGGGACGTCCCGGACGAGGTGGTCGCCGACCTGGTCGCGAGCGGGTTCCGGGCCGGCACCGACCCTTCGGTGATCGGCATGGCCGACACCGTCGTGATCTGCGTGCCCACCGGATTGTCCGGCGGTGAACCCGACCTCGCCGCGGTCCGCTCCGCAGCGCGCGCGGTGGGCGACCACTTGCGCCCGGGAATGCTGGTGGTGCTCGAATCCACGTCCCACCCCGGCACCACCGAGGAGACCGTCCGGCCGATCCTGGAGGAGCGTAGCGGGCTCGCCGTCGGCGCCGACTTCCACCTGGTCTTCTCGCCCGAGCGGATCGACCCCGGCAACGCCTCGTTCGGCGTGCGCAACACTCCGAAGGTCGTGGGCGGCGTCACGCCGCTGTGCGCGAAGTACGGCGCGACGTTCTACGGGCGGTTCGTGGACTCGGTCGTGGTGGCGCGCGGCACCCGCGAGGCCGAGCTGGCCAAGCTGCTGGAGAACACCTACCGCTACGTCAACATCGCGCTGGTCAACGAGATCGCGCAGTTCTGCGATCGGGTGAACATCGACGTGTGGGACGTGTTGCGCTGCGCGGGCACCAAGCCGTTCGGTTACGTTCCGTTCGACCCCGGACCCGGGGTCGGCGGGCACTGCATCCCGATCGATCCGCTGTACCTGGCGAGCAAGGCGAGCGAGGAGGGCTTCACCTTCGACGTGCTGAACGCGGCTCGCGGGGTGAACGACCGGATGCCCCGGCACGTCGTCGACCGTTCCGCAGAACTGCTGCGGGACCAGGACAAACAACTTCGGGATGCCCGGGTGCTGCTGCTCGGCGTGACCTACAAGCGCGACGTCGCCGACACCCGGGAGTCCCCGGCGTTCCCGGTGGCCCGCGAGCTGATGCGGCGGGGCGCGGAAGTGGTCTTCCACGACCCGCACGTGGATTCGTTCGCCGTGGACGGATCCGAAATATCCAAAGTGGACGGACTTCGCGCCGGGTTGGCCGCCGCGGACCTGGCGATCCTCTTACAGGCGCACGCGGAGTACGACACCAGGACGTTGTCCGGATCTGCGTGTCCGCTGCTGGACACCCGCGGTGTGGTCGCGGGGGAGCACGTGGCTCGGATCTGAGCCGCAACTGAAGACCTGCGCGGGGAACGACAATCTCCCGCGTTGGGGTGCGGGGAGGTTCCCTCCCCGTCCTGTTTCCGAGTGGTAATGAAGAAAAGGGAGTGTGACCAATGGCCAACGCCATCGCCACCGAGCGTCTGCGCAAGCGCTTTGCGAAGTGGGACATCGACGGCAGCGGAGCCCTGGAGCAGTCCGACTTCGAGCAGGAGGCCAAGCGGATCGCGCAGGCGTTCGGCGAGAGCCCCACCAGCGCGAAGGCGCAGAAGCTGACCAACGCGTTCTCCTCGATGTTCCAGCAGGTGGCCAACGGCGCCAGCTCGATGAACGAGGACGACTTCATGTCGGCGGCCGGCATGCTCGTCGAGAAGGGCGCTGAGCGCGACTTCGACCGGGCGCTCCGCCCGATCGTCGAGGGCGTCGTCGGCCTCGCCGACAAGGACAACAGCGGCCAGATCAGCCGCGAGGAGTTCGCGACCTGGCTGACCGCGATCGGCGTGGACCAGTCGAAGACCACCACCCTGTTCGACCAGGTCGACACGGACAACAGCGGTGAGCTGTCCGCGGACGAGCTGCTGACCGTGGTGCGCGACTTCCACTACGGCAACTCCGACGTCGAGCTCCTGGGCTGAGCAGGCTCCTGATGCGAAAGGCCGGTGCCACCAGGTGGCACCGGCCTTTCGTGTTGTGCGCAGATCAATGCACGGGGAGGAGGGCCGGGGCGAAGGAGACGGGCATTTCCGGTTGCAGGTGGAGGTCTGCTCCGGTCACCGGGACCTCGGCGTTGATCAGGATGTTGTAGTGGTTCGGGTAGTGGCAGGCGTCGAAACCGAGCACCGTTCCGACGCGCTGGTCGCCGATCCAGAACTCGTCGCCGCGGTCGATCACCCCGGCGCACCCGATCTCGGCGAAGCCGAGGAACCCGACCCGGTCGATGCGGGCTCCCGGATCGGTCTCCCAGTGGTCCGTGGTCACCAGCTCGTGCACCTCGCCGCGCTGCACGCAGCGGCTGGCGTGCGGTTCGAGAGCCATGCCGCGCTCGTCGCGCCGGTGCATCAGCACCTTCACCAGCGTGCCGGTCAGCGCTCGCTTCGGGCCGTCCTCTTCCGGGTTCACTTGTCTCCTCCCGCCGACACCGCGGCATCGGCTCGTTCCACGGGTTTTCCAGCTGGGGCGCGCAGTTCCGCTCGATAAGTCGCGTCGACGAGCTCCAGTGCGGCGAGGCCGCCGTCGGTTGTGGTGGGCGCTGCGGTGATGGCGTCGGCGAAGTCGCCGAGGATGCCGGAGTACTCGTGCCACAGCGAGGACTTGAACCCGTCGTGCCCGGCGAGCATGTCCGCCGCGAGCCGGGTTCCGTCGCTGAAGAGGACCGCGACGTCCTTGGTCTCGCCCGGGTGCGACCAGTCGAGCTCCACGGTCGCCGGCACACCGGCTGCGGAGCGCAGCTCGATGACGGCTTGGCGATCGGTGCCGCCCGCATCGCGCGCGACGTTCGTGCGCATCAGCTCGAGGTCGCCCAGGAACAGGCGAACAAGGTCGAAGGCGTTGGGGCCGTTGTCGGCCACGCACCCGCCTCCGCACCGCTGCGGGTCCAGGTACCAGGTGTCGTCGCCGATGTGCTCTTCGATGAGTTCGAGGTAGCGAACCCGCAACGAGGTGATGTCGCGGTGCCGGGTCTGCCGGAGCAGGTTCAGCACGTTGTCGTTGTAGCGGCGGTGGAACGCGGTGAACAGCGGTACGCCAGCAGCTCGGGACAGCCGCACCAGGTCGAGTCCCTCACCGAGTGAGAAGGCCAGTGGTTTCTCCACGCAGACCGGGATGCGCATCCGCAGCGCGTCCGCGCACACCGAGACGTGCACGTCGTTCGGCACCGTGACGATCACGGCGTCCACATCGGACTCCTGCAGCATCGTGCGGTGGTCCTGGAAGCAGGGTGTTCGGTCCACGTGCGGCGCGAGCGCGGACTCGCGGACATCGCAGACCGCTGCGAGCTCCCAGCCGGGAAGCCGGTCGATGGAGTGCAGGTAGTACTTCGAGATCGCGCCGAGGCCGACGACGGCGACGCGGCGGTGCGCGCCGGTCATCGCCCGGCCACCGGCTCGCGGCCGCGAAGTCCCAGTTCGAGCAGTTCGCGGTGGACGTGCTCGCGGATCGGCACGCCGTCGCGCAGTCGCTCGGCGGCCCGTTCCGCCTCCCACCAGCCGGGGTAGCGGACGTCCTGGCCGGAGGACGGGCAGTCGAGCAGGGTGCTGAACATGGTCTGCGCGTCGACGTCGAACTGGCCGGGCGGGCGCAGCAGGTCAGGGGCGATGGCCAGGACGAAGAAGCCGATGTCGTCGTCCCGCCCGTGCGGTCCGCCGTCGCCGTGGAGGGCTTCGGGGGAGGGACCGAACGCAGCCCCGGGCAGCAGCGCGGCCAGGAGCTCGACGACGAGCCCGAGGCCGAAGCCCTTGTGGACGCCGTTCTCCGGGGTGCCGCCGAGCCAGCGCAGGTGCGCGGCGCGGCGGTCGAACTCGGCTGGATCGGTCACCGGGTTCCCGGCGTCGTCGGCGAGCCAGCCCTCCGGGATCGTCTCGCCGCTGCTCGCGGCGGTGCGGATCTTCCCGGTGGGCACGACCGTGGTGCTCATGTCCAGGACGAACGGGTGGTCCGGCAGGGCCGGGGCCGCGACGCTGAGCGGGTTGGTGCCCAGCATGGTCAGGGCGCCGAACGGCGGGCGGGCGATGCGCTGACCACCGCAGTTGCTCGCGACGACGCCGACCATGCCGTGCGCGGCCGCACGGGCGGCGTGGAAGCCGGCGCAGCCGAAGTGCGTGGCACCGCGGACCGACACCAGGCCGATGCCGTGCCGACCGGCGCGCGCGACGGCGTCGTCCATGGCTTCGGCGGCCGACCACAGGCCCAGCGCCCGGCGCGCGTCGACGACCGCGCACGCGCCGAGGTCGGTCACCACCTCCGGTTCGGCGGTGGCGTCGACCCGGTCGGTGGCGAAGAGCCGCAGGTACAGGCGGGTCAGGTTGAACACGCCGTGCGAGTCGAAGCCGCAGAGATCGCCGTGGCAGAGCGCGGAGGCCGCGGTGATCGCGCGTTCGAGCGGCACGCCGTGCTCGGTGAACAGCCGGGTGACGAAGGAGTGCAGCTCGTCGTAGGGCACGCGAACGCGTGCGTCATGGTGCGGAGGCATCGGAGATCCCCTTTCGTGGAGTGGTTTCACGGCGGTGCTCGGCGAAGCCGGTGAGCAGGGAGGACACCGCGGCGGCGAAGTCGCGCAGCTCGTCCAGCTCGGCGTACTCGCCTTCGGCGTGCGCGTTGTTGCCGTCCAGCGAACCGGGGCCCAGCACCGCCGTGAAGGTGTCCTCGAGCCCCGCCGTCCAGATGGCGTCGCACGTGAAGGCGGGTTCGTCGTCCGGCCAGCGGGTCGCCCCCGCGCGGGTGAGCAGTTCCTCGGCCCACGCGGCGGCGTTGTCCAGGCTCGGCAGGCCGCGCTTGAGCCAGTCCACCTCGGTGATGACGGCGGCCTCGGCCGCGGTGCTCGTGAATTCCCTGGTCCCGGCGAACAGTTCGGTGAACCGCTGCACCCCGCTGCGGACGGCTTCGCGAAGTGCGGCCTCGGCCGCGGCCCCTTCGTCCGAGGAGCCGTAGGAGAGGTTGAGCAGCAGTTCGCCGCTTCCGTAGACCCGGTTGTGCAGGTGGCCGGTGTGCAGGCCGGCGACGCAGAGCCTGCCGGGCCGGTCCCGCGGGTCGAGCTGGGCGGCGAGGTGCTGGGCGAGGAAGCCGAGCAGCACCGTGGCGTTGTGCCCGACGTCGGGCCGGTCGTCGATGGCGCCGCGACCGTTGACGCGCACGCGGGCGGTCATCGACGCCGTGGCCCGGGGCAGGAAGCGCATCCCGGTCGGCTCGCAGAAGATGTTCAGCCTTCCGACATGACCGGCTTCGACGAGCGGACGCGTGCCGAAGGTGCCCATCGCGCCGCCCTCCTCACCGGCAACCGCCTGCACGAGCACCGCGACGTCGCGGCCCAGCGCCGGATCACGGCGCACCGCGTCGCGGATCCCGGAAAGCAGCGCTACAGCCGGGCCTTTCGCGTCGATCGCACCGCGCCCGGTGATCCGACCACCGCTCAGGCCGACAGGTTCGAGCCCGGCGACGGTGTCCAGGTGGACGTTGAACATCACGGTGTCCTCGCGCGGCAGCTCGGGACCGAGCCGCAGCAGCAAACTCGGCTGCGAAGCGAGGAAATCCGGGTTCTCGGCGGCGCGTCGCACCGGCAGCGGGACGTCGTCGCGCATCAGGACGTCGGGTGCCGGGCTCGCGTGGCTCACCACCTCGAAACCGATGCTGGCCGCGGCGCGGGCGTAGTCGCGCTGCGCCTCCCAGAACTGCGGGGGCGGGTCGGTCGGCGACAGTTCCAGGACGCCGACCGTGGGGATGGCCAGCAGGTGCAGCAGCAGTTCCTGGTCGGCGGTGGTGACGAGGTCGTCGCGCATCAGGGGGCGACCGCTTCCGAACAGGTCCGCAGCAGCTGCTCGAGGCGTTGCCCGGCCTGGACGAACAGCTCCGCGGCCGAGCCGTGCGCGCGCAGGCCTTCGTGCGGACGGGTCGCCAGGTGCGGTTCGATCGACAGCGGCCCGCGGTATCCGGCGGTCAGCAGCCGGCGCAGGCAATCGGCGACCCGGGCCTGCCCGTCCCCGGGCAGCACGTACTCGGCGTTGCCGGGCGACCCGACCGCGTCCTTGACGTGGACGTGCACCACGTGCGGCAGGATCCGCTCGAGCAGCCGGTGGGCGTCGTAGCCGTGGTCGATGCCGTTGCCGGTGTCGAAGAGCAACCGCAGCGACGGGCTGTTCACCTCGGTGACCAGGCGGAGCATCCGCTCAGCGTCGTCACCGGCCCAGCCGGCGCAGTTCTCGTGCACCAGCACGACACCGTGCTGGGCTGCGCGTTCGGTCAGCCGCGCGACGCGATCCAGCGCGCGGTCCCGCCATTCGGCTTCGGGGAGCCCGTCGTTCGGGTAGGACATGATCCGGACGAACCGGGTTTCCAGCGCGGCGCACTGCTCGGCGAGGACGTCGAGTTCGCGCAGGTCGTCGCGGAGAGGTGCGGTGATGGGGCGAGCCCAGTTGCCGATCCGGGACGCCAGGCACACCACGTCGAGCTCGGCGGCCCGGATGGCGGAGCGCACTGCGGTGAACTGCGGCGCGTCGAGGTCGCCGAGCGCGATGCCGTCCGCCGTCCGCAGTTCGATGGCCGACCAGCCCAGCTCGTGGATCGCGGCGATCTGGCCGGTCAGGTCCACCGCCGCCTCGTCGCCGATCCCGGCGAGCTGGTTGCCCGCGGATTCACCGCGCATGGCTGGAACTCCTCTCCGCTGCCAGTGCGCAGCGCTGCTTGGCCTCGGCGAGCAGGCGGACGACGTCGCGGTGCACCTGCAGCGTCGGGTGCCCACCTGCGGCCGGGGTGCGGAAGTGGCGGTAGGCGCGCAGCACGAACCGGGTCAGCGCGTCGTCCCGGAAGATGTGCCGCTGCCCGTCGACCACCAGCTGCGCGTGGTCGTCCTGGTCGCTGATCGGGTAGTGGCCGGTGACCTGGCCGCCGGTGAACTCCAGCACGATCCGGCGTTGCTGGACCGGTGAGGTGAGGTCGGAGGAGATCTCGCTGGTGACCCCGCCGGCGTGGTGCAGCGTCAGGTGCGCGCTGCCCATCCTGGGCAGCACCGCGTCCGGGCAGCGCATGTCGGTCCACGCCGCCCGCTGCACCTCCGCGGGACCGGCCAGCTGGAGGACCACGCCGAGGGAGTGCGGCAGCTCGACGTCGAAGGCGGTGGGGTGCCCGTGCGTCGCCGCGGACCGGGTGAACCGGGGTTTGTCCTGCGTGAAGCGGATCGACCGCAGCTCGCCGAGTTCGCCGTGCCAGACGAGCTGCTCGATCCGCTCGGTGAGCTCGGCTGCCATCCAGTGCGACACCACCACGAGGTCCAGCCCGTACCGCTGGCGCAGCGCGTCGATCTCGCGGAGTTCGCCGACTCCGGTGGCGAGCGGTTTTTCCACGATGGCGCGGCGAAAGCCGTGTTGGGCCAATTGGGTGAGCACGGCGACACGTGTGGTTGGTGGCGTGCACACGTGCACGACGGTGCGTTGCGGATTCACCAGTTTCGTTGCTACGTCGAGCGAGGCTGCGGTGATCACATCGTGCAAGTCGTGACGGGTATCCGCGACGGGATCGCAGCCGATCATCGGTTCGGGGTGGAACAGATCGGGTGCGGTGGCCCGTGCCTTCGCCAGGACCCGGAGGTGCAGGCCGGAGCCCGCGCGGCCGAGTCCGAGCACGAGTGTGTGCAGCATGAACGTCCTCTGTGGACTGAATGGGCGAGGTCGACCTGTCCGTCCACATAGGAATGTGAAGGTGGCGGAGCGGTCGGTCGCCGACCCTACCGATCTCCGAAACCTGTTCAAAGCCCGGGGAGAACGTCCGCTGCATACGTAACCGGTCTGGGTGAAAATGCGCGTCGCTCAACCAAAGAGTTGGTGGCTCGAGTTGCTCCTCGGATAGTTTCGTGCGTGCCTCGATCAGTTCACCACCCAGTCAGGAGCGTGGTCGTCTTGTCCCGCGGTGCGGAAACCGCCGGGCTCCGGGAAGCGGACGTGACCGACCTCGATGTCGACCCGGTCCCGTTCTTCTCGCAGGCCCGCACGTTCGACGGGCTCTGGCCCGACATCAGCGCGCGGATCGAGGAGGTCTTCGACAACGGGAAGTTCTCCCACGGCCGCCAGGTCGCCGAGTTCGAGCGCAGCCTCGCCGACTACACCGGTGCCCGCTTCGCCGTGGGCGTCAACAGCGGAACCGACGCGCTGGTCCTGCTGCTGCGCGCGGCCGGGCTGAAGCCGGGTGACGAGGTGGTCGTGCCGGCCTACTCGTTCGTCGCCACCGCGACCTCGGTCGTGCTCGCCGGTGGTCGCCCGGTGTTCGCCGACGTCGACCCGGTCACCTACGCGCTGGATCCGGCCGAAGTCGACCGCGTGGCCGGTCCGCGCACCCGATTCGTGATGCCTGCGCACCTTTTCTGCCAGATGGCCGACATGGCGGCGCTGTCCGAGGTCGCCGAGCGGCGTGGGCTCGTGGTCGTGGAGGACAGCGCTGAGGCCATCGGCATGCGGCAGCGCGGTGTCCACGCCGGATTGCACGGAGCGGGCGGCGTGCTGTCGTTCTTCCCCGCCAAGACGCTCGGTGCGCTGGGGGACGCGGGTGCGGTGCTCACCGATGATCCGCGGATCGCCGAGCTGGTGTCCGGGCTGCGCCACCACGGGCGGTTCGGCCGCACCCTCGACAACTTCCCCGGCATCTCCACCGAAACCGGGATGACCGGTACCAACAGCAAGATGGACGACATCCAGGCCGCCGTGCTGCTGGGCAAGATGACCTGCCTGGACGCCGACATCGCCCGCCGCGCGGAGCTGGCCGAGGCCTACCGGCAGCGGCTGGCCGGGGTGCCCGGCGTCGTCCGCCTGCCGGAGGTCGTCGACACCGCGCCGGACTCCACCGGGGTCTGGTACGTGTTCCTGATCGAGGTCGAGCACCGCGACGAGCTGGTGGCGCACCTGGACCGGCGCGGGATCGGCACCGAGACCTACTACCCGGTGCCCTTCCACTTGCAGCCGTGCTTCGCCGGGCACGGCCACCGCCGCGGCGACTTCCCGCGCGCGGAGGCCGCGAGCGAGCGGGCGGTGGCGCTGCCGCTGTACCCGGACCTCACGATCGAGCAGGTCGACCGGGTGTGCTCGGCGATCCGCGACTTCGGCGCCGGGAGGTGCGCCTGATGCGACCCGAGATCCCGTTCTTCCCGCCGGACCTGTTCGAGGGCGACCGCAAGGTCATGCTCGACCTGGTCCGCGAGATCGCGACCGCGCCCGAGCAGAAGTTCATCCTCGGCGAGCACACCGAGCGGTTCGAGGAGGTGCTGCGCGAGTCGCTCGGCGCCGCCGACGTGGTGGCCTGCGGCAGCGGCACCAGCGCACTCGGCCTCGTGCTGCGCGCGATGGAAGTCGGGCCCGGCGACGAGGTCGTGGTCCCCGCGTTCGGCTGCGCCCCGCTGGCCTCGGCGGTGCTGGAGGTCGGGGCGCAGCCGGTGTTCGCCGACATCGACCGGCGCACCATGGTCGTCGACCCCGACGCCGTCGAGCGGCTGATCAACCACCGGACCAAGGCGATCATGCCGGCCCACATGTTCTCGATCATGGCCGACATGCCGCGGTTGGCGGAGGTGGCCGAGCGCCACGGCGTTCGGCTGCTGGAGGACTCCGCGGTCGCCCAAGGCGCGGTGCTGGGCGGCACCCCCGCCGGACTGTGGGGCGAGGCGGGCGTTTTCTCCTTCGTGCAGGTGAAGTCCTTCGGCATGCCGGGGGAGGGCGGCGCGGTGGTGACCCGCGACGCCGAGCTCGGCCACCGGGTGCGGGTGCTGCGCAACCACGGCCAGGACGGCCAGCGGTTCGTGCACCAGGTCATCGGCACCAACAGCCGGTTCGACGAGATCCAGGCGGCGTTCCAGCTGCACCGGTTCCCGGGCTTCCCAGAACGGCTGGAACGCCGGGCCGCCATCGCCGACCACTACACCGAGCGGTTCGCGCCGCTGGCCGACCGCGGCATCGTCCCGCCACCGCTGGGCCGCGACGGGCGCTGCTACTACGTGTACTGCTTGCAAGTAGAGCGCCGCGACGAACTGCACGACCACCTCGCGGAGCGCGGCATCGCCTCGCACGTGTACTACCCGCAGCCCCTCCCGCACCAGGCCGCCTTCGCGCCGCACGCCCCGGCGGACCAGCGCTGGCCGAACGCCGAGCACGCGAGCCGGCGGATCCTGGCGCTGCCGATCTACCCGCATCTCGCCGACGCGGATGTGGCGCGCATCGCCGACGCCGTCTGCGAGTTCGCCGCCGCCGCGGCGACCGACGGAGCACAGTGAGGAATTCCCAACAATGACCAGTGACGTCAACGTCGCCCGCGGCGCGGAGGCCGGGACTCGCCAGGAGAGCAAGTTCCGCAGCTACCTCCGGCTGGGCAAGCTCGACGTGTTCGACTACTACATCGGCATCTTCGTGGTGTCCGCGGCGGTGCTGCTGCCGACCGCGGCGGTGGCGCCCGGAACGGTGCCGATGCTGCTGCTGTTCCTGGTCGGCGAGATCTGCACCATCGTCGCGATGGTCGCGCTCGACGACGTGACCGGCTACCGCGACGGCAGCGACATCGAGAACTACGGGCCCAACAACCCGCTGCGCAAGAAGCTGCGCAAGCCGCTGGTCGCCGGAACGCTGACCGAGGCGGAGGCGATGCGGTTCGCCTGGATCACCGCCATCGCCGGAGCCCTCCTGTGGGCCGGGGCGATCGCGGTGGCGCCGCACCGTCCGCTGTGGACGGTGGTGCTGATCGCGGCCACCTTCGCGATCTCGCTGCAGTACTCCTACGGGATGAAGCTGAGCTACCACGGCTTCCAGGAGGCGTTCCTGGTCGCGCTCGGGGTGGCGCTGGTCTTCGGCCCCTACGGTCTGGCGACCGGGGAGTTCTCCGGCTTCCTGCTGGTGCAGGCGGTGCTGTTCGGCATGGGCCCGCTGATGTTCGGGGTGTACTCGAACACCAACGACGTCGAGGGCGACCGCGCGGTCGGGCGGCCGACGGTTGCCGCGCTGACCTCGCCGCGCGGCAACGCGATCTTCATCGGCGCGCTGTCCGCGGGTGAGTTCGTGCTCGGCGCGGTGGCGTCGGTGACCGGTGTGGCGCCGTGGTGGTTCGTCCTCCTCATGCTGCCCGCGACGATCCTGCGCGCCCGCCAGTACTACCTCGGCTTCGTCCGCGACGACATCATGCGAGCCCGCAAGCTCGGCTTCACCGTGCACCGGACGTACGTCGCGCTGCTCGTCCTGACCAACCTCCTCGTCGGAACGGGGGTGCTCTCGTGAGAAGGCCTGTGCCAACCCGAGTTCTGCTCAACCGCACCTCAGGGGAACGTGACGTGACCCAGCCACGAGCAACCGCAAGACGTGAGATCGATCTGAACGCAACCACCGCTGTGAATCGCGGAGAGGCGGACCGCCCGGGGGTGCTCTCGTGAGCCGGGACTTGGACGTCGCGGTCGTCGGAGCCGGGATCGCCGGGCTCACTGCAGCGCACGAGCTGCAGCGGGCCGGGCTAGCGGTCCGCGTCTTCGAGGCGGCGCCGCAGGTCGGCGGGCGGATGACCAGCGTGCGCCACGACGACTGGACCATCGACACCGGCGCCGAGCAGATCTCGCCGAGCGGCTACCGGGCGACCTGGGAGCTGATCTCCCGCCTCGGGCTCACCGAGGCCGAAGTGCCGCGCATCGGCCGGCCGCTCGCGGTGTGGCGGAACGGACGGGCGCACGCCGGGGTGGCCGACACGCGCGGAACGCTCACCGGCGCGGGCCTGTCCCGCCGCGCGCACCTGGACCTGCTCCGCTTCCAGACGTGGGCGCTGCGGAACCGCGACCACTTCGACGACGACCGCCCCGAGCGCAGCCTGCTGGCCGCGGAGACCGTCGCCGATCTCGGCCGCCGCTACCACCCGGACCTGCACGACTACCTGCTCCAGCCGGTCGCCGGGAGCTTCTTCGGCTGGGACACGGAGCGCTCGGCCGCGGCGGTCATGGTGAGCCTGCTGCTGTCGGTGGGCAGCGCGGGAACCTGGCGCACCTACCGCGACGGCATGGACACCCTCGCCCGGTGCCTGGCGTCGGATCTGGACGTGGTGACCGGCCAGCAGGTGCACGAGGTCGTCGCCGACGGCGACGGTGCCCGCCTGCAGACCGGCTCGGACGTGGTCACCGCGCGCTCGGTGCTGCTGTGCGTGCCCGCACCCGTGGCGGCGCAGCTGCACGCGAATCCACCGGCGGAGGAAGCGGAATTCCTCGCCGCGTGCACCTTCACCCCTGCGTTGAAGGTGAGCTGCCTGCTGGACGAGCCGCTGTCCGTGCCCGGAGGCGACCGGCCGTACGTGCTGCTCACCCCCGCCGTGGAGGAGCAGGCGCTCTCGGCGATCATCCTCGACCACGAGAAGCACCCCGGCCGCGCGCCGATGGGCAAGGGCCTGCTGACGTTGATGGCCAACCCCTCCACGATCCCGGACCTGCTGACGGCTTCGGACGAGGAGGTCGTCGACCGGCTGACCCGGGCGGTGCACCGGTACCTGCCGGACTTCGACGTGGCCAACAGGGCGAACTTCGTGCACCGCCACCGCTACGGCCTGCCCGAAGCCACCCCCGTCGCGGTGCACCGGCGAGGCCGGTTCGCGGCTCGTGCGGTCGGACCGGTCGACTACGCGGGCGACTGGGTGGTGCTCCGCCCCGCCAGCGAAGGAGCGGTGCGCGCCGGAGCGCTCGCCGCCTCCCGCACCCTCAGCCGTCTGCACCCCGCGATCAAACCGGCGCTGAGCAAGCGCCTGCGGGTCGTGCCCAACAGCTTGGAGAGCTCCCGGTGAAACCTCATGACATGGGCGTGCTTTTCGACGAGTGCGCGGCGCGCCGCATCGCCACCACCACGCACCTGGACCGTCCGTTCGACATCGCCCCGGACGGTGGCACGGAGTACGACGCGGCCGCGCTGGCCGACCTCGTCAGGGATGCCGCAGGGTGGTTGTCCGCAGCAGGTGCGGGGCGTGGCGACCGGGTGGCGATCCTGAAGGACAACCACTGGGACTACGACCTCCTCGCGTGCTCCGCGGTGCGAATCGGCTCGGTCCCGGCCCAGTTGTCCGCCCAGATGTCCCCGGACGTGCTGGCGATCTTGCTCGAACGGCTGGCGCCCGCGGTGCTGATGACCACTGCGGGGCAGCTGGAGCGGTGCCTCGCGGCGGGAGTCGACCTGACGTCCCTCGCGCGCGTCGTGGTGACGTCGGACGTCCCGGCGCCCGGTGCGGTGCACGTCGACCAGCTGCGGGGGAGCGCGGGGCCCGCTCCGCAGCGGCGCGGGGACGACGAGCCGCTGGTGATCGACCACACCTCGGGCACCACCGGGGTGCCGAAGCTCGTGGTCCACTCGACCCGCACGATCATCGGCGCGCTGGCCAGGTTCGAGGCCCGGCGGATCCCCAAGATCGGCGTCCGACCCGACGACGTGGTGGCCACGGCCAGCTCCTTCGCGCACGGACGCACCTTCTGCTGGACCGCCGTGGTGATGAGCATGGCGCCCCGCGAGGTGGTGATCCTCACCGGGCAGGACCCGAACCGCGTCGACCCGGTGCTGCGGGCGCACCCGCCCACGATCATGGAGGGCCTGCCGGCGTCGTACGTGCGGTTCCGGCCGCTGACCGAGCGCCTCGACAACCCGTTCCGCCGGGTCAAGCTCTACATCAGCACCTACGACGCGGTGCACCCGCCCACGATCCGCGCCTACCTGAACGCCAGCCGGCACCCCGGTCCGCTGTGGATGGACGGGTGGGGGCAGACGGAGACCGGTCCGCTCACCTTCCGCTTCCACACCCGCCGGTCGCTCGCCCGCCGCGGCGCGGCGCACGACGTCGGACGGCCGGTCCCGGTCAAGACCCGGCTGCGGCTGGTGGACCCGGACACCTTCCAGCCGGTGCGCCCAGGCCGGCCCGGGCTCGTGCTGGCCCGCACCGCGGCCCGGTGCCTGGACTACCTGGGGGAGTCCCAGCGGTGGGCCGACAAGCAGGTCGGCAAGTGGTGGATCACCGGGGACCTCGGCGTCCGCCGGTGGGACGGCAGCGTGCAGCTGCTGGACCGCGAGGTCGACCAGACGCCGGACGGCAGCTGCCTGGAGATCGAGGACGTCCTCGAAGACCGGTTGCCGGAGGCGTTGGAGTGCGTGCTGCTCGCCCAGCCGGGGAAGCCGCCGCTGCCGGTGGTCGTCACCGCGGACGGGACCCTGTCCGAGGAGGCTTGGCGGCGCGCGTGCCGACGCCTGCCGAAGATGCAGTCCCCGGTGTCGTTGCGCTGGGACGACCTGCCCCGCACCGGCACCGCCAAGGTGCGCCGCCTGGACCTGCGCGAGCAGCTGACCGGCAGCACCGCCACGTGCGGAACCGGCCGGTGGACGTGAGTTCCTGCTCTCGAACTCGTTGACCAGGACCAAAGACAGCTCTGAGGGGAACCGCAGTGACGCACGTCCAGACCGACAAGCGCGGTTACGTCTTCGACAACCACAGCCCGCACAGCGGTGAGCAGCACCGGTGCCTCGCCGAGGCGCTCGACCCGATCACGACCGAGCGGCTGGCCGCCACCGGTGTCACCGCTGGCTGGCACTGCCTGGACGTGGGATGTGGCGGCGGCACCATCTCGCGCTGGCTCGCCAACCGCGTCGGACCCACCGGGAGCGTGCTGGCGACCGATGTGAAGCCGGTCGACGTCGTCGGTCATCCGAACATGACCACCGCGCAGCACGACATCACCGCGGATCCGTTGCCGGAGAACCACTTCGACCTGATCGTGGCCCGGCTCGTCCTGCAGCACCTCCCCGAGCGGGACGAGGTGCTGGCCAAGCTCGTCCGGGCGTTGAAGCCCGGTGGCTGGTTGCAGATCGACGAGTTCGACACCTCCTACGAGCCGGTGCTGCTCGCCCCCGACGAGGAGGGCGAGCGGGTGTACGAGAAGTTCCTCGCGGCCAAGACCGAGCTCATGCGCCGCAACGGCGGTGACCCGACCTGGGGGCGGCAGGTCGCCCGCGCGATGCGCGCAGCCGGGCTCGTCGACATCGATCCGCGGCCCAGCATCCGGTCGCGCCACGCCGGGTCGGCGGACCTCGGCCTCCAGCTGCACCACACGCACCAGCTTTGGGACAGGTTGCAGTCCGCAGGGATGACCAGCGACGAGTTGCACGCGGTTCAGGCGGTGATGCGCGATCCGTCGTTCCGCGCGTCCTCCAGCGTGATCTACTCGGTGCAGGGCCGGAAGGAGCGGCGCCGTTGACCACTGTGCCGAACGTGCAGCGCACGGGCTCGGAAGTGGCGTTCCGCGTAGCGTCCGAGCAGTTGGCTGCGCTGCCCGGAGACCCTGATCTGCTGGCGTGCGACATCGACTGGGCCGGTCCGGTCGACCTCGAGCTGCCGGACGAGCTGGCGGTGCAGGCGGCCTGCGGGATCATGCACGTCCACGGGCGAGCGGCCGGCCGTCCGCAGCGGCTCGGTGTCGATTACGCCGGAACGTTGGCCGGAGTGCTTGCGGCACAAGGGGTTCTGGCCGCTTCGCTGGCGCGAGCACGTGGTGCGGGATTCACATCGGTGCGGACCTCGGTGGCCGAAGCGGCACTGCTGTCCGTGCAGCAGTACCTCGCGGTGGCCACCGCGGATGACGACTGGCAGGAACCTTGGCGGGCCGGTGGGCGTCCGCCGTTCACCAGCCGCGATGGGGTCCGCTTCGAGCTGGAAGTGCTGCACGGCGAGGGTTGGCAGCGGTTCTGGGCGGAGCTCGGCACCGACCGGAGCGCGGTCGCTGCGGGCTGGCGGCCGTTCCAGCAGCGCTTCGCCACTGCCTCGGCGGATCTGCCGGAAGCACTGCACCGGGCCCTGCGCGCGGTGGACTACCGCACTGTGGCGGCGGTGGCCGATGCCACCGGGGTGAGCGTGCTGCCGGTGCGGGACGACCCGGCGCCGCCGGTCGACGTTCCCGCGTGCACCTTCCGCACGATGCCGGGGACCGCTCCGCGGACGGAGTGGCGCGGTCCCGCGCCGCTCGACGGCATCGTCGTGGTGGAGTCCACGCGGCGGATCCAGGGGCCGATGGTCGGCCACCTGCTGCGGATGCTGGGGGCCGAGGTGATCCGCGTCGAACCGCCGGGCGGTGACCTGATGCGCGGCGTTCCGCCGTTGGCGGGCGACTGCTCGGCGCGGTTCCGAGCGCTCAACGACGGCAAGCACGCCGTCGAGCTGGACGTCAAAGGCGAACGCGGTCGCCGGGAGCTGCACGAACTCGTCGCCGACGCCGATGTCTTCGTGCACAACTGGGCACCGGGCAAGGCCGCGCAGCTGGGGCTCGACGCCGGTGACCTGGTTCGCACCAGTCCCGGGCTGGTCTACGCGTGGTCGTCGGGCTGGGAACCGCTGTCGTGGCCGGAAACGCCGCTGGGCACGGACTACCTGGTGCAGGCGCACAGCGGTCTGGCCGCCGCGGTGCACCCCGCGGATGAACCGAGCGCGCCGTCGCTGATGACGTTGACCGACGTGCTCGGAGGGGCGGTGAGCGCCATGGGTGTCCTGGCCGCGCTGCTGCACCGGCAGCGCACCGGTCGGGGAATGCGGGTGGACAGCTCGCTGTTCTCCGCCTCCGGCGTCCTGCCACGTCCATCTCGGCGTCTGAAGTGGACAGTGCTGGACCAGCCGCTGCGGACGTCGGACGGATTCGTGGTGCTGTCCGGCCGGACCGACCCGGAGCGGCTCGCCGCAGTCCTGGGAACTACGCCGGAGGGCATCGCCGAGCGCTTCCAGGAGCGCCCCAGCGGGTTCTGGGCGGCGGAGCTCCCCGTTGCCGATGTGGTGGCCACACCGGTGTGCACCGATCTGCGCGAGTTGGCCGGGGACCGCAAGTTCGCCGCTGCGCTCGACCACAGCACCCACACCTTCCCCCTCGCTCCTTGGGAGTTCTCGTGACCTGGATTTCCCGCAACGGCATCGAGATCCGCGACATGACGCCCGCCGACCTGCGTCGCCGATGGGTCGAGCGCGGCGACTGCCCCGACCGCGACCTCTACGGGCTGCTGCGCGAAGGGGTCCGCGCGCACCCCGGGCGGGAAGCGGTCATCGACGGCGAACGCACGCTCGACTACGCCGGGCTGGACCGCGAAGTGCGCCGGATCGCCGCCGCCCTGTCCGCGAGCGGGCTCGGCTCCGGCGACATCATCGGCATCCGGCTGCCCAACGGCTGGCGCGCGCTCGTGGCCGAACTCGCGGTCCTGGCCATCGGCGCAGTCGCCCTGCCCTACCCGGCGGGGCGGGGGAGCCGGGACACCACTAGCCTGCTCGGCCGCGCCAGGGCCGCCGCCGGGATCTTCGAGAGCCGCGCGGATGCGGCGGTGGCCGCCGAGCTGCCCGACGTGCGCGCGGTCTTCACCTTCGGAGCGGACGCTGAGCCGCCGATGTCCTCGGAGGTGAGCTCGCTGGACGCGGCACCGCACGCGGATGGCTGGGAGCCGGAGCCGGTCGATCCGGAAGCACCGGCGCGCATCCTGGTGACGTCCGGGTCGCAGTCCGAGCCGAAGATGATCGCCTACTCGCACAACGCGATGGGCGGCGGCCGCGCGAGCTACGTCCGGGCGCTGCACGACGGCGACGGCCCGATGCGCGGTCTCCTGCTCATGAAGACGTCCACTTCCTACGGTTCGTGCGCGCTCGTGAGCCTCGCGGCGCTCGGCTCGACGTTGATCCTGGCCGACCGCTTCGAGCCGGCAGAGGTGCTGCGCATGGTCGGGCGGTACCGCCCGACGCACCTCTTCGGGGTGCCGACCATGCTGCGGCGCCTCGCGGAACACCCGGCGGCACCGGACGAGGACCTGTCCAGCCTCCGGGCCGTCGTGTCCAGCGCCGCACCGCTGGCCGAGGTGACCGCGGCAGCCTGCCGGCAGCGGTTCGGGTGCCGGGTGATCACCATCTACGGCTCGTCGGACGGCATCAACTGCCACACCGCCAGGACCGGTAGCGCCCCCGGCACCGGCACGCCGGACCCGGCCGTCGCCGACATCCGGATCGTCGACGAGCACGGCGTCGACGTGCCGCCGGGCGGGACCGGGGAGATCTGGGCGCGGGGCCCGATGACGCCGCTGAGCTACGTCGCCGATCCCGAGCTCAACGCCCGCTACCGCACCGAGGACGGCTGGGTCCGCAGCGGCGACCGCGGCATGTTCGACGAGCACGGGCGGCTGCACGTGCTCGGCCGGTTGGAGGTGGTGGTCTCCCGCGGCGGGTTCCACATCAGCCCGGCCGAGGTCGAGCGCGAGCTCAGCGCTCACCCCGCGATCGTGGACGTGGCGTGCGTGCCCGTGCCGGACGCCGATCTGGGGGAGCGGATGTGCGCGTGCATCAGCCAGGCCGCAGCCACGTCCGAGCTCACCCTGACCGACATCACCGACTTCCTGGAGGGCGAACGCGGCCTGGAGCGCCGCAAGCTGCCGGAGTACCTGCTCCGGCTCCCGGAATTGCCGCTCGCACCGACCGGCAAGGTGTGCCGTCGCACCGTCACCGCGATGGCCGCCGAACTCGATCCCGCACCCGACTCAGCGAAGGAATCTGCGCGATGACAGAAGTGATCAGCCCCCGGTTCGACATCGCCGGTACGACGCCGACGACGTTCACCGCGCTGCACCAGCTCACCCGCGATGCGGAGGACCTGGCCCGCCAGTCCGGTCTGGACATCAAGCTGATCGAGCTCGTGCGCTTGCGCGCCTCGCAGATCAACGGCTGCGAGTACTGCCAGGACATGCACTCCCGGCAGGCCCTCGAACGCGGGGAGTCCGAGCTCCGGTTGCGCGAGCTCGCGAACTGGGCCGACTCGGCGCACTTCACCGAAGCGGAACGAGCGGCGCTGCGGCTGACCGAATCGATCACCCGGCTCAGCGGCGGGGTGCCCGACGCGGACTACGACCCGGCCGCGGAGCACTTCGACCAGACCCAGCTCGTCTGCCTGGTGTGGACGGTGTCGCTGATCAACACCTACAACCGCCTCGCGGTCGCAGGAAGAGCGTAGTGCGGATGCCCCGTCCCGCCCTGATCCGCCCAGGGCGGGGCGGAAGCGCGTCAACTCTTTGCTTACGTGCCTAGTTGGGCTCGCCGTTGAACTCCTCAGCTCGGTTTCGAAGTCGTCGCACACAGCCCGCATGATCTCTTCTATGTGCCGCAGGTGGGCGTCGGTGAACACCGGATACCGGTATTCGGTGGAAGACCGAGTGCACGTACATCGCGGAAACCACGTGGCGACCAGTGCGGAACCTGTTCTTGGTGTCCACGCGCCAATACTCTATCTTGATCGGTTATGCAGGCAGCAGACGAAATGGGAACCGGTCATGCCCGGTACACCTATCGCCTTCGTCTGTCCCGGGCCGCTGAACGGGCGTTGCTGGCCGAGTGGGATCGATGTCGGTGGGTGTGGAATCAGTGTGTCGCCGAATCCCGCCGGGGCCACCGTGACGGCGAGACGTGCGGTCCTGCGTTGCGGGATAAGCAGCTCACGCGGCACCGGGCCGAGCATGAGTGGTTGCGTGCGGGAGGCTCGGTTCCGCAGCAGCAGGCCATCCGGAACTTCGCGAAGTCCCGGACGAAGGCGCTGAAGGACATCAAGAATCGGTTGCCGAGGGACAAGAACTCCGCGCATGTGATGCTGGTCCGGGCTGGGCTGTACCCGGCTGGTGTTGAGAGCACAAGACCCGACCGTCCGCAGGGCGGCCGGGCAGCTTGAGCCAGAAATCCCCTGCATCCCCTGAAGACTCGGGTCCGAGAATCCATATTCAGGGAGGGGAGCAGTCAAGATGATTCCCTGCTGACCTGCTCCTGGCGGTCTGCTGCGGGTGCTGGCCGGTTCGCCAGCTCGTTGACGACCAGCAGCAGGACTGCGAGTGCGATCGGTGCGGCTTGGGAGATCACCTGGAGCGGCACCGCGTTGCCCGTCGCGCCGTGGTGCTGGTGGTAGATCAGGTGCGGAACGTTGAAGACGAGCGAGGCGGCGAGGACCGCGCGAACCAGCGCGTGCCGCATCGACACCGCGGCGTATCCCAGGATCACCGCGAACTGGAGGCCGATCAGCCCGAAGTCGCGCGTCATGTGCTCGTTGTACGGCGGGAACTCGGTCAGCCAGGCGAGTTCCGGTGTGGGGAAGCCGAGCTGGAACGACAGCGGGGAGACTGCTGCCCACAGCGTGGGGATGCCCTCGCCGAGCGCGGTCAGCACCAAGCCGATCCGCAGGAGCAGTCGCACGCGTCCTCCTCGCAGCGACCGGCCGGGAGTCAGAGCGCTGGCTCCCGGCCGGTCGTCTCGTGTGGATTCCTCTTGCTGCGATCCGCTCGAACGCCCGTCGATTGTCCGCGGCAGAACCCAAGATCGCTTCGCCAGGTTATCGGCACTCTTCCCGGTGACCACGACTCATCACTCGGATGTGCGAACTTGCTCGGCCATTCCGGAGAATTATCCACTGTGGACTGGATTGGGCGGGTGCGCCGCGGTACCCGGTGATGTGGGTGAGCACCCCGCTAGTGGCAGTGGTGGGGTTGGTTCGGGGGTTCTGCGCTTGCGGTGCCGAGGTCGTCGGAGTGTCCGGCTTCGAGGCGCGGCCACTGGGCGATGGGGCGCCCGCCCGGCCATTGCGCCGCTGGTGGCCAATCGGGCGGGCCGCCGTCGGTCCTGGTGTTGGAGCACGGTGGCGGCCAGCCGGGCGGCGAGTTCTCCCACGGCTCCTGGCGTCCGTGCACGGTGAGGTCCATGAGTGCGTAGCTGTAGTCCATCGCCTCCACGCCGCGGCGGGTCGTCCAGTAGGTTTCGAAGACGCGGTCGCCGTCGCGCAGGTAGCACACCAGGTGGAACAAGCCGACTTGGCGCCCGACGAGGAGTGCGTCGAGGGACGGTTGCGCCGAGTACCAGGGCATGCGCCAGCCCATGAAGTCGCGGTAGCGGATGCTCTCGTCGTACGACACCTGGGGCTCGGCTCCGCTGGCGGAAACGTTGCGCCCCTGGCAGAAGACCGCGTAGGTGATGTCGCGGGAGTGCAGGGAGGACAGCTCGGCGACCTGGCTGGTGTAGAACGTGCAGCCCTCGCACTGCTCGGCCGCGGGGCGGCCGGGGTTCCACATGAAGTAGTAGGCGATGAGCTGCCGGCGCCCTTCGAACGCGTCGAGCAGGGTGAGCGGCCCGTCGGGCCCGATCAGCTCGAGGCTGCCGTCCACCTCGACCATGGGCAGCCGGCGGCGCGCGGCCGCGATCGCGTCGCCTTCGCGGGTGTGCGCCTTCTCCCGTGCGCGCAGCTCGTCGAGCTGGGCTTGGAACGTCGCGCGGTCGACGACGGGAGGCTTGGCGAGGGTGTGGGATGTGGTGACGTTTGCTGGATTGCTCATGGTGACTCCACAAGTCGTTCCGGCCCGCGCGTCCGTGATGACGTCGCGGTCTTTGCCGTGCGGCTGCACGCGGTTCGAATTCGCAGCGAGGCGCGCGGCTTACTTCAGGTCCCGCTCGGCCGCTTCCGCGACCCGCTTGATCTTGGCCAGGCGCCGGTCCCAGTCGGCGGCGAGCGCGGCCATCCAGCGGGCCGTCGTGTCCAGCGCCCCGGGGCTCACCGCGTACCGGACCTCACGTCCGACTTTCACGCTGTCGACCAGCCCGGCGCCGTCTAGGACGGAGAGGTGCTTGACCACCGCCTGGCGCGAGACCGGGAGCTCGTCGGCGAGCGTCGTCGCGGTGGCCTGCCCGCGTGCGGCCAGCAGGTCCAGCAGCTGGCGGCGGGTCGGGTCGGCCAGGGCGGCGAGAACGCCGTCGACGACGTCGGTGCTCGGGGAACGTCGGTCCATCGCGGTGGGGTCACTCGGCGCGGGCGGCGAGAGCGGTGAAGCAGTGCTCCCATCCGGCGGTGTGGTCTTTGATCACGTTGCGGCGGTTGTCGTCAGAGGTCGGCAGAGCTGCGAACCCGCTCTCCACGACGCGCAACCGGGTGCCGTCGCCCTCGGGCGTCAGGGTGAACTCCACGAGGGTGGAGTTGTCCTCGCGCAGGTCCTCGCCGGGGAACGCGCTCACCCACCGGTACGCCAGGTAGTGCGGCGGGTCGGACTTCTCCACGCGAATCGGGAAGTCGCCGTGCTCCGAATGCCGGGCGACCAGGGACTGGCCCTCCACGGCCACGGTGCCGCGAGCGCTCTCGTCGTCGGTCACCCAGAAACCGGGCTCGGCCACCAGGGGCCAGACCCGTTCCGGCGCTGCCTGAATCAGGATCTCGCGCTCGATGCGGTCGTCGATCATGGGATGCTCCTTCGCTTCCGCTCCGCTCTTGTGCAACTTCAGGGTTGCACATCAAGTCGGCACGTGCAATCCGCGAGTTGCACTTTTTCGCGTCGGAAGCACGAGCGGGCGGGACACCGGTCAGTTGGCGGGTGAGGTTCCTGTGCTGGATCCCGTTGCGGCGCAACGGGAAATGTTGGCAGTTGTGGGGAAGTGGTTGGGGGAGCAGCTGAAACTCGTTCGGCTCAGTCCAGGTCTTCGTACGCTGCGACGGCTTCCCAGTGGGCACCGAGCGCGTTGAGAAGCGTTGCGGTGTCGGCGTCGCGGGGGATGTCCTTGCCGGCCAGCAGCGCCTCGTCCAGTTGGCGGGCCCGGTGGTTCACCTCGGTGAGCACCTCTTCGCCTTCTTCGGTGAGGGAGAGCAGCTTGCGCCGGGCGTCGCGCGGGGATTCGATGCGCTGGATGAGGCCCCGTCGTTCGAGCCTGCGGCACAGGTCGGCCATCGTCGAGGTGTCCAGCGCGGCGGCGCCGGCCAGCGAGCTCTGGTCGCTGCCGGGGTAGGCGCGGACGGCGGAGAGGACGGCGAACTGCGGGCCGGTCAGCACCGAGTCGACGTGCCGGTTCCAGGCGGCGAGGTAGGCCTGGTACAGCCGGCGGGCGCCGTAGCCGGGCGCGGCCAGCAGGTCGGAGGGCGGTGCCGGGGTGGCTGCTGACGTCTCCGCGGCGCGTCGGCCCGTGCGCGCTGGCTCCCCCATTGCGTTCCTCCCGTGCGGCTTGCGCACCTGGCCAGGTGCAAATCGATAATACGTACCCGGATGGTTGCGCTCGGTGCAGGGCCGGTGGGGTCCGAGCGGCGTCGGTTCTGCGGCCTGGTCTGCTGGTGAAACTCCTTGCTGCACAAGGGGATCACCGTGTCATCTGATCCGCGGTCGCCCGGCGTGCGGTGGGGGTGCTCTTGCGCGGGAGCGCGAGGTTCGACCACGGGTTCGAAGCGTCGGGATTGCGCGAAAGAGACTCTTGCGTGTCCGGATAATACGTGCTCGGATTATATCCGGAGGTGGTCAACGGTGGACCAGAACCTGTTCAACGACATCTGCTTGCAGCAACTGCGCCTGTCCGGCGTGCACGAGGGGGAGACGGTCGTCGTGCTCACCCGCGGCGGGGAGCGCGCGGAGTACGCCGATGCGTTCCTGTGGGCCGCTCAGCAGCTGGGGGCCGCGGCGTTCCACATGCGGTTGCCCTCGCCGGCGAGCGCTTCGGGGGCGTGGGCCGTGGGCGACTCCGGCCTCGGGAACATCCCCAAGGCCGTGGACGCGCTCAAGGGCGTCGACATGGTCGTGGACTGCACCTTCCTGCTGTTCAGCAAGGAGCAGTTCGCCATCCAGGACGCCGGGGTCCGGATCCTGACCGCCGTCGAGCCGCCGGAGCTGCTGGCCCGGCTGATGCCGACGAAGGAGCTGCGCGAGCGGGTCGAGATCGGCGCGGAGCTGCTGGCCAAGGCGAGCACGATGCGGATCACCAGCCCGGCGGGCACCGATGTCACCTACAAGCTCGGCATGTACCCGACGCTGTCGGAGTACGGCTACACCGACACCCCGGGGCGGTGGGACCACTGGCCCGCGGCCTTCGTGTTCACCGGCGGAGCCGACGACGGTGTCGACGGGAAGATCGTGCTCGCGCCGGGCGACGTGCTCCTGCCGTTCAACACCTACGTGCAGACCCCGGTGGAGATCACCATCGAGGAGGGCTTCATCCGCGACATCCGCGGCGGCGCCGGGTCGTCCGGGCTGGACGCGGACCTGCTTCGCTCCTACATCGAGAGCTTCGACGACCCGCGCGGCTACGGGATGAGCCACGTGGGCTGGGGTTTGGACGAGCGGGCCCACTGGCACGGCCTGACCCAGTTCCCGGGCGGGATGGGCATGGAGCTGCGCAGCTTCTACGGCAACGTGATGTTCTCCATCGGGCCGAACAACGAGCTCGGCGGCCCGAACGACACCGCCTGCCACTTCGACATCCCGATGCGCGGCAACTCGCTGTACCTGGACGACGAGCTGATCGTCGACGCGGGCGAGCTGACCGTCGCCGAGATGCGCCCGGTCGGTCGGCGATGAGCGCGGACGCGGCGGTGCGCGAGCACCACATCGGGATGATCGTGCCCAGCTCGAACCTGACCATGGAGACCGAGCTGCCCCGGATGCTGCGCGCCCGGGAGGAGGCCGAACCGGGGGACCGGTTCGTCTTCCACTCGGCGCGGGCGCGGATGCAGCACGTGACCCCGGAACAGCTGCGGGCGATGAACGCCCAGGCCGAACGGGCGGCGGCGGAGCTGGCCGACGCCCGCCCGGGAGTCGTGGCCACCGCCTGCCTGGTGGCGATCATGGCGCAGGGGCCGGGCTACCACTGCACGGCGGAGGACGACATCACCCGCGCGCTGCGCGCCGAGGGGTCCGACGCCCCGGTCGTCTCCAGCGCTGGTGCGCTGCTGTCCGGCATCGGCGCGTTGGGCGCGCGCAAGGTCGCGATCCTGACGCCGTACATGAAGCCGCTGACCAAGGCGGTGGCGGACTACATCGAGGACGCCGGGGTCGAGGTGGTGGACGCGCTCTCGCTGGAGGTGCCGGACAACCTCGCCGTGGCGCGGCTTGATCCGGCCGATCTGCGCGAGCACTACCGCAAGCTCGACCTGTCCGGCGCCGACGCGCTGGTCCTGTCGGCCTGCGTGCAGATGCCGTCCCTGCCCTCGATCCAGCCGGTGGAGGACGAGGTGGGGATCCCGGTGCTCTCGGCCGCGACCGCCACCACCTTCCGGATCTTGTCCGAGCTCGGACTCGAAACCCGCGTGCCCGGTGCGGGAAAGCTGCTCGGCGGAGCCGTCGCCGTCCCGGCCTGACCTTCCAGCGCGCGGCGTTCGTGGCCGGGACCGCCTCGGGCGGGGCGTCCCGGCTCCTCGGGCCGTGCTGAATCCGCACGCCTCGACGCGAGCTCGTGCTCGCGTGTCCGCATCCTGATCGTCTGCCTCTTCGCGCAGATCAGGAGTGCATCAATTGGTAATCACCTGCGAACAAATCCTTTTCAAGCAAAACCTTGCACATCCGGATAGTACGTGTTCGGATCATCTGAATCCGACGCGGGTTCCGGCGAGGACGAGGAGGCCAGCGTGGCTGCGAGCCAGTCGTTCGAAGTCGTTGTTGTCGGTGCCGGTTTGGGAGGCCTGTGCGCCGCGCTGTCGCTGCGGCAACGGGGCCTGCGGGCCACGGTCGTCGAGGCGGCGCCGCAGTTGGGGGAGATCGGCGCGGGAATCCAGACCGCCCCCAACGCCAGCCGGATCCTCATCGGCCTGGGGCTGCGCGCCGAGCTCGAGCGCGTGCGCACCGAACCCCAGGACCAGGTCCGCCGCCGCTGGGCGGACGGGAGCATCATCGCCCAGCTGCCGCTCGGGCAGCGGGTGATCGACCAGTACGGGGCGCCCTACTGGCACTACCACCGCGCCGACCTGCACCGCGTCCTGCTCGACGCGTGCCTGGACCCCCACGGCCCCGGCCCGGTCGTCGAGGTCGCCACCTCGGCGCAGGTGGTCGACCTCGACCGCACCGATCCGGTGCGCCCGGCGGTGCTGACCGCTGATGGCCGGCGGTTCGCCGGGGACCTCGTGGTCGGGGCGGACGGCATCCGGTCCGCGGTGCGGGACCTGGCGGGCTTCGACGACACCCTCGAGTTCTCCGGGGAGATGGCCTACCGCGCGCTGATCCCCGGCGACCTGGTAGCCGCGGACCCGGCGACCCGGTTCCTCGTGGACCGCTTCCACTCCACGATCTGGTACGGCCCGGACAAGCACCTGGTGCACTACATGATCCGCGGCGGCCAGTACCTCAACGTCGTCGCGATCGTCCCGTGCACCGAGGAGATCGCCCGGGACTGGAGCGGCCCGGCCACCGCGGCGCAGCTCGCCGCGGAGTACGAGGAGTGGGACGACCGCGTCCCGGCGGTGCTGGCCAAGGCCAAGGACGAGGACGTGTCGGTGTGGGCGATGTACCGCCGCCGCCGCGACCCGGTCTGGGTCGACGGGCGAATCGCCTTGCTCGGCGATGCCTGCCACGCGATGCTGCCCTACCAGGCGCAGGGCGCTTCCCAGGCGATGGAGGACGCGGCCGTGCTCGCCGAGGAGCTCGGCCGGGTGACCCGCGACGGGATCGAGGCGGCCCTGATCCGCTACGTCGATCGACGGGCCAAGCACGCGGGCATGGTCCAGGACGCGTCCCTGCAGAACATGAGCTTCTACCACCTGCCCGACGGGCCGGAGCAGCGCGAGCGCGACGAGAAGCTGCGCCGCTTCGACGGCGAGTCCGACGTGTCCTACGACTGGCTCTGGAACGGCAGCCCGCTCACGGACCCGGACACCGAATCCATCCAATACCAGTTCGCCCGCTGACGCGCGACGCCGACGCGACCTCACCACGGAGGGACTCATGCGTACCGGAGACCAAGTCGTCCAGGACCTGCCCTGGAGATGGGGTGTGCAAGGCAAGATCTTCCTGATCGGCGGGCTGGGCTACATGTTCGACGCCTGGGACGTGGCGCTGAACGGGTTCCTGACCCCGCTGGTGGGAACCGAGTTCGGGCTCTCGCCGGGGCAGAAGGGACTGGTGGCCACCGCCAACCTGATCGGCATGGCGGTCGGTGCGGTGGCCTGGGGGACGGTGGCCGACCGCATCGGCCGCAAGCGGGCCTTCAGCATCACGCTGCTGCTGTTCGCGCTGTTCTCCGCGGTCGGGGCGCTCTCCCCGAACCTGGAGGTCTTCCTGCTCCTGCGCTTCCTCGCCGGAGTCGGGCTCGGCGGGTGCATCCCGGTCGACTACGCGATCGTCAGCGAGTTCTCGCCCCGCCGCCAACGCGGGCGGGTGCTCTCGGCGATGGACGGCTGGTGGCCGGTGGGGACCACGCTGGCCGGTGTCTCGGCGACGCTGCTCGTCCCGGTGCACGGGAACTGGCGCTGGATGCTGGTGCTGATGATCCTGCCTGCGCTGCTGCTGATCTGGGTGCGGCGCGGTGTTCCGGAGTCCCCGCTGTACCTGGTCCGCAAGGGGCGCGAGGAGGAAGCTCGCGCGGTCATCGACGATCTCGTCCGCCGCACCGGAGCGACGCCCGAGCCCTACGTGATCCCAGCGGCGGTCGTGGAGGACACCCGCGGCGGCGCGGTGGCGGCGGCGTTCGACCAGCTGCGCCGGGTGTGGGCCTTCAACCCGCGGATCACGGCGGTGTCGTGGGTGCTGTTCACCAGCGTCATGCTGGTCTACTACGCCGCGCTGAGCTGGATGCCGTCGATCCTGAAGGCGGAGGGCTTCGGCGAGATCGCGGCCTTCGCCTCCACCGCGCTGATGAACGCGGTGGGCATCGTCGGCGTCGCACTGGCGGTGCTCGTCGTCGACAGGGTGGGCCGCAAGCGGGTCATCGCGACCGCGGGGCCGGTGATGTCGGTGATGCTGGTGGTGTTCTCGTTGCTGCTGGGAACACCGTCTCTGGCGGTCGTGGCGATCGGTGCTTTCGGCCTGTTCTCCCTGGTGGTCATCCCGGTCATGTACGCCTACGTCTCCGAGCTCTACCCGACCGAGCTGCGCGCCTCGGGCTTCGGCTGGGCTTCTTCGTCGAGCCGCGCCGTCACGGGTTTCGCCCCGCTGCTGTTCGGCAGCGTGCTGTGGCCGGTGCTGGGCCTGCCGCTGACCTTCACGGTGCTCGGTGTGCTCGTGGTGGCCGCGGTCGTGTTCATGACGGTCGCCGCACCGGAGACCCGCGGTCGCGAACTCGACCGCATCACCGTTGCCGGAGCCGAGCCGACGGTTGTGCGAACCACCGCGACGACGGAGACTTCGGCGCGCTGACGGGGAAATCCGCAGATGTCGAACAACGGACGAGGAGGTTGACCGCGTGAAGCCCGCTGCGTTCAGCTACTACCGGGCGCATGACGTCGCCGATGCCGTCGGCCTGCTCGGCGAGCTCGCCGCGGCGGGTCAGGAGCCGAAGCTCATCGCCGGGGGCCAGAGCCTGATCCCGATGATGAACTTCCGGCTCGCCCGGCCGACCGTCCTGGTCGACCTGGGACCGCTGCGGCGCGATCCGGCGATGAGCTCGATCCGGCGCGACGGCTCGCAACTCCGGATCGGGGCGTTGAGCACCCATCGCGCGGTCGAGACCTCCGGCCGCACCTTGGGTACGGAGTTCGACGTGATCTCCCGGGCCATGCGGTGGGTGGGGCACTTGCCGATCCGCTCCCGGGGCACGGTCGCGGGCAGCATCGTGCACGGGGACGCCACCGCCGAGTGGTGCCTGCTCGCGCTGCTGCTCGACGCGATGATCGTCGCCGAAGGCCCGAACGGGCAGCGGGAGATCCCGGCGGCCGAGATGTTCTACGGGTTCTACGCCACAGCCGTCGAACCCGACGAAGTCGTCGTGGAAGTGCGCTTCACCCGCCCGGCGCCGCGGGCCGCGCTCACCGAATTCGCCCGCCGCCACGGGGATTTCGCGACCGTCGACGCGGCGGTCGCGCTCGACGCCGACGGGAACCGGCTGACCGGCGGTCGGGTCGTCCTCGGTGGCGTGGCCCCGGCGCCCGTCCGGGTTCCCGAGGCCGAGGCCGTCCTGGCCGGTGGCGTCCCCGGGCCGGACCTCTTCGCCGAGTGCGCGGACGCTGCCGCCGCGGCCATCGATCCCCCCGACGACGCAGCCGGCACCAGCGCCTACCGCCGCCGGCTCACCCGGACGCTCGTCGTCCAGGCCCTGCACGAGGCGTGGGAGAGGGGAGTGGCGCGATGACTGCGCAGTCCGAAGGGAATCGCTGGGTCGGGACCGCCGTCCCCCGGCGCGAGGACCCGCGCCTGCTGCGCGGTCGGGGGCGGTTCATCGACGACGTCCAGCTGACCGGGATGCTGCACGCGGGTTTCGTCCGCTCCACCGTCGCGCACGGCCGGATCCTCGACATCGACCTGTCCGCGGTCCGCGAGGTCGAGGGCGTCGTCGCCGCCTACACCGCGGAAGACCTCGACCTCGGCGACATCGTGGCGTTGCTCGACCGCCCGCAGGAGGAGTTCGCGCCCACCGCGATGCCCGTCCTCGCCAAGGAGAAGGTGCGCTTCGTCGGAGAACCCGTGGCCGTGGTCATCGCCCGCGACCCGTACAGCGCGGAGGACGGCATCGAAGCCGCGGTGGTGAGTTACGAGCCGTTCGGCGCGGTCGTGTCGGAGGAGACCGCGTTCGCCCCGGACGCACCGCTCGTGCACGAGGAAGCGCCCGGGAACGTCCTCCTCGACGTGTCGATGTTCGACACGCCCGGTGTCGACTCCGCGTTCGAGGCCGCTGAGTCCGGTCCTGGGTGCGTGGTCGAGGTCGTCACGCGAACCGGGCGGCAGAACGCGCTGCCGCTGGAAACCCGCGGCGTGGTCGCTTCCTGGGACGACCGCGACGACCAGCTGCTGGTGCAGACCTGCACCCAGGTCCCGCACCAGGTGCGCACCGTGCTGGCCCGCTCGCTGCGCATGCCGGAGCGCGCCGTGCGGGTCACCGTCCCCGACATGGGCGGCGGGTTCGGCCAGAAGTGCGTGGTCGGCCGCGAGGAGATCGCGGTCGCGGCGGCGGCCCGGGAACTGGACCGGCCGGTGAAGTGGATCGAAGACCGCAGGGAGGCGCTGACCGCGGCGTTCCTGGCCCGCGAGCAGCGCTACCGCACCCGCGCGGCGTTCGACGCCGAGGGCAGGATCACCGCCCTGGACGTCGACGTCGTCTGCGACATGGGCGCCTACTCCTGCTACCCGTTCACCGCCGGTATCGAACCGCTGATGGCCTCCGCCGAGATGCCGGGCGTCTACCGGGTGCCCGCCTACCGGGTCCGCGGCCGCGCGATCACCAGCAACAAGGCACCGACCGCGCCCTATCGCGGGGTCAGCCGCCCGCAGTACGTGATGGCGGTGGAACGCGTGATGGAACGCGCTGCGCGCGAACTCGGCATCGACCCGGTCGAGATCCGCCGGCGCAACGTGATCACCGAATTCCCCTACACCGGCGTCAACGACGTCACCTACGACCCCGGCACCTACCGGGAATCGCTCGACCTCGCCGAGACCACCCTCCGCGACGAGGGCTGGTACGAGTTCCGGGAGCGGGCCGCCGCCGAGGGACGGCACGTCGGCATCGGCTACTGCTGCTTCTCCGAGCGGACCGGTTACGGCTCCGACGCCTTCGCCAAGCGCAAGATGCAGGTCGTCCCGGGGTTCGACATCTCCGAGATCCGGATGGACACCACGGGATCGGTGGTGGTCACCAGCGGCACGATGAACCACGGGCAGTCGCACGAGACGACCCTCGCGCAGATCGTGGCCGACCGGCTGGGACTGGACCTGGACAAGGTCAAGCTGCGGCAGGGCGACACCGAGCGCATCGCCTACGGGTGGGGCACGTTCGCCTCCCGGTCGGTGACCATCGGCGGCTCCGCGGTGTCCGCCGCGGCCGGACGTCTGGGCGAGCTCCTGCGCACCATCGCCGCGCACCTGCTCAAGACCAGCGCGGACAACGTCCGCCTGGACGGGGACGGGGGAGTCGTCCAGATCGACGACCCCGCTCGGCGGGTGTCCTTCGAGGACATCGCGGACGTGGCCTACCTGCGCAGCCACCTGCTGCCCAAGGGCGTCGAACCGACGTTGACGGCGACCGCGAGCTTCGACGTCGCCGGTGACGGCACGTTCTCCAACGCCACCCACGCCGTGGTGGTCGAAGCCGATCCGGGCACCGGGCAGCTGAAGATCCTGCGCTACGCCTGCGTGGAGGACTGCGGTGTGGTGATCCACCCGCAGGTCGTCGACGGCCAGTGCCGCGGCGGGATCGCCCAGGGCATCGCCGGAGCGCTGTTCGAGGAGGTCACCTACGCCGACAACGGCGAGCCCTCGGCGGCCAGCTTCATCGACTACCTCGTCCCGACCGCGACCGAGATCCCGGACATCACCGTCACCCACCTCGAAACCCCTTGCGCCTTCACCGAAAGCGGCGCCAAGGGGGCCGGCGAGGGCGGCACGATCGGTGCTCCGGCCGCGGTGCTGAACGCGATCAACGACGCCCTGCGCCACACCGGGGTCGAGCTCGACACGACTCCCGTGCACCCGCAGACCGTGCTGGCCGCGCTGGACGCGGCCCGCTCCCCGCAGCCGTCCAGCCGAGAGGAGGCGACCACCCCGTCATGAGCGAGCGACACCTGATCGGGCTGACCGTCAACGGAGCAGCGCACGAAGCCCTGGTCGAACCGCGGAAGACCCTGATCGACGCACTGCGCCACGACCTCGGCCTCACCGGCACCCACGTCGGGTGCGAGCACGGGGTGTGCGGGGCGTGCACCGTCCTGGTCGACGGCGAACCGGTGCGGGCCTGCCTGATGTTCGCCGTGCAAGCCGAGAACTGCGACATCCGCACCGTCGAATCGCTCGACGACGACGGCGAGCTCTCCGACCTGCAGCGCGCTTTCCGCGACCACCACGGGCTGCAGTGCGGGTTCTGCACACCGGGGTTCCTGATGCTCGCCGAGGGTTTCCTGGCCCAGGAGCCGGACGCCGACCGCGACGAGATCCGCGAGGCGGTCTCGGCGAACCTGTGCCGCTGCACGGGCTACCAGACGATCGTCGACGCAGTTGCCGATACCGCTGCGCGCAGAAGGTCCACTTCGGACACCTGCCCGGCCCGAACCTCCGCCGAGAAGGAAGCGACACCGTGATCCTGGAGAACCAACTCGAAGTCCCGGCCGACCCGGATGCCGTGTTCGCGCTGATCAACGACGTCGAGCGGGTGGCGGGCTGCCTGCCCGGCGCGACCCTCGACGGGCGCGACGGCGACAGCTACCGCGGCCGCGTCAAGTTCAAGGTCGGCCCGATCAGCGCCGCCTACGCCGGCACGGTGCGGTTCAGCGAGGTCGCGGCCGCCGACCGCCGACTGCGCTTGCTCGCGCGAGGAGCCGACAGCCACGGCAACGGCGACGCCGAAGCCGATGTCACCCTGACCGTGGTCGGTGCTCCCGGGGGAGCGACGCTCAAGCTGCACACCGACCTGTCCGTGCGCGGAAAGCTCGCCCAGTTCGGCAAGAGCGCGATCAGCACCGTGTCCAACCGGCTGCTGGACCAGTTCGCCCGCAACCTCGCCGTCCAGCTGCAGCAGGGGCCGAGCACCGCGACATCCGCAACCCCGGTCGGCACCACCACCCCGGCTGCGAACGGCAGCGGCGAAGCCCTCGACGGGCTGGCGATGCTGCTGCCTCCCCAGACCCGGCGATACGCCGCGGTGGCGGCCGCAGCGGCCCTCGGCTTCTTCCAGGGCTGGCTGCTCGGCCGGATCCGCACCCAGGACAAACTGATCAAGGAGTTGCAGCGTGCCCGCCGATGACGACCGACCCGCCGGCCTGCACGGGGCCGAGACCGACGCCACCTACGACCGGGCCGGGTTCGGTGCCGCGGTTCCCCGCGGCAGCCGCCCGGCGCTGGTCGTGGTCGACCTGACCCGCGGCTTCACCGAAACCGGATTCGCCTCCGGATCCGACCTCACCCGGGAGGTGACCGCGGCTGCCGTCCTCGCGACCACGGCCCGGCAGCACGACGTGCCGGTGATCTACACCGCGATCAGCTACACGCCCGCCGAAGCCGACGGCGACGCCATCGCCTGGCTCCGCAAAGCACCAGGCATGCGCGCTCTGCGCGAAGGGAGCGATGAGGTCGCTCTCGATCCCCGGCTCGAGCAGCACCCCGGCGACCACCTCGTCCTGAAGAAGGGTGCCTCCGCGTTCCACGGAACCGGCCTGGCCACCTTGCTGACCAGCCTGGGAACCGACACCCTGCTGGTCTGCGGCGCCACCACCTCCGGCTGCGTCCGCGCCACCGCCGTCGACGGCGTGCAGTGCGGCTTCAACACCCTCGTGGTGCGCGAAGCCTGCGGCGACCGGGCGCGGGGCCCGCACGATGCCGCCCTGTTCGACCTGCAGGCCAAGTACGCCGACGTCGTCGGCCTCTACGACGCCCTGGCCTACTTCGACCGCCTGTCCGGGCGAGATACCTCCGAGCCGCTCGCGGCGGCCGGGCAGCGCGCCGGCAGCTGAGCCGAACCACCGACGCAGAAAGGCCTCTCGTGACCACGTCCTTCCCGACCGAAGCACCGACCGCCCGCACCGTGAGCCAGCCGGCGCTGGCCGATCTCGCCGACGTCCCCGCGGTGAGCCGGTGGGTGCGTTCGGGATCGCTCCGGTTGCACCTGCTCGACTACGGGCCGTCCGACGGCGTGCCGGTGCTGGTCCTGCCCGGCATCACCAGTCCCGCCATCACGATGGACTTCGTGGCGCAGGGCCTGACCGACCTCGTGCGCCCCCTCGTGCTCGACGTCCGGGGTCGCGGGCTCTCCGACGAGCCGTCCGAATCGGACGGTCTGCGGGGATACGACCTCGCCAGCTACGCCGCGGACGTCGACGCCGTGGTGTCCGGGCTGGAGCTGGAACGCCCGATCCTGCTCGGGCACTCCATGGGCGCGCGGATCGCGGCGATGGCCGCGACCACCGGCCGGCACGAACTTCGGGGGACCGTTCTGGTCGACCCGCCGATGAGCGGCCCGGGCCGGGACCCGTACCCCACGACCCTGGAGGCCTTCCTCCGCCAGCTCGACCAGGCGCGCCGCGGCACCGACGCCGACGAGGTCGCGCAGTCCTGGCCCCGCTGGCCCCGCCGGGAGCAGGAACTGCGCGCCCGCTGGCTGTCCTCCTGCTCGCGGACCGCGCTGGCGGCCACCCACGCCGGGTTCGAGTCCGAGGACTTCTTCGCCTTCTGGCCCGATGTTCCGGCCCCGTCGGTCCTCGTCCACGGCTCCGACAGCCCGGTCGTCACCGCCGCCGGTGCGCAGGAAGTGGCGAGGACCAATCCCGCCGCCGAACTCGTCGAGGTCCCCGGCGCCGGGCACATGGTCTTCTGGGACGAACCGGAAGCTGGCCTCGCCGCAGTGCGCGACGCGCTGCGGAAGCTGTGCTGACTGGAAGGTCCATTTAGGACGGAAGCCCGGTGGTAGCGGATGAGCTGCCACCGGGCCTCCGGGTGTCAGAAGGTGAGGAGGGTCTTGATGGCGCGGCGCTCGTCCATCGCCCGGTAGCCCTCGGCCGCCCGTTCCAGCGGGAGGGCGAGGTCGAAGACCTTGCCGGGGTCGATCTCGCGCCGCCAGATCAGGTCGATCAGCTCGGGCAGGAACCGGCGCACCGGGGCCGGTCCGCCGTGCAGGTGCACGTGGGAGAAGAACAGCTCGTCGCCGGGCAGCGCCACGTCGTGGGCGACGCCGACGTAACCGACGTGCCCACCGGGGCGGGTGGCGCGGATGGCCTGCATCATCGACTCCTGGGTGCCGACCGCCTCGACGACGCTGTGCGCGCCCAGCCCGCCGGTCAGGTCCTTGATCCTGGCCACGCCCTCGTCGCCGCGCTCTTCGACGACGTCGGTCGCACCGAACTCGCGGGCCAGCTGCTGGCGCGGTTCGTGGCGGCTCATCGCGATGATCCGCTCCGCGCCCATCCGCTCGGCGGCCAGGACGGCCAGCAGCCCCACCGCGCCGTCGCCGACGACCGCGACCGTCTTGCCCGGCCCGACCTGGGCGGCTTCGGCGCCGAACCAGCCGGTGCCGAGCACGTCCGAGGCGGCCAGCAGGCTCGGGACGAGGTCCGCCGGCGGGAGTTCCGGGGTGGCGACCAGGGTTCCGTCGGCGAGCGGGACGCGCAGCAGCTGCGCCTGCGTGCCGATCGATCCCATGATCACCCGGTGCGGGCAGGAGGGCTGGTAGCCGGCCCGGCACACCTCGCAGGTGTTGTCGGAGGCGAAGAACGAGCCGACCACGAACTGGCCCGGCTCGACGTTCGCGACCTCGCTGCCGACTTCTTCGACGACGCCCACGTACTCGTGGCCCATCGGCGTCGGACCGTCGAGGTGCTCGACGCCCCGGTAGGGCCACAGGTCCGAGCCGCACACGCACGCCGCGGTCAGGCGGATGATCGCGTCGGTCGGCTGGACGATCTCCGGATCCTTGCGCTCTTCCACCCGCACATCGCGAGGGCCGTGCATGACAACACCAAGCATTGTTCTTCTCTCCGCGAGGTCGATCTTCGGATACTGCTCGAGCCGAGTCGTTCGGCTCGTTCTCCCGCGCCGCAGGTCAGTTCGCCGGGGCGGGGACTTCTTCGGGCCGGTGATGGGCGGACGCTGCTGGTCGCGTCCTGGTCGCGAGCAGGCCGATCGGCAGCAGCGCGGACGCGGCGAGGACGGCGCCCAGCGCGGAGGGGCCGACGAGGCCCCAGGACGTCGACAGCGTGGCGCCGGCCAGCGCGGCGCCGATGGCGGTGCCCAGGTTGAACGCCGCAGTGGCCAGCGACGACGCCAGCGCCGAACCGCGGCCCGCGTGACGCAACGTCTGCGCGATCAGCACCGGGTTGGCTCCGAGCCCGGAAGCGCCGAGCACCACGACCAGGGCCACCACGACCACCGGGTGGGTCGAGTTGAACGCGATCAGCACCAGCAGCAACGAGGTCGAAGCGATCGCTCCGGCGATGGTGGTTAGCGGCCAGCGGTCGCCGAGGCGGCCGCCGACGGCCGTCCCCACCAGCGCGCCGATCCCGAACCCGACCAGCACCAGCGGCACCAGTCCCGCTGCGATCCCGGCCCGATCGGTGAGCAGCGGGCTGATGTAGCTGTAGGCGCCGAGGAACCCGGCCTGGGCGAGCACGGTCGCACCCAGCACGCCCCACATCCGCCACGGCCGGAGCGCGGCCAACTCGGCGCGCACCGACACCGCCGCGCCGCGCTCGTCGGGGGAGTTCGGCATGAACCGCAGCACTGCCCCGACGGCCAGCAGCGCCAGACCGGCCAGCATCCAGAACGGCCCGCGCCAGCCGGTGAGCTGACCGGCGAAGGTGCCCAGCGGCACGCCGGCGACCACGGCCAGGCTCAGCCCGCCCGACATCACCGCCAGCGCCCGCGCGCTCGCCCCCGGTCCGGCCGCCGAGGTGGCCACCACAGCACCGACCGCCCAGAACGTCCCGGTCGCCAGCGCGGTGACCACCCGGGAGGCGGTCACCACCGCGAACGAGCTGCTCGAGGCCGCGACGACGTGCCCGATCGCGAACACCGCCAACGCCAGCACCAGCGTGGCGCGCTGGGGCAGGCGCAACGTGGCCAGCGCCATCACCGGTGGCCCGACGATCATCCCCACTGCGAACGCGGACACCAGGAGTCCGGCCCGGGCGACGTCCACGCCCAGATCGGCGGCCGCCTCGGGCAGCAGCCCGGCGATCATGAACTCCGTGGTGCCCATCAGGAAGATGCCCGCCGCGATCACGTGGACCACGCCGGGCAGCCGCGTGCTGCCCCCGGCTCCGCGCAGCGATGTGCTCAACGTCCCCGTCCCTCCAGGTGGCTGTCGACCGGGTGCTTCCCGATGTCCAGCACCCAGGCAACACCGCACGTCGCGCACGTGGGAGGCGGAGTTCAGGGGGGTGCTGGCAGCACCCCCTTCGCAGAACCTGGCAGCGGCGGGGCGGACGCCGTAGCGTCGGCGGCATGGGCAAGCAGCACAACGCGGAGATCGGTGAGTTCCTGGCGTCGCGCCGGGCGAAGATCACCCCCGACCAGGTCGGGCTGCCGGTCTACGACGCGGCCAAGCGCCGCGTGCCCGGGCTGCGCCGCCAGGAGGTGGCCACCCTGGCCGGGCTCTCGGTCGACTACTACACCCAGATCGAGCGGGGGAAGGTCAACGCGGTCTCCGAGAGCGTGCTCGATGCGCTCGCCCGCGCGCTGCAGCTCGACGACGCCGAACGCTCGCACCTGTTCGACCTGCACCGCAGCGCCACCACCAGCCCGCAGCGCCCCCGGCGGCGGACGAAGACCATCCGCCCGATGGTGCAGCGCATGCTCGACGCGATGGCGGTGCCCGCCTTCGTGCGCAACGCCCGCCACGACCTGGTGTGCGGCAACCAGCTGGCCTACGCCTTCTACTCCCCGCTCTACCCCGATCCGCTGCACCCCGACCCGAGCAAGCCGGTCAACTTCGTCCGGTTCTGCTTCCTCGACCCCCGGGCGCGGGAGTTCTACCCGGACTGGGACCTCATGGCCGACACCTCGGTCAACCTGCTGCGCACCGACGCCGGGCGCGATCCGCACGACCGGGGGATCTCGGACCTGGTCGGGGAGCTGTCCACCCGCAGCGAGGAGTTCCGGGTCCGCTGGGCCAAGCACAACGTGCGCCTGCACTACACCGGCACCAAGGCCTTCCACCACCCCGTCGTGGGCGACCTCGAGGTCACCTACGAAACGATGCCGCTGCCCGCGGATCCCGGCCTGGTCCTCACCGTCTACAGCCCCGAACCGGGAACGCCCTCGGCCGATGCCATGACCCTCCTGGCCACCTGGGCGGCCACCCATCTCGCCGGCACGGCACCGGAGAACCGCACGACCGGCGTCGACCGATCCTGATCAACGTCCACTGTGGTCCGATCGGGACTTCGTCGGCTTCCGGCCGGGATTTCCCGTCGGCGCGGGGAATCCGTACTCCTGCCAGCGCTGGACGACGCGGTCCTGGACCTCCGGGGGGAAGGAAGTCCTGAACTCGGCGGGCATTCCCCGGGTGCGTCCTTCGGAGAGCTGTTCCGGCTGGAGCAGGCTCGTCACCGACTTGCCGCCGCGGCCCGCGCGGATGTCCTCCTTCGTCAGGTAGGGGACCAGCGGGATGCCGGGGGAGTCGAGGAACAGGTGCTCGCTGGCGCCGGGGCGGTAGCGGGTCGCCATCGCCCAGACGACCTGGTCGATGTCGGTGATGTCGACGTCGTTCGCGACGAGCAGCACCCTGGGGACCAGCCAGCCGACGTGGGAGTTGAAGAGGACCTCCGCCACCCGCGTGACGAGTTCCTGCTCGTCGACGGGCTGCCTGGCGAGCTGGTCGAGATCGATCGAGAGGACGATCCAGCAGGTGGCGGCTTCGTAGGAGCACCACGCGAAGTCGACGGGAAGCCCCGCGCTGCGGAGGAGGTCGAGGGCCGACGCCGAGATCATCGTGCCCCAGATCGTGTGGTTCTCCTCGGCGGGCATGCCCGCGACGCAGAACGGGAGGATCGGGTCGTCGCGGTGCGTCACGGCCTCCACGTGGAAGATCGGTTGCTGCGTGCCCTCGGTGAACTGGTAGCCGTGGTACTCGCCCATGGGGCCTTCGAGGTCGGTTTCCACCGGGTCGATGTACCCCTCGAGCACGATCTCGGCGTTGGCTGGGACCATCAGCCCGTGCAGCTCCGCTTTCGTCACCTCGACGGGGGTCCCGGTGAGCGCCCCCACGTAGCCGTCCTCGTCCACGCGTTCCGGCAGCGGCATGCCGGCGGCGGCGATCGCAGCCGGAGGCGCACCGAGGACGAACGCCCACGGGGTCGGCTTGCCGAGATCTGCCCACTGGCGGTGGATCATCCCGAGGTGCTGCGCGGACATCGCAGGCCCGACCAGCGATCGGCCGTCGCGGAGCATCAGGCGGCTGATCGACCAGCTCGTCCACGTCCCGTCCGGGGACTGCACGACGTGCATCCCGTAGGTGCCCAGGTAGCGTCCGCCGTCCTGGGCGTGGAGCAGCGGTGCCCCGAACCGCTCCAGATCCACCTGGTCGCCGAGGAGGACGTTGTCCTTGACCGGGCCGGAGGCGACGACCGCGGGTGGCAGCGGTTCGGCTCGCATACCCGAGATGAGCCGGTCGACGATCTGCCTCGGTCCGCAGTCCGCGGGCAGGCCGAGGTGCGCCGCGACGCGACCGAAGGCGGTGCCCGGTCGGCCGGACAGCCCTGCGGGTGCGCCCATCAGCCGGTACCCCGGCGCAGCACCGGCAACCCGGTTGAAAACCGGTGCGGGGGCGCCGGTCTCGTAGACGCGACGAGTGATGGCGGCGGCTTCCAACCGCGCGTCCACTTCGGCGTCGATCGCGATCGCATCGCCCCTCGCCAGCAGATCGTCGACGAAATCGCGGAAGTTCAGCGCGCTCCCACGCTGCATCATCGGCTCCTTCCTCCCCGTCGGGGCGGTCATCGGATGTTCGCGGTGGATCGCCGCATGCCGGTCCAGCGCTTCGCGGTGGGCAGGTCCAGGGAGAACTGGTCGAGGATCCGCGCGACGAGGTGGTCCACGATGTCGGCGATCGTCTCGGGCTCGTTGTAGAACGCCGGGGACAGCGGGAAGATCACCGATCCGTTCCGGCTGAGCGAGAGCATGTTCTCGAGGTGGATCGAGGAGAGCGGGGTCTCCCGGGTCACCAGCACCAGCTTGCGGCGCTCCTTGAGCGTGACGTCCGCGGCGCGGCTGATCAGCGACTCGCCGAAGCCCGTCCGGATGCCGGCGAGGGTCTTCATGCTGCACGGCACGACCAGCATCCCGTCGGTCCGGAACGAGCCGCTCGAGATCGCCGCGCCCTGGTCCTCGGCGCGGTAGGTGCGGGTCGCCAGCTCGGCGACCTGCGCGGTCGACAGGCCCAGCTCCTGGTGGAGGGTCGCGCGGCCCCACCGGCTGATCACCAGGTGCGTCTCGACGCCGAGTTCGGCGAGCGCTTCGAGGGCCCGCACCGCGACCGGGGTGCCGGTCGCGCCGGTGATCCCCACGACGAGCTTCATCTGCCACTTCCCAACTATGACGTACACGTCCTTTTAATAGGATGTACACGTCCTATCTCGCGTGTCAAGGGATGCCCTCGTCACGGAGCCGAGGTGGCAGGTGGGTGCGTCAGGTGCGGGAGATCGTGCGGAGCCACGCCAGGAGGCCGTGGTGTCAGGACCGCTTGGCAGGGTCCTCGAGCAGCCGATGGAGGAGGGAGAGGAACTGCTGCCGCTCCTCGGGGGAGAACACCGACAGCATCTGCTCGTTCACGGAGAGGACCGCGGGCGCGAGCCGCTGCGCGAGGGCCCGGCCGTCGGAGGTGAGGCGCGCGAACTTGCGCCGCTTGTCGGCATCGTCCTTGGTGAGCTCGACCAGTCCCCGCTTGCGGAGCCGGTCGAGCAGGGGAGCGGCGGTCGACTTGTCCAGGTGGGCGAGCGCGCCGAGCGTGCCCTGGTCCAGATCGCCGTGGGCGTTGAGCAGGCTGAGCACGGTGAACTGCGGGCCGGTGAGGTCGTGGTCCACCTGCTCGTGCCACAGCCTGGTGTGGACCTGGTTCAGCCGGCGGGCGAGGGGGCCGAGCCCGCTGATGGCGGCCGTCAGCACGTCGGCGGCACCTTCCGCGGCAGCCACTGCGGTCTCCCTCCCGGAACAAGGACGTAGACGAACTATATCCCTCCGGGCGGACGGCGCGGAGGGCTCCGCCGCGCGGTGGCAGCGGAGCCCTCCGGGTCTCAGCCGATGACGGACGCCAGGTTCCCGACGGCGTCCTCGATGGCCGGGCCGAACTGCTCGGCCAGCTCGGCGGGTTCGACGTCGGTGCTGTAGACGACGAGCGACCGCCCGCCGCCCACGTCGATGACGTCGACCGTGCCGAGGTGGTGCGCCACCTCCAGGTCGCCACCGATGATCCGGTACTGGAAGCGGCGCAACCGCGGGTCCGCGGTGACGACCTCTTCGTGCAGCCGCACACCGCCTTCCAGCACGACAGTTCGCCGTTCGGCGTCCCCTGTGGACGAAGTGATCGCGGGGAACCACCGGCTGATCCCGGTGCTGTCGCCGACCACCTCCCAGACGGCATCGGGGGCGGCGTCGATCAGGGCGTGCGCGCGAAGCGTGGCCACGGTGCCCCCGCTCAGCTGTCGGAGAAGAGCTTGCCGGCGCGGGCCCAGTTCTCGGTGTCGACGTCGGTGAAGACGATGCCGACCGAGTTGGGCTCGCAGCCGCCGATCCGGCAGATCTCGCGGGTCAACACCTCGGCGAGCTCCCGCTTCTGCTCGGCGGTACGTCCCCGGAACCAGTCGATCTGAACGTGCGGCATGGGATTTCCTCCTGGGATCGCGGTTGTTTCAGGCGTAGAGGTCGGCGACGCGCCGGGTCCGGGCCCGGTACTCGCGGCGCGCTCCGAGCGCTTCGTCGAGGTCGACCTCCACGAAGCGGGTCCGGGTGTTCGGCGCGGACTGGGCGACCACGTCGAGATCGCAGCTGATCACGGTCGCGACCATCATGTAGCCGCCGCCGGAGACGGCGTCGCGGTGCAGGATGATCGGTTCCACCCCGCCGGGCACCTGGATCGAGCCGATCGGGTAGGGCGCGTCGACGATGTTCGACGGGTCCTGGCCCGCGCCGAAGGGCGGCGTGCGCGGCACGACCGCCAGCTCGGAACCGGTGTAGCGGAAGCCGACGCGGTCGGCCACGGGCGTGAGCGTCCAGGTGGTGGTCAGGAAGTTCTCCCGGCCCTCCGGGGCGAGGATGTGGTCGTAGAGGCCCATCACGACCCGGACCTCGACCTCCTTGCCCAGCGCCGGGCGGAGCTCCGCCGGCAGCACCCGGCCCGCCGCGCGGGTCCGGGAATCGCCGATCGGCAGCACGTCACCGGCGGCGAGCGCCCTGCCCTGGACACCGCCGAGGCCGCCGACGGCATGCGTGGAGCGGCTGCCGAGGACCGGTGGCACGTCGATGCCGCCGGACACCGCGATGTAGGCGCGGGCCCCGGCCTGCACGAAGTCGAAGTCCAGCACGTCCCCCGCCTCGACGGGGAACGACTCCCACTGCGGTCGCTGCTCGCCGTTGATCCGCGGCGGCAGTTGCGCGCCGGTCACCGCGACCACCGCCGGTTCGGTGAAGACGAGTTCCGGTCCCAGGTAGGCGCATTCGAGCACCGCCGCGGTCGTCGGGTTGCCGACGAGGTGGTTGGCGGCTGCCGCGGAGAACTGGTCCAGCGCGCCGGACGGCGGGATCCCGACGTCGTAGTAGCCGTTGCGACCAGCGTCCTGCACCGTCGTGGACAGACCTGGTTTGCGCACTTCAATCGGCACGGAGCACCTCCAGCAGGCGGGCGTTGAACCCGTCCGGGTCGTCGAGGTAGGCCTGCGGGCTGAAGTCGACCCGCCGGGAGCGGAGCCGGAAGTCCCCGGCCTCGACCTCCGCGACGGTGTCGTCGTAGCGATCCCGGTCGATCGGGGTGAACTTCACGATGTCGCCGGGGCGGAAGTAGACCATGAAGTCGTCGAAGTCCGGCATCGACTGGTCGGGGTCGTAGATCGGCGCGGGGGTGATGCCGAACATCTGGTAGCCGCCCGCGCCGCGGACCGAGTAGACGCAGCCGAAGCAGCCGCCGTGCCCCACGGTCTGCTTCGGGGTGTCGGTCCGCGGGCGCAGGTACTTGGGCACGACCAGCTGCCGCTGCTGCGGGACCATCTGGAACATGAACGGCAGGCCGGTCACGAAGCCGACCATCGAGGTGAACCACGGCGAACCGGAATGGACCCGGATGAACTCCTCCGGGCCGGACAGGCCGTTGATGCGCGCCGCGTACTCGATGTCGGTGGCGTCCGGGTCCTGGTGGCGGTCCCGGAAGCGCATCAGCGTCTCGGTGGTCCACGGATCCTGGTAGAGGACCGGGATCTCGACGATCCGGGTCGACAGGCTGAAGTCGCCGGCGTCGCCGACCTCGCGCTCCAGGTCCTGCAGGTGGCCCAGCAGCGCGCGCGGGTCGATCACGTCCGGGTCGAAGCGGACCTGGTAGGAGGCGTTGGCCGGGCAGATCTCCAGGATGCCGTCCGGCCGGTTCTCCCGCAGCGACGTGGTGATGGCCATGGCCCGGATGCTGGCGGGCAGGCTCATCGATTCGGCGAGCTCGACGAAGATGTGCTCGTCGCCGCCCCAGCTGTACCTCGCGGTGGTGGTGGCTGCTGTGGTCATGTCGTCGCTCCCGTCGGGGTCGAGGTCGCGCGCTGCTCCAGCCAGGCCTCGAGCGTGCCGGTGTCGAACTGCGCGCTGGTGAACCACGGCTGGTCGAGGATCTCGGCCAGCAGCGTCGTGGTGCTGGGCAGGCCCTCCACGACGAACTCGCCGAGCGCGCGCTTGGCCCGCTGCACCGCTGCGGCCCGGTCCTCGCCCCACACGATCAGCTTCGCCATCAGCGAGTCGTAGAACGGCGACACCTGACCTCCTGGGGTCAGCCAGGTGTCCATGCGCACCCAGGGCCCGCCGGGGAGTTCGAGGTGCCCGATCGGACCGGGGCTGGGCAGGAAGCCGCGTTCCGGGTCTTCCGCGCAGATCCGGACCTCGATGGCGTGGCCGCTCCCGCGGATGTCGGCCTGCTCCAGGGAGAGCGGGTCGCCGGCCGCGATGCGCAGCTGCTGGGCGACCAGGTCGACGCCGGTGATCAGCTCGGTGACCGGGTGCTCGACCTGGATCCTGGTGTTCATCTCGATGAAGAAGAACTCGCCGGTGTCGTCGTCGACGAGGAACTCGCAGGTTCCCGCGCTGCGGTAGCCGACCTGGTCGCACAGCCGCACCGCGGCGTCGGTCATCGCTGCGCGGGTGCGGTCGTCGATGCCCGGCGAGGTGGCCTCCTCGATCACCTTCTGCCGCCGCCGCTGCAGCGAGCACTCCCGCTCGAACAGGTGGACCGCGCGGTCGCCGTCGCCGAGCACCTGCACCTCGACGTGCCGGGCGCTGCGCACGAAGCGCTCCAGGTACATCCGGCCGTCGCCGAAGGCGCTGGCGGCTTCCCGCGACGCGGCCGGGAAGGCGGCCACGAGCTCGGTCTCGTCCGCGACGACGCGGATTCCCCGGCCGCCACCGCCGGCGGCGGCCTTCAGCATCACGGGGTAACCGACCTCGGCGGCGGCGCGGACCGCGACCGCCACGTCGTCGATGGCGTCCGGCGTCCCGGGCACGGTGGGCACTCCCGCTGCCGCGGCGACCTGCCGGGCCCGCACCTTGTCGCCCATCTGCTCGATCACCGCGGCGTCCGGACCGACGAAGGTCAGGCCCGCGTCGGCGACGGCAGCGGCGAAGTCCGCGCGCTCGGACAGGAATCCGTACCCCGGGTGGACGGCGTCGGCACCGGCCTCGCGCGCCGCCGCGACGATGGAGTCGGCGACCAGGTAGCTCTTGCTCGCCTGCGAGGGCCCGATCGGGATGACCGAGTCAGCGAGCTGGGCGTGCTTGGCCTTGCCGTCCGCATCGCTGGCCACCGCCACGGTCTCGATCCCGAGATCGCGGGCTGCCCGGATGATCCGCACCGCGATCTCGCCCCGGTTGGCGATCAGCAGCCGCTTCATCCGTCGACCTCGATGACCACCAGGGCCTGGCCGGCGTCGACCACGGACTCGCTGTCGGCGACGACGTCCACCACGGTGCCGGAAACACCGGCGGGGATCTGGTGGAAGGACTTCATGACCTCCACCAGGCCGATGGTGTCGCCGGCCGCGACGGTCTGGCCGACCTGCACGTAGTCGGGGGTGTTCGGATCGGGCTTGCGGTAGAAGATTCCGGGGATGGGCGAAACCACGTCGTGTCGGCTCATCATCGCACCTCGCAGTCGTCGGTCAGGCCAGGTAGGGCTTGAGGGCTTCGTGGACGGCCTTGGCGAGATCCTCGGCGCCCGGCGTGTCGGAGTGGATGCAGATGCAGTCGGCCCGCATCGGGATGTCCTGGCCGTCGACGGAAGTGGCGACGTTCTCGGTGACGGCCCGCACCGAGCGCTCCGCCGCGACGACCGGGTCGTAGGCGTCGTGCTCGCGGGTGATGATCAGCGAGCCGTCGGAGCGGTAGTCGAGGTCGGTGTAGTACTCGGCGATGAAGCCCGCGTCCCGCGACCCCCAGACGTGCTCGTGCTGGGTGTTGGCCATGCCCATGAGCGGGACGCCGAAGACGTCGGCGGCGTCGGCGATGGCGCCCGCCACCTCGGCGTCGCGCGAGGCCAGGCCGTACAGGGCGCCGTGCGGCTTGATGTGGTTGAGCGGCATGCCCTGCTCCCGGAGGAACGCGGTCAGCGCCCCCACCTGGTAGATGACCGACGCGGTCAGCTCGTCGCGGCCCATCTTCAGCTCGCGGCGGCCGAACCCGTCGCGGTCCGGGAAGGACGGGTGCGCCCCCACCTTGACGGAGTGCTGCTTGGCGAGCGCGACCGTCCTGCGCATCACGACGGGGTCCGCGGCGTGGAAGCCGCAGGCGACGTTCGCGATGGTGATGTAGGGCATGATCGCCTCGTCGTCACCGCACCGGTAGATGCTGTAGGCCTCGCCCATGTCGCAGTTGATGGCAACCATCGTTCGTTCCTCGATCCTTTCGGGGTCTGTCCGGCGAACCCGGCTCCGCACGGCGGATCGGGTGTCGCAAGTGGACGGTCGCGCCGCTTCGGCGGCGAGCGGGTCAGGAGTGGGCGACCTTCGGCGTGTCACCTTCGGGGTCGACGTAGACGTCGTCGCCGTCGACCTTGACCGGGTAGCGGGCCAGCCGGGCGTGCCCCGGGTTGATGCCTTCGCAGGTGGTCAGGTCGAACCGCCACAGGTGCGCCTTGCAGGTCAGCGTCGCCTTGTCGAGCTCGCCCTCCACGAGTTCGATCTGCTGGTGCGGGCAGATCGCCTGGGTCGCGACGACGTCTCCGCCGTCGAGGTGGGCGATGAGCACCTCCTGGTCGCCCACCTCGAAGGACTCCATCTCGCCCTCCCAGAGGTCGTCCAGGCTGCACACCCGTACGAAAGCCATGAGCAGTCCTCCTCCTCAGCAGAACCGGTCGAAGCGGAGCAGCTCCGCGTCCAGGCCCCGGTCGATCACCAGTGATCTCGCCAGCGCGTCGGTCATCGCCGGAGGACCGGCCGCGTAGCAGGTGAAGTCGGTGACGTCGTCGCCGAGATCGGCCACGACGGCCTCGTGGACGAAGCCGCGGAAGGCGTCCCCCGCGTCGTCGTGCTGCTCGGACACCGCGGTGCGGACGTGCAGCGCGCCGAGGCGGCGCCCGGCGAGCTCCAGCGACTCCGGCAGGACGATGTCGTCGGTCGTCCGGCCGCCGACGAACAGGTGGACGGTCCGGTCGGCGGCGTCGGGCAGCGCGGCCGCGCCGAGCACGATGCTGGTCATGGCGCCGATCCCGGATCCGCCGCCCACGCACGCGATCTTGCGGTCGTCGTCCTCCCGCAGGTGGGCGTTGCCGTACGGGCCGTCCAGCACGACGGTCGCGCCCACCTCCAGGTGGTCGAACAGGACGGAGGTCGCGCTGCCGCCAGGGGTCCGCTTGATGACGAAGCGCCAGTTCCCGTGGCAGTTGCCGATGTTGCTCATCGAGTAGGCGCGTTCGGTCCGGCCGTCCGGGAGCGTGATCATGGCGTACTGGCCGGGGCTGAACGCCGCCGGTCGCCGGGTGGCGAAGACGAACTCGGCCATGTCGTGGGTCAGCCGGTTGATCTCGCGCAGGTCCGCGGTCTGCCGCACGGGGCGGTGGCGAGCGGGTTGCTCGCTCACCGCGATCCGCACCGAGCACGACGACAGCGGTTCGCTCTGGCACGCGAGGCGGCGCCCCTTGCGCCGGTCCCGGGCGGTGAGCCCGGGCGCGTCGGGGCGGAGGTCGCGCATCTCGCCCTCGACGAGCTCGTAGCGGCAGCTCCCGCAGGAGCCGCTGTTGCACTCGTAGGTGGGGGAGAGCCCCGCGCGGAGGGCGGAACGCAGCAGCGTGTCGCCCTCCGCGCAGGCGAACCCGAGGTCCGTGCCGACCACCGAAACGTGGTGATCCATCAGCGCTTCCACCGTCCTCAGCCGCCCAGCCCGAGCTGGCGCTGGAACGACTTGACCGCGCCGATGGCGTTGTCGGCCGCTTCCGGGTTCTCCGGGATCTCCTCGCCGTAGGCGCGGATGGCGGCCTCGGCCAGCGGCTGCCACTTCTCCACCCAGGCGGTCAGCTGCGCGACGTTGGACTCGACGTCGGACATGTGCGACACCAGCGCCGACGTCCACCGGCGCGAGCGTTCGCTGTCGCGCAGCGCGGCTTCCGCCAGCAGCGCGTGCAGCGTGTCGCCGTGCCGGCGCGCGCTGACGCCGAGCTGCCGGAGCACCACCTCGTCGAACGCGGGCTTGGCGACGACGTTGAGCGCCACGAACGCTTCTGCCCAGTCGAACGTGGTGAGCTGGCGCTCCATGAGCTCGCGGAAGCCCTGCCAGACCGGCAGTTCCTCCCACAGCTCCCGTTCGCGGTCGCCGAAACCGATGCTGGGGTGGGCGATTCCCAGCTCGGCGGTGCGGTAGGCCACATTGGACAGCCAGCGCAGCGAGTCGGCCGCCTGGAACGCGGCGCAGTTGGCGATGGTGCTGGCGGGCGACATGTGCACCAGGTAAGCGCTGGCCATCTGGATGGTGTGCAGCAGGTAGCGGCTCGGCGTGTAGAGCTGGACCAGGGCGGCGGTCCAGTCGGGCGCCAGGCCCTTGTCGTGGCCCTCCGCGTTGTGCTGGTCGAGCAGTCCTTCGACGTAGGTCTCCTGGCCGTCCTGCAGGATGTTGTAGGTCCGGTAGACCAGCTCGTCCGGGTCGCGGAAGGCGTCCCAGTCCGGGTGCGCGATCGGGCTGCCGTTGCGGTGCTTCCGGTAGAAGTCGGCCATGAAACCGGTGTGCCCGACGTCCCACGGCTGCTCGGCGTCCCGGGTGTGCCACAGCAGCTTCGTCGAGACGATCTCGTACTCGCTGGGCTTGCGGCGCCTGGCGGTCAGGTGGCCCCAGGTCTTGAGGGGCTTCATCGGTGTGCTCATGCGTGGGCCTCCCCGGCCTCGGGGCTCTTCGCCCGCTCGAAGGTGTGGAAGAAGCGGTAGACGTCGCTGCCGGTGTCGATCCGGCCGACGAACGACGGCATGATCAGTTCCAGTTCGGACATCTTGAAGGGGCGGCCGAGCTCCTCGGCGATCGTGGCGCGGTGCAGCACGCACTCCCCGCCCTCCACCTCGATGCGGAGGTAGGAGCCGCGGTCGCGGATGTCCACGCGGCGTCCCACGTTGTCGATCACCGCGGCGTCGGCGACCGCGCGGGCCACCTCGCCGGACTGCAGCACCGGGCCGACCGGGTCGACGATGGGATCGATGTCGCTCATCGGGCTCCTCACTCGAAGTAGATTTCGATGCACTCGGTCGCTTCGAGCGCGGCATCGGCGACCGTGCTGTCGCGGGCGTACGGCGCGTCCGCGCCCTGCTTGCGGACGCGCAGCGTGCGGCCCGGCCGCTCCGCCACGTGGATGCCGATCGAGTTCGCGGCGGCTGCTGCGGCCACCTCGTCCATCGTGCTGCCGGAGTCCACCGGCAGGAGCTTGATGACGAAGTCGCCCTCGAAGTTCGCCGCCAACGGGATGATTGCCATGACTGGACCTCCTCGATCCGCCGGTCAGCCGGCGCTGGCGAGCTTGTTGCGGTAGGTGTCGACCCAGGCGAAGCCGTGCGCGTCCTCGCCGCCGGGGCCGATGCTGCCCAGCCCCATGTACTCGAGGACGCCGCCGAGGTCGGCCGGCTGGATGTCGCCGCCGAGGAACCGGTCGACGATGCTCTTGTGGTGCCGGTAGCGCTCCGGGTCGTCCTCGAAGATCCACTTGTCCACTTCGGACGCGAAGTGGTAGCGGCGTCCTTCGTGGACGAGCGAGATGTCGCGCAGCGTCTGGGAAGGAGTGCCCACGATCGGCAGCTGGGAGACGTTGCAGACGACCGGGAGGGTGCTCGGGATGGTCTGCTCGGTGCGCCCGTTCGCCAGGTTGTCGATCAGGACGTCCCACACTTTGCCGAAGGTGTCGTTCCAGCCGGGGTACTTCTCCTCCAGCCAGTCCCGCTCCTCCGGGCTCACCCCGGCGGCCGGGTCCCACCACAGCGTCGGGCGCCACGAGTAGGTGCCGAGGTGCTGGCCGTGGTGGTGCTCGGAGATGTCGCGCAGGAAGATGTCCCAGTACCACGGCTTGGACAGCCCGAGGTCTTCCAGGGACCGCATGAACTGCGTGACGATCCACTCCTCCATGAACTCCTTGAAGGACTCGCCGCGCACCTCCAGCGGCACGTAGTAGTCCATCGGGATGCCGGACAGGATCGTGAAGAGCCGGTAGGAGCGCCAGAACGCGATGTCGATCTTCTTCTGGGCCTCGTCCTTCCGGCCGTTCTCGATCAGCATCTGCAGCAGGGGAGTGCCGAGCTGCGCGTGCCTGGCCTCGTCGGACTGGATGCTCTGGATCAGCTTGGAGAAGGTGAAGTCGCCCGCGTTCGCCGCGTCCCCGGACAACCCGATGAACTGCAGGTTGGTGAAACCGGTTTCGAAGGCGAAGTTCGCGAAGATCGACGTGGACAGCGCGTCGCGGGTCATCATCACGTCGTCGAAGAAGTGCCGCGCGCCGAGCGTCACCCAGTTGTTGCTGAACATGGACGCGTGCGACCACTCGAACTGGCGGTCCTTGTTCACGTACTCGTGCGGGAAGAACAGCTGGATCTGGCCGTGCCGGATCTCGTCGAGCATCCCGAAGGTCGCCATGTTGCGCATGCCCGGTGCCTTGGACCAGCGCACGAATCGGGCTTCCTGGAACGAAGCGCCGTACTCGACGAGCGCGACCGCGGCGTAGTGCTCCTTGAGGATGGAGATCCACCCCGGGTCGGCGTTGTGGTAGAGGTCGGCCCGCTCCAGCGCGGCCTTCACCGAGTAGGCCCCGGCGTCCTTCTGCCGCTGCACGTCGACGTACTCGCGGTAGCTGATCTTGTAGGGCTCGTCGTAGGTGGCCCAGATGTGGTCGGGCAGGCCCTCGCCGCCGCTGAGCTCGGGCGGGAACAGCTCGTCGGCCGTCACGTACTTCGGGGTCCACTCGGTGCTTCGCGCGATGTCGTACCACTGCGCGCGTTCCAGCAGCGCCATAGTCGCTCCTCAGCGATTCGTCGTGGGACAGGGGTTTTCGGGATCGATCAGCTGCCGTGCTCGGAACCCAGCGGTCCTTCGCCGCCGGGGTAGCAGAACGTCATGGACGGGGCGTAGAAGCCGAACGTCACCTGCAGCGGATCCGCCGGCCGCAGCTGGTAGGTCGGGTGGTCCGGGGCGAGGAACTCGAGGGACAGCACCTCGAACTCCTCGGCGACGTCGGCGACGTACGGGTAGCGCCCGCTGATGAACTCCTCGTCGCGCCGCGTGATGTAGCGCAGCTGCCCGGCGACCCGCTGCGGTGCGCCGACGCGAACCCGCGCCGTGGTGCGGATGACCGGCCGGCCGCCGATGCGGGTGGTGGCGACGAGGACGTCGTCGTCGAGGATCAGCTCCGTGCGCCCGCTCTCACCGGCCGGAACGCCGCGTTCGCGGGCGTAGCGGGTCATCGACTCGGAGCTGTTGTGGTAGTGGGTCCACCAGCGCCCCGGCACGCCGGCCTCGGTGTCGAGACCGGACAGGTTGGCCCCGAGGTAGGTCAGCGAGTAGGCGCCGAACGCCTCCTCGCCGACGGCCGAGGTCTGCTGCGGCCCGTCGACCACGTACTGGTTCAGGTAGCAGGAGCGGTCGTCGGCCGGGGTGAGGCCGTCGGGAACCAGCTTCGCGACGCTGTCCGGATCCGCTGGAACCCACACCAGGTAGAGGGTTCGGGAGTCGGTGATCAGCTGCGGGGGGTGCAGCGACGTGCCCATTGGCGCCTCCTGGCTGACCGTGGCGATCTCGGCGTGACTTGCACCTCAGATCGTGTTCGACGGCGGCCGCGGGCAGCAGTGCGCATCTTGGACAACGTCAGCGCGAACCGTGCCACGTTGGCGCACTAAAGCCGATCAGAGCTGGTCATCGAGCTGCAGCGCGATCCAGAGCTCCGCTCTGGTGGTCGGGTCGTCGATGTTGACGCCCAGCGCTTCGGCGACCTTGCCCATCCGGTGGCGCAGCGTGTGGCGGTGGACTCCCAGCGCGGAGGCCGATGCGTCCGATTGCCCGTTGTTCGCGAGGAACGTCCGCAACGTGTGCCGGAGGTCGACCTTGGGGTTGCGGCTCTTGTCGCTCAGCGGGGCCAGCAGCGCCTCGGCCCATCCGCGCGCCTCGGCGTTGTTCAGGTGCCGCAGCACCCCGGCCGTCACCACGTCGCTGGCGAGCGCCAGCTTGCCAGTCGTACCCGACGCGCTGGTGAACACCGTGCGAACCTGCTTCCACGCTTCGGGGAGCTCGTGCGGCGGCGTCGGGTCGCTGACCGCGCCGCGGGCGTGCGGGATGCCGCGCAGCAGCGACTCCAGCGTGCGGATGTCACCTTCGGCGGGAGGCATCACGACGACGACCCGACCGCGCTCCCACTCGGCGACCAGCGCGCAGAGGCTGCGCAGCCCGTGGTCGTTCTCCGCCTGCTCGAGCAGTTCGAGCTCGTGCCCCGCCGGTGCCCCGAGCAGGGCGACGCGGAGGTTCCCGGAGGGGAAGTCGGAATCGAGCGATTCGGCGATCGACGCCGCCAGCTCGACGTTGCCCCCGATCGCCGCCTGGAACACCGCTCGGCGCTGCCGCCGCTGGGTGTCCAGGATGCCCCAGGCGCTGTGCAGGTCGGCGCACAGCAGCGACACGGCCGTTCCCAGCACCGCGTGCTCGGCCCGGCTGAACTGCGTCGACCTGCCCACCGCCAGGTAGCCCCGGATGCGTTCCCGCACGATCAGCGGGAACAGCACGACGGACTCGCCCGCCACGGTCATGCTCAGGCTCGACGAGCCGCCCTGCTCCCGCAGCCGGGGCAGGTCGATGCGGATCCGGGCCAGGTGCATGCGCGCCGCGGGCACCCCGGCCCGGAGCTCGCCGTCCTGGTCGAGCAGCAGCACCCAGCTGTGCGTGGCCTTCGCCAGCCGCTCGACCATCGCGCGGGCCGCGTACGGCGACAGCGAGGCGCGGGTGAGGTCGCGTTGCGCCGCGACCGCGAACTTCAGCTCCTTCTGGCGCTCGTCGGAGATGCGTTGTGCCACGAAGCGGCTGATGGTGCCGAACCGGGTCTTGGCGGGGACGGAGATCAGGGGCAGCTGCGCCGCCTGCGCGGCGGCCACGAGGTCGGCGGGGACGTTCGAGTAGAAGGACGTGGTGCCGAAGCCGAGCGCGACGGCTCCGGCGGCGGCCAGTCGGTCGACGTACTGCTTCCTGGCTTCCAGATCCTGTGGGATCCTGGATCCGGTTGTCAACACCAGCTCGCCACCGTCGACATAAGACGACGGATCGGTCAGTTCGCTTATCAGCGCCCACGTCAAGGTCTTCCGCATCGCGGGAGTGCCCGCGCCGGCGACGACGGACAGGTCGAGGCCCGGTCGGTCGACGAGTTCCTGGACCGTCAGAGCCGACATCGTGCCTCCTGATCGGACGGTGCGCGGATCGGCGCAGGGCGAGGTGGACTGCGCATTCGAAGGGATGTGCCCGGGGTTTCGCGGCGACGCGGCAGCAGGGGACTCCTGGGGCAGCGGACCTTATCACGGCGCATTCCGCGATCGTCCGCTCTGGACAACGACTTTCGACGTCTGTACAAAATGAGCATCGCTCCCGGGTTCCGGGATCGGTGACACTGGCTAGCCGTCCGACGCACGTGGGATTCCAGGAGGGGTAGTCGTTCATGGCGGCGATCATCGCTACCGCGGAGGTCAGCACCAGCGGACTGCGCGTGACCTACCGAACCGCCGGTGATCGCGGCGTCTTGATCGAGTACGGGCAGCAGTTCCCGGTCGACCTCGGCCTCAACTTCTTCGTGCACGCCGCGGCCCGGCACCTGGACCAGCACCCGGTGCGCGGGATCCTGGAGGTCGTGCCGGGGCTGCGGTCCCTGCTGGTCCACTACGACCCGAGCACCATAGGTCAGGCCGGGGTGGTCGCGGCGATGGACGAGTGCCACGAGGACATACCCGAGCCCGACTCGCTCGTGCTGCCGAGCCGGCGGCTGCGGCTGCCGATCGCGTTCGACGACTCGACGTCCAGGGAGGCGGTGAACCGCTACCGCATCAGCAGCCGCCCGGAAGCGCCGAACGTGCTGGACGGGAACAACATCGACTACATCGTGGCGTGCAACGGGCTGCCGGACCGGGAGAGCTTCTACGCGACGGTTCTCGAGACGGAGTGGTGGAACGCCTTCACCGGTTTCTACCCGGGACTGCCCTCGCTGCTGCCGCTCGATCCCCGCTCCGAGGTGTTCGCCCCGAAGTACAACCCGGCCCGCAGCTGGACGCCGGAAGGCGCCGTCGCCCTCGGCGGTCCGTGCCTGGTCATCCACCCGATCGAATCTGCCGGTTCGTACCAGATATTCGGCCGGACGCTGCCGATCAGCGCGCTGACCCGGCGGCCCCGCGCCCACCGGATCGACCCCATCCTGATCTACCCGTGCGATCGGATCTCGTTCTCCCGGGTCAGCGAGGCCGAGCTGGTCGAACTCCGCAGGCAGGTGTTCGAGGGGCGCTACGACTACGACATCGAGCCGGGCGAGTACGCGGTGGCGGAGCACTGCAGTGCGGTCCGCGACGAGCAGGTGGCGGCCGAGGCCGAGCGCCGCCGCGCGGCCCGCCAGGCCGCCCACGGACTGGTCAAGATCCCGTGACGCCGCGGGTGGACGAGCAGGCGATCCAGGCGTTGGAGGTGCTGGAGCCCGGTCTGCAGACGACCGTCCAGGACCACCCGGGTCGCCTCGGTCGGCAGGCGCTGGGGTTCTTCCCCTCCGGTCCGGTGGACCACCTCGCGTTCCGGTTGGCGAACATGCTGGTGGGCAACCGTCCCGGCGCGGCGGCCTTGGAGATCCCGCTGGGACGCTTCCAGGCGAGCATGCTGTGCGACACCGCGATCGCGGTGTGCGGTCCGGAGGTGGAGGTCTCGCTCAACGGTGCGCCGATCCCCATGTGGGAATCGGTCCCGGTGCGCGCTGGTGACCAGCTCAGCTGCGGGGTGATCCGCGGCGCGGGCTACCGGATCTACCTGGCCGTCGCGGGCGGCATCGAGGTCCCCGCGGTCTTCGGGTCGAGATCGACGTTCCTGGTGGCCGGCATCGGTGGCCACGACGGCAGGGCGCTGGAACGTGCCGACGTGCTGCGGATCGGTGCACCGGGCGAGGAGCGATTGCCCCGCCGGGTGCCCGTCTCGCTGCGGCCGAGCTACGCCGCCGATTGGGAGATCGAGGTCCTGCGCGGCCCGCACGCGGACCCGGACTTCCTGACCGCCGAGGACTTCACCGAGTTCCTCGAGGCGTCGTGGCGCTGCGACCTGAGCTCGGACCGGGTGGCGGTGCGGTTCAACCCCCACCGGTTCCGCTGGGCGCGGGCCAGCGGGGACATCGCCGGAGGGCACCCGTCGAACATGCTCGACGGGAGCTACCCGCTCGGCGGGATCCTCGCGTACGGGGACGTGCTCACCATCCTGGGACCGGACAGCCACACCTCGGGCGGGTTCGCGGTCATCGCCACGGTGGCGTCGGCGGCGCTGTGGAAGGTGGGGCAGCTGCGCCCCGGCCGCGACGCGGTGACCTTCCGGGAGATCGACCTCGAGCAGGCGGCTGCGTTGGACGCCCACGTCGAGCGGTTGCTCGACGCCCGAACGCTGGAGGTGCGTTGACCGAGTCAATTGCCCAGTGGCGCAAGATGTCTGGAAAGTCCGAAGTGGACCGTTGGTGCGCCATCCGTTCGGAGTCTGACGAAAACCTCACGCCCGGCGGTCGTCGAGAGCTCAGCCGCCAGGAGTCGGCCGGAGCCGGCGTCGGGTCGGAGCGCGCCCCGCGGGCTGGTGGGGAAGGGGGTTCTCCGGCGGCGGTGGGATCGGCATGGTGATCTCCTCGCCGTGGGTGAGCGTGATGCGGTGGCCGTGGTGCGAGGTCTGCACCGGCTCGCCGTGGGTCAGCGCGTAGATCGCTTCGTCGTGGTGGATGGTCACGCAGATCCGGCTCTCCGCGAAGCACATCCGGAACGAGATGCGGCTCAGCGCAGGCGGTAGCCGGGGCGCGAAGCTCAATTCGCCGCCGTGGTCCCGCATTCCGCCGAACCCGGCGACCGCGGCGATCCACGCACCGGCCAGCGCGGCGATGTGCAGTCCCTGGCGCACGTTGCCGTAGATGTCGTGCAGGTCGGCCAGGGCCGCCTCGGCGAAGTAGTCGTAAGCCAGTTCCAGGTGCCCCACTTCGGCGCAGAGCACCGCCTGCACGGAGGACGACAGCGACGAGTCCCGCACGGTCAGCGGCTCGTAGTACGCCACGTTCCGGGCCTTCTCCTCCGGGCTGAAGGCGTCCCCGCGCATGAACATGGCCAGCACCAGGTCCGCTTGCTTGATGACCTGCTTGCGGTAGAGGTCGAAGTACGGGTAGTGCAGCAGCAGCGGGTAGTTCTCCCGGGGTGTGTTCGCGAAGTCCCAGTGGGCGTGGTTGGTGAAACCCTCGGATTGCGCGTGCACGTCGAGCGCGTCGTCGTAGGGCACCACAACCCGGTCGGCCGCATCCCGCCAGCGGGCCGTCTCCTCTTCGTCCACGCCCAGCTCGCCGGCCAGTTCCGGGTGCTTCTCGCAATGCGTCGCTGCCTCGTGCAGGTTCCGCTGCGCCATCAGGTTGGTGTAGACGTTGTTGTCGACCACGGCCGTGTACTCGTCGGGACCGGTGACCCCGTCGATGCGGAACCGCCCGTGCGCGTCGTGGTGCCCCACCGACGCCCACAGCCTCGCCGTCTCCACCAGCAGTTCCAGCCCGGCGGTCGCCTCGAACTCCTCGTCCCCGGTGGCTGCGAGGTAGCGGGCGGTGGCGTCGGCGACGTCGGCGTTGATGTGGAAGGCCGCCGTACCGGCCGGCCAGTAGCCGGAGCACTCGTCGCCGTTGATCGAGCGCCACGGGAACGCGGCGCCCGCCTGGCCGAGCTGAGCAGCGCGGTTCCGCGCTTTGTCCAATGTGGAATGCCGCCATTGCAGCGCGTTCCGCGCGGCCTCCGGGACGGTGTAGGTCAGCAGCGGCAGCACGAACGACTCGGTGTCCCAGAACGCGTGCCCGTCGTAGCCGGGGCCGGTGAGCCCCTTCGCCGGGATCGCCCTGGTCTCCCCGCGGGCACCGGCCTGCAGCACGTGGAACAACGCGAACCGGACCGCCTGCTGCAGCTCGGCGTCGCCGTCGATCTCCACGTCCGAGGCCTCCCAGAAGTCGTCGAGGAAGGCGCGCTGCTCGTCGAGCAGACCGCGCCAGCCGCTCTGCCGGGCGCCGGCCAGCGCGGCTTCGACCTGGGACCGCAGGGCCTGCGGGGACCGCTGGCTGGACCAGCCGTAGGCGACGTACTTCGTCAGCGAGAGCTTCTGCCCCGGGGACACCTCGGCGGCCGCGGTCAGCCGCGCCAGGTCCCCTTCGGTCCGGTTCTCCGTCCACACCTGGCCGGGCGCGTCGAGCTCGTGGTCCATCGCCGCCGCCATGCGCAGGCCGGACCGGCGGGTGTGGTGGCCCAGCACGGCTCGGCGGCCCTCGCCCACGGCGAAGTCCGGGACCAGCGCGCCCTCCAAGACGGCGGTCACGCGCGGATCGTCGACCTCCCGCTCGATCGGTTCGTTGGCGATCAGCTCGGACTGCACGACGAGCGGCACGCGGCCGTCCAGCGGCTCGACCTCGTAATGGATCGCGGCGATGGCGCGCTGGGTGAACGAGACCAGGCGCTCCGAGGTGATGCGCACGTGCCGACCGGTGGGGGAGACCCACTCGGTGTCGCGCCGCAGCGTCCCCGACCGGAAGTCGAGCACGCGTTCGTGGTGCGGGGCCGAGCCGTAGCGCATGTCCAGCGGCTCGTCCTCGACCAGCAACCGGATGATCTTGCCGTCGGTCACGTTGACCACGGTCTGCCCGTCCTCCGGGTAGCCGTACCCGGCCTCGGCGTAGGGCAGCGGGCGGCGTTCGTGGAAGCCGTTCAGGTAGGTGCCGGGCAGGCCGCGAGGTTCGCCCTCCTCGAACGAGCCCCGGAGTCCGATGTGGCCGTTGGACAGGGCGAAGGTGGATTCGGTGCGGCGCAGGGCGTCCAGGTCCAGCCACCGCCACCGCAGCTCCCACGGGGCCACTTCGTAACCCGGCAGTCGAGGAGTCGTCACGTCGTCCACCACCTCGCGCTTCAGCGGTCCGCGACCAGGAGGTCGGCCAGGTCCTGGACCACGACGTCGGCGCCGTGCGCCCGCAACTCGTCCGCCTGGTGGGTGCGGTCCACGCCGACGACCCACCCGAACCCGCCGGCCCGCCCGGCCTGCACCCCGGCCAGCGCGTCCTCGAAGACCGCGGCCTCGGCCGGTGCGACGCCGAGCGCCCGGGCCCCGGCCAGGAAGGAATCCGGTTCGGGCTTGCCGCGCAGGTTCTGCTCGGTGATCACCAGGCCGTCGACGCGCGCTTGCACGAACTGGCTCAAACCCGCCGCGTCCAGCACCGATGCACCGTTCTCCGAGGAGGTCACCACGCCGATCGTCAGCCCTGCGCCCCGCACTGCCTCCAGGTAGCGCACCGAGCCCGGGTACGGAGTCACCCCGTGTTCTCGGATGATCGTTTGCAGGGTCTCGTTCTTCCGGTTGCCCACACCGCGGATCGTGTCCGCGTCCGGCGGGTCGTCGTGCTGCCCCTCGGGCAGGGAGATGCCACGGGAAGCGAGGAACTGCCGCACGCCGTCCGCTCGCGGCCGCCCGTCCACGTACTCCAGGTAGTCGTCCTCGGTGAACGGCGCGAAGTTCGTGCCCTCCCGTTCCCGCAGGAACGCGTCGAAGGTCTGCTTCCACGCCGCCATGTGCTGCACGGCGGTGCTGGTGAGCACCCCGTCGAGGTCGAAGAGGCAGGCCGCGATCCGCTCCGGTGCCACGCGGCGCTGCCCGGACTGGCCCATGCTCGGAAGATTTCCGGGAACGCAGGACTCCAAACGTGGCCGTGGTCTGCCAGGCACGAACCGTGAGCTCCGGACGTCCCCAGAACAGCGCTCGGCAGGTTGCTCGTGATGATGTGCGGTCCGTTCACACCTGGTGGGGGCCTGGTTCGCCCAACCAGAGTTCCAGCACCCGGCGCAGCTCTTCGGCGCTGGGGCTTTCGGCTGCCCAGGCTGCGTAGCCGTCGGGGCGGACCAGGAGGGTGAAGCGCAGGTCACCGGCCGGGGCAGCTGCCACCACTCGATCCGCCCACGACTCGGCGACAACAGCAGTGTCCCGGCCCACCAGGACGAACTTGCGCTGGCGCAGCGCCTCGTACAGCCGACCGGGCACACCTGCCAGGCGGATGTCCGGTACGCGGCGGCCGGTGAGCGGATGAGAGCACCAGGGAGCACGGTAGGCGATCCCGATGCCGGATATACCGCGTGCCACGTGCGCCTCCACCACGCCCAGCTGGTGCGCCACCGAAGCCACCCCCGCCCGCAACGCGCGGATCAGCGGTGACCGGGTGATCACGGCGGTGAGGAGTGCGTGGCTCACGCGCAACACCATCCGCCCCACCGGATAGCGCTCCGCGTGGTAGCTGTCCAGCAGCGGATCCTCGGCCCAGCCGTGCAGCACGGCTGCCAGCTTCCAGCTGAGGTTCGCAGCGTCCTGCATCCCGGTGTTCATGCCCATGCCGCCCAGCGGCGAGTGGATGTGCGCGGCGTCGCCGGCCAGGAACACCCGCCCCCGCCGGTAGTGGGGGACCTGCCGTTCATCGCTGTGGAAGCGGGAAAGCCAACGCGCGTCGTGCATCCCGAGGTCGTCGCCGACCGTGAGCTCCGTGATCTCCCGGACCTCGTCCAACGTGACCGGGGCGTCGTCGGGCAGCTGGGCCTGCCGGTCCCAGCCGATGATCCGGTACCAGCCATCCCCGAAGGGCGCGAAGAAGGTGAAACCGTGTTCGTTCGAAGCGAAGCGCAGGACTTCCGCCGGCGGACGCTCGAGGAGCACATCGGCCAGCAGCACGGACGTGACCACCGGCCTCCCGGGGAACGGCATCCCCAGGCTCCGCCGGACGGTGCTGCCCGCCCCGTCGGTGCCGACGACGTAGCGGGCCCGGAGCGTTTCCGGCGTGCCGTCCGGACCCCGCACGTCGACGTCCACGCCGTCCCGGTCCTGTCGCACGTCCGTGGCCCGAACCCCCCGCCGGAACTCAGCGCCGGCGTTCTGGGCGCGGCGCAGCAGGAGCCGCTCGACCTGCCACTGGGGAGTCGTGAGCATGAAGGGGAAGCGCGTTCGGAGCTGGGAGAAGTCGATGTGGACGCGGCTGAAGGGACGCATCTCCGCGGTCGGCGTCCCGGTGCTGATGAGTTCCTCGGCCAAACCACGGGCATCGAGCTGCTCCAGCGTTCGCGCATGGACGCCGAAGGCGCGGGTCAAGTGGGATTCGTGATCGCGCCGTTCCAGCACCGCGACGTCGACTCCAGATTCGGCGAGATCGCCCGCGAGCACGAGTCCGGTCGGACCGGCCCCGATCACCAGCACGTCCCTGATCGGCGTCCGGTGTCCGTCAGCAGAGCCGCCAGCCACGTCTCCGAGTGTCGCCCCAGCCGGGAGGTGACGCTCGGCGAGGCAGTGAATTCCTCGTGGAGAAGGAAAACCGGTTCTCAGGGGTCGCACATCGCGCTGCCGCTGGTCGCGTGAAGTCAGATGTCGTCCTCGCGGTGGTCGTGCGCCCGGAACACGTCCATCAGCAGGTCCTCGGCGTGGCGGTACTGCAGGGTGTCGACCCACAGCCGGTACTTCCCGGTGGCGCGCCGCCCCGCGGGGTGCGCGACGTAGCCGGCGATGCGCGCCTCGGCGAGGGTGAACAGCACGTCGGCGAGCTGGTCCGCACCGATGTCGGCCAGCTCCGCCCACGACGCGGCGGGCACACCGTTGTCGAACCCGCCCGGCGGGAACCAGAACATCGGACCGCGTTGGTCGAACCCGTGGTCGGGTTCGCGGCGTGGCGCGCTCACCCCTCTCACCGCCCCTTCGCTCCGCAACCGCATCCAGTGTCACGCGCAACGCGCTCGCTCCGCCACCCTCCGCACGCGCGGGAAGCGCTCGGTATGGCGGCGGGCACGAACGGCGGACACCACGAGCCCGGGCGGGTAACCTCGGAGCCGGTGGTGGGGCTCACCGATCCGGACGATCCGGAGAACCGCGGTATTGCCGCCAACAGTCCCTACTCGACCTGACGACCGTTGGGCTGCAGTAGGGAGAAGTGCGTGACCAGCGATGCCGAGCTCACCGAACCGATCGATCCGGACGTGGACCTCCGCGTACGCGCGCAGCGACGTGAACTGGTCCGTTCCCAGCTGCCCGTCCTCGGGGTGATCTCCCTCGGCGGCGGCATCGGTGCGCTGGCCCGCTTCGGGATCGCGCAGTGGCTGCCGACCGGTCCCGGCCAGTTCCCGTGGGCGACGTTCTGGACCAACGCGATCGGCTGCTTCCTCATCGGGATCCTCATGGTCCTGATCACCGAGGTGGTGTCCGCGCACCGCCTGGTGCGGCCCTTCATCGGCGTCGGATTCCTCGGCGGTTTCACCACTTTCTCCACCTATGCCGTGGAAATCCACAACCTGCTGAAGCCGGGGTCCGTCGGTACCGCCTTCGCGTACCTGGTCGGAGCCCTGCTGGCTGCCGGGCTCGCGGTGGTGCTGGGCGTCTGGTTCACGCGGTGGGCCACCGGCGTCCGCCGCTCCGCGGGAGGTGACGCCGCATGAAGGAAGAACACCCCGCCCTTCGGCTGTCGGTCTTCATCGGCGAAGACGACACCTGGCACCACAAACCGCTGTACCACGAGATCGTCCGGCGGGCCCGTGAAGCCGGTCTCGCCGGCGCCACCGTGCTGCGCGGCAGCGAGGGCTACGGCGCGCACTCCACAGTGCACACCCAGCGGCTGCTCGACCTCGCCGACGACCTGCCGATCATCGTGATCATCGTCGACGCGGCGGACCGCGTGCGCGCTTTCCTGCCCCAGCTGGACGAGCTGGTCGCGGAAGGCACCGTGCTGCTCGAGGAAGTCCACGCCATCCGCTACACCAGGAGCCACCAGTCGTGACAGCCGTACTCGTCTTCGTCGGCGCCATGGTCGGCGCACCCCTGCGCTACCTGACCGACCGCAGCGTCCAACGCCGCCACGACAGCGTCTTCCCCTGGGGCACCTTCACCGTCAACATCGCCGGATCCCTGGTCCTCGGTGGCCTCGCCGGCGCTGGCACTGCCCTGCCCAGCCCCGCGATGGCATTGCTGGGGCTCGGCTTCTGCGGAGCGCTGACCACCTACAGCACGTTCAGCTACGAAACCCTCCGCCTCGTCGAGAGCCACGCCCACTTCTACGCGGCGCTCAACGTGATCGTCACCGTGATCGCAGGCGTGGGTGCAGCCCTCCTCGGTTACACCGCAGTAGCAGCCCTGATCAGCTGACCTGCCGATTCAGCTGGTCCGGTTCCGCGCCCAGTCGCGCATCAGCGGCTGGATCTCGTCGAGGAAAGCGGACTTCGCGCGCGTGTAGTCGTCGTAGTCCGGTGCGTCCGCATGCTGCTCGGCCAGGTCGCGCTTGATCTGTTCGTAGCGACTCGCCTGGTCGGGGTGGTGCCGAAGCCAGTCGCGGAACTCGACGACGAACGCGGCGAACGGAGAATCTGTTCGCCGGACGTGCAGGATGGCGGCCTCGGCGGGAGCGTGGAAGAGCCGCTTCTCGTAGAGCGCGGCATCAGCACGATCACCCGGCCTCGGGGTGTCCCGGTAAACGCCCGGTGAATCCCGCCGCGCGCCACGAGCAGGGACGAAGGGCGTCGGCGCGAGAGCGTCGGCGAGTTCCGCCAGATCCGGCAACGACGGCATCCGCACCTGCAAGTCCACGATCGGCTTCGCCGCGAGGCCCGGTACCGCGGTGGAACCGATGTGCTCGTAGACGAAGTGCTCGGCCCCGGCAAGAGACGCGAACGCCGACCGAACCCCGCGGAGCAGGTGCTCCGCCCGAGCAGGCCAAGCCGGATCGTGCTCGACGACAACGGCAGACGGCATGCGGCGACGCTACCAACACCCCGGCTCAGCGCCTTCGAACCGTGCGCCGGGCGTCGTACCGGCGGAAGGATTCGAGTGCCGTGCGGATTCGGTTCAGGGCGTTGTCGATCCACGGCAGCGCGACGGGGTCGGCTGATCGCAGGGCTTCCCAGCGCTGTTCGTCGGTGTCGCCGTAAAGGAGGCTGGTTGCGACTCGGAAGCGTGGTGCGGTCGGGTCGTCGCCGAAGGCCGAGCCGGTGAGGACGCCGATCCCGTGGTGGTCCAGGAGGTGATCGGCGACGGCGTCTGCGCCTTCGATGCCGTGCTCGGCCAGGTCGGCGGCGAGGGGGCTGAAGTCGGGGTAGAGGTAGAAGGCGGCGGTCGGTTTCCGGCAGCTGGCGCCGACCGCGGTGAATTCGTGGTGCACCGCGGTGGAAACGGCCTCGTGCAGGGCTCGGCTCGACGCGATGTGCGCCGTGACCTCCGCGGGTTCGTCGAGGACGTGCGCGGTCACTTCCTGCATCGGTGCGGCCAGGCTCGACCAGACCTCGCTGGCCAAGCCGATCACGGTGTCGAGGGTTCGGGTTCCGAGTTCGCCGGTGGGGAAGCGGGCGAAGCCGATGCGCCATCCGCCCAGGGCCATGCTCTTGGACAGGCCGCCGGTGACGAAGCAGCGGTCGGGGATGTGCACCGCGGGGGAGATCACTTTCTCGGGTTGGTAGGCCACGTCCCGGTAGATCTCGTCGGAGATCACCGCGAGGTCGTGCTCCTCGGCGATGGCGCACACCCGCTTGATGAGCTCCGCCGGAGCGACAGTGCCGGTGGGGTTGTCGGGCAGCGTCAGGACCAGGACCCCGGGGTTGCCGCCCTCGCGACGGGACCGGGTGAGGGCGTCGGCGAGCAGGTCCGGGTCGGGGACTCCGCCGGCCTCCTCGGCGACGTCCACCCAGAGGACGCGCTTTCCGGTGAGCGCGGCCTGGGCCGCGTAGGTCACCCAAGAGGGGCGGGGCAGCACGACGTCGCCGGGCAGCGCCGCGATCAGCGCGTACAGCAGGGCTTTGCTGCCCGGTGCGGTGACGATCTGGTCGGCTGCGGTGGGCAGGTCGCGGCGGGTGAAGTAGCCGGCCGCCGCCTCGCGGACGCGGGCGTCGCCCACGACGGGACCGTAGCCGTTGCGCCCTGCGGCGTCGCGGAGCACGTCGGCGACCGAGGGGAGGACGGGCAGGCCTGCTTCGCCGAAACCGAGGTGGACCACCTGTTCCCCGGCTGCGCGCCGGGCCGCCAGCCGTTCGTTGATCGCCAATGTCGCCGAGTGGGCAACCACGTCGTCCTCCTTCGCACCGCACGCATCCTGTGCAAAAAATATTGCACAGACCGACCGCAATGCCAAGAACATGTCGAACGTGCAACCTGCTTTGCAGGGCGAGCGAGCGGGTGAGCATCATGTGTGCATGCCCGCCGAGAAGCACGCACCGGAGACCTTCGACGAACTCGCCGCACTGCTGCGGGCCAGGCTGCCCGGACTCACCCGATCCCAGCGGCTCCTGGCCGAGCGGGTGCTCGCCGATCCCGAGGGCGTGGCCTTCATGACGGTGACCGAACTGGCCGCGGCCATCGGCGTGAACGAGTCCACTGTGGTCCGCTTCGCCACCGGACTCGACCTGGACGGTTTCCCCGGTCTGGTGCGCTTGTGCCGGGAGCGGCTGCGGGAACAGGCCCAGCTGCTGCGCAGGTTCGCCAACCTCGAATCGTTCGCGGCCCAGGCCCGGCATCCCATCGAGCTCGCAGCCGCCTTCGACCAGGCCAACATCACCCGGAGCATGGCGCGGGTCGACCGGCCCGCCTGGCAGGCGACGGTCACCGCCCTCGCCGAGGCGCCCCGGGTTCACGTGATGGGGCTGCGCAAGTGCTACTCGGTGGCGCACCTGCTCGGGTACCTGCTCGGTCTCGTCCGCGAGGACGTCTCGGTGCTCGACGGTGCGCACGGCACGCTGACCGACCAGCTGCGCCGCGTCCGCGAAGGTGACTGCTTCGTCGGCATCTCCATCCACCGGTACTCCGCCGACACGGTGCGCGCCTTCGAGTGGGCATCCGGGAGGGGTGCGACCGCGGTGGCGCTGACCGACAACCCCGCATCACCGCTGGTCCGCACAGCCGAACACGCCTTCTACCTCGACACCACGGGGGTGTCGGTGCTGCGCTCGATGACCGCGTTCGTCGCGCTCGTGCAGGCGATGGCCACCGCCGTCGCGGCGGAGCGCGGAACCGAGGCGCGCTCCGCCCTGCTCGTCGAGGAGGAGCTGCTCGACTCGTTCGAGGTCTACACGCCCGGCAGCGACGATCGATGACAGTCCGACGGGGGCGGTTCAGTGCAGGATCGCGAGCTCGACGGCATAGACGGCCAGGGAGACGAACAGCAGGATCCACGAGCTGTAGAGCACGCGCTTGAGCGCAGTGGAGCGGGCCATGCCGACGGGCGCGATCATGTTGACGCCGGGCGCCGGGCCGTAGGTGTCGGCCTGCGCGGAGGCCAGCAGCACCACCGACCACGCCGGAACCGGAACGCCGAGAGCGGCGGCGGTCGGGCCGAAGATCTTGTCCACCAGCACCACCTGCGCCGCTGAAGCGCCCTGGATGCCGAGCCAGCCGATCAGCCCGACGATGATCAGGAAGGCGAACGTGCCGAGCGCCTGCAGGTTCCCGCCCCACTGCGCCATCAGCACCTCGTACGGGTTGATCTCCTCGATGATCAGGAACAAGGCGCCGAGCAGCCAGAACATCAGCAGGAAGTTGAACAGCCGACCGCAGCCCTCGTAGAGGGCGGTCAGCAGTTCGGTGGCCTTCAGGCGACCGGCGAAGCCCGCGACGGCGGCCATGACGAGCAGGGCGAGAGCGGCGAACGCCGTGCCGGGGCCAGCGATGACCGCGTACGCCACGATCGCGACGAAAGCGACCAGGAACGCGACGGTGCTCGCGCGGGCGTGCGCAGGGATCTCCGCGCTGCTGTCGGCCTCGTCCTCTTCGCCGTAGTAGTCGTCCGCGTCGACCGGGTGCCGCAGGTTCCAGCGGACCAGCGCGAAGCCCGCCGCGAAGCACGCCACCGCCAGCGGCCCGCCCGCGGTGAGCACGAAGTCGGGGTAGGAGATGCCCGAAGCGGTGCGGATCGCGACCATCGAGCCGACGAACGGCGCGACGAACATGCCGCAGGTCCCGCCGACGAACAGCATGAGCGCGGTACCGGACTTGGTGAAGCCGAGCCGCGCGGCGATCGGGATGACCAGCGGTGCGGCCAGCGCGAACGCGCCGATGAGCGTGCCGAGCGCGACCACCAGGACCGCGCTGGCCAGCATGATCCCCAGCTGGGCGCGCGCCGGGGAGTCGTCGCCGAGCTTGCGCATGATCATGCGCACCAGGTCGGCGGCGGCTCCGGTGCGCAGCAGCACTTCGCCGAGTCCGCCGCCCAGGACGATGATCATGCCGATCGCCAGCACGTCCGAGCCCAGCGCATCGCCGAGGAAACCGGCTGCCTCCGCGGGGTTCGAACCGAGGACGAGCAGAGCCGACGCGCTGGTCACGACGGCGGCGATCACGATGTCCAGATCGATCAGCAGCAGCACGACGAACAGCCCGAGCGGCAGCAGTCCCCACAGGGTCGGGGGCTCGGTCAGCGGTCCGAGCACCGCGCTGGCGATCAGGCCCAGTGCGACGAGCCCGCCCTGGATCCTGCGGCGCACGGTGTTCGCGCGTGCCGGGGCCGTGTCTCCTGCGTCGAGGGTGCGGTCAAGGCTCATGCGGGTCCTCCGAGGGCGCGCCACTGGGCATGTTCGAGGAACCGTACTCAATCGAATTTGCAGTGTCATTACACAAAGCAAACTCTCTTGCATATAGCGTTCCGCGTTGCCTACTGTGAGCCATGCTTTCGAGTGCTCCAGAACGGCTGCTGGTGCGCGGCGGCCACGTGGTGGACCCGGCCTCCGGTGTTGATGGCGTCTGCGACGTCCTGATCGAGGACGGCAGGGTGGTCGAACTGCGCCCCGAGCTGCCGGCGGCGGGGGCGCGGGTGGTCGACGCCGATGGCGCATACGTCCTACCGGGCCTGGTCGACAGCCACGTCCACCTGACCCACCTGGCCAATCCGCACGCCGTCCGGACCAACGCCCACGAGCGCCTGGCCAGGGCCGGTGTCACAACAGCCGTCGAGTTCTTCGACTTCGCCAGCGCGCTGAACCAGTGGCCGGCATCCACTGCGGGCCTGACCGTGTTGGGGCTGCAGGGAATTCGGTCCCACCAGGGCACGGCGTCGCAGGCGGTGGTCCGGGACGAGATCGCTGCGGCGTTGAAGGGTGGCGCGATCGGGGTGAAGATCCTCGGCGGTCACTTCCCGAACTCGCCGGACACGTCCGCCCGCGTGATCGCCGAGTCGAACGAACTCGGCGCCTACTGCGCTTTTCACGCCGGCACGACGCGCCACGGCAGCAACCTGGACGGCATGCGCGAGACCGTCGAACTCGCGGACGGCAACCCGGTCCACGTCGCGCACACCAACGCTTACTTGCGTGGCGCGACGGCGGACGTGGACGCGGAGAACCGCGCCGCCCTCGACCTGCTGATGGGTGCCCGCCGGGTGGTGAGCGAGGCCCACCTCGCCGAGTTCAACGTCTGCGTGGGCTCGATGACCGACGGGGAACCCGACGACCACATCGTCATCAACTGCCTGCGACTGGGTGGTTTTCCGACTGGTGCGGCAGGGCTGGAGAAGGCGTTCCTCGCCGGGTACGCGCACGTGCTGCACGACGCCGGGGCTGAACCTGCCCATGTGACGGGCGAAGAGGGTCTGCGGTTGTGGCGCCAGGACCCGGGCGGAACGATGCTGAACTTCCCCGTCAACAACCGGTTCTCGGCGTTCTACCAGTCCTGCGCGCGCGTCGGTGCTACCGGTTCGCTGAACTGGAGCGGCGACGGCGAGTTCGTCGTCGACGCGATCTCCTCCGACGGAGGATCCTGGCGCAACGTCATCCTGCGCCACGGATTCTCCCTGGTCCGGTTCGGCGCGCTGACCACGAGCCAGCTCGTCGACAAGGCGTCCCGTCGACCAGCGCAGCTCTTCGGCCTCACCGCGAAGGGGCACCTGAGCCCCGGCGCGGACGGCGACGTGGCCGTCGTGGAACCGAACACCGGCGAGGTCCGCCTGACGATCGCGGGCGGCCGGGTCGTGTTCGACGGCGAGAACGTCGCCAGCAGAGGTGGAAAGGTCCTCACCACCGCAGAAGGCGCAGCCGCCATCACCGCCCGCGGTATCACCGCCGAGGTCATCGACCTCGAAACCAGCACCTTCCGAACCCGGATCACCCGCCAACCCGCACCTGCCGCCTGAAGCTCGACCGGACCAAGCGGTGGTGACGTCCGTCGATTCTGCTTGGGACCGGCTCTTCTGATCGACCGAACCGTGCCGTCGAAAACGCTGCCAATTTCCGGAGAAATCGTCTCGCGCGGGGGTCAGTCGTTCTGCTGGGTTGCGTTCTGGTGTTGTTCGAAGAGGAGGCCGTAGCGGTCGATTCGCCACAGCTGGCAGAGGACGAGGACTGCTGTGCCGAGGATCAGCGGCCAGACGTCGAGGGCGGTGAGGCCCCAGGTGATGAGGGCGAAGCCGAGCATGCCCGCCGCCATCAGGAGGCGCAGCACGATTCGGTGTGCTGCCGGGGCTTTTCCTTCGAAGTGGAGCTTTTCGCCGTAGATCCCACGGGCCGCCCAGCTGTTCGGTTCGACCGGGCCGAAGAGGCGGACGTTCAGCCAGAGGAGCCAGACCAGGACGGCGCCCACGCCCGCGAGCGACCACCAGCCGATCCAGTCGCGGCTCCAGACCGCCAGCTCGAAGACGGGGATCGCGGCGAATCGGGTCCACACGCTCCACGGGTTGGCGTGCCGCTTCCACGTCTCATCGGTCATGCCGTGGGCTTCTGCAACCACGTTGCTCGCGCTCATGGCTGTGCGTCTCCTTCGACGACGGGACATGCGGTGCGCATCTCCACTGCCATGACCGTACAGAATTTTCAGAAATTTGTGGACAGTCTGAATGTTGGGGATTCGTTGATAGGCTCTGGTGCGTGGATACCGAGCAGCGGCTGCGCGACGCGGCCGAGAAGCTGGCGCTGACCCTTTCGCAGGGCGGCATGCAGAAGACGACCGCTCGGGTGATGACCGCCCTGCTCTACACCGAGCAGGAGTCCATGACCGCCGCTGACCTGCGCGATCAGCTGGCCATCAGCTCCGGGGCGGTGTCCGCGGCGGTCAAGCAGCTGATCCCGCTCGGCCTGATCGAGCGGGTTCCGGCTCCGGGCAGCCGTCGCGACCACTACCGCTTCCGGCGCGGCGCTTGGGCGAGCCTGATGTCGCAGCAGAACGCGATCCTGCAGGTCATGGTCGCTGCGGCCGAGGAAGGCCTCGATGCGGCGGGGGACGAGGGTGCCACGGCGCGGCGGCTGCACGAGATGAAGGACTTCTACGCCTACATGGCCGAGCAGCTGGTCCCGCTCATCGACACCTGGCGCGAGAAGTACGCCGCCCAGCACGGCTGACGATCAGGTGCCGGTCCAGTGCGGGGGTCGTTTCGCGAGGAAAGCGGTGACGCCTTCGGTCGCGTCGGCTGATGCCCGGGCCCGTTCTTTGGCGGTGGACGTTTCGAGCCAGCGCTGTTCGTCGTCGGCCGGGTAGGCCGCTTCCACCGCGCGCAGGGTTTCCCGGACCGCGATCGGAGCTTGGGCGCCTATCCGCCCGGCGATCGCGAGAGCTTCGGGGAGGGCTGCTCCTGGTTCGGTCAGCCGGTTGACCAGGCCCAGGTCGTATGCGCGTTGGGCGGGGAGGGGTTCTCCGGTGAGGAGCAGTTCCCTGGCGATGTTCAGCGGGAGGGCTCGCGGAGCCCGGAACAGGCCTCCGCACTCGGCGATCAGGCCGAGGCCGACTTCCGGGAACGAGAAGAACGCCGTCCGCGAAGCGACGATCATCGTGGTGGCCAGTGCGATCTCGAACCCTCCGCCGGCCGCGGCACCCTCGACCGCGGCGATCAGCGGTTTGCCCAACTCCCGCCCGGCGATGCCGTAGGGGCCGCCGCGTTCGGTGCGTTCGCCGGCCCAGACGCGGATGTCGGTGCCGGCGGAGAAGAAGTCCGGGCCGCCGGTGAGGACTGCGGCCAGAACCGAGTCGTCGTCCTCGAACTCGTTCAGCGCTGCGTCGAGGGCCTGGGTCATCGCGCCGTCGAAGGCGTTCCGGCGTTCGGGCCGGTCCATCGTGAGGACCTGGACCGCGCCCTTCCGCTCCACTCGCACCGCCACGATGTCGCTCCTCAGCTCGGCACTGGCGTTCAAGCCGGGATTCTAAGGGCCGGTACGGGTTCCTCTGGCGTTCAGCAGAAGCTGCCTGTTTCGTCGGTCAGTTCGCCGAGGCGGGTTCCGACGTGTCCTGGGGAGTCTTCGAGGGCGTCCAGGCGGCGGTTGATCTCGGCCTGGACGACGAGTGCTTCGCGGCGGTGCCGCTGCACCAGGTCCCAGCGCTGCTGTTCGAGCGCGTGGTTCATGCAGAGCTCGGCCAGCTTGGCGCGGCGGTCCAGTTCGTCCAGGAGGCAGGACGCGAGCGGGAGGTCGTGGGAACGGGACATGGTCACACCCCGATTCGTCGGTGGATGTCTGGTCGTCCTGCCATCCACTGTGACGGCCGACACCATCTCCACGGGCGAGATGAACTACTCAATCATGCCGATGCGCATCGCCTGAGTAGTGCGCTGAGCTGGCGTGTTGGGGTTCCGTACGCTTCGGGGTGACCTGACCGGGACCAGACGGGAGCAGCTGTGGGGATCGACGCGCCGGTGATCACGATTGGCGAGCCTGGTTCGTTCGCGTGGAAGGTCTTCCACGAGCGGCACCCCGCGATGATCGAGCAGGTGTGCGCCGCGACGCCCTACGGCGCTGAGGTGCGGAGCAGGCTGGCGGAACTGCTGTGCGAGACGACGACCGGAGCCGTCTCGCCGCTCGACGACGAGGCGCCGGACCACGACCGGTGGACGGCTTGGACCTCCGAGTGGGTCGGCGAGCGGTGGGCGGAGACGCCGTTCCTGTGGGCGGAGAGCTACTTCTTCCGCAAGCTGCTCGCAGCCGTCGGGTACTTCGAGCCCGGGCCGTGGTGCGGCGTCGACCCCTTCGCGCCGATGAAGTCCGCCGAGCTCCGCAGCGATGCGACCACCGCGACGCTCAAGGCCTTCGACGCCCTGCCCGGGCTGGCACCGGACGAGCGCGACGCCGCCGTGGTGCGGGCTGCGGTGTGGGGGAACCAGGCCGACCTCGCGTTCCAGCTGTCGACGGGGATCTCCGGCGCTGCGGGGCTGGTGAGCGGCGGCAGCCAGGAGTTCTGGTCGCTGTTCGACGCGGCCGGTCCGGTCCACCTGGTCGCCGACAACTCCGCCGGCGAGCTCGCCGCCGACCTGGCGCTGATCGACCACCTGCTGACGACCGGCCGCGCGGACCGCGTCGTCCTGCACGTCAAACCGACCCCGTACTACGTCTCCGATGCGACGCCGGCCGACGTGCTCGGCGTCCTGCGGCACCTGGTCGAACTCCCCGGGGAGGTCAGCGCGATCGGGCAGCGCGTGTGGGACGGGCTGCGCGACGGGCTGATCGAGGTGCGGGCGCACCCGTTCTTCTGCGCGCCGCTGGACTACCGGGCCATGCCGGACGACTTGCGGGAAGAGTTCGCCCCCGCCGCGGTCACCATCCTGAAGGGCGACCTGAACTACCGGCGCCTGGTCGGCGACCGGTTCTGGCCCGCCACCACGCCGTTCGACACCGCGGTGTCGTACTTCCCGAGCCCGGTGGCCGCCCTGCGGGTCCTGAAGTCCGAGGTCGTGGTCGGTCTCGACGACGCGACCGTCGCGGAGCTGGGCGAGGGGAACTGGCGGACCAGCGGCTCCCACGCGCTCGTGCAGACCGCCCGGCCCGCCTGATCGGTCAGCTGCCGCCGGTGCGGAACTTGTCGATCATCCGGCGGTCCCGCTTCGTCGGGCGCCCGGCACCGCGCTCGCGGCGGGCCACCGGTGCCGCGGACTCCGGCGGCGGGGCCGGGGTCCGGTCGATGTAGCAGGTGGCGGCGTCGGCCGCGCCGACGCGGCGCAGGATCACCCGGACCACCTCGACGGTCTTGGTCCGGTCACCGACGCGCGCCCGGACCTCGTCGCCGGGATGCACGGCGGTCGCGGGCTTGGCTGGGCGGTCGTTGACGCGCACGTGCCCGCCGCGGCAGGCCGCAGCGGCGTCCGGCCGGGTCTTGGTCAGACGGACGGCCCACAACCAGCGGTCGACACGGGTGGATTCCACAGCACTACATGATGGCACGTCACCCCGAAGTGGTCCGCCGACCGGCTGATGTTCATGAATCCGCGTTGCGGACGACGGCCACCGGGCACTGCGCGTGGTGCAGCGCCCCCGCCGCCACCGAGCCGAGGAACAGGCCGCGGAACCCGCCCATGCCCCGGTTGCCCACGACGAGCAGGCGCGCATCGCGGGCGGCATCGGTCAGCCCGGCGACCGGGTGGCCGCGTTGCACGACCTCGTGGACCACGACGTCGGGGTGCTTGTCCCGCAGATCCGCGGTCGCCTCGGTCAACGACCGGCGGATCTTGCCCTCCACCTCGTCGCGGAAGCTCGGCGCGAGCGGCGCGTAGAGCAGGCTCTCCTCGTGCCACGCCTGGAACGCGACGAGGTCGGCGCCGAACCGGGCTGCGGCGTCGAACGCGAACTCCAGCGCGACGCGGCTGTGCTCCGAACCGTCCACGCCGACCACGACCGGGCCCGAGGTCGCCGGGACGTCCTTGCGCACGACGACGACCGGGCAAGCCGCCCGGGTGGCGACGCCGAGGCTCACCGCGCCCAGCAGCGCACCGGTGAAACCGCCCAGACCGCGGGCGCCCAGGACCACCAGCTGAGCTTCCGCACTCTGGCGCACCAGCACCTCGACCGGGCGACCGGTCCCGACTTCGGAGGTCACCGCCAGGCCCAGGTGGTCGGCGCGGCACCGGTTCGCCGTCCGCCGCACGGCCTCCTCGGCGTGGTCGGCGCGCATCGGGTCGTCGTTGGCGATCACGACGTGCAGCGGGGCGTGCCTGCGCTCGGCCTCCTCCGCCGCCCACTCGGCCGCGCGAGCGGAGCTGTCCGAACCGTCGACACCCACCACAACAGCAGACATGGCGAACTCCTCGGCCTCGCATTGGCAGCACGCGCACCTCGGGTACCCAGATCTGTCAGCTGCGTGTCAGGCGGGCGTCCAGCGACCAGGTGCCCGCGCCGACGATGAGCAGGAAGACGAGCCCGAACAACTGGCCGAGTTCAGCGCGGGCGTCGCTCGCGTACTGCCAGAACCCGTGCTGCAGCAGCACGGGCACCTTGGTGAAGACCTCGGCGCCGATCATGTCGACGATCATGGGCAGGGTCGCCAGCCTGGTCAGCAGGCCGATGATGATCAGGACCCCGCAGCCGATCTCGAAGCCGCCGTCGAGGTAGGCCCACACCTCCGGGGCCGGGAGCGGGGTCTGGGCGGCGAAGCGCCCGGGCCCCAGCTTGGCCGGGAACAGGAACTTCTGGATGCCTTCGGACAGGAAGATCCCGCCCACCACGATCCGGATCAGCACCACCGCTGCCGGGGCGGTCGTGCCCATCACGCGCGTTCGGAAGTCCATGCTGATCACCTGCGGGCTGGTGGTTCGAAGCGCTGCTGGCCGGGGAACCACCAGTTCGGCGGTGGTGGTCTGGTGTCCGGCTCCCAGCTGAGGTCGGCGCCCGCGGGCAGGGTGGCGGTGAGGCTGTGGTCGGCCAGCACGCGGGTGATGTCGGAGGGCGAGACGATGCCGCGGAGCCGACCGTGCTCGCTGACGAGGATCCGGCCGCGGCTCGCCTCGTTCATCCGGGACAGCACGAGGGCCAGCGGTTCCCCGGGCTCAGCGGTCGCGACCTCGGCCAGCGGACGGGCCACCTCGCGCAGCGCGGTTCCGCTGCGGTCTTGCACCGGGACGGCTCGGAGGTCGTTGAGCGCCACGAGCCCGCTCAGCTGCCCGCGCTCGTCGAGCACCGGGAAGGTGGAGTGCCGGTGCGTGACGGCGGAGTCGTGGAAGAACTGCTCCACCGACTGCGCGGCCGCCACGGTCTCGGCCGGGGTGGACATCACGGTGGCGACCTCGATCCCGGCCAGCGCGAGACCGATGCGGGCCTGCCGCTCCTCGGCGGAGGCCATGTTGACCACGAACAGCCCGATCAGCACCCACCACAGCCCGGCGGTGCTGCGCGCCAGCACCTCGACGACACCGGCGGCGATCAGCAGGAAACCGAAGCCGCGCCCGGCCCACGCCGACCACACCGCGGCCCGGAACCGGTCGCCGCGCCACGCCCACAGCACCGCCCGCAGGATCCGGCCACCGTCCAGCGGGGCCGCGGGGATCAGGTTGAACACCGCCAGCACGGCGTTGAGCACCGCCAGGTAGCCGAGCACGGCCACGATCAGCTCGTCGGCGGCCAGCTCGACGGCCAGCCAGCTGCCCGCGCCGAACACCAGCGCGAGCACCAGGCTGGCGGCCGGGCCGACGGCCGCGATCCGGAAGTCGGCCCCGGACGTGCGCGCTTCACCTCGCAGCCGGGCCACCCCGCCCAGCAGCCACAAGGTGATGCCCTCGACGGCGACGTCGTTGCGCCGGGCGACGACCGAATGCGCGAGCTCGTGCACCAGCACCGAGCAGACCAGCAGCACCGCCGCAGCGATCCCGCTGACCGCGTAGGCGAGCGGTGGGTGCCCGGGCAGGTCGGCCGGGAGCACGTAACCGCCCAGGCTGACGGCCACCAGCGCCAGGATGCCGATGACGCTCCAGTGCAGTCCGACGCGCACCCCGGCGTAGCGCCCCAGTGGAACCGTTTCCTTCATCTGCGCCACTTCCCACCTGCGGGCGATCGCCGAGCCCGGACGGCCCGGCGAACCGGAACCCCGTCGACTCCCACTATCCGACCGGAGGGCGACGTCCACCAAGGCCGCTCACTGCCCGTGCTGGACGCCGGGTTCCGCGGCGACGTCGTCGATCGGTGCGGGGGAGCGGGTCCTCGTGCCCAACGGGAGGACGGGGCGGCCGAGGCTGCTCTGCAGCAGCAGCGCGGTGGCCGTGTAGTAGGCGCAGAGCGCGGAGACGACAAGCAGGACCGCGCCGATCGGCACCAGGGCGGGCAGCGAGGCGACGAAGCCGATCGCCAGCAGCGTGGATCCGGCCGCGAGCGTGGTCAGGAAACCGGTCAGGGCTGCGTTGTGCGCGGTGGCGGCTGCCGCTCCCGCCCACGTGATGGCGGCGAGGGCGATGAACCAGTAGCCGAAGGCCACCTGGGCGACGGGCGAGGCAGCGGGCGCGGGCAGGCCTGCGAGGACCAGGGCCATGTAGATGCCGTAGCCGATCCAGAACGAGCCCCACACGCCGTGCATGGCGGTGGCCAACCCGTCGCGGGCGCGGAAGGACCACGTCGTGGCCAGGAACTGCGCGAATCCACCCACCACCATCGCGAACGGGAAGAGCACCAGGGGAGAGCCGCCGGTGCCGAACCAGCCGGCGAGGTTGGCCGCGACCATGAACGCGGCGGCGGCGAAGCCGTACAGCCCGAGTATCGATGGTGGCGCCACGGGGGACAGCGAGATCTGGGTGTGCTCCTGCTCGCGAGCGCCCGCGACGTCGTTCGGTTCGGCCGTTCCCGCCGTGTCCTTAGTGGATTCCTGCGACATCACGAGCCTCCAACCGGTCGAGCACGCGCTGCCCATGGCGAGTTGCGCAGCCTCGGGAGGTCGCTGGTGGACAGCATCGCTGCGCGCATCAAGCCAATCCAGCGTCTCCCCGGGGTTCTCCGCGGGTCGAGGAGGCGAAAGTCCTCGAAACGGCTTCAGCGCACGACAGCCACGGGGCACGGTGCGTAGTGCACGGCGGTGTGGCTGACCGAGCCGAACAGGGTGGACCGGATGGCCCCGCGGCCGCGCGTGCCGACGACGAGCAGGTCAGCGTCGACGGCGGCGGAGAGCAGCGCTTCAGCCGGCCGTTCCGACGTCGTCACCTGCTCCTTCACCTGGACGTCCGGGTAGTGCTCGCGCCAGCCCGCCAGCGTTTCGGACAGCTCCCGGCGGCAGGCGTCGACCACGCCGGGCTCGAGCTCACCTCCCAGGTCGGGGGAGGTGCAGGCGAGGACGGCGGTCAGCTCGGCGCCGTGGCGGTCGGCGAAGTCGTAGGCGAATCCGGTTGCCCGCGCGCTGAACTCGGATCCGTCCACGCCGACGACGATCCGTTCGAACACCGGTGCTTCCGATTGTCCGCTGGTGCGTTCGTCGCGCAGCACCACCACGGGCTGGGACGCGGTGCGCACGACCTCGGCAGCGGTCGAACCGAGCAGCACGCGACGGGTGCGGCTCAACTCGGGCGGGCCGAGCACGATGACGCTGGCGTGGGCGGCGACATCGCGGAGCACGGTGGCCAGGACCCCGATGCGCACCACGGTCCGCACGCCCAGCTCGGGGAACCGGCTCCGGCACTCGGCGGCCATGTCCTCCAAAGCCTGCTCCGCCGCGTTGTGCTGCGGCCCGACGACCTCGCTGGGCAGGCGGATCCGGGTGAACTGCTCCAGCGGGACGGCGATCGCGTGCAACAGCAGCAACGACTGCTTCCTGGTGACCGCTTCGAGCGCCGCCCACCTCGCGGCCCGCTGCGATCCAGCGGAACCGTCGAACCCGGCGACGACCTCGGCCGAACGCGAACCACGCATGTCCGCCACCCCCTGCGCCCCAGGATGTCGGCTCGCCGCCGGGCTCGCAGGCCCAGCGCTGCCGGCCGATCCGACGGAGATCGGCCGGCAACGCGGCCCCGGCTCAGGCGAAGGCCGCGAGGACTCCGGCGGCCAGGGCCGAGCGCTCGACCATCCCGCTGACGGTGGCGTGCTCGTCGCGGGCGTGGGCTCCGGCGCCCACGGCTCCGAGGCCGTCCAGGACCGGGATTCCCGCGTCGAGGACGAGGTTTCCGTCGCTGGCGCCGCCGACCGCGGTTTCGCGCAGGTCGGTGCCCATCTGCCGGGCGCACTGCCGGGCCAGCTCGAACAGCTGCCCGACCTCGGGGGTGCGTTCGAAGGCAGGCCGGTTCCAGCCGCCTTCGACGAGGACGCTGGTCCGCGGATCCACCGGCTTGATCGCCGCCATGGCCGCGGTGATGCGTTCGCGCTCAGCGGCGGAGGCGACCCGCACGTCGATCACGGCCACCGCCCGGCCAGCGGTCACGTTGCCGCGGGTTCCGCCGTGCACCACACCGACGTTGACGCTGGTTCCGGCGTCGAGATCCCGAAGGCCCTCCAGGTGCACGATCTGCCTGGCCATCTCGTGGACCGCACTGGCTCCAGCCGTCGGGTCGAGACCGGCGTGCGCTTCCTCGCCGTGCACGGTCACCTCGAAGATCCCCACGCCCTTGCGGGCGGTCTTGACCGCTCCTCCGGCGCTCGCCTCGAAGACGAACGCCGCCCGGCTGGTGCGGGCCTCGGCGATGATCGCCTCCCTCGAGCGGACGCTGCCGGTCTCCTCGTCCCCGTTCAGCAGAACTGTGCACGCAGGTCGCGGCAGCCCCAGGGCGTCGAGTGCGCGGAGCGCCCAAACCGCTTGCACCAGACCGGCTTTCATGTCGAAAACGCCAGGCCCGGTGATCCGGTCGCCGTCGCGGTGGAACGGGATCTCGGCGAGCGTGCCGAGGGGCCACACCGTGTCGTAGTGGCACAGCAGCAGCACCGGGGCGGCGCCGGGTTCCGTGCCCGGATACCGGCGGATCAGGACGTCGCCGGCCTCATCACGCCGGATCCGCTCTTCGCCCTCGCAGCTGCCGAGCGATTCGTCGAGCCATCCGCGCAGCCAGTCCAGGCAGGCGTCCAGCGCCGCCGGATCGTCGCTGGGGCTCTCGTGCTCGGTGTAGGCGGCCAGGTCGGCGACCATCGCGTCGCGGTGCTGGTCCAGCCAGCCGGCGACCGCGCGGGCCTGGTCCTCGGTGAGCGCCGGTGTCGCGGGCAGCGGGCGGTTTCGCGCGGCGGCGAGCCGGTCGAGGGCGTCCAGCCGGGCCTCCGACATTCCGTCCGGGGCGATCTCCAGCTCGCGCAAACCGGCAGTCACCGCCCGGAGCACCGGTGTCCGAAGGCCTTTCGCCGCGGCTTCGACGAAGAGATCTTCGTACTCGGCGGTGACCTCCGTCGGTCGTCGACGCACGGCGATGTCCCGCCAGATCCCGCTGCGGTCCTTGGACTGGGTGCGCAGCCACGCGGTCAGGGCGTCGAAAGCGGCCTCGCTCGTGGCGGCGTCCGCGTCCGGGCCGAACGCCTTGACGTCGAAGGCATCGAACGACTCGACCCGGATCCCGAGCGCTTCGGCGACACCGCACACCTCCCGGCTCAGCGCCAGCATCGCCGTCCGGTGCCGGTCGATCAGATCGGCCATCGCGTCGTCGGCGAGCGCGGTGGCGGCGAGCATCGCGCCGAACGCGCCCTTGGCCCACAAGTAGCCCTCGATGTTGACGTCGGCCGTGGCCGGTCGCCATTCCTGCAGGTCGGCGACCAGATCGCGAACCCGCTCGGAGATCGGTGCGCCGCCGGGCTCGCCGATGACGAACGCACCGGGTCCGCCGTCTCGGATCACCCCGGGTTCGACGACGTCGGCGAAGATGTTGACGAACGCGGCGATGGTGCGTTCCCGACCGACGTGCTCGGCGATGATGCCCTCGTTGAAACCGTTCTGGACCGACACCACGTAGCCGTCGTCGGCCAGTCGAGGCGCGATCCAGCGCATGGCTTCCTCGGTGGCTTGCGTCTTGACCGCCAGCAGCACCCGGCGCAGGGAACCGGCGTGCTCCGCGGGTGTGGCCGCGTCGACCGCGACGCTGGTGCGGGTGCCCTTCTGGTCCAGCGTCAAGCCGTTCGCCCGCAGCGCGGCGACGTGGTCGGCGTCGGTGTCGATGATGGTGACCGGGTGCCCGGCCTGAGCCAGGCTGTAGGCGAGGGTGCCGCCGATGGCACCGCCTCCCACCACGGTGTAAGCGTCGGTCATCGGCGGTTTCCCTCCTGGTGGGCGGAATCGGTGCTGGTGGCGGGTGGCCAGATCCTGGGCAGGTCGAGCACGCCGGTGCTGGAGCCGCCGTCGATCCGCAGCACCTCGCCGGTCACCCAAGCGGCTTCCGGGCTGGAGATCCACCGCACGGCGCGGGCGATGTCCTCCGGGGTGCCCGGTCGGCCCAGCGGATTGGCGTTGACCAGAGCTGCGTACTCGGGTGCGACGGGGTTGCAGGTGCTGTCGACGGCGACGAAGCCGGGGCTGACCGCGTTGACCCGGATGCCGTGCGCTCCGAACTCCAAAGCGGCTGCGCGGGTTGCCATTTCCAGCGCCGCCTTGGAACTCGCGTACGGGCCGCCGCCTGGGCGGGAGCGCAGAGCCGCGCCGGAGGAGATGTTGACGACCGACGCGCCTCGCCCGGCGGCGACGGCGCGGCGGGCGAGTTCGGCGGTCGCCAGCACCGGGGCGCGGGTGTTGAGGGAGAAGATCCGGTCCCACTCCGCTGCGCGGAGCTCGATCATGTCCACCGACGGATAGATGCCCGCCGCGTTGACCAGCACGTCGACCGGGCCGGACGCATCCCAGCAGCGGCCCACCGCTTCCTCCGGGCCCAGCGGATCCGCCAGGTCCAGCACCGCGTGCTGAGCGCCGAGTTCGTCCGCGACGGTCGCGAGCCGGTCGGCGTCGACGTCGACGAGGCTCAACGCGTTGGCGTCGGCGGCGAGTTCGTGCGCGATCGCCCGGCCGATTCCGCTCGCCGCACCGGTGATCAAGACGTGCACCATCAGGAGAACTCCTTGTCCTTGGTCTCCGGCATCCGCAGGTAGACGACCAGCGAGATCAGGGCCGCGCCGGAGACGTACAGCCACAGCAGTCCGCCGTGGTCCGAACTGGTCAGCCAGGTGATCACGTAGGGCGCGGTGCCGCCGAAGAGCGCGACGGCGAGCGCGTACGGCAGGGCGATGCCGGTGGCCCGGACCTCCGGCGGGAACTGCTCGGCCATGATCACCGCGCAGTTGGCCGAGTAGCCGAGGATCAGCAGCATGCCGGTCAGCTGAACCAGGAACAGGCTGAGGAAGCTCCCGTTCAGCAGTTGCAGCATCGGCCAGGCCAGCACCACGAACCCGCCCGCGAAGGCCGCCATGGTGGGGCGGCGGCCGAACCGGTCGGACAGCTTGCCGACGAACGGCAAGAGCACCATGAAGATGATCGTGCACAGGGTCTGCGAGAGCAGCGCCTCGTCCAGCGGGAGCCCGTAGGTGGCGTTGGTGTGGATCGGCAGGTAGTCCACCCAGGTGTAGTAGGTCAGGGTGCCGGCGATGGTGATGCCGACGACCCGCAGCGCCGCCCGCGGATGTTCCACGAACATCGCCTTGAGCGGATTGCTCCTCGCCCGCCCCTCGTTGCGGAGCTGGGTGAAGGAAGCGGTGTCCTCGACGGAAACGCGCAGCCAGAGACCGACCAGACCGAGGACACCGCCGATGATGAACGCTGCCCGCCAGCCCCAGGAGTGCAGCGCCTCATCGCTGAGGCTCGAGGCGAGCACGACTCCGATCAGCGACGGGATGAGCACTCCCGCGCCGACCGAAACCTGTTGCCAGGAACCGGCGAACGCCCGACGACCAGGACCGGCCGACTCCACCAGGAACGCCGAGGAGGAACCGAACTCACCGCCCGCGGCGAAACCCTGGACGAGGCGGGCCACCGCGAGCACGAGCGGCGCGGCGATCCCGATCATCTCGTAGCCGGGGGTCAGCGCGATGACGAATCCGGCGCCCGCCATCAGCCCGATGGTGAGGGTCAGGCCCTTCTTGCGGCCGTGCCGGTCGGCGTAGGCGCCGAGGATCGCGGCGCCCACCGGGCGCATGACGAATCCGACGGCGAAGACCAGGAGCGTCGCCAGCAGCGCGGCGGAACCCTCGGAGCGCGGAAAGAAGACGTCCGAGATGACCTTCGCGAAGGTGGCGTAGAGCGTCCAGTCCACCCACTCGACGGTGTTGCCGATGACGCCGGCGATGATCGCCTTGCGCTGCTTCGGGGTGAACTTCTGCGTTGGGGTGCTGGGTGATTCGGTTCTGGGCGGGCGGGTGTTCATCGCGGCACCGCTGCTTTCGTGGTGGAGGAGGTGGGGGACGGGTCAGGCCGCGCTGGCCAGGCAGTGCTCAGCGATCTGCTGATGCGTGGCGAACCAGACGTCGTCGTGGCCGGCGATGTGGGCGAGCAGCTCGTCCAGCACGACCAGCCGCGAGCGGTGGCCGATGATGTGCGGGTGGAAGGTGATCTGGAAAAGACCGCCTTCGGTGCGGGCGGCGTCGAACTCGTCCCGCCAGATCGACAGCACCTCGCGCGGGGAGATGTAGGGCCGCAGCGAGGCGAAGCGCTCCATCATGAAGTAGGGCGCGTCGTCGCGGATCCACTCCACGGGGATCTCCACCACCCCGGTGGGCTCCCCGTTCTCCAGCAGCTCGTGCGGTTCGTCGTCGGCCATGAGCGAGGAGTCGTAGAGCAGCCCCATCTCGCGGGTGATGGCCAAGGTGTGCTCGGAGAAGTCCCAGGAGGGGGTGCGGATCCCGACCGGGCGCACGCCCGTCACCCGCTCCAGCGCGTCCGCGCTGCGCAGTTGCAGCTCGCGCTCGTCGTCGGCGGGCAGGAGCGCGTTGCGCTCGTGGATCCAGCCGTGGATCCCCACTTCGTGGCCCGCTGCGACGTAGGTCTGCGCTTCTTCCGGTCGGAGCAGCGCGCACACCGCGGGCATGAAGAAGCTGGCCGGAACGTCGTACTTCGCCAGCAGCGCGAGGATCTTCGGCACCGCCACGCGCGCTCCGTACTCGCCCTGGGCCATCTGGGCCGGACTCGTCAGGCCGTCGCGCAGCGCCGGTGTTTCGTGGTCGGAGTCGAACGACACGGCCACTGCGCACTTGGCGCCGCCGGGCCAGCTGTCGGGTCGGAGGGAGCGTCCGGCGCGGACGCGCCCGATGTGCCGGCGCCAGGTCTCCTCGTCCCACTGCCAGGGCTGCAACTCGGGTTGCGTCATCCCATTCGTCCTTCGTCGAGAGCGGGGTTGGTGGGTTCGGCGTCCGGGATCGCCGGCCGCGCGGACCGCGGCACTTGCGCGGTCGTGCTGTGGTGCCTCATCGTGGCCATCGACGCTGATCGCGCACGAAAATCGACGGAAATCGCCGCAGGAAGGCTGTGCATGGAAGATTTCGCCGGGGCGGCTTCCGTCGAAGGTCTGGACGAGACCGATCTCGCCATCGCCAACGCCCTGCAGGTCGCTCCCCGCGCCTCTTGGACGTTGGTGGGCGAGGTCCTCGGGCTCAGCGCTGCCACGGTGGCCCGGCGCTGGGGGCGGCTCGTCGAGCGGGGGCAGGCGTGGGTCACCGCCACCGGCAGTCCTGAGCTGTGGCGCTCGGTGTGCAACGCCTTCCTCGACGTCCACTGCGAACCGGGGGAGCGGGAGCGGGTGGCGCTCGCGCTGGCCCGGGATCCGCGGACGAAGTCGGTGATGGAGGTGGCCAGCGGCCGCGACCTGCAGGTCAACGCCGTCGCCCGCGATCTCCCGGCGTTGTCGCGCTTCATCCTGGACGAGGTCAGCCGGCTGCCCGGCGTGGTCAAGGTGGACACCCAGGTCAGCACCCGCATCTACCTGGCCGGGAACGCCTGGCGGTTGGATGCGCTGTCCCGCGGTCAGTGCGAGCGGCTCCAGCCCGCTGCAGAGGGTGCGGCTGCGTTGCCGGGGCGCCTCTCCGCGGCCGACCACGCGCTGCTGCTCGCGCTGGCGGCGGACGGCCGGGCGCCGGTCACCGAACTCGCCGAGCGCACCGGCGCCAGCCACACGGCGACCCGCCGCAGGCTGTCCCGGCTGGCGAACTCGGGTGCGGTCGCCTTCCGCTGCGAGATCTCCCAGCACCTGACGGGCTGGCCGGTGAGCACGCTGCTGTGGGCGCGGGTGCCGCACGACGACCGGAGGCGCATCTGCGACCAGCTGGCCCGGATGCCCGAGGTCCGCCAGCTGGTCGCCATCAGCGGGAGCACGAACTTGCTGGTGTCGACCTGGTTGCACTCCACCGACAGCGCCCTGGACCTGGAGGAGCGGATCGTCGACGCGCACCCCGAGTTCGAGATCGCCGACCACGTCATCGTGCTGCGCACGGTGAAGCGCCAGGGCTGGATCCTGGACGAACTGGGCCGCAAGCGCGAGTGCGTCCCCATCGACCCGTGGTGCGACGAAGGCGCCGGGTCCGACTGCCTGACCGCGATCACGGCGAGGCTTTCTTGAACGGTCGGTCCAATATCTGTAGTGTTGCCGGTCGTGGGAAGGGTGAAGGAGTTCGATCCCGACGCGGCGCTGCGGTCGGCGATGGATCTGTTCTGGCGCCAGGGGTACGAGGCGACGTCGATGCAGGACCTGGTCGACCAGCTGGGCCTGGGGCGCGGCAGCATCTACGGGGCGTTCGGCGGCAAGCGCGATCTGTACCTGGCGGCGGTCGAGCGCTACGTGGACGACGCGCGCGCCGGGTTGCTCGATCAGCTCGCCGCACCGGGCTCCTCGCTCGACGCGGTGCGGGCGATGGTCCGCTGGTACGTGCAGACCTCGCTGGCCGATGACCAGTACAAAGGGTGTCTGACGACCAACACCGCGGTGGAGCTGCCCGGTGACGAGGCCGCCGGTCGTCTCGTGGCTTCCGCGTTGGAGACGATGGAGACCGTCCTGTCGGCCGCGTTGGTGCGGGCCAGGAACGAGGGTGAGCTGCCCGCTGATCGCGACCCGGTGGCCCTGGCGCGCTTCCTGGTCACCTTGCTGCAGGGCGTGCGCGTGGTCGGCAAGACCTCGCTGCGCCGGCGGCTGCTCGACGACGCGGTCGAACAGGCCCTCGCGCTGCTCGACTGAGCCGATCCCCGTCGTTCTCGGCGGCTTTCGCATGCCTATTTTCTTGACCGAGCATTCCAGTAAAGGAGATCTGATCGTGGTTTCCACGCCTGTTGCGCCCACCGACGCCGAACTGGCCGCGTCGCTGGACGGCGAGTTCACCAGCGCGCACGCCGAGGTGAACGGGACGCGGCTGCACTACGTCAGCGGAGGCGCGGGCGACCCGCTCGTCCTGCTCGGCGGGTGGCCGCAGACCTGGTGGCAGTTCCGCAAGATCATGCCCGAGCTCGCCCGCCGCTTCCGCGTGATCGCGGTCGACATGCGGGGGATGGGCGGGTCGGCCAAACCGGAGACCGGCTACGACAAGAAGACCATGGCGGCCGACATCCGCGCGCTGATCGGACATCTCGGCCACGAGTCGGCCTTCGTAGCTGGGCACGACATCGGTGCGTCGGTCGGCTACCACCTGACCGCGGGATTTCCGCGCGCCGTGCGCCGGTTGGTCACCATGGACCTGGGCGTGCCGGTCGAATCGTGGCTGGCCATCCCGATGCTCCCGGCCAGCGACGAGCAGGTCGCCTCGCTCACCGAGGGCCGCGGTGGGTACCCGTGGTGGTTCGCGTTCAACCAGCTCCAGGAGCTGCCGGAACGACTGCTCGACGGACGGTTCCGGTTGCTCGTCGACTGGCTCTACGGGCACATGCTCGTCGATCAGGCCTCGGTCGACGAGCAGGCCCGACGCGTCTACGCCCACGCCTACGACTCGCCAGAGGCAATCCGGGCGGGCAACCGCTGGTACCAGACGATGCGCCAGGACATCGCGGACCTGGACACGTACCCGCCGGTGACCACTCCGATCCTGACCCTGGCCGCGGAGGACAACTACGCGCTGCTGCGGGAGCAGATGGCCGACAGGGGCACCGACGTGCACGTCGTCGCAGTTCCCGGCAGCGGGCACTACATCCCCGAGGAGCAGCCGGAGTTCGTGGTCGACCAGCTGACGACGTTCTTCGCTCAGAGCTAGGGAACCCGGCGGGCAGCTCAGGTCGGACCGGCGGCCCAGGCGATGGCGGCGTCGAGGTCGTCGTAGCCGAAGCTGGTCACCTCCGCTTGCACGAAGTGGTTCACCAGGTGCGGGGGAGCCCGGCGAGCTTGCTGTCCGCGACCAGCGCCACGCGCTTGACGCTGCGGTGGTGGTCGCGGACGAAGCGGATGTGCCGGATCAGGCCGGTGATGTTCTCCCAGCCGGGGAACTCCCGGACGTGGACCACCAGCCCGGGCAGGTCGCGGTGCTGCTCCAGCCAGGAGTCGGCCGTGTGCGCCAGGGCTTCGAAGTCGGGTGCGCGGAGCGGTTCTTCGACCTCCACCACGAGCACGCCGGACTCGGGGATGATGTGGTGCGACACGCCCGGTCCTTCTGGCAGCGACGTCAACCACTCGACGGCCGCGTCCCGGTCGTCGTTGCTGAAGATCCGCACCGGGCAGGGCAGCAGGAAGCTCGCCAGGCGGGTCGATTCGGCGATCCACCGGATGTCGGTGACGACCGCGCAGCCCTCGATCAGCCGGATGAACCCCCACCCGACCTTCGCGTCCTCCCACGCCGCGCCGGCGGTGAAGCCCTGGAACTCCGGGCCGACCTGGTACAGCAGCCGAATGCGCCGGTCGTCCCGGCGCGCGGCGTCGAAGAGCGGTTCGAGGACCGTTTCGTAGTCCTCCTTCGACAGCTTGCCCACGGCCTTGACCGCATCGATCTCCGCGGGCACGTCGGCGATCTTCTCGAGCATCTCGACACCCCCTCGCCACCCGAGTATTCGTCACGGCGCGGCCAGGTGCAGGAGGGATCAGCGCGAGCTGACCGGCTCAGTCCAGGCAGAACTCGTTTCCCTCGACGTCCTGCATCACGATGCAGGACTCCTCTTCGTCGTCGGCGGGCAGGATGCGGACGCGGGTCGCGCCGAGCGCGACCAGGCGTGCGCACTCCGCCTCGAGCTTGGCGAGGCGCTCTTCGCCCACGAGCCCGGTGCCGATACGCACGTCGAGGTGCACCCGGTTCTTGGCGACCTTGTCCTCGGGAACGCGCTGGAAGAACAGCCGCGGGCCCACACCGGTGGGGTCGCTGCAGGCGAACGCCGAATCCCGCTGCTCGGCGGGCAGCGAGCCGTTGTAGTCGTCCCAGGTGGCGAAACCCTCCGGCGGCGGGGGTGCCGCGTACCCCAGAACCTCGCACCAGAAACGAGCAACGCGCTCGGGTTCTGCGCAGTCGAAGGTGACCTGGAACTGCTTGACCGACGTCATCGCTCCAGCCTAGTGGCGGGTGCTGCTCCGGTCCTCCACTGGGGTGCGCTGACCGCGAACGGAGTTTCGGTCCGGTGCAGGGGGTTTTCGCGGTGGGACACGGGGTATCCCGCTCGGGACATGCTGACTTACCTGGGGGATGTGATCGGGATGGGGAAGTGCGCTGTGGCGGCTGTCGGTGGTGCGGTCGTGATGGCGGTGCTGGCCGCGCCCGGCGTTGCGGCGCAGGCTGTTCCGCCATCGGCGGGGCAGGTGCAGTCGTCGGGCGCGGTGGCCGCCGCGATGTCCGATCAGGACAGTTCGTTCCTGACGAAGGCCGAGCAGGTGAACCTGGCGGAGATCACCATCGGTGAGCTCGCGGTGAAGAAGGCGACCACGCCGCAGGTGCGATCGCTGGCGCAGGAGACGCTCGCCGATCACCAGGACGCGAAGGCCAAGATGGAGGAGCTGGCGAGCCGGAAGGGCGTGACCTTGCCGACGTCGCCGAGCGCGGAGCAGCAGAGCACGGGCCACGAGCTGGAGAAGGCGTCGGGCGCTGCTTTCGACACCGCATATCTGAAGGCGCAGGTCTCCGGGCACGAGGAGGCGGCCGCGTTCACCCGCTCCGAGATCGGCTCCGGTGGGGATGCCGACGTGCAGGCCTTCGCGAAGGACTTCCTCCCGGTGGTCCTCAAACACCTGAACCACGCGCAGGAAGCGTCGAAGGCCGTGGAAGCCACGCCGAAGGGTGCGAACACCGGGACCGGCGGCTTGGCCGAGCGGATCCAGTCCAGCACCACCGGCTTGGGACTGCTGGCCGGCGGCCTGGTGATCGCCGCGGGCGCTGGGGTGGTGTTGCTGCGCCGGCGGTTCGGGTGAGCCGGTGGCGTCGTTGGACACCTGGAGCGCTGCTCGCGCTCGGACTCGTGACTGCGGCAGCGGGGCTGGGGTACTCGTTGTCCGGGCCCTCGCTGCCGCACTCGGGAACGGTGCCGCCCGCGCATTCGCCGTCCGATCCCGTTGAGAAGCGGGAAGTGCTGGAGCCGGTACCGGATGGCGAGGTGCCGCAGCGGATCAGGATGCCGTCGGTGGGAGTCGACGCGCCGGTGCAGCCGGTGCTGCTGGGGCCAGACCAGCAGTTGGACGTGCCCGAGTCGCCGGCCGTCGTCGGATGGTGGAGTGCCGGTGCTGCACCGGGATCCCGGGCGGGCACAGTGGTGCTCGCCGGGCACGTCGACACCCGCAGCGCCGGCCCGGGTGCGTTCTTCGAGGTGGCTGACCTCAATCCGGGGGAGATCGTCGAGGTCATCTCCGCCAGCCGCACCACCCGGTACCGGGTCGAGGCGCTGCGCAGCTACCCGAAGGACTTCTTGCCGATGGACGTGTTCGAACGCACCGGCCGCCCCCGCCTGGTCCTGATCACCTGCGGCGGGCGCTTCGACGACGGCATCCGCCAGTACGAGGACAACGTCGTCGCGTACGCCGTCCCGGCATAGCGGGACCGGCGGTCAGTCGTCGTGGGCCGACCGCCCGGCGGCGGCGACCTCCATGATGTACTGCCCGTACGGCGATTTCGACAGCTTCTCGCCGAGGCGGTAGCAGGCGTTCTCGTCGATGAAGCCCATGCGCATCGCGATCTCCTCGATGCAGGCGATCCGCACGCCCTGGCGGTGCTCCAGGATGCGCACGTACTGGCCGGCTTCGGCCAGCGACTCGTGAGTTCCGGTGTCCAGCCAGGCGAATCCGCGTCCGAGGTCGACCAGCCGGGCTTTCCCCCTGGCCAGGTAGTGCCGGTTGACGTCGGTGATCTCGAGCTCCCCGCGCGGTGACGGGTGCAGGTTCTTGGCGATGTCGACCACGTCGTTGTCGTAGAAGTACAGGCCGGTGACGGCCTTGTTGGAGCGCGGGCGGCTGGGCTTCTCCTCGATCGAGATCAGCCGGCCCGTCTCGTCCACCTCGCCGACGCCGTAGCGCTCGGGGTCGTGCACCGGGTACCCGAACAGCACGCAGCCGTCGACCTCGGCCGCCGTGCTCGCCAGCAGGGTCGAGAAGCCCTGGCCGTGGAAGATGTTGTCGCCCAGGATGAGCGCCACCGGATCGGCACCGATGTGCTCGGCGCCGAGCAGGAACGCGTCGGCCAGGCCGCGCGGTTCGGTCTGCTCCGCGTAGTCGATGCTCAACCCCAGTTCGCCGCCGTCGCCGAGCAGGCGGCGGAACCCGTCCAGGTCGTTCGGCGTGGAGATCAGCAGGACCTCCCGGATGCCCGCCAGCATCAGCACCGACAGCGGGTAGTAGATCATCGGTTTGTCGTAGACCGGCAGCAGCTGCTTCGAGACGCCCAGCGTGACCGGGTGCAGCCGCGTGCCGTGACCACCCGCGAGGATGATCCCCTTCATCCCTGCCACCTCCGAGGTATCGGCAAGACCACGGCCAGCGTGCTGCGTCGGTGTCCACACCGGCTCGAACGGCGCTACAGGCGCGATCGCGGCGCCGTTCCAGGTCGTCTCAAGTGGAGTTCGAAGCCGGGCCCGCAGCGTTGGCTGGAAGCTCGAAACGACACCAGTCTCGGAGGAGAGCATGACCGGATCACCCGTCCCACCCGAGCTCTACGCCGAAGTGCTGCACTTCTACGCCCGGCAGATGCAGGCGCTCGACGGTGGTGACTTCGAGTCGTACGCGGCGACGTTCACCGCCGACGGCACGTTCAAGCACTCGCCGAAGCTGCCGGCCGCGCAGACCCGTCAGGGCATCACCGAGGCCCTGCACGAGTTCCACAAGAAGTTCGACGGCGATCCGGTGCAGCGCCGGCACTACTTCAACCACGTCGTGCTCGAGCAGCAGGAGGACGGGTCGCTGAGCTCGACCGCGTACGCGCTGGTCCTCACCACCAGGCCCGGCGGCCGGCCGGACGTGGGGCCCAGCTGCGTGGTCAACGACGTCATCGTCCGGGACCGGGGGGCGCTGCGCCTGAAGTCCCGCGCGGTCGACCACGACCAGGAGTTCGCTGCGGTCGCGGTGTGAGCACGACGATTCGGCTCCGGGGTGTGCGTGCGCCCCGGAGCCGAATCGTCGGTGGGTTCAGTCGACGGGGACGACCGCCAGCAGCGGCTCGTCGTACTCCACCGGGTCGCCGTTGGCCTTCAGCACTGCGACGACCTCGCCGTGCACCTCGGACTTCACCGGGATCATCAGCTTCATCGCCTCCACGATCGCCACCTGCTGCCCGGGGCGGATCACGTCGCCCTCGCTGACGAACGGTTCGGCGCCCGGTTCCGGTGCGCGGTAGAACACCCCGACCGACGGGGCGCGGACGTGCAGGGACCGGTCGTCGGCGGGCTCGTCGGTGGGGCGGACCGGCGCGGCCGGTGGGGGAGCGGCCGCGACCGGCGCAGTCCACTCCGTTTCCACCGCCACGTCGCCGAACCGGACGCGCAGCGCCGTCGGGCTGTTCGGCAGTCCGGTCAGCATCCGGGTGACGTGCTGCTCGATTGTCGTGAGGACGGCGCCGAGCTCGTGCTCGGGCGCGGTTTTCTCCGCCATGGCAACACCTCCGTCGTCGTTCGGCTGCGGGGCGGACCGGTCAGTAGTTGCCAAGGCCGCCGCACACGTTGAGCGCTTGCGCGGTCACCGCGGCTGCGCCGTCGCTGACGAGGTACTCCACCATCGCGGCGACCTCCTCGGGCTCGACGTAGCGGCCCAGCGGAACCCGGGTGGTGACGCGCTCGTGCGCCTCCTGCTCGGTGACGCTCCAGATCTTCGAGTAGTGCGCCCGAACCCGTTCCGCCATCGGGGTTTCCACGAATCCGGGGCAGACGGCGTTGACCGTGATCCCGGTCTTGGCCAGCTCGAGCCCGAGCGACTTGGTGAAGCCGACCACGCCGTGCTTGGACGCCGAGTAGGGCGAACCCCAGATGACGCCCTGCTTCCCACCGGTGGACGCGATGTTGATGATCCGGCCGCGTTCCTGCGCCAGCATCCCGCCCGCGGTGAGGACCTGCTTGGTCATCAGGAAGACGCTGTTGAGGTTGGTGTTGATCACGTCGAACCAGACCTCGTCGTCGACCTCGACGGTGACGCCGCCACCGGAGCGCCCGGCGTTGTTGATCAGCACGTCGATCGGGCCGAACCGGTCGACCGCGGCGCCGACCAGTTCCGGGATCTGCGCGGGCACGCTGACGTCGCAGGTGCTGCCGTCGACCTCGAGGCCTTCCTCGGTGAGCGTCTTGATCGTCGTGGTCAGCTCCTCGGCGCGCCGAGCGCAGATGTAGACCCGCGCGCCGAGCCGGCCGAGCCTGCGGGTGATCGCCAGGCCGATCCCGCTGGTGGCCCCGGTGACGAGGGCGACGGGCTTGGTGTTGGCGGGCATGAGTCCTCCATTGCTCGTCTGCGGTGCACTGTCGACGCAGCGTGGCGCGGCGTCGTCGAGACCGTCTCGAGCGCGCGTGGAGAGCCGCCGGAATCCCGGTTTTCCCCTTCCTGTCAAGGAAATCCGGTGCCCGCGCCGGAGGTGCAATCCACCTTCGAGTCCGGTTCGAGGCCCCGGCTGCACTGTTCGAGACCGAACCGGTACGGACTGGGAGGTGTCGGGTGGCACGGCGTGTGGTGATCACCGGTGTCGGGGTGCGCGCCCCCGGCGGGCTCGGTGCGAAGAACTTCTGGGAACTGCTGACGTCGGGGCGGACGGCCACCCGGCGGATCAGCTTCTTCGATCCGTCCCCCTACCGCTCCCAGATCGCGGCCGAGTGCGACTTCGACGCGGAGCACGAAGGGCTGTCGCCGCGCGAGATCCGCCGCATGGACCGCGCCGCCCAGTTCGCCGTGGTGTGCGCCCGGGACGCGGTCGCCGACAGCGGGCTGGAGTTCGAGCGGGTCGCGCCGGAGCGGATCGGGGTGAGCCTGGGCAGCGCGGTAGCCGCGGCGACCAGCCTGGAGCAGGAGTACCTGGTGCTCTCCGACGCGGGCCGGGAGTGGCGGGTCGACCCGGCCTACCTGTCGGCGCACATGTTCGACTACCTCTCGCCCGGCGTGATGCCGGCCGAGGTGGCGTGGACCGTCGGTGCCGAAGGGCCGGTCGCGATGGTGTCGGACGGCTGCACGTCCGGGCTGGACTCGCTCAGCCACGCCTGCGACCTCATCGCCGAAGGCACCACCGACGTGATGGTCGCCGGCGCGGCCGACACCCCGATCACGCCGATCGTGGTGTCCTGCTTCGACGCGATCAAGGCGACCACCCCGCGCAACGACGACCCGGAGCACGCCTCGCGGCCGTTCGACAACTCCCGCAACGGATTCGTGCTCGCTGAAGGCGCGGCGCTGTTCGTGCTGGAGGAGCTGGAGCACGCCCGGGCCCGCGGGGCGCACGTCTACGCCGAGATCTCCGGGTACGCGACGCGGCTCAACGCCTACCACATGACGGGCCTGAAGGCCGACGGCCGCGAGATGGCCGAAGCGATCCGGGTGGCGGTGGACCGGGCGCGGATCGATCCGAGCGCCATCGACTACATCAACGCGCACGGCTCCGGCACCAAGCAGAACGACCGCCACGAGACCGCAGCGTTCAAGCGCAGCCTGGGCGAGCACGCCTACCGGACCCCGGTCAGCTCGATCAAGTCGATGGTCGGGCACTCCCTCGGCGCGATCGGATCGATCGAGGTCGCGGCGTGCGCGCTGGCCATCGAGCACGGCGTCGTGCCGCCGACGGCGAACCTGCGCGAAGCCGACCCCGAATGCGACCTGGACTACGTGCCGCTGGTCGCCCGCGAGCAGCAGGTGGACACCGTGCTCAGCGTCGGCAGCGGGTTCGGTGGTTTCCAGAGCGCGATGGTGCTGCGCCGATTGGGAGGGACGAACTCATGAGCACGTGGGTGACCGGCATGGGAGTGGTCGCGCCGAACGGACTCGGCGTCGACGACTACTGGGCGGCGACGGTGAAGGGGCGCCACGGGATCAGCAGGCTCAGCCGGTTCGACCCGACCGGCTACCCGGCGCAGCTGGCGGGCCAGGTGCTGGACTTCGAGGCCGCCGACCACCTGCCGAAGCGGCTGCTGCCGCAGACCGACGTCTCGACCCGGTTCGCGATCGCGGCGGCGGACTGGGCGCTGGCGGACGCGGGCGTGGACCCCGCGGAGCTGGCCGAGTACGGCACCGGCGTGATCACCTCGAACGCCACCGGTGGTTTCGAGTTCACCCACCGGGAGTTCCAGAAGCTGTGGGCGCAGGGCCCCGAGTTCGTCAGCGTCTACGAGTCGTTCGCCTGGTTCTACGCGGTGAACACCGGCCAGATCTCGATCCGGCACGGGCTGCGGGGCCCGGGGGCGGTGCTGGTCGCGGAGCAGGCCGGCGGTCTGGACGCGGTCGGGCACGCGCGGCGCGCGGTTCGCGGCGGAACGCCGATGGTGGTCACCGGGGGTGTCGACTCGTCCTTCGACCCGTGGGGCTGGGTCTCGCACCTGGCCAGCGGCCGGATCAGCACGGCCACCGATCCGCAGCGGGCGTACCTGCCGTTCGACGTGGCGGCCAACGGCTACGTGCCGGGCGAGGGCGGGGCGATCCTCCTCCTCGAGGACGCGGGATCGGCCCGTTCGCGCGGTGCCACCGGCTACGGCGAGGTCCTCGGCTACGCCGCGACCTTCGATCCCGCGCCGAGATCCGAGCGGCCGCCCGCGCTGCGGCGGGCGATCGAGCTGGCGCTGGCCGACGCCGGTCTGCGGCCGGACCAGGTCGACGTCGTGTTCGCCGACGCCTCGGGCGTCGCCGAGCTGGACGCGATCGAGGCCGAGGCGATCCGCGGTGCGTTCGGCCCGCACGCGGTCCCGGTGACCGCGCCGAAGACGCTGACCGGGCGCCTCTACTCCGGTGGCGGCCCGCTCGACCTGGTGGCCGCGCTGCTGACCATCCGCGACGGCGTGATCCCGCCGATCGCGCACACCGCCGAACCGGTGCCCGACCACCAGCTCGACCTGGTCACCGCAGCCCCCAGGTACCAGCAGGTCGAGACGGCGCTGGTGCTAGCGCGAGGCAAGTGGGGCTTCAACTCGGCCATCGTCGTCCGAAGCATCGATTCCTGAACCAGGACAACAGGATTGGGGAGTTCACCATGGGCAAGATGACCATCGACGACCTGCGCCGCATCCTCGTGGAGTGCGCGGGCGAGGACGAGGCCACCGAGCTCGGCGCCGACGCCATCGACACCGACTTCGACGACCTCGGCTACGACTCGCTGGCGCTGATGGAGACCGCGGCGCGCATCCGGCAGGAGCTGGGCGTGGTCATCCCGGACGACCAGGTCGTCGAACTGCGCACGCCCCGCCAGGTGCTGGACGCGGTGAACGGCGCCGCCGTCGAGACCGCCTGAACCGCTCACCGAACCAGGAGGTCGTGATGCCAGCACTGCACCGGACCGAACACCGGCTCGTCGTCTCGGCACCCGCGGATCAGCTGTACGCCCTGGTCGCGGACGTGACCCGGTGGCCGGCGGTGTTCGAGCCGAACCTGCACGTGCACCACCTCGAGCGCGGCGACCGCCACGAGCGGTTCCGGTTGTGGGCGCTGCTCAACGGCACCGTCAAGAGCTGGACCTCGCGCCGGGAGCTCGACCCGGTGCGGCGGACGGTGTCCTTCGAGCAGGAGGTCAGCCAGCCGCCGGTGGCCTCGATGGGCGGGCAGTGGCGGCTCGACGCGCTGCCCGACGGGCGCACCGAAGTCGTGCTGCTGCACCACTTCAGCGCGGTCGGCGACGACCCGGACACCGTCGACTGGATCAACCGGGCGGTGGACGGCAACAGCGAGAAGGAGCTCGCCGCGCTGCGCACGGTGGCCGAACGCGCCGACGACATCGACGACGTGGTCTTCTCGTTCGAGGACTCGGTCCGCTCCACCGGAAGTGCCGACGACTGCTACGAGTTCGTCGACCGCGCCGACCTGTGGGCGCAGCGCCTGCCGCACGTGCAGGCGGTGTCGCTGCGGGAGGACGAACCGGGCGTCCAGGAGCTGTCGATGGACACCGTCACCGAAGGCGGCGCGACCCACACCACCCGCTCCTACCGGATCTGCGCGAGCGGGGAGTGGATCGCCTACAAGCAGGTCGTGCTGCCCGCGCTGCTGTCCGGCCACAGTGGACTCTGGACGTTCCGGGAGGACGCCGGCACCACGACGGTCACCGCGCGGCACACCGTCTCGATCAGGACGGAGGCGGTCGAGGAAGTCCTGGGGGCGGGCAGCACGCTGGCCGATGCTCGGCGGTTCGTCCGCTCGGCGCTGGGGAACAACAGCCTCACGACGCTCAAGCACACGAGCGAGTTCGCCGCCGGGAAGGGCGATCGGTGAACGCCGCGCCCGAACCGAAGCTGGTCGAGATCGCCGACGGCGTCTACGCCCACACCCAGCCCAACGGCGGCTGGTGCCTGAACAACTCGGGCCTGATCGCGGGGCGCGACGGGGTCGTGGTCGTGGACACCGCCGCCACCGAGCGCCGGGCGCTGCTCCTGCGGGATGCCGTGGACGGGCTCGGGGCCGGTGAGCACCGCACGATCGTCAACACCCACCACCACGGCGATCACGTGTTCGGCAACTTCGCCTTCGGCCCGGCGGCGACCATCATCGCGCACGAGCGGGCACGGGTGGAGATCGCCGAGACCGGCCTCGGGCTGACGCAGCTGTGGCCGGACGTGGAGTGGGGTGACGTCCGGCTCGTGCTGCCCACCGTGACCTTCCGGGACCGGATGACCCTGCACGTCGACGACCGCGTGGTGGAGCTGCACCACGTCGGCCCGGCGCACACCACCAACGACGTGGTGGCCTGGCTGCCTGCGGACCGGGTGCTGTTCGCCGGGGACGTCCTGCTGAACGGCTGCACGCCGTTCAACCTGATGGGCTCGATCGCCGGCAGCCTGCAGGCGCTCGACCGGCTGCGCGGGCTCGGCGCGGAGGTCGTCGTCGGCGGGCACGGCGAGGTGTGCGGGCCCGAGGTCATCGACCGGACCGAGGCCTACCTGCGCTGGGTCCAGCAGGTCGCGGCGACCGGTCACGCCGAGGGCCTGTCCCCGCTGGAGCTGGCCCGGCGGACCGGGCTGGGCGACTACGCCGACCTGCTCGATCCCGAACGGCTCGTCGGCAACCTGCACCGCGCCTACGCCGAGCTCGACGGGGGAGAGCTCGGAAGACCGCTGGACGTGGTGCGCATCTTCGGCGAGATGATCGAGTTCAACGACGGCCAGCTGCCCACCTGCCTGGCGTGACGCGGCGCGCGGAGGAGATCTGAGCATGACCCAGACCATCGGGCAGGCCGAGTGGGTGCTGTGCGAGCGCTGCACGACACCGGTCTACGGCAAGCGCTGGGACGCGAACCTGCGGGTGTGCGTCGAGTGCGGGCAGCACGGGAGGCTGACCGCGTGGCAGCGGCTGCGCCAGCTCGCCGATCCGGAGGAGCTGGAACCGCTGGAGCTGCCGGTCGTCGGCGCGGATCCGCTGGAGTTCGTCGACAGCCGGCCGTACCCGGCCCGGCTGGCCGACGCGCGCCGCCGGACCGGGCTGGACGAAGCGGTGGTGTGCGCGCGGATCCACGTGCACGGCGCTCCCGCGATCGCCGCGGTGATGGACTTCGGCTTCCTCGGCGGGAGCCTCGGCAGCGACGTCGGCGAGATGATCACGCGCGCGGCCGAGCAGGCGCTCGCCGAGCGGGTTCCGCTGCTGCTGGTCACCGCCTCCGGCGGCGCGCGCATGCAGGAGGGCGCGTTGTCGCTGATGCAGATGGCCAGGACGAGCGCGGCGCTGGCGCGCTTGGACCGGGCCGGGGTCCTGACCATCAGCCTGGTCACCGACCCGACCTTCGGCGGGGTCGCCGCCTCGTTCGCGACCTCGACCGACGTGGTGATCGCCGAACCGGCGGCCCGGCTGGGCTTCGCCGGGCGGCGGGTCGTCGAGCAGACCATCCGCCAGCAGCTGCCGCCCGACTTCCAGACCGTCGAACTGCTCGCCGAGAAGGGGTTCGTGGACCTCGTGGTCGCCCGCGGGAGGCTGCGCCACGAGCTGGGCAGGCTCCTCCGCGTGGCCGAATCCGCGAGCAGCACCGGGGAATCGGTACGCGCGGAAATCCTGCGCGATCCGGATCAGCTGCCCGAAACCGATGCGTGGCAGCAGGTCCGCGACGCCCGCGACCTGGACCGGCCGACGGCGCTGGACTACTTCGCGCTCGCCTTCGAGGACTTCCAGGAACTGCGCGGAGACCGGGTCGGCGGGGACTGCCCGGCGGTGGTCGCCGGCACCGCCTGGCTCGGCGGGCGGCCGGTGGTGGTGATCGGCCAGCAGAAGGGCCACACCCCGGCGGAGCTGACCGAGCGCAACTTCGGCATGCCGAGCCCGGCCGGGTACCGCAAGGCAGCGCGGATGATGCGCCTGGCGGACAAGCTCGGCCTGCCCGTCGTCACACTCGTCGACACCCCGGGCGCGTACCCGGGCGCCGAGGCCGAGGAACGGGGACAGGCGTTCGCCATCGCCGAGAACCTCAAGCTGATGGCCGGTTTGCGGGTGCCGGTGGTCTCCGCGGTCATCGGCGAGGGCGGCAGCGGTGGTGCGCTGGGCATCGCGGTGGCCAACCGGATCCTGATGTTCTCCAGCGCGACGTACTCGGTCATCAGCCCGGAAGGCTGCGCGGCGATCCTCTGGAAGGACCCGGCGGCCGCGCCGAAGGCCGCCGCCGCGCTCGGCATCACGGCGCGCGATCTGCTGCGCCTCGGGGTCGTAGACGGCGTGATCCCCGAACCGGACGGCGGAACCGGCGCCGATCCGGTGCTGGCCGCGCGGCGGCTGCGCGACGCGCTGTGCGCCGGCCTGGACGACTTCGCGGGTCAGGACGGCGACGAGCTGGTGGAACACCGCTACCGGAGGTTCCGGCGACTCGGCCCGCTGACGCCCCCGGACGCCGGATGAGCGTTCAACCTCAATGAGGTTTTCCATCCTCGTTTTGCTCGGCGGTGCCGGTAGCGGAACCTCAGCGCCCGCCTGGACTACGGGTGCCCGACTTTATGTATGCCAATACACGGCAGTCGGGCCGTCCTCGCCAGGCGAACGCTGAGAACCCGCGGCGGTGCAAGCGCCGAGGGTGGGCTATGCGCCTGCGGCGCATGCGACCCTCACCGCGCGGTGCCGGGCATGCCTCGCAGTCGCAGACCAGACAGGATGAAAAAGGCCCAATGGATCGGAGAGCGCGATGTTCGAGAAGGTACTGGTCGCCAACCGGGGCGAGATCGCGCTGCGCGTCATCCGCAGCTGCGACGAACTGGGCATCCGCACCGTCGCCGTGCACTCCACAGTGGACCGCGATTCGGCCCCGGTGCGCGCCGCGGACGAGTCGGTGCAGATCGGTCCGCCGTCGCCGACCCGCAGCTACCTCAACGCGGCGGCGGTGCTGGAAGCCGCAGCGCGCACGGGTGCCGAAGCGATCCACCCCGGCTACGGCTTCCTGTCCGAGGACGCCTTCTTCGCCGATGCCTGCGAGAACGCCGGGATCACGCTGATCGGCCCGCCCGCCGCGGTGATGGCGCGCCTCGGGGACAAGACGTCGGCGCGGGCGACCATGGTGCAGGCGGGGCTTCCGCTGCTGCCGGGCAGCGTCGACCCGCTCGCCCCCGAAGACGCGCTGGAACTCGCGAACAGCATCGGATATCCGGTCATCGTCAAGGCGGCGGCCGGTGGTGGCGGGCGCGGGATGCGGATCGTCCGCCGCGGCGAGGACTTCGCCGAGGCCTACCGGCAGACGCAGGCCACCGCGCAGCTGCTGTTCGGCGACGGCCGGGTCTACGTGGAGAAGTACCTGGAACGGGCGCGGCACGTCGAGGTCCAGGTGCTGGCCGACGGCCACGGCCGCGTGATCCACCTCGGCGAGCGGGACTGCACGATGCAGCGCAGGCACCAGAAGTTGGTGGAGGAGACGCCGGCGCCGCGCCTGCCCGACGGCCTCGCCGAGCGCATCTGCGCCGCAGCCGTCACCGGTGCCCGGGCTGCGGGCTACGTCGGTGCCGGCACGTTCGAGTTCCTGGTCCAGGACGGCGACTTCTACTTCATGGAGGTCAACTGCCGGATCCAGGTCGAGCACCCGGTCACCGAGGTGGTCACCGGCATCGACCTGGTCCGCGAGCAGATCAGGATCGCGGCCGGCCACGCGCTGGAGCTCGGCCAGGACGAGGTGGAGCGCCGCGGTGTGGCCATCGAGTGCCGCATCAACGCCGAGGACCCGGCGGCCGACTTCATGCCGACACCCGGGCTGCTGCGCGAATTCGTCCCGTCCGGCGGGCCGTTCGTCCGCGTGGACACCCACGCGCACGCCGGTTACGAGGTGCCGCCCAACTACGACTCGCTGCTGGCGAAGCTCGTGGTGTGGGGCCGTGACCGGGAGGAGGCCATCGGCCGGATGCGCCGGGCCATCGGGGAGTTCCGGATCGAGGGCGACCGGGTGCGCACGACCGGCGACTTCCTGCGCCGGATCATCGACGACGAACGCTTCCGCAAGGCCGAGCACACCACCCGCCTCGCCGAAGAGCTCGCCCGAGCGGCGACCAGCTGAGCGCAGAGCCCCTCCGATCCCGCGATCGGAGGGGCTCTGGGCTCAGCGGTTCTCGTTGCTGGACCAGTGATCCGGATTCGCCCGGTACCACTCGACGACCTGGGCCAAGCCCTCCTCGAAGTTCCAGCGCGGGGCGAATCCGAGCTCGGCGCGGATCTTCGAGTCGTCGATCGAGTAGCGCAGGTCGTGCCCCTTGCGGTCCTCGACGTGGTGCAGCAGGCTCCGGTCGGCGCCGCACAGCTCCAGCAGCTTCTCGGTGATCTGCAGGTTCGTGCGCTCGGTTCCCCCGCCGACGTTGTAGATCTCGCCGGCCCGGCCCTTGGTGAGCACGAGGTGGATGGCGGTGCAGTGGTCCTTCACGTGCAGCCACTCCCGCACGTTGCGGCCGTCGCCGTACAGCGGGACGGGCCTTCCCCTGAGCAGGTTCGTGGTGAACAGCGGGATCAGCTTCTCGACGTGCTGGTACGGGCCGTAGTTGTTGCTGCACCGCGTGATCCGCACGTCCAGCCCGTGGGTCCGCCAGTAGGAGCGCGCGATCAGGTCGCTGCCCGCCTTGGACGCCGCGTACGGCGAGTTCGGCAGCAGCGGCTCCTCCTCGGTCCACGAACCCCGCGGGATGGAGCCGTACACCTCGTCGGTGGAGACGTGCACGACGGTCCGGACCCCGGAGTGCAGGCAGCAGTCCAGCAGCGTCTGGGTGCCGAGCACGTTGGTGCGCACGAAATCCGCTGCCGCGGTCAACGACCTGTCCACATGGGACTCGGCGGCGAAGTGGACGACCGCGTCGTGGCCGGGCAAGGTGCGCAGGAGCAGCTCCTGATCGCAGACGTCGCCCCGCACGAAGGTCAGCCGCGGGTCGCCCATCGGCAGGTTCGCCGTGCTCCCCGCGTAGGTCAGCTTGTCGACGACGGTCACCCCGGCGCCTTCGCAGCCGGGGTGGTCGTCGGCCAGCACGGACCGGACGTACTGGGAACCGATGAAACCCGCCCCGCCGGTGACGAGGATCTTCATTGTCCGCCCCTTTCCAGGCATGGCGCTCGCTGCCAGGCGGATGCTGCCGGGTTCGGATCGAGACCCGGTGGAGCTCGTGCCGTCCACCGTCCCTCGAGCGGGACTTCCGCTCGCTTCGAGCGCGGTGCCGCACCCTCGGTGCAGTCCTGGCGCAGGAGAGGGACCGATCGGAATGAAGCGAACCTGAGCAGGGAGGCACCGTGTTCCGGGATATCTCGGCGTTCCACGACTGGTTCGCCGACCGCAGCCGGGCGAACGCCTACCGCGTCGCCCGCACCCCGCTGGACCAGCTCGACGGATGGCACTTCGACGCCGAGACCAACCTCGTGCACCGCAGCGGGCGGTTCTACTCCATCGAGGGGCTGGAGGTCGTCACCGACCACCGCGAGGTGGAGTCCTGGACGCAACCGATCATCCGGCAACCGGAGATCGGCATCCTCGGCATCCTGGTCAAGGAGTTCGACGGCGTTCCGCACTGCCTGATGCAGGCGAAGATGGAACCCGGCAACATCAACATGATCCAGCTCTCGCCGACGGTGCAGGCGACCCGGAGCAACTACATGCGGGTCCACCAGGGCAACGCGGTGCCGTACCTGGAGTACTTCGTCGCCCCGCGCCGGGGCCGGGTGGTCTTCGACGCGCTGCAGTCCGAGCAGGGCTCCTGGTTCCTCAACAAGCGCAACCGGAACATGATCGTCGAGGTCGCCGACGAGGTCGAGCTGCTCGAGGACTTCCGCTGGCTGACCTTCGACCAGCTCGGCGAACTGCTGCGCGAGGACAACCTGGTGAACATGGACTCCCGGACCGTGCTGTCCGGGCTCCCGTTCCTGTCCTGGCCCGGTGGTTCTCCCGGTCTGGACGGCCGGGCCGCCCACCCCGCCGAGGAACTGCTGAGCTGGTTCACCGAAGCCCGCTCCCGGTACCGGCTGGACCGGCGGGTGCTGCCGCTGGCGCAGGTGGGCGGCTGGGTCCGCGACGCCGAGGTGATCCGCCACGAGAGCAACCGGTACTTCACCGTGGTCGGCGTCGACGTGCAGGCCAGCAACCGCGAGGTGTCGAGCTGGTCGCAGCCGATGATCAAGCCCAGCGACCGGGGGGTCATCGCGTTCCTGAGCCGCTGGATCGACGGCGTCTTCCACGTTCTGGTGCAGGCCCGCACCGAGGCCGGCACCTCCGACGTCGTCGAGATGTCGCCCACGGTCAACTGCATCCCGTCGAACTACCGCGGCTCACCGGTCGCCCAGCGGCCCCGCTACCTCGACCAGGTCCTGATGGCACCGGCCTCGTCGGTGCTGCTCGACGTGGTGCACTCGGAGGAGGGCGGCCGGTTCTACCACGCGGAGAACCGCTACCTCGTGGTCGAAACCGACGAGGCGTTCCCGCCCGAGGTGCCCGAGGACTTCGTCTGGATGACCCCGGAGCAGCTGGTCGGCTTCGTCCGCTACGGCAACTACGTCAACGTAGCCGCGAGATGCCTGCTCACCTGCATGAACGTGGGCCATCGAGTACCAGAACCGGTTTAGAACCTGTCTGAAGCTCTCGTTTTGCGTGGCGGTGCGGGTGGCGGAACCTCAGCGCCCGCCTGGACTCCGGGTGCCAACCCTTATGTATGCCAATACACGGCGGGTTGGCCGTCCTCGCCAGGCGAACGCTGAGAACCCGCGGCGGTGCAAGCGCCGAGGGTGGGCTAAACGCCTCCGGCGTTTCAAAGACAAGACCAGAAATCCAGGATCGAAGACCGGCCCGAGCGTGATTCGCGCGCAGAGGAGGCATCTGTTGAGTGAGCCGAACGACGGGACGCCGGTGGTCGGCGCCGACCGGCTCCGCCAGGCGATGGCCCGGTTCCCGACCGGGGTCACCATCACCACCACGCTCGACAAAGCGGGAGAGCCGCAGGGTTTCACCGCGGGCTCGCTGGTGTCGGTGTCCCTGGACCCGCCGCTGATCTCGGTGTGCGTGGCGTACGGGGCGAACTGCTACCAGGCCTTCGCCGACTGCGACTCGTTCGCGGTGAGCGTGCTGCGCCACGACCAGGGGGAGCTCGCCCGCACGTTCGCCAGCAAGGGCGCGGACAAGTTCGCCGCGGACGGGCTCACCACGAGCGCCGGTGGGCTTCCGGTCGTGGAGGGAGCGGTGGTCGCCCTGGAGTGCGACGTCCACGGCCGGCACGCCGCTGGTGATCACGTGATCCTGGTCGGCCTCGTGCGCGCGGTGGACCTCGCCGACGGGGACCAGCTGCTGTTCGCCGACCGGCTCTTCTCGCGGCTGAGCCGGTCGTGACCGCACCCCGCCGGACCGAGGAGGACGAAGTGCCCGTCGATCAGCCCACGATCTCCCTCGGCCTGCTCGGATGCGCCGACATCGCCACCCGGCGGTTGCTGCCCGCGTTCGCGGCGGCACCTGGTGTCCGGATCGCCGCGGTGGCCAGCCGCTCGCGGGCGAAGGCGGAACGGGTCGCCGACCTCTTCGGCGCAGAACCGGTCGAGGGCTACTCGCGCCTGCTCGACCGGGCCGACGTCGACGCCGTGTACGTCCCGCTGCCGCCCGGCTTGCACTCGGAATGGGTCGGCCGCGCGTTGCGCGCGGGCAAGCACGTGCTCTGCGAGAAACCGCTCACCACCTCCTCGCAGTCCACTGAGGACCTGCTCGCGCTGGCCCGATCACGCGGGCTCGTGCTGATGGAGAACTTCATGTTCCCGCACCACGGACAGCACGCCCGGGTGCGGGAACTGGTCGCAGGCGGAGCGATCGGGACGCTGAACGCCTTCTCCGCCGCCTTCGCGATCCCGCGCAGGCCGGACGACGACATCCGCTACCAAGCTCCGCTCGGCGGAGGTGCGCTGATCGACGTCGGCGGCTATCCGATCGCCGCAGCCGAGTTCTTCCTCGGCGGTGACCTGCGGGTCGTCGGAGCGCACCTCCGCCACGACGACGAACTCGGCGTCGACCTGGCCGGCAGCGCGCTGCTGCGCACCCCGGACGGGATCAGCGCCATGCTCACATTCGGGCTCGACCACTTCTACGGATCCCGCTACGAGCTGTGGGGCAGCGCGGGGCGGATCTCGGTCGACCACGTCTTCACCACGCCGGCCACCCACCGGCCGGTGGTGCGCATCGACCGCGCCGAGCGCGAAGAACTGGTGCTCCCGGCCGATGACCAGGTCGCCAACAGCGTCGCGGCGTTCCTGCAGGCGGTGCGGGACGGCGTGGAGCACGGCGTCGCGGCCACCCGGACCAGGGCCGCGCTGATGGCGGACGTCCGGCGGCTGGCGGCGAGCTAGGCCCAGCAGGATCCGAGCCGGTCCACCGGTGACGGCGCAGGAACACGGGAAACAGGAGGCGACAGGACATGGCTGACGACAAGACCCGGATCTTGGACCAGGTTCGCGAATACCACCGCAGCAGAGCCGGCGGCGAATTCGTCCCCGGCGTGACCCCGGTGCTGGCCTCCGGAGCCGCGCTGGACGAGGACGACCGGGTGGCGCTGGTCGAGGCGGCGCTGGAGATGCGGATCGCCGCCGGCGTCAGCTCGCGCCGCTTCGAGCGCGAGTTCGCCCGGATGTTCACCCTGCGCAAAGCGCACCTGACGAACTCGGGCTCGTCGGCGAACCTGCTCGCGCTCAGCGCCCTGACCTCGCCCCAGCTGGAGGACTCGCGCCTGGTGCCGGGCGACGAGGTGATCACCGTGGCGGCCGGGTTCCCGACCACCGTGAACCCGATCATCCACAACGGACTCGTCCCGGTCTTCGTCGACGTGGAGCTGGGCACCTACAACACCACCCCGGAACGCGTCGCCGCCGCGATCGGCCCGCGCACCAAGGCCATCATGATGGCGCACTCGCTGGGAAACCCGTTCGCGGTGGCCGAGATCGCCGAACTCGCCGAGCAGCACGGCCTGCTGCTGGTCGAGGACAACTGCGACGCGGTCGGCTCGACCTACCGGGGGCAGCTGACCGGTACGTTCGGTGACCTGGCCACGGTCAGCTTCTACCCCGCGCACCACATCACGATGGGCGAGGGCGGCTGCGTGCTCACCGACAACCTGGCGCTGGCGCGGATCGTGGAGTCGCTGCGCGACTGGGGCCGGGACTGCTGGTGCGAGCCGGGGGAGGACAACCGCTGCTTCAAGCGGTTCGACCAGCAGCTGGGCGATCTGCCGCACGGCTACGACCACAAGTACATCTTCTCCCACGTCGGCTACAACCTGAAGTCCACCGACCTGCAGGCCGCGCTGGGCCTGACCCAGCTCAGCCGCATCGAGGAGTTCGGCGACGCCCGCCGCCGCAACTGGCGGCGGATGCGCGAGGCGCTGGACGGGCTGCCCGGTCTCCTGCTGCCCGAGCCGACCCCGGACAGCGACCCCAGCTGGTTCGGATTCGTCCTCACCGTCCTGCCCGACGCCACCTACGACCGCCGGGACCTGGTGGCCTTCCTGGAATCCCGCCGGATCGCCACCCGCCGCTTCTTCGGCGGCAACCTGGTCCGCCACCCGGCCTACCGGGACCACGAGTACCGGATCGCCGGTGAGCTCACCAACAGCGATCTCATCACCGAGCACACCTTCTGGGTCGGCGTCTACCCGGGCCTGACCGAGGAGATGATCGAGTACAGCATCGACTCGATCAGAGAGTTCGTCCTCAAGAACTCCTGACCCGTTGAGGGTTTCCATCCTCGTTTAATTGAAACTGCTGCGCTCGCGCGCTGATGTTGATGAGGACTTCGCCCACCGGTTCGGGCCGGTGGGCGAAGTCCTCTTCGGACTCGTTCAGCCGGTGGCCGACGAGCCGGGGACCGTCGCGGTCAGGACCTGGTAGTGCAGCTTCTGGATCTGCTGCGAGGGATCCAGGCCGAGCTCCCGGTCCAGATTGGTCCGCAGGCGGTGGTAGACGTCCAGGGCGTCGCTGCGGCGTCCGCTGCGTTCCAGCGCGAGGATGAGCTGGGAGTGGAGCCACTCGTCGAACGGGTGCGTCGCGGTCAGCGAGCGAAGCTCGCCCAGCAGCTCGCGGTGCATCCCCAGCTCCATCTCGGCCTGGATCCGCAGGTGCAGGGTGGTCATCTGGTGCTCGGTGAGCTCGGCGACGTAGGCCGACAGGCACGGGCCGAGGTTGACGTTGGCCAGCGGTCCCCCGGACCACATGGCCAGCGCCGCCCGCAGGTCGGTCACCGCCTCGGCGTGCCGGCCGTGCTCGAGGTGGTCCCGGCCGGAGCGGCTGAGCCGCTCGAAGCGGGCCAGGTCCACCTGGTCGTCGCGGATCCGGAGGGTGTAGCCGGGGGAGCGGGTGGCCACCATCTGCTGGCCGTCGGCGGCCAGCCGTTCGCGTTCGATCAGCTTGCGCAGGTGGTAGATGTAGGTCTGGATCGTGGTCAGCGCGCTGGGCGGTGGGTTCTCGCCCCAGAGCTCCTGGATCAGCGAGTCGGTGTAGACGACCTTGTTGGCCCGGAGCAGCAGCAGTGCGAGCACCTGGCGCACCTTCGGCGCGCTGGGCGTGCATTCGCGGTCGCCGTCGACGACTTCCAGCGGGCCCAGCACCTTGAACTGGGCGAGCTCGGGGTGACCGGCGTGCGGTGAACGTCCGCCCGGACCGGTGATCGCGGTGCGGTGGACTTCGAGGGTTGACCTTCCGGCATCAAATTGCGGCACTGTTCGTCCCCAGTTTCCGGTGAGTGAAGAACTCCGACATCGTGGCGGGGCCTCTCGTCGCCCGGGGCACCTTCTCCGGGCGTGCTTCGGTGAGCTGGTGGCAGGCCGAAGCCATAACGAGAAAATGTTTCGGGTTTCAATTCAATGAGAGGGAGATGCCGGGTTGCTCGACGCTGAACGCCCAGCTCGATATTCGTTTCGTCGGTGCCCGCAATTGTGGCAACCGCGTGGTGCCGGTTGCGTGTCGAGCGGGTTTCGGCCGCGGTCAACGTGCGTTCGGCTGGCCGTCGGAAACGCCTGCCCACTCCGACGAGCACGGCACTGCGGCGCCGGGCGGGCTCGGGGGTCGCAGGTCTCCCGATGCCGTTCGGCGCGGTTCGGGGGACGTGTGACCAGTGCGTGCTCCTGCTTCGGGAGCGCGCTGGAACTCTCGGTGGAGCTGGATCTGCAAGCGGGGGTCGGGTCCGGCGGCACGAGGCCGATTCGGCGGCGCTAGCCGCCTCCCTAATCGCACTTTCACCCTTTTACCACTTTCGTTCCGACAACTGGGTGGTTCTTCCATGAACGAGTTCGAGAACGAAGACAGCATTCAGCGGATATCGTTTTCGTCTCGATGTTTTCGAGTCTATCCACGCGCGACTTCGCGCTGCCTGGCCTGAACGGCGGAATCGCGTTGGTCGGGATGGGCGGCATTCCGACGTCCTGGCGCGGGTGGCGCGGGCCGGATATTTGTTGAGGAAATCAATTTGTTCGCCCTTTTCTGGTCCAGACCATCCAGCCGCGCTCGAGAACGCCTCGACGATCGGCTCGCGCGCTTGACCTCAAGAGCACTTGAGGTTGCAGGCTGACGGCCGGGCGCGCTGCTGCGCGCGATGGGTTTCTTCTTCCAGAGGGTGGTTGCGGATGATGTCGACCGGGTGCTGCGGCGCGGTGGGGGACCGGTGATGGCCAGCGTTGCGGAGTCCACGACAGCGGAGGATTCCCGGCTTCCGACCCGCGGTGCGCTGATCGCGATCCTGGCCGGGCTCGGACTGGGCATGTTCCTGGGTGCGCTGGACACGATGATCATGGCGTCGGCGCTGCGCACCGTCGCCGACCAGCTCCACGGGCTGACCCTGCAGGCGTGGGTGACCACCGCCTACTTGGTGACCATGACCGCTTCCGCGCCGCTGTACGGCAAGCTCTCCGACATCTACGGGCGCAGACCGCTGTACCTGGCGGCGATCCTGCTGTTCATCGCCGGATCGCTGCTCTGCGGGCTCGCCCAGTCGATGTACCAGCTCGCCGCCGCCCGGGCGGTGCAGGGGCTCGGCGCGGGCGGTCTCACCTCGCTCGCGCTCGCGGTGATCGCCGACATCTCGCCGCCGGACAAGCGGTCGAAGTACCAGGCCAACCTCGGCGCGGTGTTCGCCGTGGCCAGCGTGGCGGGACCGGTGCTGGGCGGTTTCTTCGCCGGGAGCGGCGAGATCCTGGGCGTGGCCGGCTGGCGCTGGATCTTCCTGATCAACCTGCCGATCGGCCTGGCGGCCTGCTTGCTGGTGGCGCTGCTGCTGAAGGTCCCGGCCAAGCGCGTCCAGCACCGCGTCGACTTCGGCGGCGCGATCACCTTGGTGCTGTTCGTCTTCCCGCTGCTGGTCGTCGCCGAGAACGGCCGGGAGTGGGGCTGGGCGTCGCCGCTGTCGATCGGCCTGTTCGCCCTCGGCGGGATCGGCCTGGTGCTGTTCCTGCTCGTGGAGCGGCGGGTCGGTGACAGCGCGCTGCTGCCCGGCAGGTTGTTCCGCAACCTGCCGTTCGCGATGGTCAACATGGTGAACTTCCTCGGCGGCATCGGCGTTTTCGCGGGCCTGGCGCTGCTGCCGCTGTACCTGCAGATCGTCAAGGGCATGTCGCCCACCGCGGCCGGGCTGCTCCTGCTGCCGCAGTCGCTGGCCACCACCTTCGGCGCGCGCCTGTCCAGCCCGCTGATGAAGCGCTTCGGCTACCAGCCGGTGCTGGCCGGCGGCATGGTGGTGATGACGGCGGTCTTCGCGGTGCTGGGGCAGGTCGGCCTCGACACTCCGCTGTGGACGATGGTGCTGCTGGTCATCGCGCTCGGCCTGGGCCTGGGCGTGTTCTTCCAGGTCATCCTCATCGCCATCCAGGACAGCGTGCCGGAGACCGACATCGGGCTGGCCAGCGGTCTCTACAACTTCTCCCGGCAGATCGGTGGCGTGGCCGGGACCGCGGTGTTCGTCTCGCTGCTGTTCGGCATCGCGGGCGATCGGGTCGGCGAGCAGTTCGAGGCCGCGGGCCCGCAGGTGCAGGCGGCTCTGTCCGACCCGGCGGTGATGTCCGATCCGGCCAACGCCGCGCTGGCTGGGCAGCTGCACGCGCAGGGGACCGTGGACCTCAACGACACGTCGTTCCTCGCCCAGGTCGACGAGCGGCTCGCCCAGCCCGTGCTGGTCGCGCTGTCGTCCTCGCTGAACACCGTTTTCCTGATCGTCGGCGGGTTCCTGGCGCTGTCGGTGGTGATCGCGCTGCTGCTGCGAGGCCGGGGGAGAACCGCGGAATCGGCGTGATCGCGCGGCGGCGGGAGGGGATCGCCTCCCGCCGCCTGCTGCGGACCTGCGGTCACCGCGGGACGAGCGCCTCCAGCTCGGACCAATCGACCTGCGGCGGCACGATCCCGCGGCGCTTGAGGTAGCGCTCGCTGCGCGCCCGTCCGTCGGCGATCCACTGGTCCACGCCGTCGGCCGCGGACACACCGGGAATGCGCTCCGGGCGGAAGGTCCAGTCCGCGCCCGCCCCGATGGCGGTGCCGGTGACCTGCAGCGCGCACCGGTTCCCGAACTCCCCGTTGTGCCGGTGCCACAGCAGGCTCGCCGGTCCGATCCGGCCCTCGAACTGCTCCGCGGTGCGCAGCCGCAGCTCCCCGTTGGAGCCGGCCCCGGTGACCTCGGCCCGAGCGGCGTAGGGGTGCCCGGTGCTGTCCCGGGCGGTGAACACGGCCGTCGGGTAGCGCTCGAGCGCGTCGGCGATCTGCACGCCCATCGGGAAGTCCCAGGGCGGGAGGGGTTCGAAGGAACCGCCGGCCTCGAGCGGTTCGAGCACCCGGACGCGTTCGGGCGTGACGAAGACCGGCAACCGGAGGTAGTACCAGTCCATCGTCGCCCTGGCTTCGGCGGAGGCGAAGTCCTCGACCAGCGAAGGGGTCTTGCGGAACAGCTCGCGCCAGTACTCCTTGATGTCCTGCGGCCGGGCCACCACGTCCGGCGCGGACGCGGTGCCCTGGACCAGGACCGCGGGTCCGCCGGTGAGCCGGCTCCCGGTGAAGTCCGAGTACAGCACCGAAACCCGGCCGTCGCGCCGGATGCTGAACGTCTTCTGCGGGTGGGCCAGCGTGGTGGTGAGCATGATGTGCCGGGCATCCGCGATCCAGGTCGCGGCCATCGGCCGGACGTTGGGGCAGCCATCGCGCGCGATCGTGCCCAGCTCCAGGACCCTCGCCTCGGACAGGACCTCGAGCACCTCCGAGTCGATTCGCATTCCCAGTCCTCTCGACGGAAAACCGCTGCGGGGAAGGGAGATCTGCCGCAGCTCTCGAGTCGGACGGTACAAGCTGAACCGAACTTGAGGTCAATCGCGCGAGTCGGCGAACTCGCCGTGAACGGACAGGCTCAGGACCGGGATTCGACGGCCTTGCGGACCTGGGTGACCACCTCGCGCACCTCGGAGTCGTCCAAGCCCTGGTGCAGCGGAAGGCACAACGTGGTGTCCGAGGCGTGGTCCACGCCGGGCAGCTCCAGCTCGGCAGGCGCGCCGTAGGCCGGAACCCGGTGCAGCGGCGGGTACCGGAAGGTGGTGTAAACACCCGCCTCGTAGAGATCGGCGGCCACCTGGTCGCGGATCGACGCGGCCATCTGCACCCAGTAGAAGTAGTACGACGACTCGTGCCCGGCGGGCAGCGGCGGCGGCAGCACGAGGCCGTCCACGTCGGCCAGCTCGGCGTCGTAGCAGTCGACGATCTCCTTGCGCCGCTGGACGAACTCGGGCATCCGGCGCAGCTGGACCTGGCCGATGGCGGCGGTCAGGTCGTTGCCGATCACCCGGCGGGCGAAGTCGCGGACGTCGAGCTCCCACCACCGGTGCGACACCCGGGCCTTGGCGAACCCGCTGGACTGCTCCAGGCCGTGGTAGGCCAGCCGCCGCGCGCGCCGGGCGAGTTCCGGATCGCGGACGTGGAGCATGCCGCCGTCGCCGGTGCTGAGGATCTTCATCGCGTCGAAGCTCCACATCGCCATGTCGCCGAAGGAACCGGCCACCCGGCCGTCGACCGACGACGCGACCGCGCACGCGGAGTCCTCGATCAGCGGGATGCCGCGCTCCCGGCACATCTCGGCGATCTCGGTGATCTCGCCGGGATACCCGCCGTAGTGCAGCAGCAGCACCGCCTTGGTCCGATCGGTGATCGCGCTCTCGACGTCGGACCGGCGGGGGTTGAGCGTGCGCGGGTCGACGTCGCAGAACACCGGGCGCGCCCCGGTGGCCGCCACGGCGTTCGCCGCGGCCACGAAGCTGACGGAGGGCAGCACCACCTCGTCGTCCTCGCCGAGGTCGAGCAGTTCGGTGGAGATGAACAGCCCCGCGGTGCAGGAGTTGAGGAAGATGACGCCCTCCGGCTGGACGCCGAGGTGCTCGGCGAAGGCGGCCTCGAACGCCTTCGTCCGCGGGCCGTGGCCGAGCCATCCGCTCTCGAACACCTCGGAGACCGCGGCGAGCTCCTCGGTGCCGAGGGACGGCTGGAAAACGTTGATCATGTCTGGCTCTCCTCTGGCTGGGACTGGTCGCGGGGCGCGAGATCCGCCCAGTTCGGCAGCAGGCCGGAGTCCAGCGCCTGGCGCAGCGTCGGCGCGCCGGCGTCCTTGTCCGACAGCAGCGGTCGCTCGGTGAACCCCCACGGCAGCGCGAGTTCCGGGTCGAGCGGATCGATCTCGAACTGGGTGCCGGGCACGTAGGTCGAGGACAGGACGTAGCAGATGCAGCTGTCGTCGGAGAGGGCGAGGAAGCCGTGGCCCAGCCCTTCGGGCACGTGGACCGCGGTGCCGGTCCCGGCTTCGAGCAGCGTCTGAACGTGCTGCCCGAAGGTCGGCGACCCCACCCGCAGGTCCACGACGACGTCCAGCAGGGCGCCGCGCACGCAGGTGACGTACTTGGCCTGCCCCGGTGGGATCAGCACCCCGTGGATGCCGCGCAGCGTGTTGCGCTTCGACACGGAGTAGTTGATCTGCGCCACCGGGAAGTGGTGGCCGGTGGCATCGCGCAGCGCGTCCACGCGGAAGCCCTCGTAGAAGCACCCCCGCGCGTCGGTCAACTGGTCCGGCACCACCTGGAACACCCCCGGGATGGCCAGTTCGCTGATCTTCACCCGTTCCTCCGCCGTCTACAAAGGATGGTGATCAGGGCTTGCGGGCCAGGGCGATGGTGTAGCCGAGGTGGTCGCGCTCGAGGGTCGACACGCCGCTGATCATGGTGCGGAACTCCTCGGCGAACTCGGCCCCGCCCTTCTCCACCACCAGGTGGTACTTCTCGGCGACGATGTCCTCGATGCGCGCGGCCGACCGCTGGAGGTGCGGCGTGGCATCGGTGAGCTCGGCGAGTTCGAAGCCGGTGTCGGCCAGGAATCCGCGGTAGTCCTCGGCGGTCGGCAGGGAGCTGACGGTGAAGCCCTCGACCAGCACCTCGCGCATCCGCTCGTCCAGCGGCTCCCGCTCGACGTAGTCGGAGATCAGCAGGTGCCCGCCCGGGCGCAGGACCTCGAAGAGGGACTGCAGCGCGGCCCGGCGGTCGGGCAGGTACATCAGGGTCTCGACCGCCCACACCGCGTCGAAGGAGCCCGGTGGGAACGACATGTCCATCACGTCGACGCAGGCGAACTCCACCTGCGCGGACAGGCCTTCCGCCGCGGCCGCTTCGGTGCCCGCCGCCACCTGCTCCTCGCTGACGGTGATGCCGGTGACCGCGGCACCGGTGGCGGCGGCCAGGCGCAGCGCCGGGCGGCCCTTGCCGCAGCCGACGTCCAGGACGCGGTCGCCGCGGCGGACCGGGGTCTTGCCGATCAGCACGTCGGTCATCCGGTCCTTCGGGTCGACGTCGGGATCGGCGTCGTCCCACCAACCGATGTGCAGGTTCTGGCCCATGAAGATCTCGTAGAGCCAGCCGCGGTCGTCGTAGAACTCACCGACTTCCTCCGCGGTCATCGACCGGTCCGTCATCGCGTGCTCCTCCCTGGCGGCTGCCGACCCCGCCGACTCTCGACCACCGGGCTCGAAAGCAGCTCGACGCCGGGCCGTGCCGCCGGCGTCGAGCGAGGTTCGAAGAGTCGTCTATGCGACCGGGGGACGGTGAGCGCGTGACGATGGACTTCACGCCGTTCGCGGACGGTGCTGCGCTGGAGGTGCGGCCATGACCGGGGAACCCGTGCGGTTGCTGGTGATCGCCCCGGTGGAGCGCGAGCACCACGAGACCGCCATCGGCGTCGCGCTGGCCGTGCAGTTGCGCGCGGCCGGCATCGAATCGCACTTCGTCGTGGACCGGTTCAACGAGTCCCAGGTGCGCGCGGCGGGGCTGCCGCACACGCTGATCGACTCCTCGCTCGGGCAGGCGGTGCAGGACCGGATCGCGGAGGTCGCGCGGCACGTGCGGCCCACCGCCGTCGTGCTCAGCGACTACTTCGCGCACTGGCTGACCTTCCGCTACGGGTACGGGATCGATCCGTGGTTCGTGGCGGACCTGGGCGTGCCGGTCATCCCCATCGACCTGTACGAACTGGACGAGGAGTCCCGGTTCGAAGCGGAGATCATGGGCCGGGTGGTGCGCATCGACGACCACCTGCTGCGGATGCCCGCGCACCTGAGGCCGGTCCCGACCGCGCACACCAGCACGGCCGAGCACGTCTTCACCTACCGCGCGACGCCCACCACGAGCCCGCTGTCCCCGCAGGAGCGGGCGCGGGTGCGCGCGCGGTACGGCATCGGCGCGGAAGACCCGGTGCTCGTGGTGCCGACGCTCGAACCGCAGCGCACCATGGCGGACCGGGCGAAGGGCATCGTGGGGGAGCTGGCCAACCGCGTCCCGGAACTCGTCGCGCGCTACCTGCGGGCGCTGCCCGCGAGCACGCACCTGCTGATAGCGGGCCCCCGGTTCGACGCCTTCGACGCGCTGCCCGCCGACCGGACGCACGTGGTGACCGACGGTCCGCCGGACCTGCTCGTCGCGGCGTCCGACGCGGTCTGGTCGTTCTACTTCCCCGCCGCCGGGCTGGAGCACGCGCTGTTCACCGGGGTGCCGGGCCTGCTGTCGGTCAACGGACTCCAGCCCGGCGCCCACCCCGGCCTCAAGCCCGCCGTGCGGGACTGGCTCGCGGGATTCACCGCGCCCGTCCCGCGGTTCACGCTGTGGCCCTGGGGATGGGTCCGGCTGCTCGAGCCCGCGCTGCGGGACAACCCGTTCACCAGTGCGTTCACCACCGCCGAGCTGTTCGACGAGGACGCGGTCGTCGGCGGGCTGACCGCGCTGCTCTACGACAGCGAAGCCAGGGACGCCGCGGCGAAAGCACGGGCGGCCTACCTGGCCGAGGTGGACCGGTTGCCCGACACCGCGGACGTGGTCCGAGCGGCGCTGCTTCGGGCAGGCGCTTCGCTCTAGCGGAGACCGTCCACAGAGGACCACATGGCTGCGGCGATCCGGTCGGCGGCTGTCACCACCACCCGCGCGGCGGAACGGGGTTTCGCCGCTCGTCTCGCAGGAGGAACGGATGCGGACCGTGCGGTTCCACGAGTTCGGCCCACCCGAAGTGCTCACCGTCGAGGAGACCCCCGTGCCCCGGCCCGGCCCGGGGCAGGTGCTGATCGAAGCGGAGGCGGTCAGCGTCGGCTTCGCGCAGACCCAGATGCGGCGGGACATCTTCCCCGCCCCCATGTGGAACCGCGAACTGCCGTCGGTGCTCGGGGGCGACGTGATCGGCCGGATCGAAGCCGTCGGCCCAGACGTGCGCGGGATGCGACCCGGCGACCGCGTGGGCGCCTTCACCCTCTACGGCGCCTACGCCGATTACGTCGTCGTCGACGCCGACACCGTGCTGCCGGTGCCGGAAGGGCTCGATGCCGCGGCCGCCACGGCGTTGCCGTCGTCCGGCCCGATCGCGGCGGGCACCCTCGACGTCGGCATGGTGAAGCGCGGCGAGGTGGTCCTGGTGCACGCCGCCTCCGGCGGCATCGGGCACATCTCGGTGCAGATGGCCAAAGCCGCGGGTGCGGTCGTCGTCGGCACCGCCGGATCTCCGGGCAAGTGCGAGTTCGTCCGGTCGCTCGGTACCGACCACGTCGTGGACTACAGCTCCGACGACTGGCCCGACCAGGTGCGCGCGGCAGTCGGCGGGGTCGACCTCGTGCTGGACAGCGTCGGCGGTTCGGTGCTGCGCGCCGGCCTCGAGCTGCTCGCCCCGATGGGACGGCTGGTCTTCTACGGCTCGGCGGGCGGTGGCCGGGAGGTCCCGTCGGTCAGCGTCATGGACCTGATCCGGCTCAAGTACGTCACGGCGTTCGCGCTGTCGACCTGGCGCACAGCACGGCGCGAGCAGTACGAGTCCGCGCTCGCCGATCTGTCGGACGGCCTGCAGAGCGGTCGTTTCCGGCACGCGGTCTACCAGACACTGGACCTGGCGGAGGCGGCCAAGGCGCACGCGCTCATCGAGGCCCGGGCGCACACCGGCCGCATCGTCCTGATCCCAGGAGCAGGCCGGTGAGCCCGGGAGCCGGCCGCACGGCGCTGGTGACGGCTTCGTCGGTCGTGTCGAAGGTCGCGGCGGCGCACGCGGCCGAAGCCGATGCGGCGCGCGGACCGGTCACCACCGTGGTCGACGCGGTCGTGGAGGCGGGATTCGCCCGGCACATGGTTCCCGCTGCCCACGGGGGAGCTGCGGGCGGTTTCGGCGAGCTGGTGCGTGCCGTGGCCGAGGTCGGTCGCGGGTGCGCGTCCGCGGCGTGGTTCGCCTCGCTGTGCGCCGCAGTCGGCCGGATGGCCGCCTACCTGCCCGCCGAGGGACGCGCGGAGGTGTGGGCGGACGGACCGGACGCGGTGCTCGTCGGCGGACTGCTCCCCGCCGGGACCGCGGAACCCGTCGCAGGCGGGTGGCGGTTATCGGGCCGCTGGCCCTACGTCAGCGGAGTCGCCGTCGCCGATTGGGCGCTGCTGTGCGGGAAAACGGCTGAGGAGACGCCGAGCGCGAAGTTCTTCGCCGTTCCGAAGGGCACGTTCGAGATCATCGACACCTGGCACACCGTGGGCATGCGAGGCACCGGGAGCCACTCGCTCGCGCTGGAAGACGTCTTCGTACCGGCCCACCGCGCCCTGGACACCGCGGACCTGATGGCAGGCACCGCGCCGGACGCCGCTGCGGCCTGCCACTCGGTGCCGCTCAAGGCGGCCAACGGGATTACGCTGGCCGCGCCCGCGCTGGGCGCCGGATCGGCGGTGCTGACCCGGTGGTCGGACCTGCTGTCGGCCAAGCTCGCCAAGCAGGGCCAGACCGTCATCTCCGGGCCGGTCGACCGCACCGGCATCGACCTCACCTTCGCCCGCTCCGCCGGGGAGATCGACCTCGCCGAACTGCTGCTCACCCGCGTCGCCGAGGTAGCGGACTCGGGTGCGGTGCCGCCGGAGCTGGTGGCGCGCAACCAGCGCGACTGCGCGCTGGCCGTCGAGCTGCTGTCCGGCGCGGTGGACCGGTTGTTCCGCTCCGCGGGCAGCACCGCGCAGGACGAAGGCGACGTGCTCGCCCGGGGCTGGCGCGACGTCGCCGGGATCGCCGGCCACAGCGGGTTGCAGTTCACGGCGGGCGCGACGGCGTACGCGCGGCTGGTGCTGTCCGGCGGATGAGCGCAGGAACACGCGGATCGGAGGGACGAGAGGACATGGACGAGACGTCGGAAACCCGCACGGTCACCGTCATCGGAGCGGGCACCATCGGGCTGGGCTGGGTGGCGCTGTTCCTCGGCGCCGGCCTGCGCGTGCGGGTGGTCAGCAGGCGCGGTGATGTCGGGGACCAGGTGGCGGAGGCGCTGGCGATGTTCGCGCCGCACCTCCCCGGCGGTGCGCAGGACCCGGCTGAACTCGCGACCCGGCTGGAGATCGAGCCGGACCTGGCGGCCGCGGTGCGGGGAGCGCACGTGGTCCAGGAGAACACCGAGGAGGACCTGGAAGCCAAGCGCGAGCTGTTCGTGAAGCTGGAAACGGTCGCCGAACCCGATGCGCTGCTGCTGTCGTCCACCTCGACCCTCCCGCCGGACGAGCTGGGCGCGTCGATGCGCGAACCCGGCCGGGTCGTGGTCGGCCACCCGTTCAACCCGCCGCACGTCGTCCCGCTGGTCGAGGTCGTCGCAGGCACCCGCACGCCGGCCGAGACCGTCGACGCGGTGGTCGCGTTCTACCGGTCGGTGGGAAAGGCCCCGGTGGTGCTGCGCAAACCGATCGCCCGGTTCGTGGCCAACCGGCTCCAGTCCGCGCTGCTGCAGGAGAGCATCCACCTGGTGCGCGAAGGCGTGGTCACGGTCGCCGAGCTCGACGAGGTCGTCACCCGGTCGATCGGGCTGCGCTGGGCCACCGTCGGCCCGTTCCTGGCCTTCCACCTCGGAGGCGGCCAGGGCGGGCTCCGGCACTGGCTGACCAACCTGGGCCGGGGGCTGGAGGCGAGCTGGCGGGACCTCGGCACGCCGGAGCTGGACGCCGAGACGGTGGAACTCGTCCTCTCCCAGGCCGAAACCGCGGTGGCCGGCCGGACTTACGCGGAGCTGGTCGCCGAACGCGACGCCAAGCAGACCGCGATCCTGGCCGTCCTGGAGGACTCGAAGGCGCAGTGACGAAGAAACCCCCGCGAGGCGACCGGCCTCGTGGGGGTTTTGTCGTCGTGTCGTCAGGAGACCGCGGTCGAGGACAGGACCACCGGCTTGGCCTGGTCCGGGAAGCACAGGAACGGATCCCACTCACCGGTCTCCGGGTGCAGCCGCTCCCAGGTGAAGCCGAGGTCGTCGTAGCTGCTGCCACCGGGCTTGACCTCGACCGAGCCCGACCTCGGAGCGGTGAAGGAAAGCGTCAGCGTGGGCGGGTCGAACTCCGCACCCCCGGGCAACGGCCCGCTGATCTTCACGGTGAGCTTGGAACCCTCCACCGACGTGGTCACCTTCGAATCGCCGAGCCCGGAACCACCGGACAGCTTGTGGTCGTCCAGACCGGCGTTGGTCGGCAGCGCGTAGGACCACTCGACCCCGCGCAGCTCCTTGTTGAACGCCGGCACCGGGTAGATCGGCTGCGGGTCGATGACGACGTCGAACGACTCACCCGGGGCGGCGGTGGCAGGGGCGGTGACGTCGACGCCGCGGGCGTAGTCGGTCACGTCGATCCACTCGCCGGAGAGACGGGTCTTGCAGGTGAACGGGATGGACTGCGCCGCAGCAGCGGACGCGGTGCCCGGTAACGCGGCCACCGCCAGCGCGGCGACCGCCGTCGCCGCCAGTCGCTTCCCCCAGGTCAGGCTTGCCGACATCGGTTCCCTCCGAATTGCGCGTGTTCCCCCGAACGGGAGACCTGTGGGCCCACCCTGGCGTCCCCACCTCGAACCGCGCTTGAAGCCCGGTCGGCGCGCAGAACCCGTCGGTCAGGCCTGCTTCGGGGGATCCGCGGGCGCCTTCGGTGAGAGCAGCCGGCGGGGTCCGGGGCCTTCCGCACCGAGCTCGTCGTAGGGGTTGGCCAGCACGCACTTGCTCATCGACAGGCAACCGCAGCCGATGCAGTCGGCCAGGTCGTCGCGCAGCCGCTCCAACGCATCGATCCGTTTCTGCAGCTCGCCGTGCCAGCTCTCCGACAACCGCGCCCAGTCCTCGCTGGTCGGCGTGCGGTGCTCGGGCAGCGTCGCGAGAGCGGCCTTGATCGCGTCGAGCGGCACCCCGACGCGCTGCGCGACGCGGATGAACGACACCCGCCGCACCACCTCGCGCAGGTACCGCCGCTGGTTGCCCGCGGTGCGCCTGCTCCGGATCAGCCCCTTGCCCTCGTAGAAGTGCAGAGTCGACACGGCGACCCCGGTGCGGGAGGCCACCTGGCCGATCGTCAGTTCCTTCGTGTTCCAGGCTGGTTGATCCACAACTCCAGTCTATGGGTTCAGGTGAACGGAAGGTGTCCGATCGACCTGCGCTCGAACGGCTTTCGAACGGGGTGCCGGAGCGTCGGCATTGACCTCAAGTCGGGTTGAGGTTCCAGCATGGTGGGGAAGGCCTCGTACGAGATCGGAGCATCGTGGAAATCGGAATCGGCTTGCCCGGGCACGTCCCCGGGGTGGACGGACGGACCCTGGTCGAATGGGCGCGCCGCGCTGAGGCGCGCGGTTTCAGCACGCTCAGCGTCAGCGACCGCCTGGTGTGGTCGACGCCGGAGCCGCTGACCGCGCTGGCGGCAGCGGCGGGCGCGACCGAGCGGATCAAGCTGCTCACGACGGTGCTGATCGCGCCGCTGCACAACAACCACGCGCTGTTCGCCAAGCAGACCGCCTCGATCGACCAGCTCGCCGGTGCGGGCCGGCTGCACCTGGGCCTGGCTCCCGGGCTGCGCGACGACGACTTCACCGAGAGCGGCGTCGACTTCAGCACCCGGGGAAAGCAGTTCGACGCGCTGCTCGACCGCGCTGCCGAGGTGTGGGGCGGGCAGACCGGCATCGGACCGGCCCCGGCCACGGATGGCGGCCCGAAGGTGCTGTTCGGCGGCATGTCCCCGGCCGCGATCCGGCGCGTGGTCACCAAGGGCACCGGCTGGATCGCCGGGGATGCCACGGTCGCCGACGTCGAGGGCTTCGCCCCGGGCCTCCGCGAGGCGTGGACGACGGCAGGTCGCGAAGGTGAACCGACCATCGTCGCGTCGGTGATGTACGCGCTGGGCCCGGACGCGCGCCAGTCGGTGGAGAAGGCGATCAGCGCCTACTACGCCTTCGGCGGAAGCGAATACGTCGACTACGGCATCGACATCGCCCACACGACTCCGGAGAGCATCACCGCGGCGGTCGCGGACTTCGAGAAGGCCGGTGTCCACGAACTCCTCTTCATGGGCAACGACGCCAACCCCGACCAGGTCGACCTCCTCGCCGACGCGCTCGGCCTCTGAAAACCCGTCCGGCGCAGCCACAACGCGCTGGTCCAGGGGCCGATTCCCCTGGGCGGCTGGGAAGACCGCAGGATCACTCAGGTGACCTGCGGTTCTTCTTCTCCCCGCGTCGTGGGGTTCAACGGCCGGACGGCAGCCTTCGCCGCAGCATCACGATCGCCAGCACGAACAGGCCGGCTTCGACGACCAGGGACAGCACGCCCAACGGCTCCGCCCAGTTGCCCATGTCGTCGCTGTAGTCCGGCAGTCCCGTGCTTCGGGAGAGCACGTAACCCGCGAACGGTCCGGCTGCGACACCCAGCGCCAGGATCCAGCCGACCCGCTCCCAACCGGCGATCAACAGCAGCGCCGCCAGCACTCCTGCGGCCTCCAAGATGTAATACAGGATGCCCACGTACGCGGGCTCCTTCGAGCCCGGGAAACCGCCCTGGTCAAGCAGGTGGATGACAGCCACCGCGATGCAGAGCACCGCCCCGGCGGCTCGGGCCGCGACACCACTCGCCAGTGCTGGACGCGTTGTACTGCTCGCATCGTCCCCAGCCATCAACCCGCCTCCAGGCTCGATGCGATCAGCTTCGCCAAACGACCGGCGGTTCGCCAGGGAACAAAGTCACCGCGGTGCACAGCGCATCGAGTGCCCGGGGCGGACGATCGCCCGCCTGCGCGCCGTGAGCTTCGCGGTCAAGCTGTCGAAAAGCTCTCGCGTTTTGAGCATCACGACACCCCCCCGAGCGCGACGTTCCTGAGACCTCCCATCCGCAAGTCGAACCCATGGGCGGTGCCAGGGATCGCGCGCCGACTTGGCACGAGCCCACGGGGCACCGTTGTTAGGCTCCGTGAAAAGAAAAGGTGCGCTCGCGACGGGTGCGTCGTCGGGTTCGGATGGGGTGGATGCGTGCTCGATTACGACCGCGAGGCTCGGAATTACGACGCAACCCGAGGCGGCGAACCCAGAGCGCAGGCCGCGGCGGACGCGCTGGAACGGCTTCTGCCGCAGGGATCTTGCACGATTCTGGACGTCGCTTGCGGCACGGGCATCATCACCAGGAAGTTGCTGCGGCCGGAGCGGACCGTGCTGGGGGTCGACCGTTCGTCCGGGATGCTGGGCTTGGCGATGACGCGGATTCCGCGCGGCGTTGTGCGCGCCGATGCCGCGCGGTTGCCGTTCGCGTCGAACAGCGTGGACGCGGTGGTGATCGTCTGGCTGCTGCACCTGCTCCGCGACCCCGCGCCGGTGCTGGTCGAGGCATCCAGGGTGCTGCGACCCGGCGGGGTTCTGATCACCACCGTCGACAAGAACGACGCGTACTTCGTCGAAGAGAGCGATGTCGCCCGGGTCACCGCGGAACTGAGAAGCCAGTACGCGCCCCGAGTGCGCGACCACCGTGCGCGAGTGCTCGACTGGGCGGCGAAGCGCGGTTTGGGGCTCGCAGGTGAAACGGTGTTCCCCGGAGTCGGCCAAGGCCGCAGCCCGCGCGAGTGGCAGCAGGCGATCGAGACCGGCGAGATCCCGTGGTGCAAGCGCGCTGCCCCGGACCAAGTAGTGGACGTGCGTCGACGTCTCTCCGCGCTGCCGCACCAGGACGCAGCACGCCCGGATCCGCTCTACCGCCTGCTGGCGCTGGAGAAGGCCGTCTAGATCGCGTGCCGCGGCAACGGCTCCGCCGTGGTTGGCAACGATAGCGACCGCGGCGGAGCCGTTCGGCGGGACTACCTTTCGGCGACCAGCTTTTCGAGGCGTTCGGCCACTGCGAAGGGGGTGGGGAGGCCTCGCATCTCCGCGGCGACCGAGGCGGCTCGGGTGCGGTAGGTGGGATCGGCGAGGAGCTCCTCGCAGGCCCTGGCGAGGTTCTCCGGGGTGTCGTCGCCCGGCGTGATCATCGTGGCCGCGCCGTAGTCGGTCAGGCGGGTCGCGTAGTCGACCACGTAGGGCAGGTACGGGATGAGGACCTGCGGGACTCCGTTGGCCATCCCGGTGAGCATCGTGTTCCCACCGGTGTGGTGCACCAGCAGCGAGCACGTCCGCGCCACCACGTCCAGCGGCAGCCAGCCCATCCGCACGTTGTCCGGCAACGTCCCCAGCTCCTCCGCCGCGCTCGGCGGAACCGCGATCAGCAGTTCGACGTCCAGCCCGCCGACCTTGTCCACCAGGCCGCGGAGGATGTCGATGTCGAACTCCTTGGTGACCCGGCTGCCCGCGGTCACCAGCACCCGGGGCCGCTCGCCCGCGGTGTGCATCCACGGCTCCACCGGGGTCTGCGTGTTCGCCGGGATGTAGCGCATGAGCTGCGCGGGCGGGGCGTCGGCGCGGCGGAGGCTCGGCGGGCAGATGTCGACGAACAGGTCCGGCTCGGGCATCGACCGCAGGCCGAGGCTCTCCAGCTCGGGCGCCAGCTCGGCGGTCGCCGCGAGGTCGATCTGCCGCGGCTCGCCCATGTCGATGGCGTGGTTGACGAACGGCACGCCCAGGTGCGCGGCGATCAGCGGCGCGGCGAACGACAGCGCGCCGCCCACCACCAGGTCGGGCTTCCAGTGCTCGGTGAACGGTTTGAGCCCGGCGAAGCTCGCCGCGGCGAAGCGCCCCATGCCGCGGCCGTTGAAGATCGTGCGGTCGTGCACGTCGGTCGGGCGCTGCACCGCAACGCCGTTGCGGTCGGAGAACATGAAGTCGAGCATCGTCTTGTCGGTGACCGGAACCGGCGCGATGCCGCCACCGGCCACGGTGGACATGACGTTCGACGGCGCCGCCATGAAAACTTCGTGACCCAGGTTGCGGAGGGTCTGCGCCAGGGGAGTGATCGCGAAGATCACGCCGCCGCTGCCGCCCGCGACGAATAGCACCTTCATGGACTGCAGCGTCGGCCGCACCGGTCGAACCCGGCTCGAGGTGTTCTCGACCACCTGGATCCGCCCGGCGAGGTTGACCTCAACTTCGCTTGAGGTTGCACGATGGGCGCATGCTGATCGATTTCGCAGGGGGACGGGTATGAAGGCGATCGTGTTCGACGCACCGGGCGGTCCGGAGGCGCTGCGGTTGGCCGAACTGCCCGACCCCCGGCCCGCCGACGGCCAGGTCCGGGTGCGGGTGAAGGCCGCCGGTGTTCAGCCCTACGACTACGCGGTCCGGCAGGGCTGGGTGCCGCGCGGGGTGGAGGTGAGCTCGCCGTCCTTGCTGGGCAACGAGTTCTCCGGTGTGGTCGACGAGGTGGGGCCCGGCGCCACCGGGTTCCCCGTCGGCACCGAGGTCGTGGGCTTCGCGGTCCTGGCCTGCTACGCCGAGTACGTCGTGGTGCCGACCGACCAGATCGTGCGGAAGCCCGAGACGATGAGCTTCCTGGAGGGCGGCGGGCTGTCCGGGTGCGGCCAGGCCGCGCACACCGCGCTGGAGGTGCTCGGCGTCCAGAAGGGCGAGACGGTGCTCGTCCACGCGGCGGCCGGCGGGGTCGGCACGATCGCGGTGCAGCTCGCCGTGGACCTGGGGGCCACGGTGATCGGCACGGCCAGCGAGGCCAACCACGACTACCTGCGCTCCCTGGGAGCCGTCCCGGTGACCTACGGCGACGGTCTGGTCGAGCGGGTCCGCGAGGTCGCCCCGCAGGGCGTGGACGCGGCCATCGACGGGGCGGGGGAGCAGGCGCTGCGCCAGTCGCTCGAGCTGGTCGACAACCGTTCCCGGATCGGGACGCTGGTCGAATTCGGCCTGGTCGAGGAGCTGGGCGTGCGACCGCTGGTCAGCCAGCGCTCGGCCGCGCGCCTGGCCGCGCTGACGGAGCTGAACGCCCGCGGCGGCTTGGCCCTGCACGTCCGCAGCACCTATCCGCTGGCCGAGGCGGCGAAGGCGCACGTCGAGGTCGAGTCCGGCCACGGGCGGGGCAAGGTCGTGCTCTCGATCGACTAGGCGATCGGCCCGGCCGGTGGGAACCGCTGTTCCGGCCGGGTTCTCCGCACCGACACGACTACGGGGAAAGAGACGAGGATGAAGATCGAGATCTGGTGGGACCCGGTGTGCCCCTGGTGCTACCTGGGCAAGAAGAACTTCGAGGCGGCCTACGACCGCTTCGAGCACCCCGACCGGATCAGCGTCACCTGGCGGGCCTTCCAGCTCGAACCGGACGCGAGCACCGAACCCGGTCCGACCACAGTGGACGTGATGGCCCCGTACAGCTCGCGCGAGTCGGTGCTGGCGCGGTTCGCGCAGATCGCCGCGCTCGGCGAGGAGCACGGCCTGGCCATGAACATCACCACGGCGAGGCCGGTGAACGCCTTCGACGCGCACCGCGTTGCCCTCCTCGCGCAGGACGAGGGGCTGTTCCGGGAGTTCTCCGGCGCGGTGCTGCACGCCTACCACACCGAGAACCGCAACATCGCGGATCACGCGGTGCTCCGGGAGCTCGCCGAGTCCGCCGGGCTGGACGGGGCGAAGACCGCTGCTGTCCTGGACGGCTCGGACTACGCCGACCAGGTCGAGTCCGATCGGCTCCGCGCGCGCAGGCTCGGGGTCGGAGGCGTCCCGTCGTTCGTGATCGATGGACAGGTCCTGCCCAGCGGGCCGCAGTCGGTCGACCGGCTGCTGGCAGTGCTGGAGAGCGCTCCCGCAGCCAGCTGATCGGCGTGCTGGCCGGGTTGGGCGAGGCCGCCCAACCCGGCCAGCACCGGTCGTCAGGGCTGTCCCGGTTGCCCAGTAGCCGGGTCGAGGAACAGCCGTCGATCCGACGGGTGCTGGAAGTCCAGCATCCCGTTGAGCGTGCCGGCGCGTTCGTCGAAGGAGGCGTCGCCGAGGCGGCCGAGACCCCAGTTGTCCTCGATGAACCGGATCGTCGAGGCCTGGTCCGTGACGCCGTGATCGACGTAGTTCTGCTTGGCGTACGGCGAGATGACCAGCAGCGGCAGCCGCGGGCCGTAACCACAACGGCCTTGGTAGCCGCCCATCACCTGCTTCGGGTCGTTGCCGCAGTGGCCCGGGGCGGTGAGGGCGTCCTGGGCGGTGTGGGACTGGTTGACCAGCGGTCCGGGCTGGTGGTCGTACCAACCGTCGGAGTCGTCGTAGGCGACCACGACGGCGGTGTCCTTCCACTCGGGCGTCTTCTGCAGCCGGTTGATCGTGTCGACGACGAAGCGCTGCTCGTCGATCGGGCTCGAGTAGGCGGCGTGCCCGTCCTGGTAACCGGGGGCCTTGAGGAAGCTCACCGCGGGCAGGTGACCGGCACCCACCGCGTCCCAGAAGTCGGACATGTCGTACTGGTGGTTGGCCTGGTCGGTCTGGCCGATCATCGCCGTGGACGACGGCGGCAGGTGGTGCGGGTTGGCCGTTTGCGGGTAGTACTGGAACGGTTCGTGGTGCGGGATGTAGTCGCCCTTCCAGCCCTTCTCGCCGGTGTGACCGAGCGCGGCACCAACGGGATGTCCGCCCAGCAACGAGCCATCGGGCTGCTTGACCGTGCACTTCGCCGTGCCGTCGGCCCCGCGCTGCACCGGTTTGAAACCGCCCTGGAACCAGCCCCAGGTCAGGCCTTTCTCGTTGAGCGAATCCCCGATGTTGCGGCCGGAGAGCTGGACCTGCTCGCGGTCGCTGCAGTCGTCGCCGTAGGGCTGCGGGTCTCCGATGACGGTGCCGCCCGCGGTTTCGTCGCTCGGGAACGGCTTGCCGGGGGCCGGAACCTCCTTGGTGACACCGTGCGTCTGACCCGACACGAGGTTGAGCGCGCCTGGCGTGGAAGGGCCGAACGTCGAGCCGTAGGAGTTGTCGCTCATGGCGAAGTTCTGGGCGTAGTTCCACATCCCGGTGACGGTGTTGCCGTCGTAGTAGTCCATCACCTGGCGCGGATCACAACCGGGATCGTGGGCGCCGACGGTTTCGACGAACTTGTCCATCTTGTACCCGTCGAACGCGGCTTGCTCAGCGCCGTACTCGTGGTCCTGGTCGCAGGTGAGCGCCTGCGCCGGCCCGAGCCGTTGCGGGTTCGCTTCGTTCGGGTTGTGGTTGAGCAACTCCGGGGTCAGCCCGTTCACCTGCGGGGTGTTGGGCTTGGCGTGGAAGCGCTGACCGTCGGTGTTCGCCGCGTTCGGATAGGTGCCGAAGTAGTGGTCGAAGGAGACGTTCTCCTGGTAGATCACCACGACGTGCTTGATCGGCGTCGCCGTAGCGGCGGTCGGCATCGCTGCGGATGCCGAAGCGCAGCCGGCGACGGCCACCAGGCTCGTTGCCGCCGCGCAACCCACTGCCACGCGCACGGCCTTGTTTCGTCGCAACTGTCGCTTTCCCTTCTCGAGAGTTTCCGCCACGGGCGGACCGGTGCGTGCGGCCGATAGGCAGCAGGCCCGGGCGATGCGTGAGCTGTACCTGCTGATGCGAGCACGTCGAGAGAAGGGGAAGCTGAACTTGGTGGGCCGAACGGGTGAACAAGGTCGGTCCCAGCTTTGCGGGATCTTCCCACCGCGGCCGAAAGAGGCTGGTATCAGGCAAAAGGCCGCGCCCCGTCGGGCGCTCCTCCGCGGGTGGCTGCTCGGCGCGTCATGCCCGCTGCTCGCCGAATTGTTCCGGCAGAATGGGAAGTTTGTGCGGCGATGACCGGAGGTCGCAGGGGTGTGACGCAGTCGTCACTCGTACGTGCCGGGTTCGACTCAGTTGGATCTTGTTGTTCGCGTGGTACCCAGCGTGCCATGTCCAAGGAGACCGACCGCGGAACGCTTGCGCTGACAGCTGCCCAGACGGCTGTGTGGCTAGCCCAGGAACTCGATCCGACCAACCCCCTGTACCGCGCCGCGGAAGCGGTGGAGATCGACGGTCCGCTGGACGTCGAGCTGCTCGAAGTCGCGTTGCGGCAGGCGGTGGCGGAGACCGATGCGGTGCGCGCCCGGTTCGACGGTGACGGGCGCGGCCGGATGTGGCAGACGATCGAACCGGTGCTGGACTGGTCGCTGCCGCAGGTGGATCTGCGCGGCGCCGCCGATCCGGAGGCGGCCGCCGAGGAGTGGATGTGGGCCGAGCTCGGCTCACCGGTGGACCTGCGGAGATCACCGCTGTTCTCGTTCGCCGTGCTGCGGACCGGGCAGGAGCGGTTCACCGTCTACGTCGCGATGCACCACATCCTCATGGACGGGTTCGGCTTCGCGCTGTTCATCCAGCGCGTCGCCGAGCTCTACCGGGCGGCCGAGGAGGGGCAGCCGTTCCCGCCGTGCCAGTTCGGTTCGCTGGCGCAGCTCATCTCCGACGAGGCGGAGTACGACGAATCGGAGCGGTACGTCCGCGATCGGCAGTACTGGGCGGAACACCTGGTGGACTGGCCCAAGGCGGACCGCTCCAGCTCTCCGGCGTCCGTCGTGCCGCACACCTTCCTGCGCGAGACCGGTCACGTCACCCCGGAGGACACCGCGGGGCTGCGGGCGCTGGCCCGGAAGGCGCGCACCAGCCTGCCGTCGGTCGCGATGTCCGCGCTGGCGCTGTACGTGCACCGGCTGGCCGGAACCGACGAGGTCGTGCTGGACCTGACGGTGAACGGCCGGTCGGGCAGCTTCGCCCGCAGCGTGCCGTCGATGGTGACCAACGTGCTGCCGCTGCGCACCTTGATGACGCCGTCGACGACGGTGGCCGAACTGATCCGCACCACCTCGAACAGCGCGAAGGGCCTGCTGCGCCACCAGCGCTACTCCTCGGCGCACCTCGTGCGCGATCTGGGGATCGCCCACCACCGCGGCGGCTACCTCGGCGACTGGGGCATGAACATCATGACCCACGACGCGCAGCTCCAGTTCGGGCGTCATCCGGCCGTGCTGCGCAACCTCTCGAACGGTCCGGTCACCGGTCTCGGCGTCAACGTCTACGACCGGCCCGCCGACGGATCGCTGCGGATCGACTTCAACTCGGACCCGGACAAGTACGACGGCCCGACCACGGCGGCGCACCTGCGCCGCTTCCTCCAGCTGCTGCACGTGCTGGCGAACGCCGATCCGGAGCAGCAGGTGGGGGCGATCGACCTGCTCTCCGAGGACGAGCGGGAACTGGTCCTCGACAGGTGGAACGACACCGAGCACGACACTCCGGAAGCGACGGTGCCGGAGCTGTTCGAAGCCCAGGTACGGGCGGAACCCGATGCCACTGCGCTGGTCTGCGGCGAGACGAGGCTGTCCGCCGCCGAGCTCAACACCCGCGCGAACCGATTGGCGCACTTGCTGATCGAACGCGGCGCCGGTCCGGAAACGCGCATCGCGCTGGCCCTTCCGCGCACCGCTGACTACCTGATCGCGGTGATGGCGGTGCTCAAGGCAGGTGCGACCTGCGTACCGCTCGACCCCGGCCACCCGCCGGCCCGGATCCAGGCGCTGCTCGCGGAAACCCGGCCGAGCCACGTGCTCACCACCTCGGCGATCGGCGCGACGCTGCCGTCCGAGCACCCGTTCCTGGTGCTCGACGAGGTCGGTGCTGAGCAGCCCGGCACCGATCCGGTCGGCACCCACCGGCCGGAGCACGCGGCCTACATCAGCTTCACCTCGGGTTCGACCGGCGGGCCGAAGGGCGTGGTCGTCGAGCACCGCCAGCTCGCCAACCTCTTCCACGACCACCGGCGCGAGCTGATCGAACCTGCCGGACGGCGGCTGCGAGCCGCGGTCACCGCGTCGTTCTCCTTCGACACCGCTTGGGAGAGCGTGCTTTTCCTCGCCGCCGGCCAGGAGGTCCACTTCATCGACGACCAGGTGCGGCTCGACCCAGCCGCGCTCGTGCGGTACTTCGCCCGGCACCGCATCGACTTCGTCGACCTGACCCCGTCCTTCCTGCGCCGCCTGCTGCCCGAGGGATTGCTGTCGGGGCCGGAGAAGTTCCCGTGGCTGCTCATGGTCGGCGGCGAACCGATCGACCCGGCGCTGTGGTCGACGCTGCGCGACTGCCCGGGGATCGAGGCCTGGAACTACTACGGCCCAACGGAATCCACAGTGGACTCGGTGTACTGCCGCGTCGAGGGCGACCGGCCGCTCATCGGCCGTCCGGGCCACAACGTCCGCGCCTACGTGCTCGACGCCGCGATGCAGCCCCAGCCGCCGGGCGTGCCCGGCGAGCTGTACCTGGGCGGTGCTCAGGTCGCCCGCGAGTACCTGAACCGGGAAGAGCTGACCGCGCAGCACTTCCTGCCCGATCCGTTCGGGCGGCCGGGCGCGCGCATGTACCGCACCGGCGACCTGGCCCGGTGGACCGAGGACGGCATGCTCGAGTACCTCGGTCGCACCGACGACCAGCTCAAGATCCGCGGCGTCCGCATCGAGCCCGGCGAGATCGAGGCGGCGCTCACCGCGCATCCCCGGGTGGCCGAGGCAGTGGTGGCGGCGACGACTTCCGCGGAGCCCGAGCTGGTCGCTTACGTGGTGCCGCGGGCAGAACCGGTCGATGCGGTGGAACTCCGCTCCTGGACGGCGAAACGCCTGCCCACCTCGATGGTTCCGTCGTCGTTCGTCCTGCTCCCCGAGCTCCCGCTGACGGTGCACGGCAAGCTCGACCACTCCGCCCTCCCCGCACCCGAAGCCCGCGCCGGTCGCGCTCCTCGCACTCAGCGCGAGGAGCAGCTGTGCGCGCTGTTCGCCGAGGTGCTCGGCGTCGAGGAAGTCACCATCGACGACGACTTCTTCGAGCTGGGCGGCCAATCGCTGCGAGCCGCCGAATTGGTCACGAGGCTCCGCACCGACCTGAACACCGAGGTTCTCCTCGGCGCGGTGTACGAGGCTCCGACGGTGGCCGAACTGGTCGAGCTGCTGGACCGGGAGACGTCGTCGAACGCCTTCGAGCCGGTCCTCCCGCTGCGCACCAGCGGCACTCGACCACCGCTGTTCTGCGTGCACCCGATGGGCGGTCTGAGCTGGTGCTACGCCGGGCTGCCGCGCCACCTGCCGGAGGACGTGCCGGTCTACGGGCTGCAGTCGATCGGGTTGACCCGGGCCGAGGAGCTGCCGTCGACGTTCCGCGAGATGGTCGACGGCTACGTGCGCCAGATCCGCTCGGTGCAGCCGACCGGGCCGTACCACCTGCTGGGCTGGTCGCTCGGCGGCGCGTTGGCGCACGCCATCGCCGCCCGCTTGCAGGCCGACGGCGAGCGGGTCGCCCTGCTGGCCCTGCTCGATTCGCGGCCGGTCGACCCGCAGGTGCACCGAGTCGAGTTCGGGCGGGAGGACGTCCGGTCGCTGCTGCTCGAGGCGGCGGGACTGCCGTCAGGCGCCCAGGACCACCCGGCGCTGGGGGAGGAGCAGATCACGGCGCTGACCACCGTCCTGCTCAACTCCGCCGCGCTGCTGCCGACCTACGCCGAGTCCCTCTTCCACGGGGACCTGCTGTACTTCCGCGCTGCGGCGGCCGACGAGCTGGCCCACGGCGAGGCGTGGAACTCGCGGATCACGGGTGCGGTGATCTCCCACGACGTCGAGTGCACCCACGACGCGATCACGCAGGCCGAACCCATGGCGGTCATCGGTGGGCTGATCGCTGAGCACCTGCAGCGGGAACCCGCGGTCGTGCCGTAACGCCCGTTTCGCACAGCTGCGGCGCTCGGCCGACGGGAACACCGGTCGAGCGCCGCAGCCCGGTCGCGAACGTCACTCGCGCGCCTTCACGGTAAGCGAGTTGATGGCATATACCAAACAACTACCGGACAGTCCACCCCTTCGAGTTAGCCGAGTACCTACGATCGAATGGACCTGGACGTGTCAGCGGCAGAACTCGTCGAACGGCCGGCCGTTGGTCCACGTCAGGCCCTTCTGCTCGATGCTGCCGTCGGGCTTCAGCTGCATGATCGGCAGCGCCTTGTCGATCGGGTCGCCGTGGCTGTCCGGGCTGAACGCGATCTTGCCGGTGGCGCCGGGCAGCGGGTGGCCGCAGGCGTAGGTGTTGTTGATCAGCTCGGCCACCACCTTGTTGTTCTTCTGCACGTTCGAGACCAGCCGCGCAGCGCCCACCGCGAGCAGCAGCGCGTCGTGGTGCGCCATCGCGTAACCGTCCCGCAGGTCGTCGTCGAGGTCCTGGGACGCGAAGGCGTTCGCGAAGGCCTGGTAGTTCGCCCGGTTGTCGGTCTGGTCGGTGTTCTTCCACATGTCGGCGGTCGCCACGCTCGTGTAGAAGACGTTGACCTTGGTGGCCGGCATGTCCGGCAACTGCCCGCCCAGCAGGCTGGACGCGTCGTCGCTGGTCAGCAGGTCGACCTCGGGCAGGCTGCAGGCCCCGCCCTCGCCCACGGCGCGGAGGAAGGCCTTGAGGTCGGAGCCGCGGCCGGCGAAGTAGATCAGATCCGGCTTCTCCAGGCACATCCGCCCGTAGACGTTGGCGAACTGCGGCTGCAGGAAGGTGTCGCGGGTGACGCCCTCCAGCGGTTCGGACGGCGAGGTGAAGATCTGCTCGCTGGGCACGTCGTGCCCGTAGCCCGCGCGGTAGGCCTGCTCGAACGAATCGCCGAGGGTGCGCGAGTAGATGTCGCTGCTGCTGTTGTCGCGGACCAGCATCACCTTCTGGGCGTTGACCTCGCGCAGGTGCGACACGGCCGCGTTCGCGGCGTCGACGTTGGTCGGCGCGATCCGGTAGAAGCGCTCGATGAAGTCGTTGCTGACCGGGTCCCGGTTCATGTTGTCCGCGCTGGCGAGCGCGCTGATCACGGCGACCTTGTTCGCCGACAGCGTGCTGGCGGCCGTGCGCGTGCCGTCCAGGCTCTGCCCGAGACCGACCACCGCCACGATGTGCTGCTCGTCGCGGTGGTCGAGGATCGCCTGCACCGCTTCGGACTGCCAGCGCGCGTTCGCCCCGTAGTTGGCCAGCAGCAGCTTCACCGGAGGCCGCTGCGAACCCACGACCGACGTGGTGTTCACCCGGGCCTGCGCGGCGATCGCGCCCATGACGCCGTGCTGCACGTTCAGCAGCGCCGCGCTGTCCGAGCCCGGGTCGGGCGTCATGTTGTTGAGCACCACGACGGTGATGAAGTCCTCGCCGGTGATCTCGGAGTTGTGCTGGGCGATCCGCTGCTGCAGGGCGTTCATCGTCGGATCGGAGCTGAACGGGGTCATGTCCAGGTTCAGCCCGACGCACTGGTCCTCGGCGCTCGACATGCCCGCACCGCAGCGCTCCCACGGACGCCACCACGCCAGACCGCCGGCCACCACCACGACCACCAGCAGCGCCGAGATGATCTTGTGGCGGCGCCACCACGGCCAGGGGCGCACCGGAGCGGGTGTCGACTGGGGTGATGAGGGCATCGCCAGGTCCAATCGGTCGGTGTGCTCAGAACAGCCGCTCGGTTTGCCGGGCGGCTTCGTAGAGGGCGGCGACGTCGGAACGCCGGGACAGCGGCGCGAGCTCGCGGAAGCACTGCGCCACCAGCTTCTTGCGCTCGTCGTCCGGACCGGCCAGCGGATTGGTCAGCAGCCAGGCCGCGGCGACCAGGCGGGCCAGCACGTTGCGCACCGTCGACCGGTCGTCGGGCTTGCCGCGCTGGTCCTCGCGGACCAGGGCCTGGTAGAGCGCGTCGTGGTCGTGCTGCAGCGGCTTGTTGTCCGGCGCGCCGGAGACCAGCGTGAGCAGGTCCACCCAGTCCTGGTGCGGAATCCGGTCGAACCGCTCCTCGAGCATGGTCACGACTTCGGCGAACTCGCCCAGGGCCAGCAGGCAGTACGCCTTCCGCTCCGGATCCCGCTGCACGGTGGTGTCCTCGAGCATCGCCCGGAACTGCGTCTCGTACGACGGTTCGCCGTCGCGCGCGGCCAGCGCGGACAGCAGGGTCCGCGCGATCCACGGGTGCAGCACGGTGTGGTCCTCGGTGCCGCCGCGGCGTTCCGGCGCGATCACCCACAACCCGGTGCGCAGTTCGGTGAGGATGCGCCCGATCTTCGGCTGCGACACCAGGCTGGTCGACTCCGCGGGCACCAGCCACGGCGCGGTCGCCCACGCCGCGGCGGTGACGAACTCCTCGAGGTCGACGTCCAGCAGGTGGTGCGACAGCCGCAGGTCTTCGAGGCGTTCCCGGAACGAGTCCGCCTCGGCGAGATCGTCGGGCCACAGCGCGTCCCGCCGGGCTTGGTCGAGCGGGCGGCCGTCGAGCAGGTTCTGGACGGTGTGCACGGCCCGCGGCAAGCCGCCGCTGGCGCGCTGGGCGAGCCTGGCAGCGGGGGAGCGGACGCTGGTGCCGAGGATCCGGGCGGTCTCCTCGATCTTCAGCGGCTCCAGCAGCACCGGCAGGTAGCTCGCGGTCGGCCGGGCCTCCGCCGGATTGGTGCGCCAGTGCCCGACGTTCGTGCAGCGCGACACCACCGACACGTCCTCGGGCTTGTTCTCGAGCGACTTCCACGGCGGGTGCCAGTCGGACTCCCACTCCGGGTGCCAACGCCCGCTGGTGGCGATGATCAGCAGCGGATCGTGCTCCTCGCGCTGACCCAGGTGCCGCTCGCGGGCCGCGGTGATGTCCTCCAGGAACTGGAACCCGGCGCCGTGGTCGACGTTGTACAGCAGGACGATCCAGTTGTGGTAGTGGTCCTGGTCGGCGGGGTTCACGCACTCGCACGGGCTCTTGGGCTCGGGCTTGGCCATCACCTCGTGGCTCGCCCGCACGTCCGCCAGGAACGCGGCGGTGAGCCAGCTGGTCATCTCCGCCGAATCGGCGCGGCCCCGGATGCTGAGCTGGATCAGGGCGTCCAGCGGGTCGGCGCCCTCGGCTTCGGGGAACCCGGCGTGCCAGCGCTTGGCGTTGGCCAGCGGTCGGCGCCCCGCGTAGCGGATCAGCGTGGGCAGGAGGTTGGCGGTCGTCGCCAGCAGCGGATCGAGCAGCGGTTCGGCGGCGTCGGACAGCGTCTGGACGATCTCGGCGGTCCGTTCCGCGGTGGGGCTCTTGGCGAACTCCTTGATGGCCCGGTTGAGCTTGTCCCTGGCCTGCTCGCGGTCGTTCGGCAACGTCGCCTGCACGGCGATCAGGCCCAGCGCGAAGCGGGTGAACCGCGGTGGCTTGCGGGAGGGCCAGCGGCGGGACAGGCCGAAGGCGATCTGGGCCAGCGCCTCGACCGTCTTCGGTTCGTCCTGGGCGAAGTCCAGCGGCTGGTTGTGCACGACGCCGCTGCCGCAGTCCCGCGAGATCGAGTTCAGCGCCTCGGTCTTGCCGGATCCGGTGGGGCCGAGCAGCACCACGACCGGCTGCGGGCCGGCGGTTTCCCCGACTCGGCGGTTCCACAACAACCGCCGGGCCAACGAGGCGCTGTCGGTCAACCTCCCCGGAGCAGCCATCCCCCAACACCTCGCATTCGCGAACCGCTCCCGCTTGCGGAGCGGACCACGTTACGCCACTTGATCACTCCGGTGGACGAGTTTGCGAGAAATCGCAGGTGGGGTAAGGGGAATCCGCCGGCTCAGCGTCCGGCGGGAACCGACGTGCTCTCCCAGGAGAACCCGTCCGGGGCCTGCACGACCCCGCCATAGCCCCACAACGACTTCGAGGCGGGCTTGACGCTGTCGCCCCGGCATCGAGGGCCGCATCGATCAGCGCGTTGACGGCGGCGGGCTGGTAGACCACGAGCGACAGGGCGAACCCGATCGCGGCCCCGGCAACTGGTCAGGACCGGGCGGGCGCCGGTTGATCGACGTCGTGCGGGGTGGGAACGGGCGCGTTGGCGGCGCGCAGGTGCGGCAACCGCTCGGCCAGCAGCGAGGCGGTGATCAGGTAGCCGGCGCCAACGCCCACCAGGCAGGTGATCGACGGCACCGCGGCGTCCGGCAGCGCCAGGTACACCAGGAATCCGGCGATGGTCCAGCCGACGGCCAGCCAGTTGAAACCGGACCAGTACCAGTAGCGGCCGTTCTTCGCGAACAGCTCGGAGACGTCGATTGCCCGGCGCTTGCAGAACAGGTAGTCGGCGATCAGCACGCCGGCGACCGGGGCGAACAGATTGCCCATCACCGTCATGAAACCGGTGAACCCGTTGACCAGTTCGGGCAGCAGCGACAGCGCGATGCCGATCAGCGAAAGCCCGAGCGTCGCCCAGAACCGCCCGAGCCGGCGAACCATGTTCACCAGGGCGAGTCCCGCGGTGTAGAGGTTGAGGACGTTGATCGTCCAGTTGTCCAGCATGATGTAGAGCAGCACCAGGCCGAGCAGCAGGGGGTTTTCGGTGATGCGGGCGATGACGTCGAATGCGTTGTCGTTGCCGCCGGAGGCCACCGCGGCGTAGCAGCCGACGAACGCGGTGATCAGCGCGCCGAGAACCGCTGCGGCCATGGTGCCCAGCCACACGTCGACCCGGCTGCGGGAGTAGCGGCAGAAATCGCTGGCGTTGGTGATCATCGACAGCCAGGCCGAGACGACGCTGTTGAGCCACAACGCGATGACCGACCACTCCCAAGGGATGTGCAGGTCGAGGCCGAGCACCGCGCCTGGTGCGTAGTTCGGGTCGTCGTGCGTCATCAGCACGGTGATGAAGACGACCGTCAGCACGATCTTGGTGGGGAAGGCGATCCTGGCCAGCACCTTCACCGAGCCGTAGCCGACGAGCGCGACGGCGGCCTGCACGATCGCGAAGATCACGCTGACGAGCGCGAAGTTCAGCGTGTGCCCGGTCAACGCGCGCAGCACCGCGATGATCCCGAGGGCACCGGCGACCGTCTGGAACGCGAACCAGTACACCGAGCTGATCACGTGAAGGGCGGACGGGATCCACTGCGCGCCGCGCATGCCGAAGGTGATGCGGGTGCCGACCTGGCCCGGCAGCCCGTAGTCGACGCCGACGGTGGCCATGATCGAGTAGGCGCCGAAGGCGACGACGATCCCGGCGAGCACCGTGGCGACGGCGGCCCAGAAGGACAGCCCGGCGGCGACCGCACCGCCGGCGACCAGGATCATGCCCGGGTTGATCAGGAAGTTGATGATCATGAAGGACACGTCCCACCAGCGGACGGTCTTCTCCTCGTCGGGTATCGCCTCGACGCCGTACTGCTCGACGCCCTTCGGCTGGCGGTAGCGCTGGGCCGGGACGCCGTCGTCCTGGGAGTTGCTCATGGCTTGACTCGCGTTTCGTTCCGGAGTTGCGCGCCGACGGCGTGGTCGGCGCGCAGCAGGTTCCGCTGGGGCGGCGGTGCCGGGGATTCCTGTCCGCGTGCGTCCCGGAGTACGGGCGCGGATCTGATAACTCCATTGAGGATGGACGTCGGAAGTGCTACCGGGTCGTCGGGCGCAGGCCGCAGTGCTCGATCGCCGCGGCGGCGAAAACCTTTGCCGTGTCGACGATCGAGTTGACGTCGACCCACTCGTTGGGTCCGTGCGCGTCCGCGCCCAGCGCGCCGTAGATCAGCGGCGTCGCGCCCGTGGGGCGGTAGAACGCGCCATCGCACACCGCCACGAACCCGGTGATCTCGGTCGTCTTGCCCAGCGCCGCCCGTTGCCGCCGGATGCTGTCGACGACGGGGAAGTCCGGCGAGGTGTCGAACGCCGGGAAGTGCAGGTCGCCGAGCTCCCACTGCACGGTCGGCGGGTGCTCGCGCAGCCACGGGTCCTGCGCCGCCCAGTGCCCGATGAAGTCCTCGAACTCGGCTCGGACCTGTGCCGACGTTTCGGTGGGCAGGTACTTCAGGTCGAAGTCGAGGACGGCGACGTCCGGCGTGATGGCCGGATTCGTCATCGTGGCGGGCAGGCCGTCCGGGCCGAGTCCCGAACCGACCTGGACGACGCTCGGGCTGATGGTGTTGACCCCGGGCGGCAGGAGCGGGTGCGCCGGTTTGCCGCGGGCCCAGTCGCGTTCGAGCTGCCCGACGGCGGTGATCAGGCGTGCGGCCAGTTCGGCCGCGTTGACGCCGGGGCGGGTGCGGTCCGCGGAATCGCGCTGCGGGTAGATGTCGTTGTACCGCCACCCGGTGTGCGCGTTGCGGCCCCGGAGGGTGACCCGCACCCACTCCAGCCCGCCCTGGCAGAGCATGACCTGTTCCTCGGTCGGCTCGCCGACGATGACCGCGGACGCCGCGCGGGCGCGGGTGACGAGGTCCTTGCTGCCGAACCCGCCGGCCTCCTCGTCCACGACGCTGTGCACCTCGAACCGGCCGGCCAGCTCGATCCCGCAATCGTGGATCGCCTTCGCGGCGGCGATCGCGGCCGCGATTCCGGCCTTCATGTCGTAGCCGCCGCGCCCGTAGAGCCGACCGCCGTGGATCTCGGCCCCGAACGGATCGACGGACCAGGTGCTGCGGTCGCCGACGGGGACGACGTCCATGTGCCCGTTGAGGACGAGGCTGGGCTCGTCCGAGCCGTCGCGGTGACCGCGCACGTTGGGCCGGTCCGGGAAGACTTCGTGCTGCTCGGTGGTCAGACCGGCTGCTGCGAGGTGCTCGGCCACCAGGCGTTGGGCGTCCGTCTCGCGGTTGAGGCCTTCGCCGACCTCGAACTTCGGGTTCACGGTCGGGATCCGCACGAGCTCCTGCGTCAGCTCGACCGGGTAGCTGCGGTCCCGTTCGATCTGCGCGGTCACCATCTTCACGGCGCTGGCTGTGTCCATGTTCCTCTTCCGTCTCTGCGAGCGGCGCTGCGTGCATCCGTCGGGGTGGTGGCCGACCGGCGGATTTCCGCTCGGCGGCGGGGCGAGCTGCTTGCGGTGTCTCCGCGCCAGCGCTGGATGAGCCTGCGGCGGACCAGCTGTTGCGTCCGAGTCCCGGGTGAGGGCGGTCACACGCGCCGCAGGCTTCGGATATTATGAGCATTACAACTTTGCGGTCAACACCGAAGTTGGTAATGCGTGTGAGATCAGGGGTGTGGTCGCGGACTGGATCGACGCCCGGTCGGCTCTGCGGGGCGGGACAATGATCGGTGGCAACGCGAGGTTCGAGAGGGAGGGGTGCGAGTGCCTGGACAAGGTGATCGTGCTGAGGTGAGCAGCCCGGGGGGCGCGGAGTTCGCGGCGACCGTCGCGGAGCGCACCCGCGCCGAGCTGGCCGGATTCAGCCGCAGCGAGCTGAAGGTCGCACGCGCGTTGCTCGCGGCGTACCCCGCGGCAGGTCTGGAAACCGTCGCGCAGTTCGCCGCGCGGGCGCACGTCAGTGCGCCGACGGTGCTGCGCTTCACCGCGCGGCTGGGCTTCGACAGCTACCCCGCGTTCCAGAAGGCCCTGATCCACGAGGTCGACCAGCAGCTGAGCTCGCCCTTGCGGCAGATCGCGGAGGTCTCGGGCACCGAGGAGCGCAGGCGGAACGCCACCGCGGTGGCCCGGCACTACATCGACGTGCTGTCCTGGTCGTTCGACACGTTGCCGGAGGCCGAGTTCGACCGCGCTGCCGATCTGCTCAGCGCTCCGGACATGCGGATCCACTTGCGCGGTGGCCGGTTCAGCCGCGTGCTGGCGGAGTACCTGGCGAGCCACCTGGCGATGCTGCGGCCCGCGGTGCGGGTGATTCCGCCCGATGAGCTCTCGCAGGCCACCACGCTGCTGGACTTCGGGCAGCGCGATGTCCTGGTCGTGTTCGACTACCGCCGGTACGACCCGGCCCTGGCGGATTTCGCGCGGGAGGCCGCCGCTCGCGGCGCGCGCGTCGTCCTGTTCACCGATCCGTGGATGTCGCCGGCGGCGCAGGCGGCCGAGGTCGTGCTGCCTTCCAGGGTGGAGGCGCCGAGCCCGTTCGACTCCTTGGTTCCCGCGATGGCAGTGGTGGAGGCGGTGGTCGCCGCCGTGGCCGAGCGGCGCGGGGATGCTGTTCGAAGCCGGTTGGGCGAGATCGAAGCGCTGTCCCGGTCCGGCGACGCCGGGAAGTCGCCCTGAATATTCTGTTACGGCAGAATGAGCATTGACTAGCTATCTAACGGGCGTTACTTTTTCGGCGTTGTTAACCCGAGATCGGTGAGGCGCATCCATGGATTCGACTGTCTTCGTCGCGACCTGCGATCTGGCGGGGTTGACCCGTGGCCGGGGCGTTCCGGAACGGGACCTCGACGAGGTCCTGCGCCGCGGTGTCGGCTGGGTGCCCGCCAACTTGGCGCTGACCTGCTTCGGCGGGATCGCGGAGGAGAACGCGTTCGGCTCGACCGGTGACCTGCGCCTGATGCCGGACGCCGGAGCCGGGGTCGTGCTCCCGGAGACCGATGGCCACCCGCAAGTGCGCCTCTTCCTCGCCGACCAGACCCTGCCCGACGGCGAACCGTGGGACTGCGATCCCCGCACGTTCGCCCGCAACGCGCTCGCTGATCTGCGCGAGCGGTTCGGGCTGGAGGTCGTCGCCTCGTTCGAGCACGAGTTCATGCTGGACGGCAGCGAGGGCACGGCACCGTTCTCGTTCGCGCGCTACCGGGGCGCCGAGCCGTTCGGATCCGATCTCGTCGAGCTCCTGGCCCGGACCGGTCTGGAACCGGAGACCTGGTTGCCAGAGTACGGCGAGGACCAGTTCGAGATCACGCTCGCGCCCACCTCGGCGCTGGTGGCCGCGGACCGGGCCGTGCTGCTGAAGGAGATCGTCCGCGATCTCGCACGTCGGCACGGCCGCCGCGTGACCTTCGCGCCGTTGCAGACCCCGAACGGGGGCGGTAACGGTGTCCACGTGCATCTGTCCTTGGTGGACGCCGCCACCGGTCGGCCGGTGCTGTTCGACGAGCAGCGCCCAGGTCGGCTCGCCGACCTCGGGGCGCGCTTCGCGGGTGGCATCCTCGCCCACGCCAGGGCGCTGACCGCCATCACCGCACCCAGCCCGTCCTCGTTCCTCCGATTGCAGCCGCACCGCTGGAGCGTCGGCGGGATCTTCCTGGCCGAGCGCAACCGGGAAGCGCTCGTGCGGATCTGCCCGACCAGCGCGGTCGGGGGCGGCGATCCCGAGCGGCAGCTGAACCTCGAGTACCGGGCCGCCGACGCGACGGCGAACCCGTGGCTCGTGCTCGGCTCCCTGATCAGGGCGGGGCTGGAGGGGCTGGCCAGCGGTGACCAACCGCCGGAGGTGTGGCCGGAGGACATGGCGGACCAGCAGTTCGACGAAATCCCCTCGTTGCCGGCCAACTTGTCCGAAGCGCTCGACGAGCTGGAGAAGGACACCGTCGTGCGCGACTGGTTCGCACCGGAGCTGCTGCGCACCCACCTCGACGTGAAGCGCGCCGAACTCCGCGCCGTCGAAGGACTCGACGCGGTCGACGTGTGCCAGAAGGTCGCCGATGCGTACTGAGCTGCAAGCCCGCCTGGCCGACATCCCGCTGATCGACCACCACGTCCACGGTCCGCTGCGCGACCGCGTGTCCCGCACCGAGTTCGAATCGCTCATCACCGAGTCGGACCGGCCGGTGCCGTCGTGGATGACGCAGTTCGACTCGCAGATCGGTTTCGCGATCCGCAGGCACTGCGCGCCCCTGCTCGGCCTGCCGGAACGGGCGAGCGCCGAGGACTACTGGGCCGCTCGATCCGAACTGGATCCTGATGAGCTCACCCGCCGCTTGCTGTCGGCCAGCGGAACCCGGCACTGGCTGATCGAGACCGGATACCGCGGCGAGCAGATCCTGTCGCCGGACGAGCTCGGCCAGCTTGTCGACGAGCAGGTGGACGAGGTGGTCCGCCTGGAGTCCGTGCTCGAATCGGTGGCGCCGGGCTGCACCGCAGAAGGGCTCGTCGCGGCATTCCGGGACGAGCTGGCGCGGCGCGCCCGGTCCGCCGTCGGGCTGAAAAGCATTGTGGCGTACCGGTACGGCTTCGACTTCGACCCCGAACCGCCGACCGACGCGGACGTGCTGCGCGCAGCGGGGGAGTGGCTGCGGTCGATCGACTCCGGAGCACCGCCCAGGGTCGATGACGTGGTGCTGCTGCGAATGCTGCTGCGGGAGGGCGTGGCCACCGGGCTCCCGCTGCAACTGCACGCGGGCTACGGCGATCCCGACGTCGAACTGCACCGCTGCGACCCGCTGCTGCTCACGCGCTGGCTCAAGGCGATCGAGGGTTCGGGTTCGGACGTGCTGCTGCTGCACTGCTACCCGTTCCACCGCAACGCCGGCTACCTGGCCCAGGTCTTCCCCCACGTCTACTTCGACGTCGGACTGGGGATCAACTACACGGGGGCGCGTTCGGCCACCGTTGTCGCCGAAAGCCTGGAACTGGCGCCGTTCGCCAAGATCCTCTACTCGTCGGACGCCTGGGGCCCGCCCGAGCTGCACCACCTCGGTGCGGTGCTCTGGCGCCGGGGCATGGAGCTGGCGATGCGGCCCTGGGTCGAGGAAGGCGAATGGTCGCTGGAAGACGCCCTCCGGGTGGCCACCCTGATCGGCCGCGGCAATGCTGCCCGCGTCTACGGATTGAGCGATGACTGAACGCGATCGACTTCGAGCAGCGCTCGCCGAGGAACTCCGAACTGCGAGCGAGCTGCGGCGCGAGCTCCACGCCAACCCCGACCTCTCAGGTTCG
>NZ_JAQGLA010000050.1 GCF_027853915.1 Saccharopolyspora oryzae
GCGCCACCACGAGCCTCCGGCAAGCATCGAGAACGGATGAAATGCCTGATGAACACTGCAGCTGACGTGCTGGAACTCTCCCCGGTGGTGCCGGTCGTGGCGCTGGACGACGTCGAGCACGCCGTTCCGCTGGCCGAAGCGCTGCTGCGCGGCGGGATCCGGACCATCGAGGTCACCCTGCGCACCGCCGCCGGGCTGCCCGCGATCGAGCGGATCGCCGCCGAGGTCCCCGAGATGGTCGCCGGGGCGGGCACCATCACCGAGCTCGGGCAGGCGAAGCAGGCCGCCGACGCCGGGGCGCGCTACCTGGTCACCCCGGGCACCACCGACCGGCTGCTCGACGACGTCGACGCCTCCGGCGTGCCCTACCTGGCCGGGGCGGGCACGGTGTCCGAGGCGATGCGGCTGGCCGAGCGCGGGGTGAACGCGATGAAGTTCTTCCCCGCCGAGCCCAGCGGCGGCGTGCCGTTCCTCAAGGCGATCGCCGGGCCGCTGCCGCAGCTGCGGTTCTGCCCGACCGGCGGGATCAGCCCGCAGACCGCGCCGAACTACCTGGCCCTGCCGAACGTGGGGTGCGTCGGCGGCTCGTGGCTCGCTCCGAAGGACCTGCTCGCCGCGGGCGACTGGGCGAAGGTCGAGCAGCTGGCCCGCGAGGCCGCGGCCCTGGGTTGATCTGCCGTGGGGGGGGGGGGGGGGGCGCCCCCCCCGCCCGTCCGGCTCGCCGCCGCAGGTCGGGGGCATCGGCGGCGAACCGGGATTCAGGTGGTCAGAGGCGGCGGAGTCCGTCCAGCACGCGCTGCTGGAGCTCCTGCGGCGGCCCTGGACAGTCCGATGTGGACTCGGCTGGTTCTCGGAGCCGATGCCTGCCACCGCTTTCCCGTTGCCGGCGCTCGGCTTCCACGTGCGCAACGAGCTGCCACACGGTCAGCGCACCCTCACCGCCACCGGCGTGCTGCGGACGACGCGGCCGCCAGGTCAGGACCAGGTAACAGGCGAGGATCGCCGAGACGGAGCCGATCTGCGGCATCAGGTCCAGCATGTCGAGTCCTTCCGGAGTTCAGCGAGCGGTATCGGCGATCTGCCGCGCGGCGGAGTTGCATTCGGCGCAGGTGCCCCAGAGCCAGGCGACCTCGGAGTTGTCAGCGACGAGCTCGCTCCCGCACAACGTCAGAACCCCGGTCCCGCTCGGGTAGGCCAGCGCCCCATCAGGCCGCGCATCGGTACTCGCATGCCGCGCTCCACCAGCAGGAACCCAATGAAACGGATACATGGCCACCACCCGAACGAAGATCAGTTCGTGCAACGTCCCACGTATCGTCCCGCGATCATGTGGGACGTTTCAATTACTCGAATGAATGAAACGATCCGAGGAGCACCCCCACTTAGGCTGTGCGCATGGCCAACACCCCACGTGCGCGCGCCTTGTCCCGCCTCATGAAGGAAGCCCAGCGGAAGAGCGGCCTCTCGGTCCGTGAGGTCGCGGAACAGCTCGACTGGAGCAAGTCGCGCGTGTCGCGGGTGGAGAACGTCGCGCAGGGGATCAACGAAACAGACGTCGCCTCACTGCTAGCGGTCCTGGGTGTGACCGGCCACGATCGGGAGCAGCTGCTCCGCATGGTCCGAGAACTCGACGAACCGGTGTGGTGGGAGCTGCACAAGGACTTGCCGGACCAGCTCTCCGCACTGATCGACGCCGAGCAACGCGCCGTGCGCCTGACGACTGTCAGCCCGACAGTCATTCCCGGTCTGCTCCAGACCCGCGCCTATTCACGAGCGCTCTTCGAATCCGATGACCGCTCGCCCTACGAAGTGGAACAGGCGATCTCGCTGCGCCAGACGCGGCAAGGAATCCTGGATCGGACGTCACCGGCGAAGCTGATCGCATACATCGACGAACCCGTTCTGTGGCGGCCCGTCAAGCAGCCGAAAGTGCGTCTCGACCAGTTGCGCCACCTGCTCAAGCTCGGAGCCCAGCCCAACATCGTCGTCCAGGTCATTCCGCTGGATGCGGACTTCCACTTCGCCTTGAACGGCGTATTCACCCTGCTCGAGTTCGATGACGACGAACCTCACGTCTTCACCGAAGCTCCGAATGCTGGCTCTATGGTCACCGGTTCGGATGACGTGGCAGCCTTCCGCAAGGCAGTAGCACGTGTATCCGAAGTCGCGTTGAGCCCAGCGGAATCCGCCGAGCTCATCGCCAAGCATGCCGAAGGGATCGGCGAAGAGTGATCAGCGCAAAGATCGGCCCCTGGCGGAAGTCCAGCCGAAGCACTCAGCAGAGTGCGTGCGTCGAGCTGGCGATCGGCGAGTCGGCCACCTACATCCGCGACACGAAGGACCGCGACGGCGGCACATTACGCGTCCAGCAGACGGCCTGGGCCGGTTTCCTCGGCGAGCTCAAGGCCGGTCGTTTCGACCGGTGACAGCTCCGCCGCTGGTCAGGTCCCGTGAGTCTTTTGGGCTGCTATGGCGGCCCAAAAGACTCACGGGTCCCAGGCGGGCTAGTCGAGGGCTCGGCGGAGGAAAAACTTGATGCCGAGGGCGCCGAAGATCAGGCAGGCCGCTAGGAGGGCTAGGACGCAGATCCACGGTGGCATGTGCGGGACGTCCGGGAGCAGGGCTCCGCGCATCCCCTCGCTGACGTAGGTCAGGGGGTTGATCGCGCAGAGGACCTGGAACCAGCGCAGGTGGTCCAGCTGAGCCCACGGGAACTGGGTCGCTCCGGTGAACATCAGCGGAGCCAGGATCACCGCGAACATGATGTTGATGCGGCGCGGTGGAACAGCAGCGCCCACGGTCATGCCGACCGATGCACCGGCGAACGAGCCCAGCAGCATGCAGAGCAGGGCGAACGCGAGACCGCTGAAGTTCCAGTTGATCTCGCCCAGCATCACCATGCCGATCGGCACCATCAGCACCGCCGCGAACAGGCCGCGCAGCGCGCCGAAGAGCATCTTCTCCACCGCGACCCAGCTGATCGGCAGCGGCGCCAGCAGCCGGTCCTCGATCTCGCGGGAGAAGGAGAAGTCCAGCACCAGCGGGAACGAGGTGTTCTGCAGGGACACCAGGAACGCGTTGAGCGCGATCATGCCGGGCAGCAGGATCTGCGCGTAGCCGGGCTGGGCGTAGCCGAGTTCGCTGAGCACCTTGCCGAAGATGAACAGCAGCGCCACCGGCTGGACCAGCACCTGCGCCAGGAAGCTCGGCAGCTCGCGGCCCGTCACGAACACGTCGCGGGCGAGCACCGCGGTGAAGGCGCGCACCGGACTCATCGCAGTTCCCTCCCGGTGAGGTCGATGAAGACGTCTTCGAGGGTGGCCGCCCCCAACGCCAGGTCGCTGACCGAGATCCGCTGCTCGTGCAGGGTCTGCGCGACCGGCCCGAGCAGCGCGGCCGGCTCGACGCCGACGTAGAGCCGCAGCCGCAGCTCCGCCTCGCCGTCCGCCCCGGTGCTGCTGCCGATCTGCTCGACCCGCTGCACACCGTCCACATCGGACAACAGTGCGGAGATCCGGTCCGGCTCGTAGCCGTTCGGCCGCAGCGTCGCGTCCACCGTGCCGCTGCCCGGCAGCGATTTGATCAGCGCCTCTGGGGTGTCCAGCGTCAGCAGCTTGCCGTGGTCGACAACGCCGACGCGGTCGGACAGCTTCGCCGCCTCGTCCATGTCGTGCGTGGTGAGCACGACGGTCACGCCTTCGGCCCGCAGGTCGTTGATCCGGTCGTGCACGAACAGCCGGGCCTGCGGGTCCAGGCCGGTGGACGGCTCGTCCAAGAACAGCACCTCGGGCTTGTGGATCAGCGCGCGGGCGATCATCAACCGCTGCGCCTGCCCGCCGGAGAGGTCGTCGACGCGCGCCTTGGCCTTGTCGCCCAGGCCCATCCGGTCCAGCAGCTCGTCGGCGAGGCGATGTCGTTCCGCGCGCGAGATCCCGTGGTAGGCGGCGTGCCAGATCAGGTTCTGCCGGGAGTTGAGCGAGCGGTCCAGGTTGACCCGCTGCGGCACCACCGCCACCTTGCTGCGCGCGGCCACCGGGTCGGCGGCCACGTCCACTCCGGCGACGCGGGCGGTGCCGCTGGTCAGCAGCACCCTGGTGGTCAGGATGCCGACCGTGGTGGTCTTGCCCGCGCCGTTCGGCCCGAGCAGCCCGAAGATCTCCCCGGCGTGCACCTGGAAGCTGAGCCCGTCGACCGCGTTGGTCCGGCTCTTCGGGTACCGCTTGACCAGATCGGTCACTTCAACCGCTGTGGTCACATCCGCCTTCTTCCGCACCACGTCCACTGAGGACACGAGCCGCTACGACGTCCGGTTCGACCATGAGCAGCCCGACCATCCGCCGGCCGACTGGGATCGCGCCAGCGGAAGAGGGTCAGGTTGAGCACTGCGTGCCCCGTGCTGGAGCAGTCGCCGACCGGTCAAGCCCACCAGCCTGGTCAGCGGCATCAGCTGCGGATCTTGCTCCGCGAAGCCGGGCACACCGCGATGATATCCGCGCCGAACGATGGGACGTCAAACAATTTTCGAAGCACCCCGGAGCAGTCGGTAGCCTGATCAAGTGACAGACCAGGACATCCGATGGCTGAACGACCGCGAAATGGCAGCTTGGCGCGCCTACATCGTGGGCAGCGCACTGCTCGAGCACCACCTGAACAAGGACTTGCAGCTCAGCCACAACCTGTCGATCGCCGACTACGAGATCCTGGTCCGGCTGTCCGAACGCCCCGACCAGCGGATGCGCATGAGCGAGCTGGCCAACGACGTGGCCCACTCCAAGAGCCGCATGTCGCACCAGATCCGCCGCCTGGAGAAGGCCGGCCTGGTCCGCCGCGACGAATGCCCGGACGACGGCCGCGGCGTCCTGGCGGTCCTGACCGAAGAGGGCGCGGCGAAGCTCCGCGAAGCAGCCCCGAGGCACGTGGCGAGCGTCCGCGAACACCTGGTCGACATCCTGGACGAGCAGGAGCAGGAGGTCATGGCCCGGATCTTCGACCGCCTGACGACCCACCTGGGCGGAATCAAGTAGCGGCCCGCCTGCACCCCGCGCCCGCCCGGTTGGCTACGCTGCGCCTGGAAGCGTGGCAGAGCGGCCGAATGCACTCGCCTTGAAAGCGAGCGTCGCGAGAGCGACCGGGGGTTCGAATCCCCCCGCTTCCGCTCAATGACCAGCACGAACAGGACCCGTTGGGGATCTTCCCCGCCGGGTCCTGTTGGTCGTGGGAGCAGTGTGCGAACCCGCGAGTTGGTGCGGATCGCTGAGATCGAGCAGCTGCTGCCTGCACCATGGACAGCCATGGAGGTACGGGAGTTCGACGATCGCAAGGTGTGCAGCAGCGCGGACCAGCCCACGTTCATGGTCGAGCTGTGGTCGTGGGAAGTCGGTGAGCGCAATCCCCTTCGCGGGCTTGCATGCTGCACCTACACGCTGACCTCCTGCGATGTGCTGGAGGCACTGGCCTGGTGCCGTGAAAAGCAGCCGAACCCGGGTTGCTTCGTGCTCCACGCCGCGACCTGGACCAACCACGGCTACCTGGAAACGCTGTGGCTCGCCGGTGAAGCTCCGCAATCGACTGGCACCGAGCAGGCCAGCGCTACCGCCACCTTCGAGGCGCTCCCGTCGCTTCCGAGATCTGGTCGAAGGCCGAACGGCTAGAACCGCCGGGCCCTGTTGCGCCTGGTCTCAGTTTTGGTCTCAGCTGGGCCTTCTTCGGCTTCTCCCGGAGCCCCTCCCCCACATGTGAGCAGTTCAGGCCTGCAGGGGGACCCGGTACACCTCGTCCGTCGGGTGCCCGGCCCGTTGGTGGACCTTCTTGACGGCCTCCTCGTTCGGCGCTTCGGACAGGCAGAAGACGACGCCGCTGTCGGGATCGGCCCAAGCATGCTTGAAGTCGACGTTCTCCTCGGACTGGATCGCCAGATCCGCGCGATGGGCTTCAGCGAGCTGTTCCGAGGTCAACCCGGCCATGTCGTGATGCACATCCATGAATTCCGGCATCGGTGGCTCCCTTCAAGGTGGCTGCCAACGGGCAACTCGGGACCGACATCTCGATGGTCCTACTCCGCACCTCTCACCGCTGTTCGACCTTCCGCGGCGAATCCTGCGAGCCCCCCATCACCGACATGGGCTGATGCGGGCGCCTGCGGCTGGTTGCGCGGATAGCCTCGGCGGCATGGCTCAGATCAATTTCAGCTCGAGGGTCGGCGTTTGGTGGACCAGCGACACCTGGTCGATCCGCGACGTGCGCGCCCGCGCCCGCGAGATCGAGGAACTCGGCTACGGCTCGCTGTTCTACGGCGAGGCGTTCGGCAAGGAGTCGTTCACCCAGGCCGGTGCGCTGCTGGGCGCCACGGAGCGGCTCGTGGTCGGAACCGGCATCGCCAACATCCACGCCCGGGACGCCAGCGCCGCCGAATCCGGCTCCCGCACGCTCAGCGCGCTGTACCCCGGGCGGTTCGTGCTCGGCCTCGGAGTCAGCCACGGCCCGCTGGTGGAGCACCACGCAGGTACCTACGCCAAGCCCTTGGCCACCATGCGCGAATACCTGCGCCGCATGGACGAGATGCCGGAGCAGGTCGAGCCCGGTGCGCAGCGCCCGGCCCGGCTGCTGGCCGCGCTCGGGCCGAAGATGATCGAGCTGTCCGGCACCGCCGGCGACGGCGCGCACCCCTACCTGGTCACCCCGGAGCAGACCGCTCGCACCCGGGAACTGCTCGGGCCGGACAAGTGGGTGGTCAGCGAGCAAGCGGTGGCGCTGACCACCGACCGGGAGACCGGGCTGCGCCGAGCGCACCAGCACCTGCACATGTACTCGCAGCTGCCGAACTACCGGAAGTCCTGGCTGCGGCAAGGTTTCGACGAGTCCGACCTGGTCATCGGCGGTTCGGACAAGCTGGCCGAGCACATGGTCGCGATCGGCGACGCCGAGGCGATCGCCGCGCACGTCCGGCGGCACCTCGACGCGGGCGCCGATCACGTGGTGATCCAGGTCCTCGGCGACAACAGCGCCGACGACCCGCTGCCCGCGCTGCGCGAGATCGCCCCCGCGCTGGGGCTGTGAGCGCTCCGGGGGTCTTCTTCGGCTGATCGTGCGATGAGTTCGGGGGCTTCGGGTGGTCTACCTGGTGACGACGTCCTGTTCAGGAGGGATAGCTATGTGGATCATCGCCGGCCACCTCAAGGTCGATGCCGACCAGCGGGATGCTTGGGTTGCCGCACACCACGACCTGCTCACCCGGGCACGTCGAGCGCCCGGGTGCCTCGACGTCGCGATCACCGCCGATCCGGTGGACCCGGAGCGCGTCAACAACTTCGAGCGCTGGGAGTCCTGGGATGCGATCGAGGCGTGGCGGAAGGTCGCGGCGGCTCCCGACACGGGCGTGGAGATGCGGGACGTCGAAGTGATGGCCTACGAGGTCGCCGGTCAGCGGCCTCCCTTCTGAACGCTCGCACAGCGGCGGTGGCGGGACCGGGGCTAGCGTGGCGGGATGACCCGTGGTTCCCGGCGGCTCGCCTCTGCGGTGGCGTTCGTGCTGGTAGCGGCGGCGTGCGGTACGAGCGCGCCGCCCGCTCCGGCACCACCGGCGCCACCACCCAGCCCGCCCGCGACCACGGCGTCCAGCCCGACGCCCACGCCGCAGGTCGAGCACGCGCCGGCTGGTTTCGTGCGGCTGCGCGACGTCGATCCCTCGATCATCGAGGAGGTCCGCTACGCCACGCCGCACAACTTCACCGGCGATCCGGTACCCGGCTACGACGAGCCGATGTGCGTCGTGACGCAGCCGCTCGCCGAGGCGCTCCACGCGGCGCAGCAACAGCTCGCACCTCGCGGCTACACCCTCAAGGTCTACGACTGCTACCGGCCGCGACGCGCCGACGAGCGCTTCGTCGCGTGGGCGGAGGACGTCGGCGACCAGCGCATGAAGGCCGAGTTCTACCCGGGGCTGGACAAGTCGCGGTTGTTCGCCGACGGCTACATCGCCGCGAGGTCCGGTCACAGCCGGGGCAGCTCGGTCGACCTGACGCTCGTGCGGCTACCTGCCCGCCCCCAGCGCCCCTACGTGCCCGGTGAGCCGCTGACCTCGTGCACCGCCCCGGCCGCGCAGCGGTTCCCGGACAACAGCGTCGACATGGACACCGGTTACGACTGCTTCGACAACCTGGCGCACACCGACGCCCCAGGCGTGACCGGCGAAGCCGCGGCCAACCGGAACCTGCTGCGCGACGTGCTCACCTCGGTCGGCCTGAAGAACTACGCGAACGAGTGGTGGCACTACAACCTGCCGCACGAACCGTTCCCGGACCAGTACTTCGACTTCCCGGTGAACAGCGCGGCCTTCCGCTGAACGACCGCGCTAGTAGTCGAGGGAGGCGTACCAGTCGCCGCGACCTCTAGGGGTCAGGTCGAGGATGTGCCACACCGGGCTCAGCAGGTCTATGCCGCGTTCGTCGACCTCTTCGGACATGCGGGGGTGCGCCGAGTAGAAGTGGCGCACCTCGCCGCCGCCGTCGCGGGTGAACACCGACACCGTCGAGTCCTGGTTGCCCTCCTCGTCCTCGCTGCCCAGGTCGCGCTTGAAGGTGCTCTTCGCGGCGCTGAGGAGGCGCAGGTTCGTCCACCCGCGGTTGCGCGCGTGTTCGCGGAGCGCGGGCAGGTCGGCTGCGGCGACGATCGCGAGATCGGCGTTCTGCTCGACGTGGTGGGCGATTCCGTTGAACCCGTCGATCCACATGGTGCACATCGGGCACGGTTCGGTCTGCGCCTTCCCGTACATGAGGTGGTAGACGACGAGATCGCGATCGGGTCCGGTGAACAGCTCGCCCAGCCGCACCTCGCGCACCGGCTCATCACCGGCGTGCAGGTCGGCGGGGCCCTCCTCGAACACGTAGTCGTCGACGACGGGGCCCAGCGGTAGCCGGCGGCGCAGGTCGGCGACCCGCTCGCGATGCCGCATCAGCTCCATCTCGGCCTGGCGCAGCTCCTCGCGGGCGTGCACGTACTCGGCCGTCTCCCCGGTGAGATTGGTCTGGCGCATCGCTCTCCCCCCAAACGTGGCCCTGCCCCATCGTCTGCTCGCGCCCCGGGGCCCGCCAGGCTGAACCGGACTCAAAAGTGATTGCAAATCACAATCAGTCGATCTAGCATGGGTGTGATTGCAATTTGCAATCAGTGGAGGGGCCATGGACGTCCTCGAACTCGACGGTGTCGAGCTGGCGGTCGATCGCCGCGGACCCGACGGCGCGCCGGCGCTGCTGCTCATCGCAGGTGGTGGCCAGTCGATGGACTGGTGGACGCCCGAGTTCTGCGACCAGCTCGGCGCCGGAGAACTGCAGGTCATCCGGTACGACCACCGCGACACCGGCCAGTCGAGCACGTCCGCGCCGGGCCAGCCCGACTACACCGGCGACGACCTGGCCACCGATCCGCTGCGCATCCTCGACACTCTCGGCATCGCAGACGCGCACCTGGTGGGCATGTCGATGGGTGGCGGTATCGCGCAGAGCACCGCGGTGCGCGCCCCCTCGCGGGTGCGGTCCCTGACGCTCGTCGAAACCAGCCCCGCAGGCGGCGACCACGGCGAGCTGCCACCGCCGACCCCCGAACTCGCCGCGACCTGGGCAGAACCCGAGCCGGAGATCGACTGGTCCGACGAGGCCGCGGTCATCGACTACCGCGTCGACGTCGAGCGCCCCTTCGCCGGCCCGCTCGGGCTCGACGAGGCACGCGTGCGCGCCCTGGCGACGCGGGAAGTGCGCCGCAGCCGCAACATGGCGTCGACGATGGCGAACCACTTCATCGCCGAACCCGGAAACCCGGTGGACCCGGCCGAAATCCGCGTGCCGACCCTCGTCCTGCACAGCATCGACGACCCGCTTTTCCCCTTCCCCCACGGAGAAGCACTGGCCCGCGCAATCCCAGGCGCCCGGCTCCTGCGCCTGGAGGGAGTGGGCCACGAAATCCCACCACCTGCGGTGTGGAACGTGGTCATCCCAGCACTGCGCAAGCACCTGACGGCCTGACGAAGCGCCCACCCGTATCCCGGTGCGGCATAACGGGTTCGGACTTCCTCCCAGCGCGTGGGTTGACGAGCGGGCACACTCCGAGTGATGAGCTTCCGCGATCAAGTCCCGACCCACGAGCAGATCGATGCACTCGACGAAGAGTTGCAGGTCAGTGCTGGAACCACCTATGGCGTTGAGGTTTCGGCTGTGCTCGATTGGCTGCGCGAGGAGCGGCCGAACGGCGGAGCGCACCTGGCGCGCTTCCGGTTCGGTCCGCACCCGGTGTTCGACTGGTTCGCCACCCGCAACCGATTGCCCGAGTTGAACTGCATGCTCGACCACCCGGCTGTTCGCAGCGCTCTGCCGGAGGCGTTCCAACGGCCGTTCCCGCTCCCTGAAGCCGTGGAGCGCCGCCTGAAGGGCTGGAACCCCGGGGTGGCGATTCAGCTCAGCAGGGAGTGGGCTTGGAGCTTGTACGCAGGCGGTATGTACACATCCGTCGATCTGACCTTGTCCGCAGGTGAGCGGGACCAGCGAGCCCACCGGGCCATCAACGCGGCGGAAGCGTTGTACGCGGCCTTGTTCGGCGATCGGTACGCCACCGTCAACGTTTACAAGACGCCAGACCCGTGGTCCGCGTGGTTCCCCGGCCTGTTCAACATCACATGGGTGGCCTACGACCTGGACCAACGAGCATTGCTGCTGCTGTGCTTGACCGACATGGACTGACGGCGCTGGAAGTCAGGCCGGGGTTTCTCCGCCGGAGAGCCAGTGGAGGGCTTCGGTTGCGGTGGGGCAGCCTGCCGTGGTCAGGGCGAGGTTGGCCAGGGAGGCTTCGTGGGTTTGTTCGTCGGCTGCCGCTGCGCAGTCGCGGACCACCTGGACGTGGAAGCCGAGATCTGTTGCGTGGCGGGCTGTTTGCTCCACCGTCAGGTTCGTGGCGACTCCCGTGATGAGGAGGGAGTCGATGCCGCGGTCCCGGAGTCGCGCGGGCAGGTCGTTTCCGGCCAGACCGGAGAGCTTCTGGTTGTCCACCACCAGGTTCGGCTGGTCCGCCATCTGCTCGATCAGGGCTGCGCCCGGGGCGGCCGGGCGGAACGACTCCTGGGATTCGCCCACTGCCTGCATGAATCCGGTGTTGCGGACCAGTTCTCCCTCGTCCTCCGGGATGGTGAAGCGGGTGAACACCAGGGTCGCTCCCGCTTCGGCCGCGGCGGCGTGGAACCTCGTCGCCCGTGCGACGACACCGCTGCGGGCGACCGGCTCGGCCAGCATGGGGCCGAAGAAGCCCTCGGGCTCGATCACGTTGACCTGCCAGTGGAGTGCCAGCACGGCACAACTGCGCGCGTCCATCCGCCCGATTCTGCCCCAGCCCGATCCCGCTCGGCACGCGATTGTCAGGACTGCCGGGCACACTCCTCGGCATGTCCGCTCAGACCCACCACGCACTCGACTACATCGAGATCGGCGTCGACGACTTCGCCGCCGCAAAGGCCTTCTACGGCAGCGCTTTCGGCTGGACGTTCACCGACTACGGGCCCGGTCCGGCCTACGTCGGCATCAACGGCTCCGGCGGTGAAGTCGGCGGCTTCCGGCTGACCGATGAGGTTTCCGCTGGTGGGCCGCTGGTCCTGTTGTACTCGGACGACCTCGACGCGAGCGCTCAGGCGGTTCGCGACGCGGGCGGGTCCGTCGTGCGGGGACCCTACGAGTTCCCCGGCGGGCGGCGCTTCCACTTCCACGACCCGGCCGGGAACGAGCTCGGCGTCTGGTCCGCCGGGTGAGCGGCGCCCGGAGAACAATGTTCTCCTGGTTGCTTGAAATGGTTTTGGGATTTGTTCTTGGTGCGGTTCGGAATTCGCTGGCATCATTCGTCGAGTTCGTTTTCTCGACCTGATGAGGAAAAGTGAAGAAGTTCATCGCGCCGGTGGTCGGATTGATCCTGCTGGGCCTGGCCGGATGTGGCGCTTCCAGCGAGCCGACCGCTCCGGAACCGAACGCCCAGACCTCACCTGAGCAGGGAGAACCCCAGGCCGGAACGATCGAGGTCGGCGGCAAGGACGTCGCTTTCGGCGAAACCGCGGGCATCAGCAACGAGAACGGCGGGACGTACGCCATCACCGCCGGTCCGCTGCAGGACCTCGCCGAATTCTCGATTCCGCCGGAGGGGAAGTACGTTTCCGTCGACGTCGACGCGAAATTGATCAGCGGGACCGGCGGTGCCGTCGCTTCCGTCGATTTCATGCTGGTCGACGGGGCGGGCACCGAGTACCCGAGCGCTGCGCCGAACGGGGAGAGCCTGGACGGCGTGCTCTTCGCGACGCTCCTGACGCAGGGCGATGCTGACAGCGGGAAGGTGTTCTTCGACGTCCCCGCCGATGCCGCCGGCCTGAAGCTGGTCTACCAGCCGCTCACCGCCACCGAGCCGAGCGGCAGCTGGACCTGATCCCCGTTCTGCCTGGAACTGCGTGCAGTTCCAGGCAGAACCGTCAGCCGACGTGGGCGGCGATGGCGTGCAGGACCTTGCGGATCTCGGTGTTCTCCTCGATCGTGCCCGAACCTGCCTGCGGCAGACGGGTTTCCCGGATCACGGGACGACGTCGAGCCAGACGAGGTGGTGGTCCGAGGCGTCGTTGAGTCGGGACAGCTCGTCGTCCGAGGTCGGCCAGAACACCTCGGCGCGCAGCGGGACCAGCGGCGCGGACGGCAGGACGTAGTCGATCCGGAGGTTGCCCGGCGACTCGTCGTTGAAGTCGCCAGTGTCGAGGAACGGGTCACCGCGGTGGTTCTCGTTCGCGCCGCCCTGGGTTCCGCTCGCCTCGACCGCTCCGGCGCTGCCCGGCCGCGGGTCGATCACGCGCGGGGCCTGGAGCAGCTGGCGGATTCCGTTGCTGTCGCCGTCGAGCGGGTCGGAGTTCTGGTCGCCGGCGACGACGAACTGGGAACCGGGCGCCAGACCGCCGCGGATGCCCTGGTCGTCGTAGATGTAGTCGCCGCGCTTCGGCGTCACGTAGTCCGCCCAGAACCGGATCTCGTCCTGGTTGCGCAGGACGTTGCGCTTCTCCGGGCCGTCGAAGGCGGGCGGCGTCGGGTGCGAGGTGAGGAAGTGCACCGTGCGGCCGTCGACGTCGATCGGCAGGTCCCAGTGCGACTTCGAGGACAGGCGGACCTGTTCGAGCTCCTCCGGCGAGAACCAGTCCGCGGGTTCCGGGGTCGCCGGGTCGTCCGGCAGGCGCGCGCCCGGCATGTCCGCCCAGCGGAACTGCTGGAACGTGCGGGCCGGGCCGATCGGGTACTTCGACAGCACGACCATGCCGTACTGGCCGGGGAACGCGCCGAAGCCGTGGGCGTCGCCCGGGCCGCCGACGGCGCCGTCGTTGTCGAGGTCCATCCCGGACGGCACGCCGGTGTTGACCGGGGCGGTGTAGGCGTAGGGGTAGTCGATCGGGTCGGCGCCGTGCTGCCCGCGGGCGAGGTAGTTGGTGCGGAAGGCGCCGACCGCCGCGCCGCCCTCGACGTAGTCGAACTCGTTGAGCAGCAGCACGTCCGGGCGGGTCCGCTGCACCACCTCGGCCACCTCCTGCGCCTGCGGATCGTCCGGTGTGGACAGATCCGCCAGCAGCTCGCCCTCGGCGGAGCGGTTGAGCGAGGCGTTGAACGTCGCGAACCGCACCGGTTCGGCCGCGTTCGCGGTCGGGGTCACCAGTCCGACGGCAACCGCCGCCGCCACCAACGCGGCACGCTTCACGACATTCCTCCTCGTGCGATCAGCGGAACCGACCGCAGTTTCCATTGAAACTGCGGTCACCGGACTGCAGTTTCAATTGAAACTGCGGTCGGAGCACCAACGCCGGGCGCAACTCCGGTTGAACTTTCCGGTCCACCAACCGAGAACGTGCGGGGCCCCCGGAAGGCACCCCGCACGTTTCAGGTGGTCAGGCCAGGTTGTGGCCGTGGCCGACCTTCGGGCCGGCGCTCTGGACCGTCAGAGCGCTCTGCTGGGCGCGCAGCTTCGCGCGCTCCTCGCGGCTCTGCACACCGTTGACGCCCTCGGTGCTCTGCGAGTACGCCTGCACGACGTTGGCCATGCCCTTGGTCATCCGCTCCAGGGCAACGCGGTCGATGTTGGACAGGTTGTCGCCCGCGCCGTGGTAGTTCGGGTCGAACGCGACGCCCGCGGTGCCGCCCCACTTGGCGGCCTGCTCCTCGGTCTTGAGGTCCTCCACGCCGGTGTGCATGCCACCGGACGGGATGCCCACCGCGATGAACTCGCCGTAGTCGGAACGTCCGTTGAACTCGCTCGGCTCGGACTCGACGCCCTGCGCCGCCATCGCCGCGATGAAGTCGTTCTTGATCTGGCCCGAACCCACCGGACCCGAGGGACCACCGGTGGAGCCGTCACCGTCGTAGACGAAGTAACCGGCGTTCGGCGAGCCGATCATGTCGAAGTTCATGTACAGCGCGATGTCGAGCTGCTCTTCCTGGCTCAAGCTCTGCACGTACTTCGTCGAGCCGACCAGGCCGGACTCCTCCGCGCCCCACCAGGCGAACCGCACCGCGTTCTGGTTGCCCTTCGGGCTGCCGCCCAGCTTCAGCGCGGTCTCCAGCAGACCGGCGCTGCCGGAACCGTTGTCGTTGATGCCGGGGCCTTCCGGCACGCCGTCCAGGTGCGCCCCGGCCATCACCACGTTGTCGGCGCGCCCGGTCTTGGTCTGCGCCACCACGTTCCGGGTGGTCACGGACTCGAAGCGGGCCTGCACGTCGAGCTTCACCTCGGCACCGGCCTGACCGGCCAGCGCCTGGCCGACCTGCTGGGTGACGCCGGCGGTGGGGATGCGCCCCGCGTCCGCGTCGCCGAGGGTGCCGTTGAGCGGGCCTTCGACGTTGTTGTAGATGATCGCGCCCACCGCACCGGCCTCGGAGGCGATCCGCTGCTTGTCCGCGAAGGAGCAGGCGCCGCGCGAGATCAGCACGACCGTGCCCGCGACGTTGGCGCCGTCGTAGTCGGTGGCCTCGCAACCGGGGGTTTCGTCGACCGGCGCGACCGCCAGCGGCGCGGTCAAACCGCCCTGCGGGGTCGCCGGGGAGTACTCCAGCGCGTCACCCTCGACCGGCTGACCCGCGACCGCCAGGCTGAACGAGTCCTTGAAGTACGCCTCGTAGGTGAATTCCGGGGTCGTCACGTCGAATCCGGCGCGCTTCAGCTTGTCGACGACGTAGTCGACGCTGGCCTCGTAGCCGGGCTGACCGGACGCGCGGTTCCCGCCGTTCTGGTCGGCGATCCGCTGCAGCGCGATCAGGTGCCTGTTCACAGCGTTGCCATCGATCGACGAGCCGAGGTCCGGTGGGGCCGCGCTGACCGGGGTGACAGCGAGCATCGTCGCCGCGCAGCTCGCGGCCAGAACGGTCATCGCACGCTTTGATGTGATGGTTCGCAAACTCATCATGCTCCCCGTTTCGGGTGGTTTTCGTGGCGATAGCCTTGAGAAGATCACGCAACGAAGTCAAGGACTTACCGAGAAGCGTTAAGAACCAGGGATTATTTCCCGTTTTTCCCGCATTGTGCGACTCGTCCGATCGACCTGCACCGCCGGTTCACCCGACCCGGACTACCGTCGCGGACATGTACGCGATCGCGATCCGCGAGCCGGGCGACCCGGACGTTCTGGAATGGACCGAACACCCCGACCCGCGCCCGGGACCGGGCGAAGTGCTCATCGACGTCGTCGCCAGCGCGGTCAACCGCGCCGACCTGAGCCAGCGGGAGGGCAACTACCCGCCGCCGAAGGGCGCCAGCGAGATCCTCGGCCTGGAATGCTCCGGCACCATCGCCGAACTGGGCGAAGGAGTCGAGGGCTGGCAGGTCGGCGACGAGGTCTGCGCGCTGCTCGCCGGCGGTGGTTACGCCGAACGCGTTGCGGTGCCCGCCGAACAGGTGCTGCCCAAGCCCGCCGGGGTCGACCTGGTCGACGCGGCCGGGCTGCCCGAGGTGTGCTGCACCGTGTGGTCCAACGTGATCATGGAGGCCGGACTCCGAAGTGGACAGCTGCTGCTGGTGCACGGCGGCGCGGGCGGCATCGGGACCTGCGCGATCCAGATCGGCCGGGCGCTCGGCGCGCGGGTCGCGGCGACCGCGGGATCGGCGGAGAGCCGGAAGCTGTGCGCCGAGCTCGGCGCGGACCCGGAGATCAGCTACCGCGACGAGGACTTCGTCGCGGCCGTGAAGGAGCTCGGCGGCGCCGACGTCATCCTCGACAACATGGGCGCGTCCTACTTGGACCGGAACCTGTCCGCGCTGGCGCCGGACGGGCACCTGGCGATCATCGGCATGCAGGGCGGCCGGAAGGCCGAGCTGGACCTGGGCAAGATGCTGGTCAAGCGGCTGCACCTGTCGGTGCTGGGATTGCGCGGACGTCCGGTGGCGGGCCCTCACGGCAAGGCCGCGGTCGTCACCGACGTGCGGGAACGCCTGTGGCCGCTGGTCGAAGCGGGCCGGGTCCGGACCCCGGTCCACGACCGGATCCCGCTGCGCGAAGCGGCGCGTGCCCACGCGATCCTCGAAGCGGGCGACGTCCGCGGCAAGATCCTCCTCGTCCGCTGACCACTCGTGAGCGGCGATGGTGGCTCTTACCACCATCGCCGCTCACGAGACCTGTTCGAGTGACGACCTGTGGACAACTCGCCTCACCTGTGGAGAACTTCCGCGATTTCAATGGAAATCGGAGGTTCGATTTCCATTGAAATTGCGGGAGATCACCTGGTCAGGTGAGTTCGGCTACGGCTCGGACGAGCTGGTCGACTTCGGCGGCGTTGGTGTAGTGGGCGAGGCCCACTCGGACCGCGCCGCCGACTTCGGCCACGCCGAGGACCGCGAAGACGCCGTGGGTTCCGGGGTCGGCGAAGGCGCAGACGCCGCGCTCCGCGAGGTGCTCGACCGCGTCTTCGGCCTTCACACCGGACACCGTGAACGCCATGGACGGGACCCGGCGCATCGCGTCGCCGATGAGCATCACGTGGTTCAGCTTGCGGAGGCCGTTGGTGAGGTTCGCCAGGAGTCCCGCCTGGTACGACTTCACCGAACCCAGCGAGGTCAGCAGCCGTTCCCGGCGCGGGCCCACCGCCGAGTCGTCGAGCGCGGCCAGGTAGTCCACCGACGCCACCAGCCCGGCCAGCAGCGGGTAGGCAGGCGGGCCGAGCTCCATGCGCTCCGCGCCGCGCGCACCGGGTTCCAGCGCCACCGACGGGAGCTGGTCGAGCATCGCCGCGTTCTTGAACACCAGCGCACCCACCGGCGGACCGCCCCACGCGGAGGCGTTCACCGCCACCACGTCGGCCCCCATCGAGGTGATGTCCAGCGGCACGAACGGCGCCGCCGCCGAGGCGTCCACCACGACCAGCGCGCCGTGCTCGGCCGCCGCGTCCGCGGCCTGCCGCACGTCCGGCCGGGTGCCGACCGCGCCGGAAGCGGCGGTGATCGCCACGACCTTCGTGCGCGGGGTGACCAGTTCCTCGTACTGCCAGGTGGGCAGCTCGCAGGTCTCGATGTCGACCTCGGCCCAGCGGACCGTGCCACCGGAGCGCTGCGCCGCGCGCTGCCAGGGCGCGACGTTGGCCGGGTGGTCGAGTCGGGAGACGACCACGTCGTCACCGATCATCCACCCGTCGCCGAGCGCATCGGCCAATCTCTGCAGCAGCACAGCGGAGTTCGGACCCAGCACCACACCTGCCGGGTTCGCACCGACAAGGTCGGCAATGGAACGACGGGCGGCTTCCACGATCGCCTCGGCGCGCTGCGAGGCGGGGAAGATCCCGCCCGGACCGGATACCGGCGCCCGCAGCGCCGTCGACGCCGCAGTCGCCACTTGTTCAGGAACCTGCATGCCTGCCGGGGCGTCCAGGTGCACCCACCCGTCGCCGAGCGCGGGGAACAGCCCGCGAACCGCCGCGACGTCGAACGCCATGCAGCACACGTTACGTACGGGACGGGCGGTACCGGCTGCCGGGTGGCCGATATCGCATCAAAACCGGTCCCCGGACTCGACGCCGAACGCGGAACCCCGGACACTGCGAGCGCGCGCCCGGTGACGTGGTGCGTTCGGTCTGTGGTGGACCGAACAGGACGGACCGGTCACCGCTCACGCGAAGCGTTCCACGACCCGCCAGGATGGAGACATGACGCGCGAAGACAGCGAGGGCAGGCCGCAGGTGTTCGTGGTCGGCGAGGACGGCAAGCCGATCGGCGCCATCGCCGAAGGCGAGCAGCCCGAGCGCGGCGAGGACATCAACGAGCTGGTCGAGCAGCCCGCCAAGGTGATGCGCATCGGCACCATGATCAAGCAGCTGCTGGAGGAGGTCCGGGCGGCACCGCTGGACGAGGCCAGCCGCAGCCGCCTCAAGGAGATCCACCAGTCCTCCATCCGCGAGCTGGAGCAGGGCCTGGCCCCGGAGCTCATCGAGGAGCTGGAGCGGCTGTCGCTGCCGTTCGCCCAGGAGAGCACGCCGTCCGAGTCGGAGCTGCGGATCGCCCAGGCCCAGCTGGTCGGCTGGCTGGAGGGCCTGTTCCACGGCCTGCAGACCGCGCTGTTCGCCCAGCAGATGGCGGCCCGCGCCCAGCTGGAGCAGATGCGCCGCGGCCTGCCGCCGGGCACCACCACCGCCGGCGACGCCGACCCCGGTCACCCCCGCGGCACCGGTCAGTACCTGTGAGCACTCGGGGGCCGCAGTTTCAATTGAAACTGCGGTCCCCCGTGCCTGCGGTTCGCAGTTTCAATTGAAACTGCGGCCCCGGGGCGGACGGCGGAGGGTATTCCACCGGTTGCACGGTCGAGTGATGCCCTGGCCCGGAGCAGCCACCATCGATCGGTACTCTGGCTCACTGTGCAGTCCACGAGCACGGTAGACCGCCCAGAAGCTCCGCCCGAGACTTCGTCGCAGACCTGGCGGAAAGCCTTCAAGGACATCAGCGACGCCTACAGCCAGCGACAGCTGTGGGCGCACCTCGGCTGGCAGGACATCAAGCAGCGCTATCGGCGCTCGGTGATCGGCCCGCTGTGGATCACCATCAGCATGGCCGTCACCGTCATGGCGCTCGGCCTGCTGTACTCGCAGTTGTTCGAGACGAAGCTGGAAGACCACCTGCCGTACCTGGCGGTCGGGTTCATCATCTGGGGCTTCATCTCCAACTGCGTCAACGAGGGCTCCGAGGTCTTCATCTCGAACGAGGGGCTGATCAAGCAGCTCCCCGCGCCGGTCTCGATCCACGTGCTGCGGTTGCTGTGGCGGCAGGTGCTGTTCTTCCTGCACAACCTCGCCGTCTACTTCGTGCTGCTGATGATCTTCCCGAAGCCGCTGTCCCTCACGGTGCTGCTGGCCATCCCGGCGTTCGCGCTGATCGCGATCAACGGTGCGTGGGTGATCATCGTGGTGGGCACCATCTCGACCCGGTTCCGGGACATCCCGCCGGTCACGCAGAGCATCGTGCAGCTGATGTTCTTCATGACGCCGATCGTGTGGAACTACGACCAGTTCAAGACGAACCCGAACCCCGCGATCGCCGAACGCGCCCGGTTGGCCGAGATCAACCCGTTCATGCACTTCTTGGAGATCATCCGGCAGCCGATGCTGGGCAGCCCGATCGTGTGGCACCACTGGCTGATCGTCGGTGTGTTCACCGTCGTGGGGTGGGCAGTGGCCCTGGTCGTGCTGCGCAACTACCGCTCCCGCATCTCCTACTGGGTCTGAGTGAGGTCGAACTGTGGTCAGCATCGACGTCTGGAACGCTGCGGTCGACTTCCCGATCTTCGACGCGAAGTCCCGCTCGTTGAAGAAGGCCGTGCTCGGCAAGGCCGGCGGCAAGATCGGCACCGACAGCCGGGTGCCGATCATCGAGGCGCTGCACGACATCAACCTGTCGCTGCGGCACGGTGACCGGGTGGCCCTGGTCGGCCACAACGGTGCCGGCAAGTCCACCCTGCTGCGCCTGCTCAGCGGCATCTACGAGCCGACCCGGGGCAGCTCGCGGGTGGTCGGCAAGGTCGCGCCGGTGTTCGACCTCGGCGTCGGCATGGACCCGGAGATCTCCGGGTACGAGAACATCATCATCCGCGGTCTGTTCCTCGGCATGAGCCGCAAGGAGATGGAGAAGCGGATCGACGACATCGCCGAGTTCACCGAGCTCGGCGACTACCTGGCGATGCCGCTGCGCACCTACTCCACCGGTATGCGGGTGCGGTTGGCGCTCGGCGTGGTGACCTCGATCGACCCCGAGATCCTGATCCTGGACGAGGGCATCGGCGCGGTCGACGCGGAGTTCCTGGAGAAGGCCCGGGACCGGCTCAACGACCTGGTCAAGCGGTCCGGCATCCTGGTGTTCGCCTCGCACTCCGACGAGTTCCTGATCGAGCTGTGCAGCTCCGCCATCTGGATGGACAAGGGCGGCATGCGCGAACAGGGCTCGCTGCGCGAGGTCCTGACGCACTACAAGGGTTACGACCCCTTCGAGTACCTCAGCGAGGAAACCCTGGCCCGGATCGGCGAATCCGCGGCCACGATCGGGAGCAAAGAAGGCGCATGAGCACCGACTCCGCACAGCAGCTGCCTGCCGGGTCCGTAGTCGCGGTGATCGTCACCAGGCACCGTCGCGAGCTGCTGGCCGAGTCCTTGAAGGTCATCGCGAGCCAAACGCGGTTGCCGGACCACCTGGTGGTGGTCGACAACGGGCCGGACCAGTCCGCCGAGGACGTGGTGGCCGACTGCTCGATCCCGTCGACCTACATCGCCTCGCAGCGCAACCTGGGCGGCGCCGGCGGCTTCGCGCTGGGCATGCTGACCGCGCTGTCGCTGGGCGCCGAGTGGGTGTGGCTGGGCGATGACGACGGCCGTCCGGCCGACGAGCACGCGCTGGAGACGCTGCTGGACGTCGCCACCAAGCGGCGGCTGGCCGCGGTGTCGCCGGTGGTCGTCAACATCGACACCCCGGACAAGCTGGCGTTCCCGATGCGCCGCGGTCTGACCTGGAAGCGGCGGGTCAGCGAGCTCGGCGAGGGCGATTTCCTGCCCGGCATCGCGTCGCTGTTCAACGGCGCGCTGTTCCGCGCTTCGACGCTGGACGTGGTGGGCGTGCCGGACTACCGGCTGTTCTTCCGCGGCGACGAGGTGGAGATCCACCGGCGGGTGGTGCGCTCCGGGCTGCCGTTCGGCACCACGCTCCGGACGCGCTTCCTGCACCCGGACGGCTCGGCGGAGTTCAAGCCGATGCTGGGCGGCCGGTTCCACGCGCAGGACCCGTCGGACGCGAACAAGCGCTACTACACCTACCGCAACCGCGGCTACCTGATGTCGCAGCCGGGGATGCGCAAGATCGGGGCGCTGGAGATCGCCCGGTTCGGCCTGTACTTCGTGGGGCAGAAGCGCGACCCGAAGGCCTTCAAGGAGTGGCTGCGGCTGGTCCGCCAGGGCCAGCGGGAGCAGTTCTTCCGCCGTTGATCGTCGTCTCGTGAGCGCGCAGCGGGGTTCGGGCCCGGCTGCGCGCTCACGACGTTCCTGAACGAGTTGCGGCGCAACGGAAAACTGTCACCGACCGGTCACGAAACACTGAGAGTGACCTGAGAGCAACCTGAGTTCGCAGCTCACGGCGTTACCCGGGGTGGTGTTCTGCACACCCGCCGAGTGCCGCGGCAAGCCCCGGACCAGCAACTACTATTCTCCACCCGTGCTCAGTGACCAGGAGGAAAACCGCCGAACGGACGATGATCCGGCGCGCGCCGAGGTGAACACGCGGCAACCGTCCGCGAAGCGGCTCAAGCTGTTCGCGACGATCTTCGGACTGCTCGGCACGGTGCTCGCCCTGTCGGTGCCGTTCCTCCCGGTCAACTACGAGATCACCACGCTGAAGTGGCCGACGGCGGAAGGCACCAAGTCGGTGTCCGCACCGCTGGTGAGCTACTCGCCGGTGTGGCTGAAGGCCGACGTGCCGTGCGCCTCGGCGCGCAGCCTCGACCAGCGCACCAACGGCCCCGGCACCCTGCTGAGCACCAATCCGCCGTCCTCCGACTACGGCAACCTGACCGGCTTAGTCCTCCAGGTCGACAACGGCCACCTGACGCTGCTCAACAAGGGCCAGCAGGTCGGCACCGCGCCGCTGCCCGACGGCGACTGCACGATCGCGCTGAAGTCCGACGCCTACGAGACCACCGCCACCGCGGGCGGCGAGTCGCTGGCGGACCTGCACGGCGACCAGCGCCCGCAGCTGACCGGCATCTACTCCGGTCTCAACGACGGCATCGACAACGTGCACGGCCTGTCGTTCGAGGCCCGCGTCGACAACCGCTACGAGAGCCAGCCGACCACCCTCAAGATCGTCGTGATCGCGCTGGCCGTGGTGGCGTTCATCGGTTCCCTGGTCTGCCTGCGGCGGCTGGACGTGCGCGCCGGGCGGCGGCCCCCGAAGTGGGCCCCGGCCAAGTGGTGGAAGCCGACGTTCCGGGACGTCTCGGTGATCGGCTCGCTCGTCGTCTGGTGGGCCATCGGCGCCATGACCTCCGACGACGGCTACATCCTGACGATCGCGCGGGCGCGCGAGAGCTTCGGCTACGTCAGCAACTACTTCCGCTGGTTCGGCGTGCCGGAAGCGCCGTTCGGCTGGTTCTACGAGCTCTACGCGCTGTGGGTGCAGATCTCCACCGCGACGCCGTGGGTGCGCCTGCCCGCGCTGCTGATGGGCATCGTGTCCTGGCTGCTGATCAGCCGCGAGGTGCTGCCCCGGCTCGGCCAGCAGGTCCGGCGCTCCAACGCCGCCGGCTGGGCCGCCGCCGCGGTGTTCCTGGCGTTCTGGCTGCCCTACAACAACGGCCTGCGCCCGGAGCCGGTCGTGGTGCTGTTCTCGCTGCTGGCGCTGTGCGCCGTCGAGCGCGCCGTGGCCACCGGGCGGCTGATGCCCGCCGCGCTGGGCCTGGTCGTCGCCGCGCTGTCGGTGGGCGCGAACCCGCACGGCATGGTGTCCGTGCTGCCGTTCATCGCCGCGCTCAAGCCGCTGTTCCGGCTGGTGCGCAAGCGGGCCCAGGAGTTCGGCTGGCTACCGGTGCTGGCGCCGATCGCCGCGTCCGGGTTCATCATCCTGACGCTGGTGTTCTCCGACCAGACGTACAAGTCGGTCATGGACGCCACCGAGCTGCGCACCGACCTCGGCCCGAGCCAGAGCTGGTACGAGGAGCTCAGCCGCTACAACCTGCTGTTCAGCGCGACGCCGGACGGCTCGATGACGCGGCGCTTCCCGGTGCTGCTGGTGATCCTGTGCCTGGTCACCTGCGCGGTCGTGCTGCTGCGCCGCAGCCGGATCCGGGGTGCGGCGCTGGGCCCGAGCCGGCGGCTGCTGGCCATCACCGCGATGTCCTTCGGCGTGCTGGTGCTCACCCCCACCAAGTGGTCCCACCACTTCGGCATCTTCGCCGCGTTCGGCGGCGCGCTGGCCGCGCTGACGGCGTTGGCGACCAGCAGCACGGTGCTGCGGTCCAAGCGCAACCGCGCGGTGTTCGTCGCGATGCTGATGGTGATCCTGGCGTTCGCGGCCACCGGCCCCAACGCCTGGTGGTACGTCTCGGGCTGGGGCGTGCCCTGGTTCAACATGCCGCCGCAGCTCGCCGGCTACAAGCTGAGCACGATCTTCCTGGGGATCGCGGCGATCGCGCTGATCGTGGCGTTCATCGAGCACCTGCGCATCGACGAGAACAACCCCAAGGTCGTCGACGAGAGCTTCGGGCGCGAGGAGAAGCGCAGCCGCGCGCTGCGGCTGGGCACCGCGCCGCTGTCGATCGTGTGCGCGCTGCTGGTGCTGTTCGAGCTGGCCAACTTCGGCAAGGTCATCCAGAAGCAGTGGGGCAGCTACAGCATGGGCTCCGACAACGTGAAGCAGATCGTCGGTTCCAGCTGCGGCCTGTCGGACTACGTCTACGTGGAGACCAACCCGCAGTCCGGCATGCTGCGCGTGTCCCCCGAGCAGCCGAGCAAGGGCGCGCCGTCGCAGGACGTGCGCATCCCGATCCCGCCGACCCGGCTGGAGGGCAAGGAGGACATCGACCAGTACATGCGGGCCAAGATGGTCGGCTTCAACCGGCCGGGCCTGCCCGCGGGCGACGGCACCGACCCGGAGGAACCCGACTGGAAGCCGCCGCACCAGTTCGGCAACGACCGGGCGCCGGTGTGGGGCAGCTACGACCCGGCCGGCACCGGCACCGGTGAGCTGCGCACCCAGTGGTACGACCTGCCGGAGCGCGCGCAGACCGGCGAGGTGCCGGTGGTGATCTCGCTGGCCGGCAACGAGTTCGGCGCGAACTCGATCGCGCTGGAGTTCGGCCACGACACCCCGGACGGGTTCCTGGTCACCGCCCGCAAGTTCGTGGTGCAGCCGGGCGGCCCGGGCTGGCGCGACTTCCGCTACACGGTCGGCGGCCTGTCCGAGGGCGCCACCAAGATGCGCATCGTGGCCACCGACAACTCGCTGGGCCCGAACGGCTGGATCGCGGTCAGCGCGCCCCGCGCGCCGCAGCTGGTGAACATGACCGACTTCGTCGGCGACCAGCCGACGTTCGTGGAGTGGACCGGCGCGCTGGTGCACCCGTGCCTGCAGCTGCCGGGCGTGCACAACGGTGTGGCGGAGATCCCGAAGTTCCGGGTGTCGGCCGGCGCCGAGGTGCGCGAGATCGGCCAGGGCTGGTCGTCGCCGGACGCGGGCGGGCCGTTCGGCTGGCTCAACGTGGCGACCAGCATGCGCGAGCTGCCGACGTACCTGAAGAACAACATCCACCGGGACTGGGGCTCGCTGTACGCGGTGGACCCGTACGAGCCGGACGCCCTGCCCGCCCAGGCGGCGATGGACGTGCACACCGAAACGCACTGGGGCAACTGGACGCCGGGCCCGCTGTCGAAGACGGTCCACCTGCCGGGCGACGTCCCGAGCAGCGACGACCGCAACGACGTCAAGGCGTTCGAGGCTCCGGAGGAGCAGGAACCCGACCAGTGACGGCTGGGGGCTCCCGGGTTCGGGAGCCCCTCACCGGTACGCCGTGGGCGAAATGCGCTGGTCGGTCCTCCGCTGAGGGTGAAACCGGGTGTTGCGGCCGGGATCGGCGTGGTGCTCTGGGATCCGGGTCCTCGACCGTCGGGGACCACTGCGATTGGGGGTTCCCATGCCCGAACTGCGACCCGGCCTGGTGCTGCACCTCGCGGGCGTGAGCCAGCCGCTGCACATCGCGCTCGACCAGTCCGAGGCGGACGTGCTGCGCGACGTGCTCGCCGACCTGATGGCCAACGGCGAGACCAAGGCGCTCACCACCGCCGACGGCGGCAGCTTCGCGGTGAACTTCGCGCACGTGGCCACGGCGCACGTCGAGACGACGCGCTCCGACGCCAACGCCTACGGTGCCCCGGCCCGGGGCACCGGCTTCCGCCGCAACTGATCAGAAGTCGCCGGGGCGGTTCGGGTCGAAGCCGACCGGCGGATCGGCCTGGAGCTGGCCGCCGACCAGCCGGATCGTGTGCCGGGTCGGCGTGCCGCTCGGGCAGCAGCCCGGATCGTCGGCGTTGTAGACGGGGAACTCGACCCGGACCGCCGTGCCGTCCTGGGAGACGATGCTCACCAGGCCGACCTCCATCTTCTGCGCCAGCCGCTGCCCGTCGAAGAAGAACACGGCCTGGCAGCGGCCGTTCGCGCTGCCCGTGCACATCGCGTGGATGGCCCGGACCGGTCCGGCGAGCTCGCCCTCCGGCGGGGTCGGGGTGAAGCCGTCCGCCTCGATCTCGGCCATCGCGGCGGCGAGGTCGAACTCCTCGGCCTCCTTCGTCGACGGCGCCTGCGTCGTCGGCGCGGGCGGCGCCGGCTCAGGCGCCTGACCGCAGCCGGCGAGCAACACGACGAGCAGGGACAGCAGTCCCGCGGAACGACGCACCAGAACCTCCGAAACCCGCGGGCATCCCACCGGCCCGCTTCGTCCGGTTCGACGCGCGCCCCGGCCCACCCGTTCCCGCAAACCCGGCCCCGGGCACCAAAAAAGCTCCGTCTCCGCTGGTCAGGCCCCGTGAGTACTTTGGGGGGCTATAGCAACCCAAAGTACTCACGGTCTTTGACCAGGGGAAACGGAGCTTTCGCGCAGGCTTTGGCAGCGGTGCCGAGCCGGTCAGTCCCGGAAGACGACCCACTTGAGCATCACGAAGTTGATCAGGGTTCCGAGGCCCTGGGCGACGATCCAGCAGACCGCGTAGCGCAGCTGCGGGTCGAAGTCGGGCAGCGTCAGGTACAGCAGCTGGTTGGTGCCGACGTTGACGAAGAACGTCGCGGTGTAGACGACCGCGAAGCCGAGCGCCTTCGCCTTGGCGTTGCCGGTGCTCGCCCCGCTGAAGGTGAACTTCCGGTTGATCAGGTACGAGGCGGTGGTGCCGAGGATGAACGACACCGCCTTGGAGGTCCAGTTCGGCCAACCGAACGACAGCAGGAGCGCGTAGACCCCCGCGTCGATGATGGCGCAGAAGCCACCAATAGCGACGAATCGGATAAGCTGATTCACAACGCCTAGGCGCTTGGGCTCCGTCTGGTCCGTCTGGGCTTCGGCCACGGCCACTGGTTCACCTCGGGAATCGACGACAGGTCGTTCGGTGCCCAGGGCTTCTTCGCTCGGGCGCACCCGGCTGGACGCCGAAGACGCGGGAGTCCGGAACTCCGCGAACGTCCCGACGAGTGTAGCGATGACGCATCGCACATCACCGGAGACCGCGCGCACCCGCGGCGGTCGGTCGCCGTTGCGCGGATAGACTCGGCTGGGTGGGATCGGCAAACGACGAGCTTCAGACGCTGACGGGCTGGGGGCGCACGGCGCCGACCCAGGCGCACGTGGTGAGCACCCCGGACGTCGAGACGATCGCCCGAGCGGTCCTCGAGGCAGGTGAGCGCGGGGTCATCGCCCGCGGCCTGGGCCGCAGCTACGGCGACCCGGCGCAGAACGCCGGCGGCACCGTCATCGACATGACCGCCCTCGACCGGGTGCACCAGATCGACGTGGACGACGCCACGGTGGTCGTGGACGCCGGGGTCTCGCTGGACACCCTGATGCGCAGGCTGCTGCCGCACGGGTTGTGGATCCCGGTGCTGCCGGGCACCCGGCAGGTCACCGTCGGCGGTGCGATCGGCGCCGACATCCACGGCAAGAACCACCACTCGCAGGGCTCCTTCGGCAGCCACGTGCTGTCCCTGGACCTGCTCACCGCCGACGGCGAGGTCCGCACGCTGACCCCGGACGGCGAGGGCTCCGAGCTGTTCTGGGCCACGGTCGGCGGGATGGGCCTGACCGGCATCGTGCTCAAGGCGACGATCAAGCTCAAGCGCGTCGAGACCTCGTACTTCCTGGTCGACAACGTGCAGACCAAGAACCTCGACGAGCTGCTCGAGCACTTCACCGACGGCTCGGACGACAACTACGTCTACTCCGTCGCCTGGTTCGACTCGCTGGCCCGCGGCGACAAGATGGGGCGCGCACTGCTCACCCGCGGCAACTCGGCCAAGCTCGAGGACCTGCCGAAGAAGCTGCGCAAGGACCCGCTGAAGTTCAACGCGCCGCAGCTGATGACCACCCCGCCGATCTTCCCGAACGGCCTGGTGAACAAGTTCACCATCACCGCGTTCAACGAGGTCTGGTACCGCAAGGCGCCGACGAAGTTCGGCGCGGTGCAGAACATCACCCAGTTCTTCCACCCGCTCGACCTGGTCGGCGAGTGGAACCGGATCTACGGCCCGAACGGCTTCCTGCAGTACCAGTTCATGGTGCCGTTCGGCCAGGAGGCGACGTTCCGCCGCTCGATCGACAAGATCAGCGCCTCCGGCCACGCCTCGTTCCTGAACGTGCTCAAGACGTTCGGCGAGGGCAACCAGGCGCCGATGTCGTTCCCCCGCAAGGGCTGGACGCTCACCGTCGACATCCCCGTCACGCCGGGCCTGGACCGGCTGTGCCGGGAGCTGGACGACATGGTCCTGGAAGCAGGCGGCCGCCTGTACTTGGCCAAGGAATCCCGCACCTCGGCGGAGATGATCGAGCAGATGTACCCGCGCATCGAGGAATGGCGCAAGATCCGCGCCGCGGTCGACCCGGAGGGCGTCTTCCGCTCCGACCTGTCCCGGAGGCTTCACCTGTGACCCCAGCAATGGAAACCAAGGACCTGATGGGCTGGGCGCGCACCGCTCCTTCGCGGGCGCGCGTGCTCAGCACCACGGACCTCGACGCGATCGCGGAAGCGGTCCGCACCGCCGACGAGCGCGGCGTCATCGCCCGCGGCCTGGGCCGCAGCTACGGCGACGTGGCGCAGAACGCCGGCGGTGTGGTCGTCGACATGACGCGGCTGAACCGGATCCACGAGATCAACCCGGACACCGCGATCGTCGACGTCGACGCCGGTGTCAGCCTGGACCAGCTGATGAAGGCGGCGCTGCCGTACGGCCTGTGGGTCCCGGTGCTGCCGGGCACCCGCCAGGTCACCATCGGCGGCGCGATCGCCAACGACATCCACGGCAAGAACCACCACAGCGCGGGCAGCTTCGGCAACCACGTGGTGGAGATGGACCTGCTCACCGCCGACGGCCAGGTGCGCAAGCTGACCCCGGAGGGCCCCGAGCAGGAGCTGTTCTGGGCCACCGTCGCCGGCATCGGCCTGACCGGCCTGATCCTCCGGGCGAAGATCAAGATGACCCGGACCGAGACCGCGTACTTCCTCGCCGACGTGGACCGCACGGCGAACCTCGACGAGACGATCGAGCTGTTCAGCGACGGTTCCGACGAGAAGTACACCTACTCCTCGGCGTGGTTCGACACGATCTCCACCGGGCCGAAGCTGGGCCGCGCCGCGTTCGGCCGCGGCTCGCTGGCCACCGTCGACCAGCTGCCGCCGAAGCTGCGCGCGAACCCGCTGAAGTTCGACGCCCCGCAGCTGCTGACGCTGCCGGACGTGTTCCCGCCGCGGCTGGCCAACAAGCTGTCGTTCAGCGCGATCGGCGAGCTGTACTACCGCAAGACCCCGAAGCGCGGCCGGGACCTGATCCAGAACCTGACCGCCTTCTACCACCCGCTCGACATGATCGGCGAGTGGAACCGGGCCTACGGCTCCCAGGGCTTCCTGCAGTACCAGTTCTCCCTGCCCTACGGCAAGGAGGAGGACCTCAAGCGGATCACCCGCAAGGTCGCGCACTCCGGGCACGTCTCGTTCCTCAACGTCATCAAGAAGATGGGCGAGGGCAACCGGGCGCCGCTGTCCTACCCGCACCCGGGTTGGCTGGTGTGCCTGGACTTCCCGATCGTCAGCGGGCTGGGCCGGTTCTGCACCGAGCTCGACGAGGACGTCCTCGCCCTGGGCGGTCGGCTGTACACCGCGAAGGACTCGCGGACCCTGGCGTCGACCTTCCACCAGATGTACCCGCGGGTGGACGAGTTCCGGAAGATCCGCCAGACCGTTGACCCCGAAGGCATTTTCGCTTCAGACATGAGCCGGAGGCTTGAGCTGTGATCGACGCAGTTGGAAACCCCCAGTCCCTGCTGGTGCTCGGCGGCACCTCCGACATCGCGCTGGCGACGGCGAAGAAGTACGCCGAAGCCCGCCCGCTGCGGATCATCCTCGCCGACCGCCCCGAGGAGCAGGAGCGCCTGAACGCGGCCGCCGAGTCGCTGCGCAAGACCGGCAGCACGGTGTCGATCCTGACCTTCGACGCCCGCAAGCCCGAGACCCACGCCGAGGTCATCGACAAGGCGTTCGCCGACGGCGACGTCGACGTCACGCTGATCGCCTTCGGCATCCAGGGCGACAACGAGAAGGGCTGGACCGACGTCGAGGCGGCCCGCGCGGTGGCCGACATCAACTACACCGCCCCGGTGTCGCTGGGCGTGCTGCTGGCCGATCGGCTGCGCAAGCAGGGCCACGGCAACCTCGCGGTGATGTCCTCCCCGGCCGGTGAGCGGGCGCGGCGGTCGAACTTCGTCTACGGCTCGTCGAAGGCCGGTCTGGACGTGTTCTTCTCGGGCCTGGGCTACGCGCTGGAGGAGCACGGCGTCAAGGTGACCGTCGTGCGGCCGAACTTCACGCACACCAAGCTGACCGAGGGCATGAAGGCCGCGCCGATGGCGAACACCCCGGAGAGCGTCGCGAAGGCGATCGTGGACGGCGTCCGCAAGGGCAGCCCGGTGGTGTACGCCCCCGCGCAGTTCCGGTTCGTGATGACGATCCTGCGGCACGTGCCGCGCGCCATCTTCCGCAAGCTGCCGATCTGATCTGCTTCCCGAACGGGGTCACCGGGATCGTCCCGGTGGCCCCGTTCGTCGTTCCGGGCCCGGTAACGTTTTGGTCTTCCGGGCAACGTTGTGGGGTCCTGGAGCGATCAGCTGTGTGACGGCGCTGTTGCGCTGCCCGATCTTCCCGACGCGCTCCGCGCTGGGGGAAGCGCGGATGCCTGGAGAAGTGGGGTTCACCGGGCGCCCGCGTCCGTGGGCCCTCCACCTGCCCTGCTGTACGGAGGGCCCACGGAACGTCCGTTCGCCATTGCGCTGTGATGCGCATCACTCTCCCCGCATGGGAACTGCGACCGCCACCGCACGTCTTCCGAACGAGAAGCAGCTGACGGCACATGTTCAGGGGAGCTGGGGAAAATGCGCTTGCACACCACCGGAAAAGCACTGCTCGCGGCAGCGGTCTGCGTCGTCTCGCTCAGCGCGTGCGGGAACGCGCAGCAGTCGTCGAATTCGCTCCAGGTCGACAACGCGGCCAACGAGAGCAGCGGCCAGGGGCGCTCCGGCGGCCCCGCGGACTGCGCGGCGGACCAGCTGAAGCCGTCGTTCGTGCTCTCCACGACCGGTTCCGCCGCCGGCTACGTCTCGGTCACCAACGAGGGCTCCGAGCCGTGCGTGCTGGACAGCGACTACCCGACCATCGAATTCCTCAACCGGGACGCCCAGCCCGTCGAGGACGTCACCTACCTGCAGGGCGAGCCCGGCACCCATCCGCTCACGCTCGCGCCTGGCGAGGTCGCCGCCGCGGAGCTCGACTGGAAGGACATGGGCGACGACTGCGTGGCCCGCGTCTGGGCGATGGGCCTGAAGGTTCGGCCGGACGACCCGGCCGAGTCGGTCGACCCGATGCTCAACGACAAGCCCTGGGTGTTCGACCTGTGCGGCAACGAGGTCACCGCCGACGGCTGGCGGCGGGGCTGACCGCTCCGGCGCGCGCTGTTAGTCCGAGTTGAAAAAGGACGAACAGCGCCGTGATCCAGATCACCGATCAGTTCTTGGAACTGCGGCTGCGGCTGCGCGTCTATGGGTTCAGGAAGTGATTGAACCCACATGTTCGGGGGATTCGGAGAAATGCACTTACGCACCATCGGGAAGACCATCGCCGCAGCGACGATCTGCGTTGCTTCGCTCAGCGCCTGCGACCTTCCGCAGTCGCAGTCCCAGCAAGCACCGCAAACGCAGCAGAGCAGCAACACGTCCGGCGAAACTCCCAGCGAGCAGAGCGAATCGACGAGTTCCCCGGAATCATCCGAATCCGCGGAAACGAGCAGTTCGACCGATTCCGGCGATGACGTCTCCGCTTGCGATGTGGAGCGGATGAACACGTCGTTCCGGCTCGCCACGACGGGTTCGGTCGACGGTTATCTCGAGGTCACCAACGATGGCGGAAATCCCTGCACCCTGAAGAGCTCTTACCCGACGGTGGAATTCACCGGCCGGGACGGCACCGGTATCTCGGACGTCACCTACAAGCAGGGCTCGGGCGGCTCCGGCTCGGTCACGCTGCAGCCCGGCGAGACCGCCAGTTCGGACGTCGAGTGGCAGGCCAGCGGTGACCAGTGCGTCGCGCGGGTGTGGGCGCTGAACCTGTCGCTGCAACCGGGCGAGAAGCCGAAGTCGGTGGACCCGGTGCTCAACGACCAGCCGGGCCAGGTGTTCGACCTGTGCGGCCACGAGGTCACCGTCAGCGGCTGGCAGAAGGGCTGACCCAGCAGCGGATTCCGAAGAGGACCCCTGCCATCTCCGGCAGGGGTCCTCTTCGTTTTCCCGGCGTGCGGCGGACCTGCCGAAATGTGCTTTTCCCGCCGGAAGGGCAACCTCTTGCGTTGTGCCGATCGTCAATCGGCTGGACGAATTTCGGCGCGCGAAAGCGGTGATCGCGCAGTGCGTTCGCCAGGATGGCGGACGCACCGTTCAACGCCAGGAGGACCGTTGGAGCACCCGAGCAGCTCTGTGCAACTCGAGCCACCCGCCGAGACCAGGCCGGCCGCCGCGCCGACCGAGTCCCGGTTCGGGCGGTGGTTGGCGCACCTGCTCGCGCTCTGCGTCGGCGTCGTCGGCCTGGTCTGCGCGTTATCGCTGCCGTTCGCCCCGGTGTGGGTGGACCGCACCGAAGTGCACTGGCCCGGCCCGGAAGCCGAGACCACGACGGCGCTCTTCGCGCCGTACCGACCGGCGTCGTTCGAGGCGTCCGTGCCGTGCTCGACGATGCGCAACGCCCTCGACCGGCCGGGGCGGACCACCGTCCTCACCACACTGCCGCCGGGCAGCGACCGCGAAGGCCTGGTGCTGACCGCTGAGGACGGCAAGCCGAAGCTGCTGCTCGACCAGAAGCAGGTCGAGCTGCCGCCGAACGCCTGCCGGTTGGAGATCAGCGCCGACGCGCAGCGCTCGCTGGTGACCGTCGACGGCAGGCAGCCGATCGCGCTGCCCGGCCTCGCGGCGCCGGAGGTCTTCACCTTCGCCACCGACCTCGATCCCGGGCAGCTGACCGGGGTTTCGGTCACCGCCCGCACCTTCTCGTGGTTCGACACCTCGCCCACCGAGCTCAAGAGCGCGCTGATCACCGGCGCGCTGGTGCTCTCGCTCGTCTCGCTGCTCCTGCTCCTCGTGCACGCGCCACCGGTGTTCCGTTCCGTGCGAGTGGCGCTCACGCCGCTGCCGGTGGACGTCGGCGTCGCGGCCGTGCTGGCGTGCTGGCTCGTCATCGGCCCGCTGACCGACGACGACGGCTTCGCGATGATGACCGTCCGCAACTACGGCGACGCCGGGGACATCGGCAACTACTACCGCTGGTTCAACGCGTCGGAAACACCGTTCACCCTGGTCCAGCACCTGATGCGGTGGTGGTCGGCGGACGACCTGTCCCCGGTCTGGCTCCGGGTGCCCAGCGCGGTGGCCGGACTGCTGACCTGGTTCGCGGTCAGCCGCGGGATCGTCGCGCCGGTGTGCCGCGGCGCCCGGCGGTTCCCGCTGCACCTGGTCGCGGCGGTGTTCTTCCTGGCCTGCTGGCTGCCGTTCGGCCTGGGCATCCGCCCCGAAGCGTTCCTCGCGCTGGGCACGTCCGCGCTGGTCGCGGCGCTGCTGAAGCTGGACCGGACGCGGTCCCCGCAGCTGTGGCTCGGGATCGCGGCCCTGATCGCCGGGCTGACCGCGGCCGTCACGCCGACCGGCATCAGCGCGCTGCTGATCGTGCTGGTGTTCGCGCCGCGCATCTGGCGGGTGCTGGTCCAGCCCGGCGTCCTGCCGCGCTGGATCCTGGCGCCGACCCGCGCGGCGCTGGCCGCGTGCCTGGCGGCGACGGGTCTGGTGGCGATGTTCGCCGATTCGACGTGGCGCGGAGTCGTGGCGGCGACCGGGATCCACAACGAGTTCGGGCCGAGCCTGGGCTGGTACCAGGAGATCAACCGGTACTCGGCGCTGCTGGGCACCTGGATCTGGGGCACCTCGGCGAAGCGGATGGCGGTGTTCCTGGTGATCACCGCCGCGCTGCTGGCCGGGGCGTGCGCGATGCGGCAGGTCCACCGGTGGACGAGGGTCGGCGATCTGCCGGTGCTGCTCGGTTCGGTCGTCGCGGTGCTGGCCGCGCTGTGGTTGACGCCGTCGAAGTGGACCCACCACTTCGGATCGCTGGCCGGGGTCGGTGCGGCGCTGCTCGCGGTGGTCGCGGTCGTGCTGGTGCGGGTCGGCAAGCTCCAGCACGCCAAGCGGGAGTCGCTGCTGCTCGGCGTGTTCGGCGCTCTCGCGGCGGCGGTGGCCGCGGCGCTGTCGTTCATGGGCCCCAACATCTGGCCGATGCAGTCCGATTTCGCCATGCCCTGGTCGGATTCCCCGGTGCGGCCGGACGTTCCGCTCGACAGCCCGGCGTTCTGGCTGGCCGGAGCCGTCCTCGTCGGACTGGTCGTGTTCAGCGTTGTGCGCCTCCGGGCCAAGGTGCGGGCCCGGCCGACGAACAGTCTCATGTGGACGCTCATGCCCGCTTCGCTGCTGAGCGGTGCGGCGTTGGCGTCGGTGCTGGTGCTGCTCGGCTCGTTCGCCGCGGCACCGCAGGTCATGGGCGACCGGTTCTCCGTGGCGCGGATGAACTGGCAGAGCCCCAACTGCGGGCTGGAGGACGAGGCCCAGGCCCTGCCCATCGCCGAGCAGATGTGGCCGCTGGTCGGGGAAGCCGAGCTGGACGGGTTCAGCGCGGGCGGTGCCCCGCCGCAGGAAGCGGATGTGCGCAACGCGGGATCGGGCCGGCCGCTGGAGGTGACACCGCCGGAAACCGAGCCCGAGCGCGGCCCGCGCGACGAGGTGCAGGCGACGTCGGCCAGCGAGTACTCGTGGACGAGCCTGAACGGCGGACCGCAGAACACCGGTTCGCTGATCAGCCCGTGGTTCGGCATGCCGCAGCTGACCAGCAAGCAGGCCCTGTCGCTGTGGATCGCCGGACGTCCCGAGCAGGGCAACTCGCTGAAGCTGGAGTTCGCCGCGGCGGACCGATCGCTGGGGGTCCGCGAGCTGCGCGACCCGCCGCCGACCGACCTGCCGTTCAACGACCCGCGCCACGGGAGGCCGCTCGACTGGCGGAACTTCCGCGACTGGCGGATGCACAACATCGACGGCCGCGACATCCCGCGCGGCGCGGACCGCGTCCGGATCCTCGCCGAGGACCGCACGACCGACGAGCAGGGCTGGCTGTCGGTGAGCGGCCCGGTGGTGCGCGACGTCGTGCCGCTGCGCCAGGCGCTCGACGTGCAGAAGCCCGCGCTGATCGACTGGACGATGAGCTTCGTGTTCCCCTGCCGCAGCGACTACCCGCAGGTGGCGGGCGGTGTCGCGAGCAGTCCGCGGCTGATGGTGACGCCGCCGTCGGGCGACTGGGGCATGGCCGTCGACCCGGACTGGGGCGGGGTCTTCGCCGGCGCGACGATGCTGTCCCGCCGCATCGAGATCCCCACCCGCCTCCGCGACGCCCCCGGCACGGCCTGGGGCCGCCTCTTCGCGGTCCACTACGGCACCCAACGGGACGACTACACGACGACCCGCACCCGAGAAGTCATCGGCGGGGCCGACGGCGACCACCCGTACCCCTTCAAACCCCACTGACCCCACACCCGGTCACGACGACCACCCGCAAGTGGCCCGGGTGGGACCGCAGTTTCAATTGAAACTGTGGTCCGTCGTGCCTGGGATGTGCAGTTTCAATTGAAACTGCGGATCTCGGAACCACCGGGTGACCCCCATTCAGGTGCTGCGGGATCGGGTGAACTGGCTGAAACTAGTTCGCATTGCGCATCCAGCCAGTTGACCGGGGGACATCGTGGCGGACCAGGGCGGCCTGAAAGCAGAGCTCGATCCCCCGCTGCCCGCACCGGCCCCGCGAAAACGTCGCCCGTCCGGGGGATTCGGACTGCTCATCGGGGTGATGGGCGTGCTGGTGGCGCTCGCCGTGCCGTTAGCACCGGTGATCACCCAGCAGGTCGCGGTGACCTGGCCGAAAGCCGGGCAGCTGCCGGAGAGCACGCTGGCGTTCGTGGTGCCGTACCACCCGGCCGAGGTCCACGTCCAGGTCCCGTGCCCGGTGGTCCGCGCTGGTCAGCAGCGCGACACCCCGACGACGCTGGTCGCCAGCCGACCGCCAGGTCAACCCACCGAGGGTTTCGCGGTCACCACCGCCGCCGACCACGTGATCGTCCTGGTCGGCGGCCGCGAAGCGCTCCGCGCGCCGATCTCGGCCGCCTGCGACGTCGCCATCGACGCCGACACCTCGGGCAGCCGGGCACGGATCGGCGACCGGACGGTCGATCTCCCCGGCGTCCTGGTCCGGGACGTCGTCGCGTTCGCCACCGACCTCGCGCCCGACCAAGCGGCCGGCCTCCAGGTCCGGCTGACCACCGCGAACTGGTTCGAGAACTCCCCCACCGCGCTCAAAAAACTCCTGATCGCAGCCCAAATCGCCCTCGTCCTCCTGGCTTTCACCGCCCTCCTCGCCCACGACCGGTCCCGCCGCCGTTCCGCAAATTCCATTGAAATCGGACCTCCAATTTCCATTGAATTTGCGGAACCCCGCACCCGGGAGCCTCGGAGGGGATCCAGGATTCCGGGGTACCTCGTCGATCTCGGGGTGATCGCGGTCCTCGGCGGCTGGTGGGTGCTGGGACCGACCACACCGGACGACTCGTTCGCCGCGATGACCGTGCGGAACGGCCTGCTGACCGGCGACATCGGCAACTACTACCGCTGGGAGAACGCCTCCGAAGCCCCGTTCACGCTGGTCCAGCACCTGCTCGAACCCGTCGCCGCGTGGAACGCCAACCCGCTGGCGATGCGCATCCCGAGCGTGATCGCGGCGCTGCTGACCTGGTTCCTGCTCAGCCGCGGCATCCTCGGCGCAGCCCTCCCGCAACACGCCCGCCGCAGCCCGGTCCGGCTGCTGGCGGCGGTGAGCTTCCTGGCCTGGTGGCTGCCGTTCGGCCTGGGCGTCCGCCCGGAACCCTTCGAGGCGCTGGGCCTGGCCGCAGTGCTGGCCTGCGTCCTCCAAGCAGTGCGGCGAGACCGGGTCGCCCCGCTCGGACTCGCCGCGCTGGCCGCCGGGCTCTCGGTCGCGGTGAACCCGATGGGCATCACCGCGCTCGTCCCCTTCGCGGTGCTCGCCCCGCAGCTGAAACGCCTGCTCAGCGCACAGATCGCGGCCCTGCTCTGCGGTATCGCCGCCGTCGGCGTGGTGGCGATGTTCGCCGACCAGTCGCTGTTCGGCGTCCGCAAGGCCACCGAGCTGCACTCCTACTACGGCCCGGACGTGCCCTGGTTCGAGGAGATCCTGCGCTACCAGTACCTGCTGGGCTTCGACCTGCAAGGCGACATCGCCCGACGCGCACCGATCCTGCTGACCGCCGTCGTCGCGGTCTTCAGCGGACTGCTGCTGGTGCGCGGCGCGCGCCGCCTGCCCGGCATGGCGCTGGCGCACGCGCTGCCGCTGTGCCTGCTGCTGAGCATCACCCTGATGATCGCGACACCCTCCAAATGGACGCATTACTTCGGCGCGCTTGCCGCAGTCGGAGCCGCTACCCTGACCGCAGGTGCGGTCCTGATCACATCCGCCGCCCGGCACTTCGCCCGCGACCGGGTGGTGCTGGTGGCGGGTGCGTTGTGCTCCGCCCTCGCCGCGCTCGCCGCGGCGCTGACGTTCGCTGGAAAGAACAACTGGTTCTTGCACTCCCAGTACGGAGTGCCATGGGGAGAGCAGCCGGTGCGGCCGCTGGACAGTCCCGCGTCGTGGCTGTTCGCGGTGGTCGTGCTGCTGGCGGTGTCCGTCCTACTCGGACGCACCAACGCGGAACGGCCCAGGCGGCTGCTCATTCGAATTCCCGCGCTGCTAGGCGTGGGCGCGGTGGGGGTGACGGTGGCGGTCGTGCTCGGTTCGTTCGTCGTCGCGCCCATCCGGCAGACCGGCGCCTACTCCATCGGCGGTCAGGGCCTGGCCGCGCTGACCGGCGGCAGCTGCGGCATCGCGGACCACGTGGTCGCGACCCCGGACGTCCCGGGCGGCGCGCTGGTCCCGCAGGGTCCCGCCGAGACCAGCGGCTTCACCGCCGGAACCGGGTACGCGCAGGAGTTCGCCCCGCCCGGTGGAGTCCGCGATCTCTGGGGCAGCCTCGACGGCGGGCAGATCTCCACCGGCGAGCTCACCACCGGCTGGTTCGAGCTGCCCGAACTCGAGCCGGACCAGGAGCTCGCGGTCGCGATCGCCGGGCGAAGCGGCGACGGCAACCGGGTGGTGCTGGAGTTCGGCTCCCCCCGCGGCGTCCTCGGCGAGCGCGTCCTGGACGACACCTGGCTCGACGCGGACGAGCGCCCGGCCTACCCGACCGACCACGTGGTGGAGGACCGCCCGCAGGACCACCCCGCGTGGCGCGACCTGCCCGTTCCCGCCCGGGAGATCCCGGCCGGAGCGACCGCGGTGCGGATCCGGGCCGTGGACGGCACCACCGATCCGAGCGGCTGGCTCGCGGTCGCCGGGCCGCGCGTGCGGGACGTCGTGCCGCTGCCGGAGTACCTGCGGGGGAAGGCCCCGATCCTGGTGGACTGGTCGATGACCTGGAACGCGCCGTGCCTGCAGGACATGCCGCGGATGGCCGGTGGGCTCGTCGAACCGCCCGCGTACCTGGTCACGCCGCCCAGCGGCACGGGCTTCGGCGGCACCGCCGCGTACACCCGCAGCATCGGCGGATCCTTCGCCGGCGTGGGCGAAGTCGGTAACCGGAAAGAAGTGCCGACCCGACTACTCGGTGTCGAGAAAACCCCTGAGTACGCCGAATGGGGACACCTGATCGAGGTGGATTACCCGATGCCAGGCAACGAATACGACGTCCGGGGCGTTCCTGTTCCACGGTGGGGTTGGCGAGGGGAGTGACCATGGCCGACACGATGCGCCAGCAGGTCCGAATTCCGGTGCCGCAGCAGGAACCGCGCAGCAGCGGCGACCCGGGCGGTCCTGCGCTGGTCTCCTACGTGCTGCCGGTGTTCAACGAGGTAGACGGCATCCGGCGCTTCCACGAGGAGCTCACCGCGGCCACGGCCACCCGGCCCGAGTTCGACTACGAGTTCATCTACGTCAACGACGGATCCAGCGACGGCTCGCTGGAAGCCCTGCAGGACATCGCCAAGAACGATCCGCGGGCGCGGGTGGTGGACTTCGCGCGCAACTACGGCCACCAGATCGCCATCACCGCCGGGCTCGACCACGCCGCAGGCGACGCGGTGATCGTGATGGACACCGACCTGCAGGACCCGCCGCGGGTCAGCCTGGAGCTGATCGACGCCTGGCAGGACGGCGCGGAGATCGTGTCCGCGCGCCGCCGCACCCGCCAGGACACGCCGTTCAAGCGCGCCACCGCCGCCGGCTACTACCGGGTGCTGCGGCGCTGCGCGGAGGTCGACATCCCGGTGGACACCGGCGACTTCCGGCTGCTCAACCGGCGCGCCGCCGAGGAGCTGCGCGGTTTCCGGGAACGCAGCCGGTTCATCCGCGGCATGGTCGCCTCGATGGGGTTCCAGCAGCACGAGGTGCTGTTCGACCGGGACGAGCGGCTCGCGGGCGAGACCAAGTACCCGATGCGCAAGATGCTGCGGCTGGCCGCCGACGGCGTCACCGGGTTCTCCACCGTCCCGCTCAAGATGATCACCCGGATGGGGTTCATCACCTTGGGTCTGGCGCTGCTCGGCATCATCTACGCGGTGACGCTACGGCTGTTCTTCCCCGCGGTGACGGTCTCCGGGTGGACCATGCTGATGGTCGCCATGCTGTTCCTCGGCGGGCTGCAGATGCTCTCGCTCGGGGTGATCGGCAGCTACGTCGGCCGCATCTACAGCGAGGTGCAGCAACGCCCGCTCTACATCGTGCGGGATGTGATCCGGCATGACGCGGACTGAGCAGCTGGCGCGGCGAGAGCCGCTGATCAGCCGGTCGCTGCTGCGCTACGCGATGATCGGCGCCAGCGGCGTGCTGCTGGACTACTTGCTGTTCCTGTTGCTGTACAACACCTTCGGCCTGCACGAGCAGGTCGCCAACGCGATCAGCACGACCGCCGGGATCACCAACAACTTCGTGCTCAACGCGCTGTTCAACTTCCGCAAGCGGGACCGGATCCTGGTGCGCTTCCTGCGGTTCTACGCCGTCGGCCTGGCCGGGATCGGCCTGACCTTCGTGCTGCTGCAGGTCTTCTCCGGCTGGCTCGGCATCGACCCGAACCTGGTCAAGGCCGCGTCCCTGCCGATCGTCCTGATCGTCCAGTACACCATCAACAAGAAGTGGAGCTTCGGATGAGAGTCGGCATCGTCGGTGCTGGTGCGACCGGGTTGACCGCGGCCTACGACGCGGTCAAGGCCGGGCACGACGTGACGGTGCTGGAGGCCTCCGCCGAACTCGGCGGACTGGCCGCGTCGATCGAGGTCGGCGGCACCCCGCTGGAACGCTTCTACCACCACAGCTTCCGCACCGACCGGGCGATGATCGGGCTGATCGAGGAGCTCGGGCTCGGCCACCTGCTGTGGTTCCACCGCCCCACCACCGGCGTGTACGCCGACGGTCAGCTGCACGACTTCGGCACCCCGCAGGAGATGCTGCGGTTCCCGGGTTTCTCGCTGCTGGACAAGTTCCGCTTCGGCGCGTCAGCAGCGGCGCTGAAGGCGGTGCGCAACGGTCAGCGGTTCAACTCGGTGCGCGCGCTGGAGTGGATGCGCCGCTGGGCCGGTCGGCGGGTGACCGAGAGCATCTGGGAACCGCTGCTGGTGGGCAAGTTCGGCATCCACGCCGAGCAGATCTCGATGGCCTGGCTGTGGGCCAGGATCCACTACCGCACCTTCGAACTCGGTTACGTGCACGGCGGATTCGAGCAGGTCTACCGCGCGCTGCTGGACGCGGTGACCGAGCGCGGCGGCAAGGTCGAGTTCGGCAAACCGGTGGCCACCATCCGCCAGCCCGGCGCGACGGTCCTGGTCGGCACCGGCGACGGCAGCAGCTACGAGTTCGACCGGGTCATCGTCACGGTCCCGCAGCCGGTGTTCGCCGAAGCGGCCGGGATCGAGCACGACGACGTGCTGTGGCGCAACCAGTACCTGGGCGCGACGTGCTTCATCCTGGAGTGCGACCGCAGCGTGATCCCGCACTACTGGCTGAACGTCAACGACACGGCGTTCCCGTTCCTGGCCGTCGTGGAGCACACGAACATGGTCGATCCCAGCGAGTACGGCGGTCGCCACATCGTCTACGTCGGCAACTACGTGCCCCGCGACGACTGGCGCTTCACCACCGACCCCGCCGAACTCCTGGAGCGCTACGTCCCCTGGCTGCGCAAGCTGAACCCGGACTTCGACCGCTCCTGGATCCAGAACTGGCACTTCTCCAAGGCGCCCTTCGCCCAACCGATCGTGACCCCCCGCTACCGCTCCCTGATCCCGGGCCACCGGACGAAGATGCCCGGCGTCACCCTGGCGACGATGTCCCAGATCTACCCCCAGGACCGGGGCCAGTCCTACGCGATCGCCATGGCCCACGAAGTGACCGACCACCTCGGCCTCAGCAACCGGTGATGGTCCACTGTGGATAGCGGCGCGCAGCGCTGGCTGCGCGCCGCTTCCGGTCAGGCCTTGTTGAGGCCTGGTTTGCCGTCTTCGATGATGAAGGAGGCCAGGGTTTCCACCGGTGCTCCCGGTTTCGACACGTACGGGAGGACCTTGTAGTCCGCTCGCAGGCCTTCCGGGGTGATCTCGGTGTTGATGTAGCCGCGCTGGTTGCTGTACAGGCGAACGTGCGGGTTCTCGCGGAGGTAGGCCTTTTCCTTGTCGGTCAGGTTCGGGGAACCGTCGCCGCCGCTGGTGATCGACGTGGTGGTGAGCTCGGTGCCCACGATCCTGTCGCCGTCGTGGATCTCGTTGGCCCAGTGCGTGTGCACGTCACCGGTGAGGACCACGGGGTTGCGGACCTTGGCGCGCTGCCAGCCCTGGACGACCCGCTCGCGGGAACCGACGTAGCCGTCCCAGGCGTCCGGGTTGTAGCCCTTCTCCTCGCCGTTGAGGTAATCGATCTCGGCGAACATGACCTGCTGGCCCAGCACGTCCCAGCGGGCGTTCGACTGCTGGAGGCCCGTGAGCAGCCAGCGCTCCTGCTCGGCGCCGGTGAGGCTGCGCTTCGGGTTCAGGCGCTCCGGGTCCTGGGTCGGGAACTTGTCGCCGCCCACCTGGTCGTCCCGGTACTGGCGGGTGTCGAGCATGTGGAAGTTGACCAGCCGGCCCCACTGGATCCGCCGGTGCAGGCGCAGGTCGATGCCCTGCGGCACCTGCGCGCGGCGCAGCGGCATGTTCTCGTAGTACGCCTGGAAGGCGGCCTTGCGGCGCTCCAGGAAGTTCGGCTGCGGCTTCTCCGGCTTCTCGTAGACCTCGTCGGCCCAGTTGTTGTCGACCTCGTGGTCGTCCCAGACCACGACCCACGGGGCGGCCGCGTGCGCGTGCTGGAGGTCCGCGTCGGTCTTGTACTGGGCGTGCCGCTGCCGGTAGTTCGCCAGCGTCTCGGTCTCCGGCCCGGCGTGGTCGCGCGGGTTGCCGCTCGGCGCGACGTAGTCCCCGGCCTTGTACTCGTACTGGTAGTCGCCCAGGTGCAGGATCAGGTCCGGGTGCTCGTCGCCGAGGTGCCGGTAGGCGGTGAAGAACCCGTGCTCGTACTGCGCGCACGACGCGAACGCCATGGACAGGCTGGTCAGCGCGTTGGGCAGCGGCGCGGTGCGGGTGCGGCCGGTCGGCGACAGCGAGCCCTCGGCGCGGAAGCGGTAGAAGTAGTCGCGGTCCGGGCGCAACCCGGCCAGCTCGACGTGCACGCTGTGCCCCAGCTCCGGCGCGGCCTGCGCCTCGCCGCGCTGCACGACGCGCGTGAACCGCTCGTCCTCGGCGACCTCCCACTGCACCGGGAGGGTCTTGCCCGGCATCCCGCCCATGCCGTCCTCGGCGAGCGGATCGGCGGCCAGGCGGGTCCACAGCACGACCCCGTCCGGCGCCGGATCACCGGACGCGACGCCCAGCGTGAAGACCTCGCCGCGCCGAGCAGCACCAGCACCGGGCAGCGCGGCGGCCGGGAACGAAGCAGCGGTGGTCAGCGCAGCGGCGCCGGCGAGCGTTCCGCCTAACAGCACGCTGCGCCGCGAGATGGATTCGGGCACGAAGACCTCCAAGTTCGGGAAACGAGATCAACTCTCATCCCGAACGGTGAAGACCCCCTGCCCTCCCGGTGATCACCAGATGAACAAGCCGATCTCCCGGTGAACGCATCAGCGCCCCCGGTCCGGGGACCGGGGGCGCTGATGGGGTCGGATCAGAGGTAGAAGGCCAGGAAGAGGCAGCCGGCCAGGATCACGCCGAGGACCATCAGGACCTTGTCCTTCAGGACCACTTCCTCCGGCTCGCCCGCGATGCCCTTGTCGATGTCCACCGCGTAGCGCAGGATCGCCACGACCATCGGCACGATCGAGATCAGGCCCCAGCGGGAGTTCTCGAACTCCCGGATGTCGTAGGCCCACAGGGCGTAGGCCATGATCGTGATCGCGGCCGCGATGGCCCACACGAACCGCAGGTAGGACGGCGAGTACGCCTTCAGCGACTTGCGGATCTTCGCGCCGGTCTCCATCGCCAGCTTCACCTCGGCGTAGCGCTTGCCCGCCACCATGAACAGCGAGCCGAACGCGACGATCAGGTAGAACCACTGCGTGATGACCAGGCCGGCGGCGGCACCACCGGCGATGGCGCGCAGCAGGAAGCCGGACGCGACGATGCACAGGTCGATCACCGGCTGGTGCTTCAGGCCGAAGCAGTAGCCCAGCTGCACCGCGATGTAGACCGCCATCACGGCCAGCAGCGACATGCTGGTCAGACCGGAGATCAGCAGCGATCCGCCGAGCAGCAGCACGCACACCGCGTAGGCGATCGGCACCGGGATCAGCCCGGCCGCGATCGGGCGGTTGCGCTTGGTCGGGTGCTGGCGGTCCGCCTCGACGTCGATCGCGTCGTTGACGAAGTAGATGCCGGAGGCGGCCATCGAGAACACGATGAACGCCAGCACGGCGTGCCAGAGCACGGCCGGGTCCAGGATCTGGCCCGCCGCGAACGGCACGGCCAGCACCAGGACGTTCTTCACCCACTGCTTGGGGCGCAGCTCCTTGATCAGGCCGGTGACCAGGCCCGCCGTGGTGCCCGCCTTCGCGGTGACCTTCGCGTGGTAGGCGTCCGAGGACTTGTCCTTGATGTCGTCGGACTTCTTCGCCGCCGGCTCGAGCACCTCGTCGCCGAACTCGGCGCCGATGGTGCCCTCGCCGTCGGTCTCCACCTCGATGCGCTCGGCCTGCGCGGTCTTCTCGTCCGGCTCGACCGCAGCGTCGGTGCCGGTCGTCTCGCCCGTCTTGCCGGCACCGTTCAGCAGCGCGTCGCCTACGTGGGCACCGTTGCTGCCGCCGGCCTCGGCCGACGCATCGGTCTTGCCGGTGTCCGCCTCGGCCGACGCATCGGTCTTGCCGGTGTCGGCCTCGGTTTCGTTCTTGTCAGCCACGGTTCCTCCGCCGTCTCGTGAATCGCCGCACGCCCCACGCCACGGCACCGCCGAGCGCAGAACCGGCGACCACATCGCTCGGATAATGAACCCCCAGGACGAGGCGGCTGACCATCATCGGCGGCACGACCACCGGGGTCAGCTTCTTGCCCGTCAACCCGCCGTAGAGCACCGCAGCGGCCGCCGTGGACGTCGCGTGCGAGGACGGGAAGCTCAGCTTGCTCGGCGTGCCGACCAGCACCTGGACGCCGGGGTCGGACGGCCGACGCCGGCGCACCACGCGCTTGACTGCGATCGACGCCGCGTGCGCGGCGGCGACACCGGCGGCCGCGGTGAGCCACTCACCGCGGCGCGGGCGGTCCACCAGCGCGCCGATGGCGCCGATGGCCAGCCAGCCGCCGGCGTGCTCGCCGAACAGCGACATCGCCCGAGCGGTCTTGACCACGGCTGGCTTGGCCAGCGCGCCCTGCACCTTGCGCAGCGCGACGGTTTCGGGTGTGACCGTCGCCGGTGCTTCGTCGGCGGATGCGGCGACGTCCCCTTCTGGGTTGGTCGCCGTCGTCAGCTCTGCCACATCGTCTCCGGGTGGATCGGGGTCACTTCTGGTCGAAGGCCTGTTTCCAGGACTCCGCGCTGGTCAGCTCGGGCAACGCTGCCCGGTAGACGGCGCACAGCCGGGACCACTCCTGGCCCAGCCGCTTGTAGTTGGCCATCGCGCGCATGCCCAGCCGGCGGAACTCCTCCGGGTCGCGGCGCCGGAACGCCACCCCGCTGCCGTCGGCGTTGGACACGGTCGCGCTGTCCAGGTTGCCCAGCAGGAACCAGCGAGCGCTGGCCGCGGGCACGTTCAGCTGCGGACGCTCGCCGGCGTCCTTGGCCGGTTCCTTGAGGTTGTGCAGCAGCGCCTTGGACGCGCGCGCCGCGATCACCGCCGGGTTCACCGGCGGCTTGAGCAGGCCTTCGGCCATGATCGGGTTCGCCGAGGGCGGCGGGAACTCGCGAGCCGACGGCAACGTCTTGGCGTCGTCGTAGTCCTTGCGCAGCTCCCGGACCTCCGGCAGCGCCGTGCGGAGGCTCTCGAACAGGCCCTCCGGGCCCGCCATGAAGTCCTCCAGCGCCTTCTGCTGCACCGCGACCGTGGAGTACTCCATCGACAGCAGGTGCCGGAGGGTGAGCTTCAGCCCCTGCTTGATGATGTTGTTCTTGACCTCGTCCGGGCTGTGCAGCGCGGCCAGGATCAGGCGGTTGCGGGTGTGGAAGTACGCCGTCCAGTCGGTGGCGTCGTTCTTGTCCGTCCACGGCATGTGCCAGATCGCCGCGCCCGGCAACGTCACCGTCGGGTACCCGCGCTCACCAGCGCGCAGCGAGTACTCGGAGTCGTCGTGCTTGATGAACAGCGGCAGCGGCAGGCCGGTGCGCTCGATCACCTCGCGCGGGAACAGGCACATCCACCAGCCGTTGTAGGTGGAGTGGATGCGCTGGTGCAGCTTCTTGGTCTTGCGCAGCGGCTTCTTCGCGAAGTCGTGGTCGGTGACCGCGCCCGGCGCGGCCCGCCAGATGCCCTGGCCGAGGTCGACGACCTCGCCCATGGTGTGCAGCCGCGAGCGGGCCTGCAGGTTCAGCATCTGGCCGCCGACGATCACCGGGTGCGAGGCGGCGCGGGCGAACGCGTTCGCGCGCAGGACGCCGTCCGGCTCCAGGGCGATGTCGTCGTCGATGACCATGACCTGCTCGGCGTCCGAGTTGTAGATGCCCTCGTACATGACGCGGCCGAAGCCGCCCGAGCCGCCGATGTTGTCCTGCTCGATCACGTGCAGCTTGTCGCCGATCCGGCGAGCCGCCTCGTCGAAGCCCTCGGTGTCGCGGATCTTCTGCGGGCCCTGGTCGGCCACCACGACGCGCTGCACGACCTCCATGACCTGCGGGTCCTCGCCCAGCGTCTGCAGGGCGAGCACGCAGTCGGCGGGCCGCATCGTGGTGGTGCCCACGACGACCTGCTGCTTGGGCAGCGGGACGTCGGTGGTCCAGGCCGCCTCGTCGATCTCCAGCGGCACGTCGTTGGTGAACAGGTCGAACCAGATCCACCCGCCGTCCTCGAACGGCGTCAGCGACACCCGGAACTCCAGGGACGTCCAGTCCTGGCTGTCCACCGGGGTGCCCTGCAGGTGGACGCTGTCGCCGTTGGCCTTCGAGCGGTAGACGTCGAGCCGACCGGCCCCCTTGACCTTCAGCCGCAGCACGACCTCGTCGACCTTGGTCCAACGCTTCCAGTAGCTGGCCGGGAACGCGTTGAAGTAGGAGGCCAGGGAGATCTTGCGGTGCGCGGGCACCAGCAGCCGGCGCCGCGACACGACGGTGGCGGCGCTGTCCAGCGACGCCGGCTCGTCGATGTACAGCGGGCGGACGTCCAGCGGGTCCTCGCTGCGCGGGAACACCACGCGCTGCAGGACCTGCTGGGACGACACGTCAGCGGTACCGGAGCGCATCGACGTCACGTCGCTGAGCTTGCTCTCCCCCGCAGCGGGAGAACGGTCCTCTCGGGGGGTCCGGTCGGTCACGTCAGTCCTCCAGCGAGCCGTCCAGCGAACGGCCCTCGGTGAAGTATGGAGCGATCTTGTTGTCGAACACGCTCAGCGCCGAGCCGATGGCCATGTGCATGTCCAGGTACTTGTAGGTGCCCAACCGCCCGCCGAAGATGACCTTGCGCTCCTTGGCCTCCTTCTTGGCCAGCTCGCGGTAGGCCTCCAGCTTGCGCCGGTCCTCCGGGGTGTTGATCGGGTAGTACGGCTCGTCCCCGCTCTCCGCGGACCGGGAGTACTCGCGGACGATGACCGACTTGTCCTTCGGGTAGTAGTCCCGCTCCGGGTGGAAGTGCCGGAACTCGTGGATCCGGGTGTACGGGATCTCCTCGTCGGCGTAGTTCATCACCGACGTGCCCTGGAAGTCACCGGTCTGCACGACCTCGGTCTCGAAGTCCAGGGTGCGCCAGCCCAGCTCGCCCTCGACGTAGTCGAAGTAGCGGTCCAGCGCGCCGGTGAACACCACCGGGACGTCCGTCGGCAGCTCGTCGCGCACCTCGAAGAAGTCGGTGCTCAGCCGGACGTCGATGTTGTCGTGCTCGGCCATCTTCTCCAGCCACGCGGTGTAGCCGTCGACCGGCAGGCCCTCGTAGCTGTCGTTGAAGTACCGGTTGTTGAAGTTGTAGCGGACCGGCAGGCGGCTGATGATCGCCGCGGGCAGTTCCTTGGGGTCGGTCTGCCACTGCTTGGCGGTGTAACCGCGCACGAACGCCTCGTACAGCGGGCGTCCGATCAGCGAGATGGCCTTCTCCTCGAGGTTCTGCGCGTCCGCAGTCTCGATCTCGGACGCCTGCTCGGCGACCAGCGCCTTCGCCTCGTCCGGGGTGAACCCGCGACCGAAGAACTGGCCCAGCAGGCCCAAGTTCATCGGGAACGAGTAAATCTGGCCCTTGTGCGTGGTGAACACGCGGTGCTGGTAATCCGTGAACTCGGTGAACTGGTTCACGTAGTCCCACACGCGCTTGTTCGAGGTGTGGAAGAGGTGCGCGCCGTAGCGGTGCACCTCGATGCCTGTTTCGGGCTCCGCCTCCGAGTAGGCGTTGCCCCCGATGTGGTCACGACGGTCCAGCACCAGCACCCGCTTGTCCAGCTGGGTGGCGGCGCGCTCTGCGATCGTGAGGCCGAAGAATCCGGAACCAACAACGATCAGGTCATAGCCTGCGAAGCTCACAGCCGTCGAGGGTAGCGGGGGCGAACCACCGGCCCGAAACCGCGTTGACATTATCCGCTACACATCGCTACGCGCCGTGTCGATATCACCGCAAATGGCAGTTTCCACGCATTCGCGCAACCTGCGAATACTCACCCCGAGTGAACGGCGCGATACGGTTCGCATCTATTCGCCATTGTTATTACCCGTCAGGCGACCCGCCCGGCGTGTCGTGTCCCGAGTAGGATCGTCGCCTGCGTCGACGCGCCCCCGCTCCCCTGCGGATCGCGAGTGCGGGCGCCGGATTCTGGGGTGGTGAACATCGGGGTGGCACGTGCTCGTGACGGGCGGCACCTGCTGGTCGCGGCGATCGCGATCGAGATCCTGGCGATCTGGTTCGTGCACTGGATCGACACGCGCGGTTACATCGACACCGAGATCTACCAGCTCGGCGCCCGCGCCTGGCTGCGCGGCTACGACGTCTACGGCGGCGACCTGACGCCGGAGTCACCGGACTCGGCCACCCTGCCGTTCATCTACCCGCCCTTCGCGGTGCTGCTGTTCGTGCCGCTGACCTGGCTGTCGACCGAGGCCGCGGTCGTCGTGGTGTCGGTGCTCTCGCACCTGGCGATCCTGGTCACCGCGTACTCGCTGGCCCGCTCGTCGAGCTACCTCGCGCCGCGGGCCGGGCAGGTGGCGGTGGCCACGGCGGTGCTGCTGCCGTGGTTCACGCTGATCGAGCCCACCCGGGAGACGCTGAACTACGGGCAGATCAACCTGGTGCTGATGGGGCTGGTGGCGGCCGACTGCCTGCTGCCGCGCACCCGCTGGCCGCGCGGGCTGCTGGTCGGCATCGCGGCGGCGATCAAGCTGACGCCGCTGGGCTTCCTGCTGCTGTTCCTGCTGCGCCGGGACTACCGGGCGATGGCCGTGACCGGGGCGACCTTCGCCGCGACGGTGCTGGTCGGGCTGATCGCCGCGCCGAAGGACTCGGCGGACTGGTGGCTGGACTCGATGTTCTCCACCGGCGACTCCCTCGGCACCGTCTACGCGGGCAACCTGACGCTGCGCAGCCTGCTGGCCAAGCAGTCGCTGACCGGGTTCACACTGAACTCGCTGTGGGTGCTGGGCTCGTTGGTGCTGCTCGTGCTGGCCGTGCTCGGCATCCGGTACGCGCTGCGGACGTCCAACGTCGCGCTGGCGGTGTGCCTGAACGCGATCTGGATCGTGCTGGTGTCGCCGATCTCCTGGTCGCACCACTGGGTGTGGGCCGGGCCGACGCTGGCGCTGCTGTTCGCCATGTCGCTGCGGAACCGGTGGTACGGCGTGACGATCACGGTGGTGCTGTGCGCGCTGACGGTGCTGTCCGGTCCGCAGTGGTACCTGCCGAACACCGGCGACAAAGAGCTGGACTGGACGTTCTCGCAGCAGATCGTCGGCAACGCCTACACGCTGATCGGCATCGGGTTCCTGGTCGCCGCGGCCGTGGCGCACGTCCGGTTCCGGCCGGGCTCCGCCCGCGCGCCGGAACCCGTCGACGCGGCCCCGACTCCCGCACCGCAGCACGTCCGCTGACACGTACCGGCGTGTCGTCACCCGACACACCGACACCTGTGGACAAGTCGTCCGCCCTGTGCAGAACTTCCGCGATTTCAATGGAAATCGGACCTCTGATTTCCATTGAAATCGTGGAGATCCCCGGGTCGGGTCCACAGGGGACGGCGGGTGGTCACCCGGACAGAGCAGTTGACCAGCGGCTGATCGGAGCCGCCCGCATACTCGCTTCGGTCCACGAAGCGGTTCCGGCATCCGGCCGGTGCCGACGCGCGGAAGCGAGGTACTGCGATGCGTCTCCGGCTGGGTCTTCCGATCGCGCTGCTGCTGGCCGCGACCGCACTTCCCGCTGCCAGCGCCGCCACCCCGGAGTCGAGCACCCGGATTCCGCTGCGCGACGCGCCGCTGGACCGCTCCGAAACGCGCGAAGTGCGCACCCCGGCACCCTTCGACCTGGTCGGAGTCGCCTGGCGCGGGCCGGCACCGGACCGCGTCGAGGTGCGGACCCGCGGTGCCGGCGAGTGGAGCGAGTGGACCCGGCTGGATCCGGACGCCGGCGGTAGCGAACCGCTGTGGGCCGGGCGCGCCGACACCGCGCAGGTGCGCGCCAGCCGAGGCGGTGCCGACGTGACCGGCGAGCTGGAGCTCGTCGCCATCGACCCCGGCACGCGACCCGCCGCAGCGCCGGGAACGCGGATCGCCGGGGCGCCGCCGGTCGTCTCGCGGGCGCAGTGGGGCGCCGACGAGAGCCTGATGACCTGGCCGATCGAGCGCACCCGGACCAAGGCCGTGACCGTGCACCACACCGCGGGCACCAACGACTACAGCTGCGCGCAGTCCGCCGACCTCGTGCGGGCGATCTACCGCTACCACGCGGTCGAGCTGAAGTGGGGCGACATCGGCTACCACGCGCTGGTGGACAAGTGCGGCACCGTCTTCGAGGGACGCGCGGGTGGTCTGAGCGGTGACGTCATCGGCGGGCACGCGCGGGGCTTCAACCGCGAGACGTTCGGCGTGTCGATGCTCGGCAACTACGACCGGGCGAAGCCGAGCAGCAAGACCGTCGAGTCGGTCTCCGAGATCAGCGCCTGGAAGCTCGGCACCGCCGGGGTGCGGGCCGACGGCCAGACCCAGCTGACGGCCGAACCGGCGGACAACTCGCAGCACCCGGCCGGTGCCGTGGTCACGCTGCCGACGATCTTCGGGCACCGGGACGTCAGCAAAACGGCCTGCCCGGGCAAGAACGGCTACGCGGAGCTCGGACCCATCCGGGCCCGCGCCGCCGTCCTCCAGCAGCGCGCCGACCGTCCATGATCATTTACAGTTTCAATTGAAACTGCGG
>NZ_JAQGLA010000051.1 GCF_027853915.1 Saccharopolyspora oryzae
AGTGGACGTCCGATTGCCATTGAAATTGCGGATGTTCTCCCCGACCGGACGACTTGTCCACATCCGGCGGCGTGTCAGGCGCCCGACACGCCGGGGTCCCGACACGCCCGGGTGTGCAGTTTCAATTGAAACTGTAAAACCCGGGCACGGCGGAGCGCAGTTTCAATTGAAACTGCGGATCACCTGGCTTCGGACGTACGATCTCCCGGGGAGGCATCGGGCGGTCGGTCACTCCGGGGACATGACCTCGTAGAGATTGCCGGAGTCGTCTCGGAAGAACAGGCCTCGGGGACTCAGCGGGTGGTCGATCCGGCCGTTCTCCGGTTCGAACGGGCTGTTGCCGAACGGCACGTCGCGATCCCGGAGGCGGGTGAGGACCTGGTCGAATTCCTCGGGCGCCACGTCGAATGCGAGGTGGTGGGGTTCGAGTTCCGGGGCCGTCATGAACTGCAAGGTCAGCGAATCGTTGACCTCGACCGGCGCGAACTTGCCGTCGAACCCGTCCGGGGGCAGTCGGCGCAGGTCCAGGATCCCGGCCAGGAAATCAGCCGCAGCGGCGTTGTCCCGCGCGGGGACTATGGTGTGGTTCAAGGTGACGGTCATTCGTCCTCCCCCATCGCTCCGTGCAGGAAAACGCTTGCGATTTCAGCGGTTTCGAGGTCTTCCCCGCCCATCCGCGGCAGCGTGAACAGCATTCCGATGAACATCGCGGCCAGCTTCTCCGGCGGCAGCCGAAGCGACTGCCGCTCCGGCTCGAACAGCTCGGCCACCGCCTCCCGGATCTGCCGCATCGACTCCGCGCGGTCGTCCTGGCGCGGCTGCTGCTGATCGCCGCGCGGGGCGCGCAGCTGCCCGGAGGCGTGCAGCGAGCCCAGCACGGCCCCCATCCGCTCCAAGTGCGCCGACAGCGCATCGGCCGCATCGGCGAGCCGCTGCTCCAGCGGCTGGTCGACCGGTATCGAGGCGATCTCGCGCACCGCGTGCTCCGGCTCGACGACCTCGGCCACGCAGGCGGCCAGCAGCTCGTCCTTGTCCTCGAAGACCCGGAAGATCGTCGCCTCGCCGATCCCCGCCGCTCGCGCGACCTGCTTCGTGGTGACCGCCGCGCCGTACTCGGCGACCAGCGGCAATGCGGCGGCGATGACCATCGCCCGCCGCTCCTCCGGACTCATCCCCGGCGCCCTGCGCCTCGTCGTCTCTGCCATGCCCACCACGGTACGGAGTGAGCACTCACTCCGTCAAGAAAGAAGTGAGTGCTCACTCCGATCCTGCCGGCTGGCCGCGTCAGGCCGGATCGGCGTAGCGCATCACCAGGGTTGCGGAGACGTCCTCCTCCAGCGCTTGGTAGACGTGGTCCACTCCACCGTCGAAGCGGATGTAATCGCCGGGACCGAGGGTTTCCGGGGCGGATTCCGGTCCGGTGACCAGGATTCCGGAGTGCACCAGCAGCTGCTCCACCACGCGGGGCCGATGCCCCGCGGACACGTACCTGGCGCCCGCCCGCGCGTGCAGGCGGTACACCTCCAGCCGCTGGCCGCCGGCGACCACCCGGTCCATCAGCTGCACGTCCACGACCTGCCCGGACAGGTCCGCGCCGCTCGCGCGGTTGACCACCACGGCGGACTCGGACCCGGGTTCGGACTCGGCGACCAGCAGCTGCCCCAGCGGGACGTCGAGGACGGTCGCCAGGGCGTAGAGGGTTTCCAGCGTCGGGTTGCGGCGGCCGGCTTCCAGCTCGGACAGCGTGCCCTTGCCGATCTCCGCCCGGCGCGCGGTCTCAGACAGCGACAACCCGCGCTCGGCGCGGGCCGCGCGCAGGTTCGCACCCACGACCTTGACCAGCTCCACCGCGTCCTCCTAGCATCGCTTCGTTCCATATACAGAACGGGCGGGTTTCCTGTGCAGTTGCGCCAACGGCTCCCCACCGCTTCCGCGTCCACTCTGGTCGCCGGCGGTATCACCACGCTGGTCGGGGTGGTCAGCTCCGCCGCCATCGTCTTCCAGGCCGCCCGCGCGCTCGGCGCCGGACCCGCGGAGATCGCCTCCTGGATCCTCGCCCTGGGCGTGGGCATCGGTGTCACCTCGATCGCGCTGTCGCTGCGCTACCGGGCGCCCGTGGTCCTGGCCTGGTCGACGCCCGGTGCCGCTCTGCTGGCCGCGAGCGGTCACGGCGTCTCGATGTCCGAGGCCGTCGGCGCATTCCTGCTGGCCGCAGCGCTGACCGTGGTGGTGGGGCTGACCGGGTGGTTCGAGCGCGCGGTGAACCTCATCCCCGCCTCGATCGCCTCCGCGCTGCTCGGCGGCGTGCTGCTGCAGTTCGGGATCGGCGTGTTCACCACCATGCAGGACCAGTTCTGGCTGGTCGCGGCGATGCTGGTGGGCTACCTGCTCGGCAAGCGCCTGCTGCCCCGCTACGCGGTGCTCGTCGCGCTGGTCGTCGGTGTCGCGATCGCCGCCGCGCAAGGCTCACTGCGCGGCGTGGAGTTCGCGCTGGCGACGCCGGTGTGGGTGTGGCCGAGCTGGTCGCTGCACACCACGATCAGCATCGCCATCCCGCTGTTCGTCATCACCATGACCTCGCAGAACCTGCCCGGCATGGTGACGCTGCGGGCGCACGGCTACTCGACTCCGGTGTCCCCGGTCCTGTCCTGGACCGGTGCGGTGAACGCGGTGCTCGCGCCGCTGGGCTGCTTCGGCATCAACTTGGCGGCGATCACCGCTGCGCTGTGCATGGGCCGCGACGCCCATGAAGACCCGGCGCAGCGCTACAAGGCCAGCATCGCCTCCGGCGCGTTCTACGTGCTGCTGGGGATTTTCGGCGCGACGCTGGGCAGTCTCATCGCGGCGTTCCCGCTGGCGCTGATCTCCGCATTGGCAGGGATCGGGCTGCTCGACACCATCGGCGGATCGCTGGCCAAGGCCACCGAGGACGCCGACAGCCGGACCGCGGCGCTGATCGCGTTCCTGGTGACGGCTTCGGGGGTGGCGGTCCTGGGCATCGCGTCGGTGTTCTGGGGCCTGGTCGCCGGGATCGCCACCCACCTGATCACCCGGAAACCGGCGGCGGGCTGAAGCGAACGGACCGTTCACGCCGCCGAACGGGGCAAACGGTCCGTTCGCCCCGCACCGGCGGCGGGCGGACCTCCCGCAGGAGTTCCGCCCACCTGATCAGCCGGGTCAGCCGATCGTCGTGGTCGTCAGGACCGGGTTGGGGTTGGGGAAGCACTTCGACGGCACGTTGGTGTCACCGATGATCGACGACACCACGGCGGTGAAGGTCAGACCCGGATCGTCGTAGCTGGTACCGGCCAGCTTCGTCTCGATCGTGCCGGAGTCCCCGGCGGTGAGGTGCGCGGTCACGGTGGGCAGCTCGAACTGCGAGCCGCCCGCGATCGGACCGTCCAGGTGCAGCGTGGCGGTGTTGCCTTCCACGGTGATCGTCGGCGGGTTCGGGCCGAGACCGGAACCGCCTGCCAGGTCGGCGGAGACGAACGTGGAGTTCGCCGGGATCGGGATCTTCAGGTCCATGTTCTCGACCCGCTTGACCGTGAACCCGTTGACGTCGCCGGGAATCGTGTTCACGGCCGGGTCGATCACGATGTCCAGCGCGCCGCCGGGAGCGACGTTGGCCGGAGCCGTGACGTCCGCGCCCTGCTGCATGCTGAACTTCTGCTCGCCCACCGGGGACGCGCCGGAGCAGTCGAAGTTGATGTTGACGGCGGCCGCCAGGGCCTGCGGGCTCAGGGTCAGCGCCGCGGCCGCCGCCAGGGCGGCAGCGGTGGCGGCACGTCTACCACGGAGAAGGGACATCATTGGCCTCACCTCGCATTACTCGTGATGTGAAGGTGCTGGCCGCGCGGCGACCCGAATACTTACTGCCGAGTAAACTCGCCGTCAACGCGCGCCGACTTCCCACATTTCACATCGAGCACCCAGCGCCACGCGCCATCTTCCGGCACGCCGCGCGCAACCGCTGATCAGGTGGACGACGTTGCGACGAAGGAGTTCTCGCAACCTCGAAGTGCTCCAGATCACAACCCGGGGTGATCGCCCGGCTGCCGATGGAGGTAGTTGCACGCTCACCCTGACCGCCCGTTGCGGTGAACATCGCGGATTGGGCCGAACGGCGGTCCAGTGCGGCCGTTCCGACGAGAGCTGGCAACGCGGATCCGAGATCGACACCATGGTTCCCATGCGCCTTGGACTGACCGTTCCCCAGTTCGGCCCGTTCGCCGATCCGGCCCTGGTCCCGACGATGACCGCCGAAGCCGAAGCGCTCGGCTTCGAAAGCCTCTGGGCGGGCGAACGCGTGCACGCCGCCACCGACCCGATCACGCCGTACCCGGGCGGCACGATGCCCGAGCAGTTCCACCGCGGCCTCGACCCGATGCTGGTGCTGGCGCTGGCGGCGCACGCCACCGCGCACGCGCGGCTGGGCACCAGCACCCTCAACGCACCGCTGCACCCGCCGATCCACCTGGCCCGCAGCCTCGCCGGACTCGACCAGCTCAGCCGCGGCCGGGTCATCGCCGGGTTCGGGCTGAGCTGGTCGCGCGACGAGTACGACGCGGTCGCGGTGCCGTGGCGGGAACGCGGCGCGCGGTTGGACGAAACCCTCGACGTGCTGGCAGCTCTCTGGGCCGACGACCCGGTGCAGCACAGCGGCGAGTTCTGGACGATCAGCCCCGGCGACTTCCAGCCCAAACCGGCGCAGCAGCACCTGCCGATCTACCTGGGCGGGCTGTCCCCGGCGGCGCTGCACCGCATCGGTCGCCGTGCGGACGGCTGGCTGGGCGTGGCGTTGCCGCCGGAAGCACTGCGGGACGTGCTGGCCCGCATCGACGACCAGGCCCGGGCCGCCGGACGCGGACCGATCGCCACCGCGCTGCGGATCAACGCCAAGATCCAGCCGACGCCGACGGACGCACCGGGCACCGGACCGGTCGAACAGCTCGCGGACTACCTGCACGAAGTGGCCGAGCTGGGGGTCGCCGACGCGTTCGTGGACCTGCAGCTCACCACCTCGACCCCGGCGGAACTCCTGGACCTCGCCGCCGAGATCCGCAACGCCTTTCGGCCCTGAACACGCGGTGGCGGGTTCTCGCCGGTGATTCGGCGGGGCAGCACTAGCGCAACATACCGGCTAGTCGGTACGGTCCTGGGCATGGGTTCCGGCGATGCAACCTCCCCCGTCCGGGCGGTCGTCTTCGACTACGGCGGCGTGCTGACCACTTCCAGCCGTGCTGCGCTGCAGTCCTGGATGGAGCGGGAGAGCATCCGCCCGGAGACCTTCTCCGCCGCGCTCAAGGAATGGCTGTCGCGCAACGCACCGCCCGGCACCCCGATCCACCGGCTCGAAACCGGCGAGCTCAGCCCCGAGGACTTCAACCGCACCCTCGCGCAGCGGCTGCGCACCGTCGACGGCTCCCCCGTCGCCCCGGAAGGCCTGCTCCAGCGCATGTTCGCCCAGCTGCACAGCGAACCGGCCATGCTCGACCTGGTGCGCGTCCTGCGCGAGAACGGCGTCCGCACCGCGCTGCTGTCCAACAGCTGGGGCAACGACTACCCGTGGGACCTGCTCGACGGGCTGTTCGACCCCGCCGTCATCTCCGCCGAAGTGCAGCTGCGCAAACCCGACCCGCGGATCTACCGTCTGGTGCTGGACCAGCTCGACCTGCCCGCCGCGCAGACGGTGTTCGTCGACGACGGCGCCCCCAACGTCGAAGCCGCCGAACGCCTCGGCATGCGGGCGGTGCTGCACACCAGCGCCGCCGAAACCCGCGCCCGGTTCGCCGAACTCGTGCCGGGCGTCGTCCAGCAAGGCAAGGAGTTCTGATGACCGCCCAACCGCTGCCCGGCCTCGACCTGGACCAGTTGCGCGCGCACCTCGACGCCGAACGGCCTGGCCTGCTCGCCGGGCCGCTGACCGGCGAACTCGTCCAAGGTGGACGGTCCAACCTGACCTACCTGGTCAGCGACGGGCAGCAGTGCTGGGTGGTGCGCCGGCCGCCGCTGGGCCACGTGCTGGCCACCGCGCACGACATGGGCCGCGAGTTCCGGGTGATGTCCGCGCTGGCCGGGACCGACGTGCCGGTCCCGCGCACGCACCTGCTCTGCGAGGACGACAGCGTGCTCGGCGCCCCGTTCTACGTCATGGAGTACGTGCCGGGCACCGTCTACCGCACCCCGGCGCTGACCGAGCAGCTGTCCCAGCAGCAGCGCGTCGAGCTGTCCTGGCAGTTGGTGGACGTGCTCGCCGACCTGCACTCGATCGACCCCGAGTCGGTCGGGCTGGGCGATTTCGGCCGCCCGCAGGGGTTCCTGGAACGGCAGGTGCGCCGTTGGAGCAAGCAGCTGGCCGCCTCCCGCAGCCGCGACATCGACGGCATCGACGAGCTCGCCACCAGGCTCGCCGAGCACGTCCCCACCACGCCGCGCGCGGGCATCGTGCACGGCGACTACCGGCTGGACAACGTGATCGTCGGCGACGACCAGCAGATCAAGGCCGTGCTGGACTGGGAGATGGCCACCGTCGGCGATCCGCTCACCGACCTCGGGCTGCTCGCGGTGTACTGGGAGGGCTTCAGCGGCATCGAGAGCAACCCGATCGCCAAGGGCATCGGCCCGGAGTACGGCTTCCCCACCGCCCGGGAGCTGCTGGACCGCTACGCCGAGCGCAGCGGCACCGATCTGTCCGAACTGGACTGGTACCTGGCGTTCGGCTTCTTCAAGATCGCGGTGATCCTCGAGGGGATCCACTACCGCTTCATCCACGACCAGACCGTCGGCGAGGGCTTCGACCACGTCGGTGCACTCGTCGCCCCGCTCGTCGCACAGGGTCTCGCCACCCTCAAGGAGGACTGATGGACTTCGCTTACGACGCACGCACGGAGGAACTGCGCGAGCAGCTCCAGGACTTCATGGACTCCCACGTCTACCCGGCCGAACCGGTGTTCCTGCAGCAGCTCGCCGAAGCCGAGGACGAGTGGTCGGCGCACCCGCCGATCATGGACGAGCTCAAGGCCGAAGCCCGCAAGCGCGGCCTGTGGAACCTGTTCCTGCCGGGCGAGCACGGCGCCGGGCTGACCAACCTGCAGTACGCCCCGCTGGCCGAGATCATGGGCCGGGCCGGGCGGCTGGCCCCGGAGGCCACCAACTGCTCCGCGCCGGACACCGGCAACATGGAGGTGCTGGCGCAGTTCGGCACCGAGCAGCAGAAGAAGCAGTGGCTGGAACCGCTGCTGGAGGGCGAGATCCGGTCCGCGTTCTGCATGACCGAACCGGAGGTCGCGTCCTCCGACGCCACCAACATCGGCACCCGCATCGAACGCGACGGCGACCACTACGTCATCAACGGCCGCAAGTGGTTCTCCTCCGGCGCGATGAACCCGCGCTGCGAGATCCTGATCGTGATGGGCAAGACCGACCCGGACGCCGAGCGGCACCGCCAGCAGAGCCAGGTCCTGGTCCCCAAGAACACCCCGGGCGTGCGGATCGAGCGCAGCATGCACGTCTTCGGCTACTCCGACGCCGACCACGGCGGGCACGCCGAGATCGTGTTCGAGAACGTCCGGGTGCCGATCGAGAACGTGATCTCCGGCGAGGGCGAGGGCTTCGCGATCGCCCAGGCCCGCCTCGGTCCCGGCCGCATCCACCACTGCATGCGCGCCATCGGGATGGCCGAGCGGGCGCTGGAGCTGATGTGCCGGCGCACCAACGAGCGCGTCGCCTTCGGCAAGCCGCTGGCCGAGCAGGGCATCGTCCAGCACTGGATCGCCGAATCGCGGGTCAAGATCGAGCAGGCCCGGCTGCTGGTGCTCAAGACAGCGTGGCTGATGGACACCGTCGGCAACAGGGGCGCGCACACCGAGATCCAGTCGATCAAGGTGGCGGTGCCGGAGATGGCGACCTGGGTCATCGACCGCGCCATCCAGGCCCACGGCGGCGGAGGCGTCAGCCAGGAGTTCCCGCTGGCCAACCTCTACGCCCACGCCCGAACCCTGCACATCGTCGACGGCCCCGACGAGGTCCACCGCCGCTCGCTCGCCCGCCGCGAACTGAGGAAGTACCGCTGATCGTCCGCCGTCGTTGAGCACGGTGCAGACCCACACATCGCAAGGAGAAGCAATGGCAAACAGTCGAGTCGCGATCGTCACCGGTGCCGCCCGCGGGATCGGCGCGGCCACCGCCAAGCGGCTGGCCGAGGACGGTTTCGCCGTCGCCGTCATCGACCTCGACGAGAAGAACTGCGCCGAAACGGTCTCGGCGATCGAAGGCGCCGGCGGCAAGGCCCTCGCGGTCGGCTGCGACGTCAGCGACGCCGAGCAGGTGCAGGCCGCGGTGGACCGCATCGCCAGCGAGCTCGGCGCCCCGACCGTGCTGGTCAACAACGCCGGGGTCCTCCGGGACAACCTGCTGTTCAAGATGTCCGAGGACGACTGGGACATCGTGATGGGCGTGCACCTGCGGGGCGCGTTCCTGATGAGCCGCGCGGTGCAGAAGCACATGGTCGAGGCCAAGTGGGGTCGCATCGTCAACCTCTCCAGCACCTCGGCGCTGGGCAACCGCGGCCAGGCCAACTACTCCACCGCCAAGGCCGGTCTGCAGGGCCTGACCAAGACGCTGGCCATCGAGCTGGGCAAGTTCGGCGTCACCGCCAACGCCATCGCGCCGGGCTTCATCGCCACCGACATGACCAAGGCCACCGCCGAGCGGGTGGGCATGGGCTTCGAGGAGTTCACCCAGGCCGCGGCGGCGAGCATCCCGGTGGCGCGGGTCGGCCAGCCCGAGGACATCGCCAACACGGTGTCCTTCTTCGCCGACGAGCGCTCCGGTTTCGTCTCCGGCCAGGTCATCTACGTGGCCGGCGGGCCGAAGGCATGACCGTGGACGCCGCCGAACTCCGCGGCCGGGTGGAGGAGTTCCTCGCCGCGCACGATCCGCAGCGGACCGACCGGCTGGAGTTCCTGCGGGCGCGCTTCGACGCCGGGCTGGCGTGGGTGCACTTCCCCGCCGGTCTCGGCGGTCTCGGCGCTGCGCGGGAGCTGCAGCCCGAGGTCGACGCCGCGTTCGCCGAGGCGGGCGCGCCGGACAACCAGCCGCAGCTCAACGTCATCGGCCTGGGCATGGCCGCGCCCACGATCCTGCGCTTCGGCACCGACGAGCAGCGCCGGCGCTACCTCCGTCCTCTGTGGACGGGCGAGGAGACCTGGTGCCAGCTGTTCTCCGAACCCGGCGCCGGATCCGACCTCGCCGCGCTGTCCACGCGGGCAGTGCGGGAAGGCGAGGAGTGGGTGGTCGACGGGCAGAAGGTGTGGACCTCGCTGGCGCACCGCGCTCGGTGGGCGATCCTGGTCGCCCGCTCCGATCCCGACCAGCCCAAGCACAAGGGCCTGAGCTACTTCATCTGCGACATGACCGCGCCGGGCGTCGAAGTGCGCCCGCTGCGGCAGATCACCGGTGAGGCCGAGTTCAACGAGGTGTTCCTGACCGGGGTGCGGATCCCGGACTCCCAGCGCCTCGGCGAGGTCGGCCAGGGCTGGCAGGTCGCGATGGGCACCCTGATGAACGAGCGGGTCGCCATCGGCGGGCGCACTCCCCCGCGCGAGGGCGGCATGATCGGCGAAGCCGCCGAGGCCTGGCGCAACCACCCGGACAAGCGCACCCACGGCCTGCACGACCGGCTGCTGCAGCTGTGGGTGGAGGCCGAGGCGACCCGGCTGACCAGCATCCGGCTGCGCCAGCAGCTCGCCGTCGGAGAGCCCGGGCCCGAGGGGTCCGCGGTCAAGGTCTCCTTCGCCGAGCAGAACCAGGCGATCACCGGCTTCGAGCTGGAGTTCCTGGGCGAGGACGGGCTGACCTACGACGACTGGACCTTCCGCCAGCCCGACTACGCCTCGCTCACCAAGCGCGGGGCCGGTTTCCGGTACCTGCGGGCGAAGGGCAACTCCATCGAGGGCGGCACCACCGAGATCCTGCGCAACGTGATCGCCGAACGGGTGCTGGGGCTGCCGCCCGAGATCCGCACCGACAAGGACCGGCCGTGGAAGGAGCTGCCGCGATGAGCGCTCCCGACCTGCTCTACAGCGAGCTGGAGGAAGACCTGCGGGCCACCGTGCGGCGACTGCTGCGCGACCGCTGCGACTGGACCGCGGTGCTGGCCCGCTGCGAAACCGACGAGCCCTACGACCTGGCCCTCTGGCGCACCCTCGCCGGCGAGCTCGGCCTGGCGGCGCTGCTGGTGCCCGAGGAGCTCGGCGGAGCCGGAGCCAGCGCTCGGGAGCTGGCGGTGGTGGCCGAGGAGATCGGCAGCGCGGTCGCACCGGTGCCGTTCCTGAGCAACGTGCTGGCCACTGCGGTGCTGGTGGCCTGCGCGGAGCAGGAGGTGCTGCCGCAGCTGGCGGACGGTTCCCGGATCGGCGCCGTCGCGGTCGGGCTGACCACGGCGCCCGGTGCCGCGTTCCCGCAGTCGGTGAAGGCCGACGGATCCGCGCTGACCGGTCGCGCGTCGGCGGTGGTCGACCTGGAGGTCGCCGACCACGTGGTGGTCCCGGCCGTCGACGCCGACGGCGCGGCGCTGTACCTGGTGGACACCGCCGCATCCGGGGTCACCCGGACGCCGACCACGCCGCTGGACCTCACCCAGCGGTTCGGCACCCTCGACCTGGACGGCGCGCACGGCCGGCGGCTGGCCTCCGGGGCCGATGCCGAGCGGATCCTGCGGCAGGCGCTGCTGACCGCCGCCGGGCTGCTGGCGTCCGAACAGGTCGGGCTCGCGCAGCACTGCCTGGACTCCACAGTGGACTACGCGAAGACCCGGTACCAGTTCGGCCGGCAGATCGGCTCGTTCCAGGCGGTCAAGCACCGGCTGGCCGACCTGTGGGTGGGCGTCAGCTCGGGACGTTCCACGGCCCGCAACGCCGCGGACGCCCTGGCCCAGGACTCCGAGGCCGAGCTCGCCGTGGCCATCGCCCAGGCGTACTGCTCGGACCTGGCGGTGCTGGCCGCCGAGGAGCACCTCCAGCTGCACGGCGGCATCGGCATGACCTGGGAACATCCGGCCCACCTCTACCTGGGCCGGGCCAAGAGCTCCCAGCTCGCCTTCGGCATCGCCGAAACCCACCGCCAGCGCATCGCAGAACTGGTCGACCTGCCCCAGCCGTAACGGGTCGTGAGTGCGTAACAGTGTTCGAACACTGTTACGCACTCACGACCCTCACCGTCCACACAGGAGGTTCCCGCAGTGCGAGTGTTCACGAGCAAGGAAGAGATCATGGCGGCCAAGGGCGAGCCGCTGGGCAGCAGCGAGTGGCTGACCATCACCCAGGAGCAGGTGAACCAGTTCGCCGACGCCACCCTGGACCACCAGTGGATCCACGTCGACGTCGAACGCGCCGAGCAGGGACCGTTCGGGGCGCCGATCGCGCACGGCTTCCTCACCCTGAGCCTGCTCTCGAAGCTCAACTCGCAGAACTACCGGTTCGAGGGCGCGAAGATGGGGATCAACTACGGCCTGAACAAGGTCCGCTTCCCCAGCCCGGTCCCGGTCGGCGCCCGCATCCGCTCGGTCGCCGAGCTCGCCGACGTCACCGAGGTCGAAGGCGGCGTGCAGCTGACGATCAAGTCCACCATCGAGATCGAAGGCGCGACGAAACCGGCCTGCGTCGCCGAAGGCCTCACCCGAGTCGTCTTCTGACGGCGAAGGGTGCCCGGACCGGCTGCCGGTCCGGGCACCCTCCTGGCGAACTGATCTCGCCCCGAAGCTCCTGCGAATTTATTTCGGTTGACACTGAAACGACAGGAGTAAATGAAGATCTTTCACGTGCGGACGCGCCCTCCCCGCTGGGCCGCCGTCAGCGGTCGCGGAGGTGGCGGCGGAGGATCTTGCCCGTCGGGGTCTTCGGGAGTTCCGGGAGGATTTCGATCTCGCGCGGGTACTTGTAGGCCGCCATCTCGTTGCGGCAGTGGGCGATCAGGTCGTCCGGGGTGGTCGAAGTGCCCGGTTTCAGGGTGACGAAGGCCTTCACCGACTCGCCCCGATAGGCGTCCGGGACACCGACCACCGCTGCCTCCAGGACCGCCGGGTGGGTGTAGAGGACGTCCTCCACCTCCCGGGGCCAGACCTTGTAGCCGGCCGCGTTGATCATGTCCTTCTTGCGGTCCACCGCGAAGAACCAGCCGTCGGCGTCCATGAAACCGACGTCGCCCGTGCGCATTTCGCCGTCCGGCAGCGCCGACGCGGTGGCCTCGGGCTTGCGCCAGTAGCCGGGCACCACCTGGGGCCCGGCGATCGCGATCTCGCCCACCTGGCCGACCGGGGCTTCCGCACCGGCATCGTCGAGGATCCGCACCGCCGTGCCGAAGATGGGCAGTCCGATCGACAGCGCGCCGGACGCCGGGTCCACCGGTGCGCGCGTGCCCGGCGGGACGAGGTGGGTGATCGACGTGGTCTCGGTCAGGCCGTAGGCGTTGTGGATGTAGTGGCCGGTCCGGTCCTGGAACTGCTGGTTCACCGCCGGCGGCACCGGCGCGCCACCCGAGTAGACCAGCCGGAACGAGCGGAAGTCCTCGGCCGACACCCCTTCCACCGCGGACAGGCTGATGAACGCGGTGATGGCGCCGATGGTGAACGTGGGGCGGTGCTCGCGGATCGCGTCCAGGACGACCTCCGGCTGGAACCGGTGGACCAGCACCAGCGGGCACGGCACGAGCAGGCTCAGCGCGAAGTGCCCGACCAGACCCGTGATGTGGAACAACGGCGCGACGCCCAGGACGCTGTCGGCCGGGGTGATGCCCATCCAGTCCCGGAAGGCCTGCGCGTTGAACGCGATCACGGCGTGGGTGTTCATCGCACCCTTGGGCTCACCGGTCGTGCCGGAGGTGTAGGTGAGGACGGCGACGTCGGAGGGCGATGGCGGGTCGGCCACCGGGGTATGACCGGCGTACCGGTCGACGAGCCCGAGCAGGTCCAGCGCCTGCCCGCGGTCCACCTCCGCCTGCGGCATGACGCGGGGATCGTCGCGGGTCTGCCAATCGCGCGCCGAGCAGGTGATGACGGTCGAGACCTTCGTGACGCCCGAATCGAGCACCTGCCGTGCGACCGGGAGCAGCTCGTCCAGGCAGACCAACGCGGTGGCGCCCGAATCGGTCAGGAGGTAGGACAGCTCCCGCGCCTTGTTCATCGGATTGATGACCACGGCCGCTCCCCCGGCCTTCCACGCGGCCACCACCGCGACCACGAACGCGGGGTTGTTCTGCACGTAGACGCCGAGCCGGTCGCCCGGTCGAAAACCGTTGTCCTGCAACGCGACCGCGAGCGCGTCGGACGCCGAGTCCACGTCGGCCAGGGTGAGCTGCCCGTCGAAGTAGCGGATAGCCGCGGTTTCCGGTGCGCGGGCCACCGCGGCGCGGAACAGGTCGAGCGCGGTGCCGTGCTCGACCTCGATGTCCGCCGGGAGGTTCCCGTAGTGGGCGAGCCAAGGACGCTGCGCGTAGCTGCTCATCTGACCACCCTTTTCCCGCCAGCGGTGTTCCTTGCCGCGACGGCCTGGAATCTCGCACCTCGGCACTGCGCGGTCAAGCCCGGAAGATCAGCGAAAACCGTTGGACCGCACCGGGATCACGGACGCAGCGAGGCCAGCAGCAGATCGGCGAACTGCTCCCCGACGTCCTCCCCGGTGAGCTCGCCGTCCTGGCGGAACCAGGTGCCCAGGTGGTGCACCGCGCCGAAGAAGAAGTCCACCACCAGGTCCGGCGACTTGTCCGTCCGGAACACCCCGTCGCGCTGCCCCTCTTCGATCAGCGCGCACACCCGCTCGTGGTAGCGGCGGCGCTCCGCGCGGACTTCGGTCTGCTTGTCCGCGTGCAGCAGGTGCATGGAGCGGAAGAAGATCTTCGTGTCGTCCAGGTTCGCCGCCGTGGTCGCGACGACGTCGGCGGCCACGGCGTGCAGCCGCTCCTGCACCGGGGAGTCGCTGTCGGCCGCGCTCTCCATCCGCGCGTGCTGCACCCGCAGCACCCGCGCGTAGATCTCGTAGAGCAGGTCGTCCTTGGAGCCGAAGTAGTGGTACATCGCCCCCTTGGTGACCCCGGCCGCGTCCACGATCTGCTGCACCGAGGTCAGTTCGTAGCCCTGCTCGGCGAACAACTTCGTCGCCACCGAGAGCAACCGCTGCGGGACCGGCTCGTCACCTGCCGCCGTCGCGGCGGTGGTGCGGCCGTTGGCCACCCGCGCCATGTCAACCTCCCCTGTCGATCCCCGCTCAGCGTATCGACCCGCCGGTCCGCTGCGCCGCGGACCGGCGAGGATCCGCCCGTCATCCCAGCTTGCGCTGGAGCTTGCGCATGCCCGCCTGCCACCGCTGCGGCTGGGCGGCGCGCAACGCGTAGTAGTCGGCGACCTCCGGGTGCGGCAGGATCAGGAACTCGCCGCTGTCCAGCGAGTCGGCGACCAGGTCGGCGACCTGCTCCGGTTCCAGCGCTCCGTCGTCGAGCAGCGTCTTGCCCGCCTGCCCGCTGCTGCCGAGCATGTTCGTGCGCACGCCCTGCGGGCACAGGGCCTGCGCGGTGATGCCCTTGTCCGCGTAGGTGATCGCCAGCCATTCGGCGAAGCCGAGCGCCGCATGTTTGGTCACCGAGTACGGCGCGGCCTGCAGCATCGTCAGCAGCCCCGCAGCCGACACCGTGGCCAGGAAGTGCCCGCTCCCCCGCTCCAGCCAGTGCGGGAGCAGCGCGCGGGCGGCGCGGACGTGCGCCATGACGTTGACGTCCCAGGAATCGGCCCACGCCGCCTCGTCGGCCTCCGGGCCTCCGCCGCGGGAGATCCCGGCGTTGGCGCAGAACAGGTCGATCCGCCCGTGCTCGGTGAGAGCGGCGTCGACCAGCGTTCGCACCCCGTCCTCGCTCGCGGCATCGCCCGGCACCGCCAGGCCGCCGACCTCCGCCGCGACCCGCTGGACGCCTTCGGTGTCCACATCGGCCAGCACGACCTGCGCTCCGAGCGCGGAGAACTTGCGGGCCATCGCCGCACCGATGCCGTTGCCCGCACCGGTGATCACCACCGCTGAACCGGCCAGCTGCACCTCACACACCGCCCGTCAACGTCACGCCGCCGTCGAGCACCAGCACCTGGCCGGTGATCCAGGACGCCTCCTCGGAGAGCAGGAACGCCGCCGCACCGCTGATGTCGGACGGAATTCCCAAGCGCTGCAACGGGTACTGCGCGGCGACCTCGTCCTCGCGGCCTTCGTAGAGCGCGGTGGCGAACTTCGTCTTGACCACCGCCGGAGCGATCGCGTTGACCCGGACCTTCGGGCCGAGCTCCACCGCGAGGTCCTTGGTGATGTAGGACAGCATCGCCTTGGTGGCGCCGTAGAAACCGATCCCCGGCGCTGGTCGCACCCCGGCCACGGAGGACACGTTGAGCACCGAACCGCCGTGCTCGCCCATCCACGCCCGGTGGACCTGCTGGGTCCACGACAGCGCGGCGAGCACGTTGACCTCGAAGGACTTGCGCGCGACACCGGGGTCCACGTCCAGCAGCGGGCCGTAGGCCGGGTTGATGCCGGTGTTGTTGACCAGCACGTCCACCCGGCCGAACGCCTCGACCGTCTTGGCCACCGCTTCGGCCTGGTGCTCGGTGTCGTCGGCCTTGCCCGCGATGCCGAGCGCGTGCTCGGCGCCACCCAGCCCCTCCACCGCCTCGGCCAGCGGTTCGGGCTTGCGCGCGGTCAAGGTCACCTTCGCGCCCTCGGCCACCAGCCTCTCGGCGATGGCCAGGCCGATGCCCCGGCTGGCACCGGTCACGACCGCCACCCGACCGTCGAAACGCTTGCTCATCTACGTCCTTCCTCTCCGCCGTTCACGCGATTTCAATGGAAATCAGACGTCCGATTTCAATGGAATTTGCGTACCCCCGGTGCCGCTACTCCGCCGTGCGAGCGGTGTCGCGGAGTTGGCGGCGCAGGATCTTGCCAGTGGCCGTCTTCGGCAGCTCGTCGAGGATTTCGACGCTGCGCGGGTACTTGTAGGCGGCCAGCTGCTTCTTGCAGTGCTCGACGAGCTCCTCGGGTTCCGCCGTCCGGCCGCGGCTCAGGCTCACGAACGCCTTGACCGTCTCGCCCCGGTAGGCGTCGGGCACGCCGACGACGGCGACCTCGCGCACCGCCGGGTGTCCGTAGAGGACGTCCTCCACCTCGCGCGGCCACACCTTGAACCCGGAGGCGTTGATCATGTCCTTCTTGCGGTCCACCACGTAGAACCAGCCCTGGGCGTCCATGAACCCGACGTCGCCGGTGTGCAGCCGGCCGTCGCGGATCCCGGCCGCCGTCTCCTCGGGCTTGTCCCAGTAGGACGGCACCACCATCGGTCCTTCGATGACGATCTCGCCGACCTCCCCCACCGGCAGCTCGGCACCCTCGTCGTCGACGATGCGCACCACCGCGTCGAAGGTCGGCAACCCGACGCTGAGGGTGCCCGAGGCCTCGTCCACCGGAGCTTCCAGGTGCGGGGGCACCGAAGTCGCGGTCGCAGTGGTCTCGGTGAGCCCGTAGCCGTTGCGGATGTAGTGGCCGAACCGCTCGCGGAACGCCTCGACCACCGCCGGCGGCAGCGGCGCCCCGCCGGAGTGCACCAGCTCCAGCGACGAGAAGTGGTCGGCGGTGACCTCCGGGTGGTTCATGAGCGCCATGTACGCGGTGGACGGTCCGACCATGTAGCTGGGCCGGTGTTCGGCGAGCACGTCGAGCACCACGCCGGGCTCGAAGCGGTAGGCCAGGTCCAGCTGGCGCCCGGCGGCCAGCGCACCGCCGAGCTGGCAGACCAGTCCGGTGATGTGGAACAGCGGTGCGAGCGCGAAGATCCCGTTCCCGCCGGTCTCCCGGAGCCGGACGGCGACGCCTTCGGAGTTGAACACCACGTTGCCGTGGGTGTTGGTGGCGCCCTTGGGAACTCCGCTGGTGCCGGAGGTGTAGACCAGCAGCGCGGTGTCCGAACTGGACGGTGTCACCGCAGGCGGCCGCCTCCCCGCGTTGGCCCGCGCGACGGCGAGCAGGTCCGCGCACCCGGCCGCGGGGCGCCGTTCGATGCGGCTGAACAGCCGCGGGTCGTGGCGGGTCTGCAGGTCCAGCTCGCTGGTGGTGACCGCGACGCGCACCCCGGCGGGTCCGGCCAGCTCGCCGAGCACGTCGTGCCAGCCCTGCTCGGAGGAGACCACCGCGGTGGGCCGCGCGTCGGCGAGGATCCGGGTCAGCTCGCGGCTCCGGTACATCGGGTTGAGCGGGACCACGATCGCCCCGGCCTTCCACCCGGCCAGCAGCGCGATCGCGAACTGCGGCACGTTCTGCAGGTACACCGCGATCCGGTCGCCGACGGCGACGCCCTCGTCGACGAAGTGCTGCGCCAGCCCGTCGCTGAGCTCGTCGAGCTCGCGGAAGCTGAGCCGGCCGTCGAAGTAGGTGGTGGCGACCCGGTGCGGGTGCTCGCGGCACGCGGCGGCGAACACCTCGAGCAGGCTGCCGAACCGCGGTTCGATCGTTTCTGGGATCTCGCCCGCGTAGAGCTCCAGCCACGGCCGTGCGTCGTAAGGGCTGACCAACACGCCACCTCCACGTTGAGACCGACCAGTCGGTACGTCCAGTCAACGACCCACACCCCGCCGCGTCAACCCTCCCCCGCTTCGCAACATCGCCAAACCGTTGACCGCCCAGCTGGTCTAGTCCATTTTGCGAAGACGCATCCGGTACGAATCCCCCGGAGGTCCGCATGAAGAAACGCCTGGCCGCCCTGGCCGCGGCGGCCCTGACCGCGCTCGCCCTCGCCCCGACCGCGACGGCCGACGCGCCGCAGGCGCTCCCGAAGCACCAGCTCACCGGCTACTGGCAGAACTTCACCAACAACGCCAAGCCGCTCAAGGTCAGCGACATCTCGCCGAACTACGACCTGATCGCCCTGGCCTTCGCCAACGCCGACCCGGCCCGCCCGGGCGCGGTCACCTTCAACGTCGACCCGGAGCTCTCCACCGCGCTCGGCGGCTACACGGACGACCAGCTCAAGGCCGACATCGCGGCGAAGAAGTCCGAGGGCAAGTCGTTCGTGCTCTCCATCGGCGGCGAACTGGGCAACGTCGACCTGGGTTCCGAGGCGAACGTCGCCAACTTCGTCGATTCCGTCGGGAAGATCTTGGCGGACTACGGGATCGACGGGCTGGACATCGACCTGGAGCACGGCTTCAACGTCCCCAACGCCACCACCGCCGTTCAGCGGTTGCGCGAACAGGTGGGCGACGGATTCCTGCTGACCATGGCCCCGCAGACCCTCGACGTGCAGCCCGGCGGCAGCTACCTGGAGCTGATCGGCAACCTCAAGGACGTCATCACCGTCGTGCACACCCAGTACTACAACTCGGGTTCGATGAACGGCTGCGACGGCCAGGTGTACAGCCAGGGCTCGGTCGACTTCATCACCGCCCAGGCCTGCGGCCTGCTGCAGGTGCTGCGACCGGACCAGGTCTCGCTGGGCCTGCCCGCCGCGCCGTCGGCAGCGGGCAGCGGGTACGTGGAGCCCGCGGTGGTCGGCAACGCGCTGAACTGCCTGACCGCCGCGAAGGACTGCGGTCAGTACACCCCGGACCAACCGCACCCCGAGCTCAGCGGCGTCATGACCTGGTCCATCAACTGGGATGCCAGCAGCGGCAACGCCTTCTCGGACCCGGTCCGGGCGCATTTGGACACGCTGCCGTAATCAAGAACGACTCCGGTCGGGCATTCGGCCCACGATCACAGTGCTCCGCAACCCGACCGGAGTCGCGCGATCGTCACAGTCCGCAATCCACATGCTACGAAAAGTGAGATTCCGCACCAGGCGCACGTTCGCGCACACATTTCTGCCGTACCGCGCTACCCTGGAGGCATGTCAGCCGCGCTGGAGACCGTGTTGGCACGAGCCGGTTTAAAGGTCACCGCCAACGAATTCCTGACACTGGTCGAGGATGCAGCCAAGAAGCTCACCTCGCCCCAGGGAGACCCAGCCGCGCACTTCACCGACGCGGAACGGGCCGCCCTGAGCGAGGCGGGGCTGGACCTGACGCCGCTCAGCGACGCCGAAGTCGACCCCCGTGCGCGCACCGTCGCCGAGCAGGCGGTGCTGCGCGACACCGCGCTGTCGGTCAACCAGGCCGCCGAGCGGATCGGGGTGGACACCAGCCGCATCCGGCACCGGATCAGCGAACGCCGCCTGATCGGCTGGAAGGACCGCGGTGGCTGGCGGCTGCCCGCGTGGCAGTTCACCGACACCGACGCGCTGCCCGGCCTGGACGTGGTGCTCGCGCTGATGCCGGTGGACCAACCCTCGCTGGTGCTGGCCAACTTCATGACCACGCCGCAGGAGGACCTCGAACTCGGGGACCGCCCCGCGAGCCCGCGCGAGTGGCTGCTGGCAGGCGGCGACCCGCAGCGGGTGGCCGAGCTCGCCGCCACCATCGGCACCCCGGCCTGATCGCACACCCCATCCACCGAGAACTCGATCCAGGACCTCCATGGCACGGCTACCCCAGCCGCCTGCGCCCGCTGTGCTGCAGGCGATGCTCCGGCGCACCGAAGACGTCATCGCGGTGCCGGCCGGTACTCGCCTCGTGCGCGTTTTCACCACCGGGGGCAACCACCCCCAGCAGTGGAACAGCTTCCGCTACGCGGGTCCGCTGCCGCACGCCCGGTTCGACCCGCACCTGCCCAACGCGCAGGGCGGGCCGACGGTCACGCGCGAGCACGGCGTCCTGTACTTCTCGCTGTCGGTGCAGACCTGCATCGCAGAGGTGTTCCAAGCGACTTCCACAGTGGACCGCCGGTCCCGCAGCCCGCAGCTGGTGCTGTTCCGTCCACGTCGGACGCTGCGCCTGCTGGACCTGACCGGCCTGTGGCCGACCCGCGCCGGCGCCTCGCAGGCGATCGCCACCGGCCCCAAGCTGCGCACCCAGGCGTGGGCCCGCGGCATCCGCGCGGCCTACCCGGAGCTCGACGGCCTCTGGTACCGCTCCTCGATGGACGCGGGCAGCCCGTCGCTGTGCCTCTGGGATCCCCCGGCGGCCACGGCCCTGCCCGACTCCCCCGACGTCCTGCTCCCGCTGAGCCACCCGGGCCTGGACGTACCCCTGGGGCGGGTGTGCAAAGAACTCAGCTACACCCTCCTGGACTGACGTTCGAGCCGCTGGCCTGAAACGCGAAGGTGCCCGGAGCTCAGCTCCGGGCACCTTTCCGCTTGGTCCGGGTCAGGCCTTCTCGGCCTGCTCCGCCTCCGATTCGACCTCGCCGTTCTTCTTGGCCTTGGCCAGGCTCGCCCAGGTCGTGATCGCCAGGACCAGGACGATGAAGCTCAGCGACATCCAGTTGGTGATCTCCAGCCACTCCGGCACCAGGTGGTACTCGTGGAACGCGTGGATGATCAGCTTGATGCCGATGAAGCCGAGGATCACGGCCAAGCCCACCGACAGGTAGATCAGCTTGTCCACCAGGCCGCCGAGCAGGAAGTACAGCTGCCGCAGCCCCATCAGCGCGAAGGCGTTGGCGGTGAAGACCAGGAACGGGTCCTGGGTGATGCCGAAGATCGCCGGGATCGAGTCGACCGCGAACAGCAGGTCGGCGCTGCCGATCGCGACGATGACCACGAACATCGGGGTCAGGAACTTCTTGCCGTCGATCTTCACGACCGACTTGTGGCCGTGGTAGTCGTCGGTCACCGGGAACACCTTGCGCACCCAGCGGACGACGGCGTTCTCCTTGTACTCCTCGTCCTCGTCCTTCTTCCGCACCATGCTGACGGCGGTCCAGATCAGGAACGCGCCGAAGATGAAGAAGATCCAGACGAACTGCTCGATCAGCGCGGCGCCCACGGCGATGAAGGCACCTCGCATCACCAGCGCCAGCAGGATGCCGATCAGCAGCACGCGGTGCTGGTGGATCGACGGGACCGCGAAGCTCGACATGATCACCATGAAGATGAACAGGTTGTCGATGCTCAGCGAGTACTCGGTGATGTAACCGGTGAAGTACTGGATGGCGAAGTGCCCATCGCCGAAGATCCAGACACCGATGCCGAACGCCACCGCGCAAGCGACGTAGAAGGTGACCCAGCGCGCCGCCTCGCCCGTGGTGACCTCGTGCGGCTTGCGGTCCACGATCACCAGGTCGATCAGCAGCAGCAGGGCCAAACCGCCGAGCGTGGCGGCCCAGATCCACCACGGGATGTCGAGCCGGTCAGCGGCTCGTGATGCCTGCTGGGCCAACAACGTCACGTCGGCACCCATGGTCACCTCCGGTTCAGGGCGTACGCCAAAGGACCGGAGGTCTCTTCCACCGGCTTGGCAGCCGGTCGACGGCACCGGGCTTGTCCTGGCAAGTTCCGTGATGACGACGCCGCCGCGAAGGAATACTCCCCTCCACTTGCCAAGATTGTCACTTATGCGCACCCCTCGACACCAGCCGGGGGCCACCACAAGCAACGAACATCACGCACGGACCGTAATGGGCATATCCCCCAGGAGCAACGCTGGACACGCCGGTGGTGTCCCGACGGCGGCCGGATCGGGCCTTGTCCTCCCGCCGATCACCGTTATGATCACCCGGACCCGGTCCCAGCCGGGACCGCACGCGGGGATGCGGCAACGACCCGATGGCGGGCACGACGAGGTGTCCGGTTTCTGTTTGGTCTCTGGTTCATAGCTTCTTGGTCTTCGCACTCGTCTGGATACGAACCGGTGCTCCCCTCTTCCCCTACTGTCGAAAACGTGTCCGCATCCCGTCGTCGCCGCACGCGCATCGCGCTGGCCGCGCTGTCCTGCATCGCCGTGGTGGTGCTCACCGCTTTCCTGTGGAACGGTGAACAACCGCGCCACGCCACCCCGGAACGTCCGCGGGAGGCGATGGTCGACGTGGTGGACGGGCCCGACGACTCGCAGCGGATCCAGATCGACGTCACCCTCTACGCCCCGGCCGAGACCCCGGCGCCGACGATCCTGCTCGCGCACGGCTTCGGCGGCAGCAAGGCCGACACCGCCACGCAGGCCCAGGAACTGGTGCAGCGCGGCTTCACGGTGCTCACCTACTCCTCCCGCGGTTTCGGCCGGAGCACCGGCCAGATCGCGCTCAACGATCCCGACTACGAGGTCAAGGACGCCCAGCAGCTGTTGGACTGGCTGGCCCGCCAGCCCGAGGTGTCCCGCGACGGCGACGGCGATCCGAAGGTCGGCGTCACCGGCGCGTCCTACGGCGGCGCGCTGAGCCTGATGCTGGCCGGTGCCGACCACCGCGTCGACGCCATCGCCCCGGTGATGACCTACAACGACCTCGGCCAGGCGCTGCTGCCCAACAACGCTGCGCGCCAGGCCCGCGCTACCCCCACCCCGGCCGGTGGCTCGTTCAACGACAAGGGCGTGTTCAAGCAGGCGTGGGCCGGGCTGCTGTTCGCCGCCGGGAGCGCGCCGCGACCGCACGACGAGCCGGACACCGGGAGCAGCTCGCCGAACGGCCCGACCGGCCCGCAGGGGCAACCGCTGACCTGCGGCAACTTCACCGATCAGGTGTGCGCGGCCTACAGCGAGGTGGCGCAGACCGGGCGCGCCGGGCAGGCGACGCTGGACCTGCTGGCCCGGGTCTCGCCGAAGTCGGTGACCGCCGGTATCAAGGTGCCGACGCTGCTGGTGCAGGGCGAGCGCGACACCTTGTTCGGCCTCGACCAGTCCGACGCCAACGCCCGGCAGATCACCGCGGCCGGCGGCGAGGTCAAGACGATCTGGTTCGCCGGCGGCCACGACGGCGCCGAACCCGGGCCCGTGCAGCGCCAGCAGATCGCCGACTGGTTCGCCTTCCACCTCGGCGGCGTGGGGCCCGCGCCGGAACAGCCGAACGACTTCCAGTTCGACATCGCCGGGCGCCCGCAGCGCAACGGCGAGATCCCGGTCCGCACCATCACCGCCGACTCCTACCCGGGCGTGCAGGACGCCGAGCGCGTGCCGCGCTTCTCGCTGCCCCTGCACGGCCAGGCCACCGAAATCGTCAACCCGCCCGGCGGCAACCCGGCGGCGACCAGTTCGCTGCCCGGCGCCTCGCAGGCGCTCGACGCGGCGGGCAGCCTCGGCCAGTCGGTGGCGCGGGACCTGCCCGGCCAGACCGCGGTGTTCCGCACCGATCCGCTGGACAGCCAGCTGCTGATCTCCGGCACGCCGCGAACCCGGTTGTCGGTGGCCTCGGTGAAGGGCCAGCCCGCCACCGGCAGCGCGGTGCTGTTCGCCAAGCTCTACGACGTCGACCCGGACCAGAAGCGCACCCTGATCGGCAACGCGGTCTCCCCGCTGCACGTGACGGACCTGCCGCCGGACGGCACACCGGTCGAGGTCGACGTGGCGCTGCCCGGAGTGGTGCACCCGCTGGAGACCGGTCACCGCCTGGAACTGGTCGTCTCGACCACCGACCAGGCCTACGCGCGGCCGAAGGAACCCGCCGTGCACCGGGTCGGGCTCGCCGGGGGTGCCGAGGTGACGATCCCGTCGGTGCGCGGGACCGCGACCAGCGCCAACGCCGTGCCGACCGAACCGCTGGTGGGCATCGGGGTGCTGGCCGGGCTGGTGCTGGCCGCCTGGGTGATCTCGCGGATCCGCCGCAAGAGCAGCGACGACCTGGACCCGATGCTGTCCGACACGCCGCTGGTGATCGCCGGGCTGACCAAGTCCTACCCGGACAAGCCCACCGCCGTGCAGGACCTGTCGATCCGCGTCGAGCGCGGCCAGATCGTGGGGCTGCTCGGCCCCAACGGCGCGGGCAAGACCACGACCCTGCGCATGCTGCTGGGACTGCTGCACCCGAGCTCCGGGCAGGTCCGGATCTTCGGCCACCGGCTGGTCCCCGGCGCCCCGGTGCTGTCGCGGGTCGGCGCGCTGGTGGAGACCCCCGGTTTCCTGCCGCACCTGTCCGGTGTGGACAACCTGCGCTACTACTGGGCGGCGACCGGACGGCCCATGCTGCAGGCCCGCTTCGACGAGGTCCTGCAGATCGCCGGTCTGGACAGCGCCGCGCAGCGCCGGGTGCGCACCTACAGCCAGGGCATGAAGCAGCGGTTGGCGATCGCCCAGGCCATGCTCGGCCTGCCGGAGCTGCTGGTGCTCGACGAGCCGACCAACGGGCTGGACCCGCCGCAGATCCACCAGATGCGCGAGATCCTGCGCCGCTACGCCGCCACCGGGCGGTCGGTGCTGGTGTCCAGCCACCTGCTCGCCGAGGTCGAGCAGACCTGCACCCACGTGGTCGTGATGCACAACGGCCGCCTGGTGACCACCGGCAGCGTGGCCGACATCGTCTCGGTCGACGGCGAGGCGACCTTCCGGGTCGACGAGCCGCAGCAGGCCGCCGCGGCGCTGCGCACGATCGAGGGGCTGGGCCAGGTGGAGGTCGACGGCGACCTGGTGCACGCCGACCTGGCCGGGCACAAGGCGGCCATCGCGGTCAACGTGCTGGTCGACGCCGGTGTCTCGGTGCACCAGGTGGGTCCGCGACGGCGCCTGGAGGACGCTTTCCTGCAGCTGGTCGGAGAGGAGAAACGGTGACCGACGAGCCGCAGACCAGCGGGCCCGCGAAGGTCGGGCAGCTGGACACCACCGAGACCGCGCTGGTGCGCTCGGGGCGCAGCCACCCCGCGCAGCCGGACGGCGGCATCGAGGGCTACCGCGCGAAGCGGACGCTGCCGGTGCGGGTGGAGTTCGCCCGCCAGCTGCGGCGCCGCCGCACCCGGCTGACGCTGGGTTTCCTGGTGGTGCTGCCGGTGTTGCTGCTGCTGTCGTTCGAGATCGGTGACGCGGTCGGCCGCGGGCGGACCTTCGCCGACATGGCCACCGAGAGCGGGCTGAACTTCACCGCGTTCACCCTGTTCGCCTCGACCGGCTTCCTGCTGGTCGTGGTGGTGGCGCTGTTCTTCGGCGACACGGTGGCCAGCGAAGCGTCCTGGTCGAGCCTGAAGTACCTGCTGGCAGCGCCGGTCCCGCGGGTCCGGCTGCTGCGGCAGAAGGCGATCGTCGCCGGACTGCTGTCGATCTTCGGGCTGGTGCTGCTGACCGCGATCTCGCTGGGCGTGGGCGTGCTCTGGTACGGCGCCGGGAACATGGTGACCACCACCGGGGAATCGGTGCCGTTCGGCTCCGGGCTGGCGAGCCTGGCGGCGGCGACCGCTTACCTGGCCGTGCACCTGACCTGGATCGCAGGTCTGGCGCTGTGGTTGAGCGTGAGCACCGATGCGCCGCTCGGCGCGGTCGGCGGTGCGGTCGTGGTGTCGATCCTGTCGGAGATCCTCGACCAGATCAACGCGCTCGGGAGCCTGCGCACCTACCTGCCGACGCACTACTCGACCGCCTACGCCGACCTGCTCGGCGCGGACGTCGACTGGACGGAGGTCACGCGCGGCGCTTTTTCCGCGCTGACCTACGCGACTCTGTTCACCGCGCTGGCGATCTGGCGCTTCCAGCGCAAGGACATCACGAGCTGACGGCTGTTCCGGCTGGTCGCGGTCGTTCCGTCCACACGCGACCAGCCGGCGGTCCACCCAGAACTCCTGGAATTGCGCCGAACGGAGGCGCAAGAATCACCCGAACGGGTCATTCGAAGCTCGCGCCCGATCCAGTTCGCACAGGTCAGCCGCGAACACCGCGACGTTCGCGCGCGATTCCCGCGCCGATCCGCCCGCTGCCCGCCCGGCGACGACCGCACCGGGCCGGATCCGCGGTCATGCAGGAGTTTCACCCCGATCGGTGGCCGGTCCGCGCTTAATTGAAGCGTTTCCGAAGGTCAACACCCTCGCTACTGAATCTCCACTAGGGTCGCTAGGATCACTCCGGTGATGAGTTGATCAACAATCGAAACACCAGTAGTCCCGCGGTGACGTCCCCGACCCCCAGGCATCCGGTGCCCGTCGCCGTCTCCCCCGACCAAGGACGCTGATGTCTGAGTTCCCTCCTACCGCGTCGGAGCCCGACCGGTTACCCGCGTCGTCGCGCGACGCGGACGATGACCTGCGGCCCGAGCTGCAGCGACTGGTCCTGCTCCCGCTGACCGTCCTGATCGTGCTCGCGGTCGCAGCAGCAGTGGTGCTGTCCCTCGACACACCCGTCGAGCTGCAGTACACCGTGCTCGGAATCGGAGCGGTCGGCTGCATCGCCGTGCTCTTCGCGGCTCACCGCAAGGCCACCGCAGCCGCCACCGAGATCAACCACCGGACCGAGGACTCCTCCCGGGACGTCCAGCGGTCCATCGACGACACCGCCCGCCGCGAGCGGCAGCGGGTCGACGCGCTGCGCAGCGAGATCGCGCAGGGCCGGGAAGAACTTCCCCGGCTGGTGGAACGGGTGCAGGCGGGCGAGCAGCCCGCGCCGAAGTGGCCCGCCGGCGAGCCCGCGGGCAACGACCCGTTCGAGCTGCTGTCCTACGAGATCCGGCAGGCGCAGGCCGCGGCCGAGTTCGCCGTTGTCCGCATGCACCAGTTCGCCGAGAGCGGCGCGGCCGTCGACCCGAGCGTCGCGGTGTTCGCCAACATCGCCCGCCGGGTGCAGTCGCTGGCGCACCGAGCGATCCAGCGGCTCGACGACCTCGAGCAGCGCGTCGAGGACCCCGACCTGCTCAAGGGCCTGTTCGCCGTCGACCACCTGGTCACCGGCGTTCGCCGGCAGGCGGAAAGCCTCGCCGTGCTCGGCGGTTCGATGCCGCGGCGCCAGTGGAGCCAGCCGGTCGCGATGTACACCGTGCTGCGCTCCTCGGTCGCCGAGGTCGAGCACTACGCCCGCGTCAAGGTGATCCCGCCGGTCGACGGCACGCTGCACGGCCACGCCGTCGCCGACGTCATCCACCTCGTCGCCGAGCTCGTCGAGAACGCGACCTCCTTCTCCGAACCCGACACCCAGGTCACCGTCAGCACCCAGCGGGTCACCGCCGGGCTGGCGATCGACATCCGGGACCGCGGTCTGGGCATGAGCCAGGCCGACCGCCGCCAGCTGAACGAGCTGCTCGCCAACCCCGGCGCCGTGGACCGCGACGAGCGGCTCAAGGACGGCCGGATCGGCCTGTACGTGGTCGCGCAGATCGGTCAGCGGCACCAGGTCGCCGTCGAGCTCGAGAACAACATGTACGGCGGCACCGACGCCCACATCGTGATCCCGAACAAGCTGCTCGGCGAGGACGACGAGGCACCGGAGCCGGTGAAGTCCCCCGTGGACGCCATCGTGGCCCCGGAGCCGGCGCCCAAGCCGGCACCCGCGCCCGAACCGGCGCCCAGGCAGGAACCCGCCGCCCGGCCGGACCTGTCCTCCCGGCTGGAACCGGCGGCCAAGCCGGCACCGGTCGCGCCGGAACCCGCCGCGGCCGAGCCGGAGCCGGCCGTCGAGGCCTGGCCCTCGGCGCCCGAACCGGTCGTCGCGCCCGAGAACGGCACTCGCCGCGGGGTGCACCGCGCCCCCGTCGAGGCCATGGCCGGCAGCTCCAACGGGAGTTCCGCACCGAACTACGGGCGGCACTCCGGGATCGTGCCCATTTCGGCGACCAGCCCTTCGGACACGACCACCACCACCCAGTTCCCGAAAACGCAGCTCCCGAGCGAGCCGACCCCAACCGGGCAGTTCCCCGGGGAGAAGGTCCTCATCGACGAGAAGCGCCCGCCGCTACCGCGGCGCGATCGGTCCAAGAGCTACGTCGCCCCGGAGCTCGCCGGCGGTCCCCAAGCCGACGAAGCGCCGCGCGGCGGCCCCAACCCAGGCCTGTGGGCTGCATACCGGCAGGGTGCCGACTCCGACCGGCACCCCGACGAGCAGTCCGGCTGAACCGCTCGCTCCTTCCCCGCATTGATCCACAAGGAGTTCTACCCCGATGGCCAATGACGTGCCCGGTTCAACATCCGACCTGAGCTGGTTGCTCGCCGATCTGATGCGGCGAGTTCCGCACACCCGCTGCGCCCTGCTGGCCTCCTCGGACGGGCTGCGCCGATACCACCACGGACTGGATTCCGACGAGGCCGACGCACTGGCGGCCTGGGCCGCCGCGCAGTGCTCGCTGGCCCGCAACGCCGGTCACCGCTTCGGTGCCGGTGGCGGAGTCCGCCAGGTGGTGGCGGAGTTCGACGACATCATCTTCTTCGTCTCCGCCGCCGGCCCCGGCGCGGTGCTCGTCGTGCTCGCCACCCCGGAGGCGGACGCGGCGGTGCTGGGCTACGAGATCGCCCAGCTCGTCAAGCGCGTGCCCTCGCACCTCACCACCGCATCGCGGCAGCCCACCGCCGCGCGAAGCGCTGGCGATCTGGGCAGGTGACGATGTCGGGACCTCCGGACAAGATGTGGCTGGACAACGAAGCCGGCCCCCTGCTGCGGCCCTACTCGCTCACCAACGGCCGGACCCAACCATCCGCGACGCTGTCGCTGCAGTCGCTGGTGCGGGCCACCGGTCGGCTGACGCCGGAACGGGTCGAACCGACCCACGCCAAGATGCTGGAGCTCTGCCGGTTCGCCACCTCGGTCGCCGAGGTGTCCGCCCACCTGCGGCAGCCCGCCGTGGTCACCAAAGTACTGCTGTCCGACCTCATCGACTGGGGCGCGATCACCACGCGCGTGCCCACCGAGATGCCGGACCGAGATCAACTGGAGGCGTTGCTGCATGGTCTCCGACAGCTCTGAGCTGTTCCCGACCGCGTTCAAGTTCCTCGTCGCGGGCGGGTTCGGCGTCGGGAAGACCACGTTCGTCAGGTCGGTCAGCGAGATCGAACCGCTGACCACCGAGGAAACGCTCACCGTCGCCAGCATCGGCACCGATGACCTCACCGGTGTCGGCGAGAAGAAGACCACGACCGTGGCCATGGACTTCGGCCGCATCACGTTCGACCCGCAGAACATCGTGCTGTTCCTGTTCGGCACGCCGGGCCAGGAGCGGTTCTGGTTCATGTGGGAGGACCTGGTGCGCGGCGCGCTGGGCGCGGTGGTCCTGGCCGACACGCGGCGGCTGGAGGACTGCTTCGCCGCCGTGGAGTTCTTCGAGCAGCGCGGCATCGATTTCGTCATCGCCGTCAACCACTTCGAGGGCGGGTTCCACTACCGCCCGGAGGAGGTGCGCGAAGCTCTGGACATCAAGCCGCACATCCCGGTCGTGATGTGCGACGCGCGCGATCGCCGCTCGGCGGCATCGGTGCTGGTGCAGCTGACCGAACACGTCCTGACATCACGTCCACTGTAGACGCCATTTGGAAACGGAGTCCCCCATGACGACCTTCGACGAATCCGGCTACCGGCGCCTGACCCCGGTCGACACCCACGGGGCGGAGCGGGCCGCGCGTCTGCAAGAGCTCGGGTTGGGCGAACGCCCGGAGCCGGAGTTCGAGGAGTTCGCCAAGCGGGTCGCGAAGACCCTCGGTGTGCCCAACGCGATGGTCAACTTCATCAGCGCGACCCAGCAGTACGTCGGCGGCCTGTACTCGCAGGCCATGCCCGACGAGGGCGCGTCCGCCGGTCCGGAGATGCGCACCGCGCCGCTGGACACCGGCTACTGCCCGCACGTCATCGCGCGCGGCATCGCGCTGGTGCTCGAGGACGTCTGCGACTACCCGCGGTTCGCGGGCAACGACATCGTGGACCGGATGAACGTCCGCTCCTACCTGGGTGCGCCGCTGATCGACCGCACCGGCACCGCGCTGGGCACGCTCTGCGTCATCGACAGCGAGGTCCGCCCGTGGGGCCGCGACGGCCTCCACGCCATCAAGTCGCTCGCAAGCGAAGGCGTGGAGCTCATCCACAGCCGCGAACGACAGGGCTGAAGAGCCGGTCTTCGACCCTCTAGAACGGGAAGAGCCCCGGCGTTTCACCAGGTGAAGCGCTGGGGCTCTTCTCCGTTCTCCGGGCTGGGCCGTCCGCGAGCGGTTCCGGCGGACCGCTCGCGGACGGTGCTGGTCAGTGCCGGCGCAGCATCGCGTCGAGCTCGTTCTGGTTGCCCGGGCGGCGCTGCTCGACATCGCCGATCGAGGTCTCGTAGCCCTCGATGTGCCGGGCGATGGCGTCCACAGTGGGCAGTTCCACGAAGGGCGTGCCCTGCTCCGCCGTGCGCAGCCGGTCGGCCAGCTTCTGCTCGACCCAGGCCGCGGTGTACTGGTTCATGTCCGAGCGGTACTGGTACTGGCTGGTCAGCCCGGCCAGGATGGTCCAGCAGGTCAGCTCGCCCACCACGCTGGCCAGCACGTGCTGGCTCTGCACGTCCGCGGTCCTGGACGAGGCCAGCTTGGCGACCCCGGCGGCGAGTTCCTGGACCTGCGGCGACGCGTCGAACTCGTCGAGCACGGACAGCACCCGCTGCGGCGAGGCGAGCATCTGCATGCCCAGGTAGACCGTGATGGCCTCGGTCGAGCCCTCGAAGATCCGCAGCAGCCGGTAGTCGCGGAAGAACTGGCCGAGGACGTTGGTGTCGACGTAACCGCGCGCGCCCAGCATCTGGACGCTGCGGTCGATCACCTTCCACATGAGCTCGCAGCCGGAGATCTTCGCGGCGAAGAAGAGCTCTTCGGGGACCTTCTCGCCGCTGTCCATCCGCACGCCGATGTGGCGGACCAGGGCTTCGACCGCCTGGGTGGCAGCGACGGACTCGGCCAGGATCTGGTGGATCCGGCCGTTCTCCGCCAAGTTCCCAGTGGCGACCTGCCGCCGCCGGGCGAAGCGCTCGGCGAGCTCCAGGGAGCGCATCATGGCCCCCAGACCGCCGGCGGCGAGGGTGACCCGCCCGCGCATGAAGGCTTCCTTGGCCGCGTGCAGGCCCTTGCCCTCCTTGCCGAGCATGGCGTCGGCGGGCACCCGCAGGTCCTCGAACTCCAGGCTGTTCTGCGGGACGGCCTTCAGCCCGAGGGTGAGCACCTCCGGGCCGCCGATGAACCCCGGGGTCGAGCTGTCCACCAGGAAGCCGGTGATCCCCTGGTCCTGGCCGTTCTCGTCGGTGAGCCGGGCGAACACGTTGACGTAGGTGGCGTCGGCGCCCAAGCTGATCCACTGCTTGTTGCCGTTGATCACGTACGAGCCGTCGGCCAGCCGCTGCGCGCGGGCCTGCACGGCGCGCACGTTGGACCCGGCGCCGGGCTCGCTGATCGCGCTGGTGATCAGCGCCCTGCCCTGCGCCACCTGGGGCAGCACGGCCTGCTTCACGTGGTCCTTGGCGAAGTACTTGATCGGCGGGATGCCGAGCGTGTTGTGCACGCCGAGGAGGATGAACAAGTTCGCGTCGATCGCACCGAGCTGGGTGACCACGCGGAGCGCGTCGGAGTTCGACAGCCCCAGCCCCTGGTGCTCCTGGGGGATCTGCAGACCGAACAGGCCTTGGGCGGCCAGGTCGGGGATCAACGAGGTCGGGAACGCGCGGCGCTCGTCCATGCGCCGCGAGTCGAGTCGCTCCCTGCTGTACCTGCGAAGGAAGTCGAGCAGGCGCGACACGGTGTCCGGGGCCGTGTCACTGCGATCGGTTGGTTCCATGTATCCCTCCTGTGCGGACCGCTGCGCGCAGTGGCGCGCCATGACCGCAACATCGGCGGGTGCTGCCGGTGGCGGGAAACGGTCAGAGCGCGCGAAAGCTCCTGCCGGGCGTTCCGACAGGTGGATGGGTGCGGGTCGTTCTACTGCGGAACGGCGACTCCAGGCGCAGTGGTCGCTGGCTCCTGACCAACGTGGGGTGCCGGACGCCGAGATTTCCGGCTGCCCGGCGGAAGCAGGGTCTTCGTGCAACGGGACTCGATGGTGACCGGTGCGGTCACCACGCCCGCTGGAGGTCGTGCTGCCCCGACTGCGTCGTGGCGGAACCCCCTGCCGCGAAGCGACCGGGCGGCGTCCATGCACTCACTCCATTCCCCGACTAGCTGGTGAGACTGTCCGTTTGATCGAACAGGTGGAGAAAATACCGTCTTTAGTTCATACGGGGTACCACCTTTCCGGTGAGATGATCACCGCAAAATCGGACTTTCGTTACTCTCGGCAACATTTTTAGGACATTATGGACGATCAGACGCCCGCAGTGCGTCGATAGCCACACTTTTGATCAAGGAACCCTACTTGATGATCACGCACTGTTGATCTTCGCCCCCGCGGTGTCGGTGTTATCACAGCAACCAAACCGCGCTGGTGGTGAATCCTTCCCGCGCGCTCGTGCTGGAAACCGCAGAACCGTTGCCCGGCAAGGGAATTCACCCACCGCGTGCTAGCCTCGAGGACACAGCCCGGACCAGTTCGACGACTCGAGTGACGCCATGGAGATGTTCCACCTGCGGTACTTCGTGGCCGTTGCGGAGAACCTGTCGTTCTCCAAGGCCGCGCGGCAGCTGCACATGGCGACCTCCCCGCTGAGCCAGCGGGTGCGCGACCTGGAGCGCGACCTCGGTTCGGTGCTGTTCGAGCGCGACTCCCACCACGTCCAGCTCACCGAGGCCGGCGCGGCGCTGCTGCCGATCGCCAAGGACGTGCTCGGCCGCTTCGACGACATCCCCTGGCGGCTGCGCCAGGCCACCGGCCCGCAGCGCCCCGAGGTCTACATCGGAATCCCACCCGGCCTGCACCCCTCGCTGCGCGAGCGCCTGAAGTCCTTCGAACAGCGGTGCGCGGACGAGTGCGACGTCAAGCGCTGGCCGGGCAGCAGCAGCGACCTGCTCGCCGGGGTGCAGCGCGGCGAGCTGGCGATGGCGCTGGTGCACCTGCCGGTGCACGCCGAGGGCATCGAGGTGTTCGAGGTGATGCGCGAACCGCTGGGCGCGGTGCTGCCCGCCAGCGAGTTCGGCTCCCGCACCTCGGTCTCGCTGCACGAGCTGGTCGACCACACCTACGTCAGCCCGGCGGCGCGGATGCTGCCGAGCTACTTCGACGAGGTGGAGGTGCGGCTGCGGGCCGCCGGGATCCACCGCCGAATGGCGCTGAACACCGGCGATTATGGCAGCACCAGCGAATTCGTCGCGAACGGCGGCGCATTCACCATTTCCATGCTCGACCCGGAAAGCGGAATGCAGAAGCACCGCAACGAGAACACCGTCGTGCTGCCCTTCGAAGATTTCGACGCAGCAATGGCGACTGGTCTGATCTGGCGCCAGGACCGCACCGAGGACCACTGCGACCTGCGCAGATTCATCGAATCGGCGAAGTCGGAGTTGTCCGGCCCGATGGCGTGACCGCTGCGGTCACGCCATTGTTCGCGCAATGGTTCCGCTAATCGATTGAACCGCCACCCGCTGCCGAACTAACGTAGTTAGCGAAGCGAAAAACCCCATCGGGATCAGCTCCCGGGAGTGGCGATGAAATCCACCAATTCCTCATCCGGCCCCTTGGCGGGCGTGCGCGTGATCGACATGTCCACCGTGGTGATGGGCCCCTACGCGGCCCAGATCCTCGGCGACCTCGGTGCCGACGTGATCAAGATCGAGTCGCCGCGCGACACCGCGCGCTTCGGCACGCTGCACCGCACCCCCGGCATGACGCCGCTGAACCTCAACGTGAACCGCAACAAGCGCAGCGTGCGGCTCGACCTCAAGGACGACGAGGACCGCGCCGCGGCGCTGGAGCTGATCGGCACCGCCGACATCCTGATCACCAACATGCGCATCGCCGCGCTGCGCCGCCTCGGCATGGACCACGAGAGCCTGGCCGCCGACAACCCGCGGCTGATCTACGCGCACGCCCAGGGCTTCCGCCCCGACTCCGACCGCGCCGACCTGGCCGCCTACGACGAGACCGTGCAGGCCGCTTCCGGCCTGCTGGACCTGGCCCGGCGCGCCGGCGACATCGGCGAGCCGGTCGTGCTGCCGAGCATCTTCGCCGACAAGGTCGCCGCGCTGACCATCACCTACTCGGTGCTGGCGGCCCTGGTCCACCAGCGGGCCACCGGCCAGGGCCAGCTCGTGGAGGTGCCGATGGCCGACACCCTGCTGGCGTTCAACCTCGTCGAGCACCTGCAGGGCCGCACGTTCGAGCCGCCGATGGGACCGACCGGCTTCGCGCTGTCGATGAACAAGGGCCACCGGGCCCGGCCCACCAAGGACGGCCTGGCCATGATCATCCCCTACAGCCCGCAGAACTTCCGCGACCTGTTCTGCGCGGCCGGCCGGCCGGACCTGGCCGAGGACCCGCGGCTGGCCGGGGAGTTCGTGGACAGCAGGCAGCACGGCGAAGCGCTGGCCGAGCTGGTCGAGTCGGTCACGCCGAACCTGACCACCGCCGAGTGGATCGAGGTGTGCAGCAAGCACAGCATCCCGGTCGGCCCGGTGCTCGAGCTCGACCGGGCGGCCGACGACCCGTACGTGCGCGAAGGCCACCTGCTCGACGTCGCCGAGCACCCCAGCGAGGGCAGCTACCGCGTGGTGGGCGTGCCGATGAGCTTCTCGGCCACCCCGGCCGCGGTCCGGCGGCACGCGCCGCTGCCCGGCCAGCACACCGAGGAAGTCCTCGGCGAGCTCGGGAGGGGACGATGAACCGCGAACAGGTCCTGCAGCACCTGACCACGCCGCTGAGCAGTCCCGCCTTCGCCCCGGCGGTCGCCCGGTTCACCGACCGCGAGTACCTCAACATCGTCTACCGCACCGATGCCGACGCCCTCCGGGCCGTGGTGCCCGAGCCGCTGGAGTTCGACGAACCGCTGGTGCGCTTCGAGATCATGAAGATGGGCGACGTCACCTCCTTCGGCCCGTACGTCGAGGCCGGTCAGGCGATCCCGGTGCGGCTCGGCGACGAGCGCGGCGAGTACCTGCACGCCATGTACCTCGACAACTTCCCGGCCACCGCGGCCGGACGCGAGGCCAGCGCCTACCCGAAGGTGATGGGCTCCCCCGCGCTCCACGTCGACAACGCCGCGCTGGTGGGCACTTTGGACTACGGCGCAGTGCGGGTGGCCACCGCGACGATGGGCTACAAGCACCACCCGATGGACCTCGGCGAAGCCGAAGCACAGATCACCGTGCCCACCTACATGCTCAAGATCGTGCCCGGAGCCGACGCCCGGCCGCGGGTGTGCGAGCTGGTCCGCACCCAGATCACCGACATCACCGTCAAGTTCGCCTACACCGGACCCGCGCGGTTGCAGCTGTTCGAGCACGTGCTCGCCCCGCTGGCGGACCTCCCGGTGCGCGAGGTGGTCTCGGCCAGCCACATCCTCACCGACCTCACCTTGAGCGGCGTCGAACCCGTGCACGACTACCTGGCCTGATCGGAGGAAACATGAGTTCGCAGTGGACGAAGGTCGCGGTGGTCGGAGCCGGGACCATCGGGCTGTCCTGGGCGGCGCTGTTCGCCGCGAACGGCATCGAGGTCCGCATCACCGACCCGCGCGACGACCTGACCGACGCGGTGCGCACGGCCATGCCGTCGCTGGCCGCGAGCATTCCCGGTGCCGATGCCGACGACCTGCTCAGCCGCATCCGGCCGACCAGCGATGTCGCCGAGGCCGTGGCGGACGTCGACCTGGTGCAGGAGAACGGCCCGGAGCAGCTGGAGTTCAAGCAGCAGCTGTTCGCCGAAATCGCCGGCCGCGCACCGGAGAACGCCGTGCTGGCCTCGTCCAGCTCCGGCATCATCGCGACCGAGATCGCCGCTCCGCTACCCGACTCCGCGGCGGCGCGGCTGCTCATCGCGCACCCGTTCAACCCGCCGCAGGTCGTGCCGCTGGTCGAGATCGTGCCCGGCGAGCGCACCGCCGAGTCGGCTGTCGAGGCCGCGACCGAGTTCTACCGGTCGCTGGGCAAGACGCCGGTGAGGCTGCGCAAGGAGATCCCCGGTTTCGTCGCGAACCGCCTGCAGAGCGCGATCCTGCAGGAGTCGATCCACCTCGTGCTGGAAGGCGTCGTGCGCGCCGACGAGCTGGACACCGTGATGAAGGCGTCGCTGGGCGGCCGGTACGCGACGGTCGGCCCGTTCGAGAGCTTCCACCTCGGCGGTGGCCCCGGCGGCATCCGGCACATGATGGCCCACCTCGGCGTCGGCATGGCCGAACGCTGGAAGGACCTCGGCCACCCAAAGCTGACCGAGGACACCATCGCGGTCATCGCCGACCAGACCGAAGCCGCCTACGGCGCCGGCCCCGCGGCCTACCAGCAGCGTTCCGAACTCCGAGACCGCAAGCAGAACGCCATCAACACCGCCCTGCACGAACAGCCCTGACCACCTCCCCGGGCCAGTTACGACGCAAATTCCATTGAAATCGAACCTCCGATTTCCATTGAAATTGCGCGAGGACGACGGACCGAGGACCCCTGAACACCACTGAGGACAAACGAATGCCCAAGCCCGTCAACACCAATCCCGACTTCTTCGGGTTCGCCGACCTGCTCAGCGAGGCGGAGCGCACCGAGCTCGCCGAGATCCGCGAGTACCTGGAGCGCGAGATCAAGCCGCTGGCCAACGACGCGTGGGAGAAGGCGGAGTTCCCCTTCGAGGCCGTCGAGAAGTTCGCCAAGCTCCGGCTGGCCGGCTACCAGTACCCCGAGTACGGCGACGGTCAGCAGCGCGGCCCGCTGTTCACCGGTTTCCTGAGCCTGGAGCTGAACCGGATCGACCCGTCGCTGGCGGTGTTCTCCGGTGTCCACACCGGACTCGCGATGGGCAGCATCTACCACGGCGGCGACCAGGAGCAGCGGGACCGCTGGATCCCGGACATGGCCGACATGACCAAGATCGGCGCGTTCGCCCTCACCGAACCCGAAGGCGGCTCCGACGTCGCCGGCGGGATGCGCACCACCGCCCGGCGCGACGAGGGGGGCACCTCCCGCTCGAGCGAAGCCGAGAGTGGGGGACACTGGGTCCTCAACGGCGCCAAGCGCTGGATCGGCAACGGCACCTTCGCCGACCTGATCGTGGTGTGGGCGCGCGACGAAGCCGACAACCAGGTCAAGGGCTTCGTGGTGGAGAAGGGCACGCCCGGCTTCAGCGCCAGCAAGATCGAGGGCAAGATCGCGCTGCGCACCGTGCAGAACGCCGACATCGTGCTGGAGGACGTCCGGGTCCCGGAGGCCAACAGGCTGCAGAACATCAACAGCTTCCGCGACACCGCCAAGGTGCTGGCCAAGACCCGCGGCGGTGTGGCCTGGCAGGCGCTGGGCGTGGCGGTGCGCGCCTACGAGCTGGCGCGGGAGTACGCGGTGAACCGGGTGCAGTTCGGCAAGCCGATCGCCGGCTTCCAGATGATCCAGGACCTGCTGGTGAAGATGCTGGGCAACATCACCGCGATGTTCGGCATCGTGGTCCGCCTCAACGAGCTCGTCGCCCAAGGCCGCGGCAGCGCCGAACAAGCGGCGCTGGCCAAGGCGTTCACCACGACGAAGATGCGCGAGGTGGTCGCCTGGGCGCGAGAACTGTTCGGCGGCAACGGAATCGTCCTGGACTACGAGATCGCGAAGTTCTTCTCCGACGCGGAAGCGGTGTACTCCTTCGAAGGCTCCCGCGAGATGAACACCCTGATCGTCGGCAAGTCCATCACCGGCCACAGCGCCTTCGCCTGACGCCGACGTGGAGGGCACCTCCGACCGCGTCGGAGGTGCCCTTCACCTGCTTGGCCGCTCAACTGAAGAGGATCTTCCCTCGCCGAGCGACCTCGTCCGGGGCCACGTCCTCCACGTGCGTCCAAGACCCAGACATGCCCGTGGGGATCGCGCAGGATCACGGTGCGGTCGCCGTGGAACTGGTCGGCCGGTGGCTGCAGGAGTTCCGCACCAGCCGCAACCGCCTGTTCGGCGAGCGCGTCGACGTCGTCGACGAAGACGTGCAGTCCCACCGTGGTACCTCCGATGTTGCTGATGATCACGGCGGTAGAACCTGAACTCGACGAGAGGTCAATGCGCGTTGGCGAGGGAGCGGACCGGAGTGACCTCCCGCGCGTGGAGGACGACGTCGAACCAGTCCGCGAGCGATCCGCCGGAGATGTGGTACGCGGCGTTGTCGTCGGGGTCGTACTCCGGGCCGATCAAGCGCGTCATGGTCGGCGTGTCGAGCCAGGCCCGCACCGGAGCAGGACCGTCGGCGCGCAGGTCGAGGAGGTAAGCGTCCAATCCAGCGTTTCCCAGTGCTGCGTCGGCGAATTCGGCCGGCGGGGCCGGGATGGGATAGGGAGCCGTGCCGTGGTGGAAGGTCATGCCGATGGACACGTAGTCGGCTCCGAAGCGCTCGCGGAGGTAGCTGCCCGCGTTCCGGTGCGTCAGCGGCGGGGACGAGGGCGAGACCGTCCGCGGATCGCCGACGGCGGTGTGCGCGAGACCGCCCCAGTAGACGATCTTGTCGGCGGTGCGCTCGTACCAGCGGATCGTGCCCTCGGCCAGGCTCTGCTCGATGCTCGCCAGGCCGTCGAGCGGGGAGATCTGCTCCTGGAAAGCCCCGACGAACCGGACCGGATCCTCGGGGCGCCGGAGGTTGAAGGACCGCATCCACCTGACGAGTTCGAGGATCTCCTCGGTCTGCCAGAACGACCGCGCCTCGGACAGCATCGCCCGCGGGTCCCCCACCCCGGTTCTGATGTACTCGTCGAGCCCGACCCTCGACGCGTCGTCCCCTTCCAGCGCGACCGAGCGGAAGCCCAGTTCCTCCACCAGCAGCCGGACGATCCGGTGCGAGAGCACGGACAGTTCGCGGGCCTGGCGGGTCGACGAACCGATGGCGACGACCTCGGCATCGCCGACGATGTCGACCATCGGCCGGAGATCGCTCAACGGTGCTTCGGGATCGAACGCCGTGAGGCGATGGGCGTGCTGCCCGATCCATCGGGTCACTGCCTCGATCATGCTCAGCTCTCCTCGTTCGGGGCGATCGGTTCCGGGATGCGTCCCGGTCGCGGTCGGTACCGCACGAAGAGCTTCAAACATCGACCAAGGTGGAGGTCAAGCAGTCGGCATCAACGGATTCGATCGTTGAAAACGACTGCGAACGGAGCACTTCCAGCCGGCTCCGCATTCACACCCATCACCGGTGGAGCGGCAACGGAGTGCTCCAGGTGAGGAGGTCGGTCGGATCGTCATCGGCGGGCGCGTCGAGGTGGCGCTGATCCAGGTGCTCGACGGCTTCTGGGTGTTCCGCGTGCTCCGGGGCGAACGCCGCGGTCGACTGGGCGCTGCGGGCGATGTTGCGCTCGACTCTTGGGCGGCGCAGGCGTTCGTAGGCGTCCGAGTTGCGATGGTCGCGCAGCGCCTTGGCCAGGATCACCGCGTCCTCCAGCGCCATCGACGCGCCCTGTCCGGTCGCCGGGGAGGCTGCGTGCGCCGCGTCGCCGATGAGCAGCACACGTCCGTCCCGCCAGCGCGGAGCCTGGGCGAGGTCGCGCGCCTCCGTGACGAGCACTTCGTCGCTGGATTCGACGATGTCCGCCGTCGGAGTCGCGTCCGGCCTGAGCGCCGAGAGCAGTCGAGAACGCCTTTCACCTGCGGTTTCAGCGCCGTTCAGCGGTGGCGCCGGGAGCCGGGCGAACCAGTGCGTCCGGCCCTCCGGGGAGACCGCGTAGCCGAACGCGCTGCCGCTCCCCCGGACCATCTCGATGCGCCCGGGCTGGTGCGGCGGTGCCGCTCGGTCGGAATAGCCGAAGAAGACGTGCTGACCCGCGTAACGCCGCGGCACCGGGTCGAGCTGCTCGCGCACCGCCGAGTTCAGCCCGTCCGCGCCGAGCAGCAGGTCTCCCCGGGCCTCCCGACTGCCGGAGAACCGCGCCACTACTTCGCCGTCGCTCTGATCAGCGGAAATGAACCGCGCACCGTACTCGATGCTCAACCCGCGGCGGTGTACCTCGGCCCGCAGCTGCGCGCACAGCTCAGCGCGACGGATGCAGTGGTACCCGTCCAGCTCGGACGTGCCCGCCTCCGCACCACGGCTGTCGATGAGGCGCAAGGAGGTCAAGGGGAACCCAGCGGTGGGCACCACTCCGATCTCCCCCAGCGCCCGCATCCCGGTCCCCGCCAAGGTCAGGAAAGCACCCAAATCCGCACCGCTGTCCGGATGCGCCTCGTGCACGCGAACCTCGAAACCGGCCTTGTCCAAAGCCAACGCAGCAGCCGCGCCCGCAACCCCAGCCCCGACGATGACGACGCGCATGACAACTCCCCAGCCGCCGACCAAACGCGATCAACCCAACCCACGGTAGCCCACGCCGCGCAGCGCCCGACGAGAAATCCGGAGAGGCGGAAGTCCCTCCAGCTCTCCCGAAAGCGGGAACAGCCCCGTGCCAGGAAGAACGAACAGGTTCACGGTTCCACCCGGGCTCGTCCGAGCCGATCCAGCACCCCGGCCAGGCCGCTGCGCACCATGTCAGCGTCGCCGATGTCCGCGCCGTGGGTGACTTCGTGCCACGGTCCGAGCCGGTGCCAGACGAGTGCGCGTTCGCGCTGGCTGCTGGTCACCCCGTACTCCGCTGCCAGTCCATCGGCGAACACCGTTGATGTGCCGTGCAACGCCCACGACAGGTCCACCGCCGGATCACCGATGCCCACATCGCCGAAGTCGATGACCCCGGTGAGCCCGGAACCATCCGCCAGGACGTGCTCAGGACCGAGGTCGCCGTGCACCAGCACGTCCGCCGGGAACTCGAGCACGGAATCCAGCAGCGCCAACCCGGCCCGCTGCAGATCGACTGCCAGCATCGGCACGACCTCGGCGCGGAACCGCGCCACCATCCGCGCCCGGTCGGCAGCTGCATCCGCCGGAACTCCGCGCGCGATGGCATCGGCGACCGGGCACTCGTGCAAGCAGCGCAGGAACCTGCCGAGGGCACGGCCGTGCACGGCGTCGAGCCGCTCCTCGGGCTCGCCGGGGACGAGCAGGTGGCGGACCACGAGCGGGTCCTCCCCGACGACTTCGGGAACCGGCACGGGCAGCGGTAGTCGAGCCGCCAACCACGGCATCAGCCGCACTTCCCGCCGCAGCTGGACCGCCACTTCCGGCCGCCGCGGCCGGCGCTCGACCCACCGCCCGCCGACCAGCCGCGCCGCGCAATCCCAACCACCGCTGAACTCCACGCGCCGAACCCTAGAACCCGAGTCCACCCGCCTCCAGCGGAGTCATCGCACCCGGTAGCGCAGGTGGATCACTCCGTTGTTGAAGCGGTGTTCGTCGATCAGGTCGAGGTGGAGGCGGACGTCGTCGGGTAGGGCTCGGGTTCCGGCGCCTACCGCGATCGGGTTCAGGTAGAGCTGGATCTCGTCCACCAGCCCGGCGCGGAGCGCCACCGCCGCCAGTTCCGGACCTCCCACGCTGAGGTCAGCCACCGATTCAGCCTTCAACCGGCGCACGGCCTCCCGGTCGAAGTCCCGCTCGATCCGGGTCCGGGCGGTGCTGGGCGCCTCCAGGGTCCGCGAGTACACGATCTTGTCGGCGGACTGCCAGATCTGCGCGAAGTCCAGCATCACCGGCCGCTGGTCGGGCAACGCGCTGATGTCGTCCCAGACCGCCAGCACCTCGTACATCCGGCGGCCGAGCAGCATCGTCCCGGTGCTGCGCTCCAGATCGTTGAGGAACGCGTGGACCTCCTCGTCCGGCGCGCTCCAGGTGAAGTCGCCGTCCGCGTCGGCGACGTAGCCGTCCAAGGACGTGATCGCCGAGTAGATCAACCTGCCCACCGCGCCTCCCATCACCAGCCGGTGCTGCCGCAAGAGAGGTTCCCACCCCGGCCCCGGATTGCCCAGCGCCGCAGCCGAATTCACCCCGATGTCCCGAGCCTGGGAAGGACCAGCACCGCTGCGGCTCCGAACAAGGAGACGGCTCCGGCGAGGACCGCGACGTGGTTCCACCCCGACATCTGGGCGACGATGTCACCCCGCGGCGCCGAGGCCACGACACCGATCACCGCGACTCCGATCGATGCGCCCAAGTAGCGGGTGGTGTTGTTCATCCCGACTCCCACGGCCGCGCGTTCCGGCGGGACGGTGGCCGTCGCCTGCCGCCCCAACCCGGCGTTGAGCACGCCGGTGGCGACACCCGCCACGAGCAGCCCGGGCACCAGCCTCGCGACGGACGCCCCGGGTTCGAGTCCGGCGAGCAGCAGCAGACCAGCCCCGGTGGCGGCGAGACCGATCGCCAGCTGCACGGTCCCGGTCAGCCGTGCGACCAACCGGCGGCTGAGCACGGCGGAGACAGCGCTCGAACCGGACCAGAGACCCATCGCAGCACCGGCCGCGAAGGTGCTCATCCCCATGCTGGTGACCAGGAACGTGCAGGCGAAGGACATCAGCGCGATCACGCCCGCGCCGGTGATCGCTGCCGCCACCGTGGCGGCGGCGAAGTCGCCTCGGCGGAACAGCGCGAACTCCACCATCGGCGACCGGCTCCGGAGCTGGCTGATGGCGAAGGCCAGCAGAGCGATCACAGCCCCACCGGCGCAAGCCAGGGCGAGGGCGAGACCGCCGCGGCGCGCTTCGATCAGCGCGACCAGCAGCAGCCCCAGCCCGGTGGTCAGCAGCGCGGCGCCGACCAGGTCCAGGCTCCGGTCCGGATCCGCCGCGGTCTCGGGGTAGCACCGTCGAGCGGCGGCGGCGATGCCGACACCGGCTGCGGCGAGCAACCAGTACGGCGCGCGCCAGAGGTCCGCGAGGTCGAAAGCACCGGTCAGGAGCGGGCCGAGCGCGATGCCCAGCCCCATGCTGGCGCCCCACCAGCTCGCGGCGGCCGACCGGGCTCCGGGGCCGCTGTTCACCGCGGCCACCAGCCCCAATCCGGTTGCGATGACCCCGGCCGCTCCGGCGCCTGCCACGAGTCGCCCGATGACGAACTGCGTCGCCGTGGTCGCGGTGGCGCAGACCGCGGAACCGATCGCGAACACGCACGCACCGAGCTCGAAGACCTTCCGCCGCCCGAGCTGGTCGGCCAGCGCGCCCGCGGGCAGCAAGCTCACGGCGAGACCGGTGCTCATCGCACTCAAGATCCACATCGTGGTTCCCGACGCCGCACCCAGGGCCGTGGTGATCGTCGCGGCGTTCCCCAGCGGACCGGAGTAGGCAAGCATGGCCGCGAACGTGCTCAACGACGTCAGCGCGAGCGCCGCCGGGAGGGACGCGCCCCCAGCACGTTCCACCACGCTCAGATCTGGTCTGTTCACCAGACCATCGTTGCACAGGGTTGGTCTGGTGAACAGACCAAGTTCGGCGATACGATGCCGACGTGGCACTGGGCACCGGATACGACCAGCAGGGCTGCTACCTCGCCCGCGCTCTCGAAGTGATCGGCGAGCGCTGGACCCTGCTGATCCTGCGCGACTGCTTCTACGGCGTGCGCCGCTTCACCGACCTGCGCGAGCACCTCGACATCTCCCGAGCCGTGCTCACCAACCGGCTGGACACGCTCATCGACGCCGGGGTGCTCACCAAGCAGGACTCAGGCGGGCACCCCGAGTACCTGCTCACCGAAGCGGGCCGGGCGCTGTGGCCGACGATCTACTCGCTGTCCAAGTGGGGCGAGCACTACACGAGCGGAGCGCACCCGGCCCGGATCTTCAGCCACGCGGCCTGCGACACCGACATCGACGACACCGGCCTGTGCCCCGCGTGCGGCCAGATCCCCGGCCCCGACGACCTCGTCGTCCGCCCCGGTCCCGGCACCAACGAGATGCGCCGCGACGACCGCGTCGCCCGAGCCCTCGAACACCCCCACCGAATGCTGACCCCGATCACCACCACCGACTGAAGGTCGTGAGTGCGTAACAGTGTTCGAACACTGTTACGCACTCACGACCCTCGGTACGTCATTCGATGCCGGCGGCGTCCATTCCCCGGAGTTCCTTCTTCAGGTCGTGGATCTCGTCGCGGAGGCGGGCCGCCAGTTCGAACTGGAGCTCCCGGGCCGCGTTCATCATCTGGTCGTTGAGCTGCTGGACCAGGTCCGCCAGTTCCGCGCGCGGCATCGACTTGATGTCGCGGTCCTCCAGCAGGCCCGCGCTGGCCACCGCTTCGCCGGTCGGCTTCTTGCCGCGCGAGACGTTGCGGCCCGAACCGCCCACCGCCACCGACTCGTCGGTGTCCTCGGACTCGGTGTAGACGCGGTCCAGGATGTCGGCGATCTTCTTGCGCAGCGGCTGCGGGTCGATGCCGTGCTCTTCGTTGTAGGCGATCTGCTTGGCGCGGCGGCGGTTGGTCTCGTCGATGGCGTGCTGCATCGAGTCGGTCATCCGGTCCGCGTACATGTGCACTTCGCCGGAGACGTTCCGCGCCGCACGACCGATCGTCTGCACCAAACTCGTCCCGGAGCGCAGGAAACCCTCCTTGTCGGCGTCCAAGATGGACACCAGCGAGACCTCCGGCAGGTCCAGGCCCTCGCGCAGCAGGTTGATGCCGACCAGCACGTCGTACTCCCCCAGCCGCAGCTGCCGCAGCAGTTCGACCCGGCGCAGGGTGTCCACCTCGGAGTGCAGGTACCGCACCCGGATGCCCAGTTCGAGCAGGTAGTCGGTGAGGTCCTCGGCCATCTTCTTGGTCAGCGTGGTGACCAGCACCCGCTCGTCGCGCTCGGCGCGCTCCCGGATCTCGTGCACCAGGTCGTCGATCTGGCCCTCGGTGGGCTTGACGACCACCTGGGGGTCGACCAGCCCGGTCGGGCGGATCACCTGCTCGACGAACTCGCCGCCGGCCTGCGCCATCTCGTAGGGACCCGGCGTGGCCGACAGGTACACCGACTGGCCGATCCGGTCGGCGAACTCCTCGAAGGTCAGCGGCCGGTTGTCCAGCGCGCTGGGCAGCCGGAAGCCGTGCTCGACCAGCGTCCGCTTGCGCGAGGCGTCGCCCTCGTACATGCCGCCGATCTGCGGCACCGTCACGTGCGACTCGTCGATGATCAGCAGGAAGTCGTCCGGGAAGTAGTCGATCAGCGTCGCCGGGGCCGACCCGGCCGCGCGGTCGTCGATGTGCCGCGAGTAGTTCTCGATGCCGGAGCAGAAGCCGACCTGGCGCATCATCTCGATGTCGTACTGGGTGCGCATCCGCAGCCGCTGGGCCTCCAGCAGCTTGTTCTGCTTCTCCATCCGGTCGAGCTGCTCCTCCAGCTCGGCCTCGATGCCGCGGATCGCCTTCTCCATCCGGTCCGGGCCCGCCACGTAGTGCGTCGCCGGGAAGATCCGCAGGTCGCGCACCTCGCGCACGATCTCGCCGGTCATCGGGTGCAGGTAGTACAGGCGGTCGATCTCGTCGCCGAAGAACTCCACCCGCACCGCCAGCTCCTCGTAGGCGGGGATGATCTCCACGGTGTCGCCGCGCACCCGGAAGGTGCCGCGGGCGAAGGCGATGTCGTTGCGGGTGTACTGCACGTCCACCAGCGCGCGCAGGAACACGTCCCGGTCGATCTCCCCGCCGACCTCCAGCGGGATGGAGCGGTCCAGGTACGACTGCGGCGTGCCCAGGCCGTAGATGCACGACACCGAGGAGACCACCACGCAGTCGCGGCGGCTGAGCAGGTTCGACGTGGCCGAGTGGCGCAGCCGTTCGACGTCCTCGTTGATCGAGGAGTCCTTCTCGATGTAGGTGTCGGTCTGCGGGACGTAGGCCTCGGGCTGGTAGTAGTCGTAATAGCTGACGAAGTACTCCACGGCGTTGTCCGGGAAGAACCCGCGCAGCTCGTTGGCCATCTGGGCGGCCAGGGTCTTGTTCGGCTCCAGCACCAGGGTGGGGCGCTGCACCCGCTCGATCAGCCAGGCCGTGGTGGCCGACTTGCCGGTACCGGTCGCACCGAGCAGCACCACGTCCTTCTCGCCCGAGTTGATCCGGCGCTCCAGGTCCTCGATGGCCTTGGGCTGGTCACCGGCGGGCTGGTAGTCGCTGACCACGCGGAACCGGCCATCGGTCCGCGGGATGTCGCTGACCGGCCGGAACTCGGAGTGCGCCAGTACGGGGTGCTCAGTCGCGAATGCCACGGGACCCAGCGTACGAGCACCCACCGACATCATGTCGCGTCACAGGATGCCCGAACCGCTTCCAGGGCGAATAATGGATTGCGTCACGCCAGTGCGGGAGGTGGTGCGATGTCTTCCGGCACACCCATCGCTGGGCATCCTGATCTCAGCGAGATGCGCATGCGTTACGAGCGGGCGTCGGAAACTCCGACCGCTCAGGTGGCGGACGGGCTGGTCGTGCTGAGCGGTCTGTTCGTCGCGCTGTCGCCGTGGATCACCGGGTTCCACACGATTACCCCATCGTTGACGCTGAACAACCTGGTGACCGGGCTGACCGCGGCAGTTCTGGGGTTGTCGTTCGCGGCGGCCTTCCACCGCACGCACGGAATCGCCTGGACCGCCCCGGTGCTGGGCGTGTGGACGATCGTGTCGGTGTTCGTGATCAGCGGGACAGCGGTCATGACCAGCACCGTGCTGTGCAACGTGATCGGCGGGGCGATCCTGGTTCTCGCGGGTTTGGGCACGATGGCTCCGGCCTTCGCCACCCGCGCCTCGACCTGACCCCAATCGATCGGAGGTGACAGGACACCAGTGGTGAACAGTTAGCGGGCGCGACGACCTTCGGACGTCGCGCCCGCCGCATACAGTGGTCCCGTGACCACGCAGCGCGAGATCGCTGAGAAGCTCGGACTCCCCGTGCACCCGCCGAAGGTCGAGGTGTTCGACCTGGCCGCAGGAACCAACACCGACCCCAAGGGCCACGTGCGCACCGTGCAGCGCTTCCACCGCGAGTCCTTCGGCCTCTACCTCGCCCGGACCATGCCGGGCCACCCGCAGCTCGCCGCCCTCGAGTCCTGGCTGCTGCCCCCGCTCGGCCTGCGCGTGACCCGCTGGGACTGGCATCCCGGCCACGAGCGGGACCTGGACTTCTACCTGGACGTGGTGGACGTCGAAGTCGGCGAGCAGTGCTGGCGGACCGTCGACCACTACCTGGACGTCGAGGTCCGCACCCACCGCGGCGCGGACCTGCTGGACGCCGACGAGTTCGTCCTGGCGGTGCGGGCGGAGCTGCTCGACGCCGAGACCGCGCAGCGGGCGATGGAGCGCGCGTACACCGCCGTCGACGGGCTCGCGCGGCACGGTTACGACCTGTCAGCGTGGCTGCGGGAGCACGGGATCGAGCTGTCCTGGAACGCGCAACCCGTTGACGATCCCGTACCCGGCCAGCGGAAGCTACCGCCAACCCGGTGATGCCCGTGGCCAGCGCGAATCGATATCCGACGAGCACTGAAAAGTTACGTTAAAACCAATCGACGATGATCTTCAGCCGCACTTTTCCCGCTACTCTCCGACACCGTGGCGGCAACGATTTCTCCCCAATTGGTTGAAGTCATCGACGTGTTCAGCTCACAGCGCACCCATCCCTCCGGGTTCGTTCACCAGTTGGAGGTGTGCCACGTCGAGCAGTGGGGCCTGGCGGTGGAATGCCCCACCCCGGACGCGCCGGACCACGCCGCCGAGATCACCTGGCTGCTGCCCGATCTCGGCCTCCGGCTGACCCGGTACCGCCCGCGCAGCAGGCACTCGCGGCCGGGACCGAGCACCCTCACCGCGGTCCGCATCAAGCCCGAAACCCGGTCCTGGACGACCGTCGACCTGCTGCTCGGGCTGGAGGTCGAAGACCGCGGCCGCGCGCGCATCACCCACGCCGCCGAGTTCGCCACCGCGGTCGCCACCGGCGCGCTGCACCGCAGCGAAGCGGACTACGCCCTGCGCACGGTGCACCGCACCCTGAACGAGGTCACCCGCCACCGGGACTTGAACCAGTGGCTGGCCCACCGGGGCATCTTCCACCTCTGGTGACCGGGTCCGGGTCGCTCTCCGGGACCGCAGGTGGCTCGGGCGGGCTCGGGAGCTGCTCGGTCCCGGGTTCGGCGTAGACGTACTTGCCGCCCCTGAGCCAGGACGCGACCGCGGCGATCAGGCAGGCCACCACCGCGAAGCCGAACGCGACGTGCCGGCCTTGCCCGAACGGCAGGGAGATCAGCGCCGGGGGTCAGCCCTGCGCGTCGTCGAAGCGGATCAGCCGCCGCCGGACGGCTTCGCGCACCGCGGCCATCCGGCTGTCCACGCCGAGCTTGGCGTAGATGTGCACCAGGTGCGTCTTCACCGTGGCCTCGCTGATGAACAGCTCGCGCGCCATGTCCCGGTTGCCCAGGCCGTGCGCCAGCAGCTCCAGGATCTCGACCTCGCGCTCGCTCAGCGCCTCCTCCGGCGCGCGGCTGCGCTGCAGCAGGCGGGTGGCGATCTCCGGGGACAGCGCGGTCCGGCCCTGCGCGGCGGCGCGGATCGCCTGGAACAGCTCCTCCGGCGGCCCGGCCTTGAGCAGGTAGCCGGTGGCGCCCGCGTCGATGGCGCGGTTGATGTCGGTGTCCGCGTCGTAGGTGGTCAGCACCAGCACGTGCGGCGGATCGGCGAGCGCGAGCAGCTGCCGGGTGCCCGTCACCCCGCCCACGTCGTCGCCGAGCTGGAGGTCCATGAGCACCACGTCCGGTTTGAAAGCGCCGGCCCGCTGCACGGCCTCCGCCGCCGTCGACGCCTCGCCGACGACCTCGATGTCCTCCGCCCCGTCCAGCAGGGCCTTGATCCCCGCGCGCACCACCGGGTGGTCGTCGACCACCAGCACCCGCACCGTCATGCGCTTCCTCCCACCGGCAAGGTCGCCGCGATCGCCGTGCCCTCGCCGGGCCCGCTCTCCACCACCAGCTCACCACCGAGCTGCCCGATCCGCGCCCGCATCCCGCTCAACCCGAAGCCCCGATCCTCGCCGGAGCGCGGAGCGGAGGTGTCGAAGCCCGTCCCGTCGTCCCGCACGTCCAACGCCACAGCATCGGCCATGTAGGAAAGGGTGACCCCGGCCTTGCGGGCCTGGCTGTGCTCCCGCACGTTGGCCAGCGCGCCTTGTGCCACCCGCAGCAGCGCCGCGTCGACGTCCTCCGAGGTCGCCAGCGGCTCGCCCACCACATCGAAGCGGACCTCGATGCCGGTCTCCGCTGCCACGCGCGCCGAAAGTTCGCGCAGCGCATCGGCCAGCGACTGCTGCGTCAACGCGGCAGGCGCGAGTCCGCGCACGAAGCGCCGAGCCTCAGCGAGGCTGTCCTCGGCGACAGCGCCGGCCCGCCGCACGTGCTCGCTCCGGTCGCCCTCCCGCTCGGCCGCCTGCAACAGCATCCGGATGCTCGACAGGCCCTGCGCGATGGTGTCGTGGATTTCCCGCGCCAACCGCTCGCGCTCCCAGCTGATCCCGGCCTCCCGCTGCGCCTCGGCCAGCTCGCCGCGCGTGCGGACCAGCTGGTCGATCAGCTGCTGGCGCCGCTCTCCCTCGTGCCTGATCTGCAGGAACACCGCGGTCGCCATGGCCGCCACCGCCAGCGGGACCAGCACGTCGATGACCTCGAAGCGGGGCGCCAGCCGCAGCTGCGCGAAGATCACCGTGCCGGTGAGCAGCACGACCGCGGCGAGCAGGGGCTTCGGCCGCAGCATCCGCAGGCACACGAAGAACAGCGGCACCGCGCACCAGCTGAAGCTCGGCGCCACCAGCACCAACGCGACCCAGACACCGACGACGGCGGCGAGCCACAGCTGACCGGCCGTCTCCCACCACACGACGCCTGCCACGTAGATCAGCACCAGCGCAGCCGACAACCCGAGCAGCAGCGGCGTCACTCCCTGCAACCCGTGCGCGGCGACGTAGCGCGACGCCGAGGACGCGAGCAGCACGAAGAAGCCCACGTGCATCGCGCGGTACAGCCAACCGTCGGGTCGTTCGAGCAAGGCGGTCCCCTCGCCACTGGTCATGACAGGTCCGGGCGAACTGTAAGCCGGTCCGGGTCGGGCCACATCAATGGATCGGTTGATCCGGGCTCAACCGGCAGGCGCCGAAGGAGATCCGTTCCGACGACGCCCAGGACGGCTGCGCGGCAGAAGCTGGAAGCACCGAACCGGAAGCGAAGGAGTCACCCCCGATGCGATCCAACACCCGCAACCGCGCAGTCGTCGGCACCCTGGTCGGCCTCGGCATCCTCGGCGGCGCCACCGGCCTGACCGTCGCGCAGGCCGCCCCCGCCCCGCAGCAGGCCCCGCAGCCCCCGGCCGCGGTCATCCAGCAGCCGGTGCTCAGCGTCGACGCCGCCACCAAGGCCGCGCAGGCCGCCCTCGACGCCGCTGAGGCCAAGGGCCAGCGCGTCACCGTGTCCATCGTGGACCGCGCGGGCAACGAGCGGGTTCGGCTGACCGGCGACGGTGCGGGCCCGCAGAGCGGCGAGTCCGCCAAGCGCAAGGCGTTCACCGCCGTCGCCTGGGGCAAGCCCACCGCCGAGCTGGGCAAGGGCATCACCGGCGACGGCCCCACCCTCCGCGACATCCCCGGAACGCTGTTCCTGGGCGGCGGCGTCCCGGTGACCGCGGGCTCCCCGATCGCCGGCATCGGCGTCGCGGGTGCGCCCAGCGCCGACCTGGACGCGGAGTTCGCCAACGCCGGCCTCCAGGCCATCCAGGCCGAACTGCGCTGAAACCCCGCTCCGGTCCCCGGCTCGCCCGGGGACCGGTCCGTCGAACAGGAGAAGTCGATGAGGACAGCCGCGCTCACCCAGCGCGTGGCCCTCGGGGCGTTCGCCGCGCTCGCGCTCGCCGCCTGCGCTCCGGCCCAGCCCCCGGCGGCACCACCGGCTCCCCCGCCGCCGGTGGCGCAACAGCCGGAACCGCAGGAGCAGCCGAACCCGGCAGCCGACCAGCAGCTGCTGACCGCCGCCGACGCGGGCGACCTCGCGCAGGTCCGCGCGGCGCTGGCCGCCGGAGCCGACGTGGAGTCCCGCGACGAGCGCC
>NZ_JAQGLA010000052.1 GCF_027853915.1 Saccharopolyspora oryzae
GGCCGGCCAGGCGACGCGGGCGTCGAAGTCCATGCCGACGACCGAACCGCCCTCGCCCATCAGCGGGAGGGTCGCGGTGGCCAGCGACTTCAGCGAGTACGCCGAGACCTCCAGCGCGGTGGAGACGTCCTCCCACGGCGCGGCCAGGAAGTCGCCGCCCAGGCACGACGCCGGGGCGAAGCCGATGGAGTGCAGGACGCCGTCGAGGCCGTCGACGTGCTCGCGGACCCGATCGGCCAGGCCGTCCAGGTGCTCGGTGCTGGTCACGTCCAGCTCGATCACCGGCGCCGGCTTCGGCAGCCGGCCCGCGATTCGCTGCACCAGGCTCATCCGGCCGAACCCGGTGAGCACCACCTCGGCGCCCTGCTCCTGGGCGACCTTGGCCGCGTGGAACGCGATCGACGCGTCGGTGATCACGCCGGTGATCAGAATCCGCTTGCCTTCGAGCAAACCGCTCACGAAAATCCTCCGCTGTGCTTATCCACCAGGTGCGCAGGCACCTGGGACCAACGCCGCGCGCAGCCGCTGCCGGGCGCGCGGTTCGAACCGTGCTTCAGTGGCCCATCCCGAGACCGCCGTCGACCGGGATCACCGCGCCGGTGACGTAGGCGGCGGAGTCGGAGGCCAGCCACTGCACGGTGCCCGCGACCTCCTCGGGGGCGGCGAACCGGGCCAGCGGGATCTGGCCGAAGATCTCCTTCTTGCGCTCCTCGGACAGCGCGTCGGTCATGTCCGTGGTGACGAAGCCGGGGGCGACCACGTTCGCGGTGATGCTGCGCGAGCCCAGTTCGCGGGCGATCGAGCGGGCCAGGCCGACCAGGCCCGCCTTGCTCGCCGCGTAGTTGGCCTGCCCGGCACCGCCGGAGAGCCCGACCACCGACGAGATGAAGATCATCCGGCCCTTGCGGTTGCGCAGCATGCTGCTGGCCGCGCGCTTGGCCACCCGGTAGGAACCGGCGAGGTTGGCGTCGATGACCCGGCTGAACTGGTCCTCGCCCATCCGCAGCAGCAGGGTGTCGTCGGTGATGCCGGCGTTGGCCACCAGCACCTCGACCCGGCCGTGCGCGGCCTCGACCTCGTCGAAGGCCGCCGCGACCTGCTCCGGGTCGGTGACGTCGCACTGCACCCCGAACAGCCCTTCCGGTGCACCCGATCCGCGGTGCGTGACCGCGACCTTGTCCCCGGCGGCCTGGAACGCCTTCGCGATGGCCAAGCCGATGCCGCGGTTACCGCCGGTCACCAGTACGGACCGTGCCACTGTGGATCTCCCCTCCGCAAGATTCGGTTCAGCCGCGACATTATCCGTTCGAGGACGCCCACCGCTCGTCGCCTCCATACAGAAAAAGGGTCACCGTGTCGTGGTGCGCCTACACCCGCGCGGGCAGGCAGACTGCGCTATGCGGCTGATCACCACCGACCAGGGAGGCGCTCCGATGGCCAACCCGCCCGCTGACCTCGTCGCCGAGCTGCGCGCCGCGCTGTCCGGGCCGGCGCGCTTCGACCCCGGCACCCGAGCGCTCTACTCGACCGACGCGTCCAACTACCGGCAGGTGCCGACCGGAGTGGTCTTCCCCCGCGACGAGGACGACGTGGCCGCGACCGTGGCCATCGCGCGGCGCCACGGCGTGCCGATCACCACGCGCGGGGCAGGCACCAGCATCGCGGGCAACGCCATCGGCACCGGGCTGGTGCTCGAATTCGCCCGCCACCTGAACCGGATCGTCGACGTCGACGTGGACCGCCGGCTGGCCCGCGTGCAGCCCGGCGTGGTGCTGGACTCGCTGCGCTCGGCGGTGGCCGGGCACGGGTTGACCTTCGGCCCCGATCCCTCCACGCACAGCCGCTGCACGCTCGGCGGGATGATCGGCAACAACGCCTGCGGCACGCATTCGGTCGCCTGGGGCAAGACCGTCGACAACGTGCACTCGCTGGACGTGCTGCTCTCCGACGGCACCCGGCTCGAGGTCGGCGCGACCTCCCCGGAGCAGCTGGACGCGCTGTGCGCGCGCGGCGATCGCGTCGGGCGCCTGCACCAGGACCTGAGGAGGCTGCGGGACGACGCCGCCGATCTGGTCCGCCGCTCCTTCCCCGACCTGGCCCGCCGGGTGTCGGGGTACAACCTCGACCAGCTGCTGCCGGAGAACGGCTTCCACCTGGCCCGAGCCCTGGTCGGCTCCGAGGGCAGCTGCGCGGTGGTGCTGGGGGCGACGGTCCAGCTGGTGTCCTCACCCGCGGTGCGAGCGCTGACCGTGCTCGGGTTCCCCGACACCTACGCCGCCGCGGACGAGGTACCCCGGCTCCGGGGCCTCGGGGCGCTGGCCATCGAAGGGCTCAGCTCCGAGCTGGTCGACGTGGTGCGGCAGCGCAACCCCGCCTCACCCGCCTTGCCGCTGCTGCCCGGCGGGCGCAGCTGGCTGCTGGTGGAGACCGGCGGCTCCGATCTCGGCGAGGCCGAGTCCGCGGCCCGGGACATCGTCCGGGCGATGGGTGAGCGCGCGGATAGCGTCGTGCACACCGATCCGGCCCGGATCGCGGCGCTGTGGAAGATCCGCGAGGAAGGCTCCGGGTACTCGACCCGGATGGCCGGTTCGGAGCGCTGGTCGGGGTGGGAGGACGCCGCCGTCCCGCCCGAACAGCTGGGCTCCTACCTGCGGGAGTTCGACGCCCTGCTGGCGCGGTTCGGCCGCCGCGGCGTCACCTACGGCCACTACGGCGACGGCTGCATCCACGTCCGCATCGATTTCGACCTGCTGTCCGGGCCCGGCACGGCGGAGTACCGCTCGTTCCTGGAGGCCGCGGCGGACCTCGTGGTCTCGCACGGCGGCTCGGTCTCCGGCGAGCACGGCGACGGCCAAGCCCGCTCCGCGCTGCTGTCCCGGATGTACCCGCCCGAGGTGATCCAGGCGTTCGAGCGGTTCAAAGCGGCCTTCGACCCGGAGGGACTGCTCAACCCCGGGCAGATCGTCCACCCGCGACCGGTCGACTCCGACGTCCGCCCGCTGGTCGCCCCGCCCAAGATCCCGACGCGCACCGCGCTGGCGCTGCACGCCGACTCCGGCGACCTCGCCGCCGCGACCCGCCGCTGCGTCGGCATGGGCAAGTGCCTGAACACCACGGGCGGGGTGATGTGCCCGAGCTACCGGGTCACCCGGGAGGAGAAGCACTCCACCCGGGGTAGGGCCCACCTGCTGTTCGAGATGCTCGCCGGCCGGGTCATCAAGCACGGCTGGCGGTCCCGGGAGGTCCGCGAAGCGCTCGACCTGTGCCTGTCCTGCAAGGGGTGCAAGTCCGACTGCCCGGTCGACGTCGACATGGCGACCTACAAGGCGGAGTTCCTGCACCAGCACTACCGGCACCGGCTGCGCCCGGCCGCGCACTACTCGATGGGCTTCCTGCCGCTGTGGCTGAAGGCCGGGCAACGCGCGCCCCGGCTGGTCAACCGGGTCCTCTCCGGCCCGCTGGCACCGGTGTTCAAACGGCTCGGCGGGATCGACGCTCGACGGGACGTGCCGGAGCTGGCCACCGAGTCACTACAGGCGTGGTGGTCCGAGCAGCATCCGCGACGCCGCGACTCCGCACGGGTGCTGCTCTTCCCGGACACCTTCACCAACCACTTCGACCCGCACATCGGGCGCGACGCGGTCACCGCGCTCGAAGCCCTCGGCCACGCCGTGGAAATCCCGCGCGAACCGGTCTGCTGTGGACTGACCTGGCACTCCACCGGTCAGCTCGGCACCGCCCGCCGCGCGGTCCGCCGCACCGCCCGCCTGCTGCGCCCGCAGCTCGACCGCGGGCTGCCGGTGATCGGCCTGGAACCCAGCTGTACGGCGTTCCTGCGCAACGACGCGGTGGAACTCGCCCCGGACGACCTCGACGTCGCCGCCCTGGCCGCGGCGACCCGGACCTTCGCCGAGTGGGTCGAGCCGACCCGCGAGCAGTGGCAGCAGCCCGCGCAGGACCGGCAGGCCCTGGTGCAGGTCCACTGCCACCAGCACGCCGAGCTGGGGTTCGCCGCCGATCAGGCCACATTGGACGCCACCGGCACGCGGGCCCGCGTGCTGGACGCGGGATGTTGCGGACTGGCGGGCAACTTCGGCTTCGAACGCGGACACCACGAGGTCTCGATGGCCTGCGCCGAGCAGGGCCTGCTCCCGGCCGTGCGCGCCGCCGAACCCGGAACCGATGTCGTCGCCGACGGCTTCAGCTGCCGGACCCAGCTGCGCCAGGCCTCCGACGTCGAGCCCGTCCACCTGGCTACCCTCGTCGCTCGCGCCCTGGACGGGACGCAGCGGTGATGAACCCGACAACCACCGGCGGAATGCCGGAGCGGGCGCACCGCGTTGTCCCGGTAACCGCCACGAGAAGGGATCTCCCATGGCAACGGTCGAGCTGACCAAGGACAACTTCGACGAGGTCGTCTCCGACCAGGACTTCGTCATCATCGACTTCTGGGCGTCCTGGTGCGGCCCGTGCCGGCAGTTCGCGCCGGTCTTCGACCGCGTCTCCGAGAAGAACGAGGACATCGTCTTCGCCAAGGTCGACACCGAGGCCCAGCAGGAACTGGCCGGCGCGTTCGACGTCAAATCGATCCCGACGCTGGCCGTCATCCGCGACAACGTGCTGATCTTCCAGCAGCCGGGCGCGCTCCCGGAGAACGTCCTCGACGACGTGATCCGCCAGGCCCGAGAACTCGACATGGACGAGGTCCGCAAGGAAGCCCAGCAGGCCGGCTGACCGACCACCACGCAAATTCCATTGAAATCGGACGTGCGATTTCAATGGAATTTGCGGCGCACCGCACCGCGGGTGCGCTCTAGAAGCCCGGTTCCATCGCTTCGCCGACTGCGGCGTGCAGGACTCCGGGGAGTGCGCTGATCTCCTCTACCAGCGATGCCACCGGGGTTTTTCCGCGCAGGCGCAGGGCGACGACGGCGGTGCGCTGCTGCTCGTCGTCGGTGTCCTCGCGCTCCACCTCGAGGTCCATCACCGTCCAGCCGCGACTGGTGCACAGCGTCAGCACGCTGCGCAGAACGCCGAAGCCGTCGAGGTAGCCGATCCGCATCACCTGCGGTTCCCGCAGCGACCTGCGCAGGGTCCGCAGCAGCCACGGATAGCCCAGCACCACCAGGAAGTGCACCGCCGTGGTCGCGGCGGCCAGCACCACCAGACCGCTGCCGCAGGCCATCCCCACCGCGGCCACCACCCACACCGTGGCCGCCGTGGTCAGACCGCGCACCGCGTCGCGGCGCACGAAGATCAACCCGCCGCCGATGAACCCGATGCCGGAGACGATCTGCGCGGCCACCCGCGACGGGTCGAACGACACCCGATCGAAGGCCAGCAGATCGCCGAAACCGTACTTCGACACCAGCATGAACAGCGCCGCACCGACCCCTACCAGGGCGTGCGTGCGCATCCCGGCGCTCTTCGCGCGGACCTCGCGCTCCAACCCGATCAAGCTGGAGAACAGCAGCGCCGTGCCCAGCTCGACCAGCAGCGGAAGCTCGCGGAGACCGGTTACCACCGCATCCGACGACACCGCTCGAACGTAGCACCGCCCCGATCAGGTCACGATCGGCGTGGCCGCCGCGCCAGGTAGGCCACCGCGGGCGGCAGGTTGCGCCACACCGTCCGGCTGATCACCGTCTCCTCGAACTCCGCGCGCAGGTCCGCCAGCTGACGACGGGCCGGTGGCGCCCACCGCGTCCAGGTGTAGGCGAACTGCGTGAACGCCCCGCCCGGCACCAGCGATTCGGCGACCAGCCGGACCAGCGGCACCCCGTCGACCGGCGAGTGCGCCGCCCACGGCAACCCGCTGACGACGACATCAGCGCGCAGCCCCCGCTCCCGCAACAGCTCCGGGAGCTCCCGGGCGTCGGCGCACACCGACTCCGCACCCGGGAACCGCTCCCCCAGCTGCGCGGCCCACCGCGAGTTGAGCTCCAGCGCCAGGTGGTGCCCGCGCCCGCCGAGTCGGCGCTGGATCAGCTCGGTGAACGCCCCGGTCCCCGGACCGAGCTCGACCACCACCGGGTCACCGCGGTGCGGGATCGGCGCCACCATCTGCTCGGCCAGCGCCCGCGAACTGGGCCCGACCGCTGCGGTCGTGGTCGGCGACTTGACGAACTCCCGCAGAAAACCCGTGCCCACCTGCGCCACTCCCGATCGCCTCCCGAGCCTCGCGTGCCCGGTCAGGATCCCGGAGCCGGTGATCCGCTAGGTGACCAGCTCCGCAACGGCGCGCCAACACTTCCTCACGGGAGCCTGCGCCCGGTGAACATCGAGATCCCGGCCGCGACGATCGCGGTCAGCGTGCCCAGCACCAGCCACGGCTTGCTGGCATCGGTGTGCTTGGTCTCGTAGCCGATCTGCTCGCCCAGCGTGTCGTAGACCTCGCGGAGCTGCTCGGCGCTGGCGGCCTTGTGGAACTCGCCGCCGGAGAGCTTCGCGATCTCCTGCATGGCCTCGTCATCGACCTCGACCAGCTCCTGCTGGCCCTGGATCTCGATGCTGCCGTGCCGGGTGCCGAAGGAGATCGTGGAGATCGGCACGCCGGCCTGCCGCGCTTCCTTCGCCTTCGTGTAGGCCCCGCGCGGGGCGTCCATGTCGCGCGGGATGGTCTGGCCGCCGTCGGCCATCAGCACGATCCGCGCGGGCGGCGCCCCGGCCGGACCGCCGACCATCTTGCCGAACGAGTCGATCGCCAGCATCGAGGCGTTGATCCCGTCGCCGGTGGCGGTGGCCTCGGCCAGCTTCAGGCTGTCGATGGCCTGCTTGACGCCGGTCCGATCGGTCGTGGGCATCACCAGCACGGTCGCGGTGCCCGCGAACGACACCAGCCCCAGGTTGATGCCCGGGGTGAGCTTGTCCGCGAACTCCTTGGCCGCGACCTTCGCCGCCTCCAGCCGGCTGGGCTCGACGTCGGTGGCCTTCATCGACAACGACACGTCGATGGTCAGCATCACCGTGGCCCGGTTGCGCGGAATGCGCTGCTCGGCGGTGGGGCCCATCAGCGCCACCGTGAGCATGATCAGCGCCACGCCCAGCAGCGCCGGCGGCACGTGCTTCCACCAGCCCTGGCGCTTGGCCGCCACCCGGTCCAGCACCTCCAGGTTGCTGAACCGGATCGTGTCCTGGCGGCGCTTGCGCATCGCCCACAGGTAGCCGCCGACCAGCGCGGCGACCACCAACAGCAGCAGGAACCACCACGGCGCGGTGAATCCCGACAAACTCAACATCAAGCTGCTCCTCCGGACCAACCGCGCTTGCGGGCCACCACGAACCGCACGACGTCGGCGATCCAGTCCGAATCCGTCCGCAACACCAGGTGCGCGCAACCGGCGCGGCGCAGCACCGCCGCCACCTCCTCGCGGTGCGCCGCGGCAGCCGCGGCGAACTCCTTGCGCAGCACAGGACTGGTGTGCACCTCACGCTGCTTGCCGGTTTCCGGGTCCGACAGCAGCACCGTGCCCACGTCGGGCAACTCCACATCGCGCGGGTCCAGCACCTCGATGGCCAGCAGCGAGTGCCGGGCGCCCAAGCCCCGCAGCGCGCGCTGCCAGTCCGTCGGGCCCAGGAAGTCCGAGACCACCACCGCCAGCCCGCGCCGCCGCGGCGGACGTCGCAGCGACTCCAGCAACCCGCCGAGATCGCCGCGCGTTCCTTCTTCCGCACGCGGAGTTCCGGCGGCCTTCCGCAGCAACGACCGCGCGTGCGCAGCACCACCGCGCGCGGGCACCCGCACCGGGCCGGTGCCGTTGTCCAGGACGGCACCGATCCGGTTGCCGCCACCGCTGGTCAGGCACACCACCGCGGCCAGCGCGGCGACGGCCAGTTCACGCTTCTCGCAGGCCGCCGAACCGAAGTCCAGGCTCGGCGAGAGGTCCATCGCGACCCACGTCTCCAGCTCCCGGTCGGCGACCGTCTGCCGGATGTGCGGCTCGGACATCCGGGCGGTGACCGCCCAGTCCATCCGCCGCACGTCGTCGCCGGGCTGGTAGACCCGCGCCTCCCCCGGCTCGGTACCCGGACCGGGCACCAGACCGAGGTGGTTGCCCTGCAGCAGGCCGTCCAACCGGCCCCGCACGCTCAGCTCCAGCGACCGCAGCGCTGCTTCCAGCCGACCGGCGTCCAGGGACGGGGGCGCCCAGCTCGGGCGGTCCCCGTCCGGATGTTGATCGGTTGCCGGCACGCCCTCGCCCCTCACTGGTGCGGGTTGGGCACGTGCGGCGGCTGCGCGTAACCGGCAGGGCCGCCGACCGGCGCGGGTGCGGGCGGACCGCCCTGCGGACGCGCCGAGACCTGCGGCAGCGGCACGGTCTGCAGCACCCGGTTGACGATGTGCTCCACCGGGATGCCATCGGCCAGCGCGTCGTAGGACAGCACCAGCCGGTGCCGCAGCACGTCCGGAACCACGTCCACCACGTCCTGCGGCAACACGTAGTCGCGCCCGCGCACCAGCGCCAGGGCGCGCGCGGCGGCGATGATGCCCAGGCTGGCACGCGGCGAGGCGCCGTAGGAGACCCAGCTGGCGATGTCGGACAGCCCGTGGTCGTTGGGCATCCGGGTGGCCACCACCAGGCGCACCACGTAGTCGACCAGCGCGTGGTGCACGAACACCGAGGCGGCGACCTTCTGCAGCCGGATCAGCTCGTCCGGGTTGAGCACCGGGTTCGGCTCCGGAGCCGCGACGCCCATCCGGTAGATGATCTCGCGCTCCTCCTCCGCGGTGGGGTACTCCACCGGGAGCTTGAACAGGAACCGGTCGCGCTGCGCCTCCGGAAGCGGGTAGACGCCCTCGTTCTCGATCGGGTTCTGGGTGGCCAGCACCAGGAACGGGGCGGGCATCGGGTAGCTCTCGCCGCCGATGGAGACGTGCCGCTCGGCCATCACCTCCAGCAGCGCCGACTGGACCTTCGCCGGAGCGCGGTTGATCTCGTCGGCCAGCACGAAGTTGGCCAGCACCGGACCGAGCTCGACGTCGAAGCGCTCGCTGCCCTGCCGGTAGATGCGGGTGCCGAGGATGTCCGCGGGCACCAGGTCCGGGGTGAACTGGAGCCGCGAGAAGCTGCCGCCGACGACCCGCGCGAAGGTCTCGACCGCGAGGGTCTTGGCCACGCCGGGCACGCCTTCCAGCAGGATGTGGCCCTTGGCCAGCAGTCCGGTCAGCACCCGCTCCACGAGCCGGTCCTGGCCGACGATCACCCGCTTGACCTCGAACACGGTGCGTTCCAGCAGCTGCGCGTCGCGCGCCGGGGTGCTCACCTGGTCCGCCGGACGCGCGGCGCCCCCGCTCTCACCGTTGCCGGCCTCGGTCAATTCTCCCAGCCTCCTGTCGTCGGTCCGGCCTACCCGGCCGCTCAAGATCCTGGCACGCCCCCACCGCGCAACGCCGCGGGGGCACTACCCCGAGCCCACCCAACCTCAACCGCGGTGTGACCCAGGTAAAGCCGCCGGACCGAGGATTAATTTCACTCAGCACTGAACATATCGAGGATGTTGACGAGATGCGGTGGTTTTCGCGGATGAAGTCGGTCGAGAACCGCTACTCCTGCGCGGTGCGGGCGTTCCGGAGGTCGTCCGGCGTGTCCACATCGGACGCCTCGGACTCGATCGCCGGGACGTGCACCGGCGCGAGCGGGGCGAGAGCCGCGCGGAGCGGCCGGTTGTGGACCTCAGCGGGCATCGCGCCGCGCAGCGCGCTCACGTCCCACACGCCCACCAACCACTGTGGACGGTCCTGCGCGTCAACGAGCACCGCACCAGCGGAGTCGGGTGTTGCGCGCAGGGCGGCGAGCAGCCGGGCGATCGTCGCCGGTGTCAGGTGCGGGTGGTCGCCCGCGAGGACCGCGACCGCGCGGGTTTCCGCCGGGAGTTGGGCCAGGCCTGCCTGGAGCCCCGCGAGCGGACCGCCACCCGGCGGATCTTCCGCGGTCCAGCGCACCGCCCGGGCAGTGGTGCGCGGCGGGCCGACCACGACCAGCGGGTCGGCCTCGGCCACCGCATCCAGGGTGCGGTCCAGCAGCGTGCGCCCTCCGACGGGCAGCAGGACCTTGTCCACCCCGCCGAGTCGACGCGCCCGACCACCGGCCAGCACCACTGCCGCGAATTCCGCCACACCGCAATGCTTCCAGCCGCCCGCTCCCCCGCTCCAACCAGTCCCCCGAACAGCACGGCGCCCCTGCCGCGCAGGACACGGCAGGGGCGCTGGAGCCGGGGGTCAGAGCATGCGGACCGCGTACGGGGCGATGCCGCCGTAGCGGACCGAGGTCACGCGGACCCGGGAACCCGAGTACGGCGCTTCCACCATCCGGCCGTTGCCGAGGTAGAGGGCGACGTGGTGGATGCTGCCGCCGCTCTGCCAGAACAGCATGTCGCCGCGGCGCATCTGCGACAGCGGCACCCGGCGCCCGGACTGGTACTGGTAGCCGCTGTAGTGGTCGAGCTGGACGCCCGCACCGGCGAACGCGTAGAGCATCAGTCCCGAGCAGTCGAAGCCGGTCTTGGCGTAGTCGCCGTAGGAGTCGGCCACTCCCCCGTCGCGGATGCCGCGCGTCGCCCCGCGCGAGTTGCCGCCGCCCCAGGCGTACTGCACGCCCAGCTGGGACAACGCCCGGCTGATCACGACCTCGACCGACCGGCCGCTGGGCGCCGGGGCCGACTGCTGCACCGGCTCCCGGGAGTCCGACGTCGACTGCGACGCAGCCTGCGCAGCGGCTTGCGCGGCGGCGGCCTCTTCGCGCTGCTTCTCGTCCAGCCAGTCCTCGTACTGCCCGCGCTGCTGCTCCAGACCCGACACGTGCGAGCGGGCCTCGGCCAGCTGGGCCTCGACGCCGGCCTTGTCGGATTCCAGCTGCCGCGCCTGGTCCGCCTGGCTGTTCTGCGCCGCGATCGCCGCCTGCTGGGCCGATTCGGCCGCACGCCGCGCGTCGTCGGCGGCTTGCCGCTTGGCCTCGGCTTCCTCGAGCGCCGCCCGGGCCAGCGAGTCCTTGTTGACCTTCTCCACGCGGGCGCGCTCGAGGTCGTCCATGACGTCGAGCTCGGACTTGCTGATCACGTCCAGGAACAGCGCGCGGTCGAGCACGTCCTGGGGGTTCTTGGAACCGACGAAGGCGGTGGCCGAACCGACCTGGCTGCCCTGCCGGTAGCTGCCCGCCACGAACCGGTCCAGGCGCTGGCGCTGCTGGTCGATCCGCTGCCCGGCGACGTCGGAGTCGACCTTGGCCGCGTCCGCGACGCGGCGGGCGTCGTCGTAGGCGCCCTCGGCCCGGTCCAGGTCGACGCGCGCCTTGTTCGCGTCCTCCATCTTGAGCTCGACCTGCGCCTGCAGGTCGACCAGCTTGGACTCCGCCTCGGCCAGCTGGTTCGCCAGTTCACCGACCTGCCCGGCCACCTGCTGCGACTTGGCGCGACCGGCCTGGATCTCGGCGTCGCTGGGGTTCGGCGGCGGCGCGGGCACGGCCGAACCGACCCCCGGCGCGGCCAGGCCGATGGCGACGAGCAGCGTGATAGCGGCGGTCCTACGCACGCCACGACTTCCCGGCACGACCGTCACCTCCGCTGATACGCCCATTCAGCGGTCATGCTTTGGACTGAATGGAGTCATACGACGGATTGGGATCTTGCCACTTTCGTCCCGAACGCACCACTGATCTCAAGCACGACACGCGCAACATCAACCACACGGGTCACATGGTTCCCAACCAATGGGATACCCGGGGGGTGCGAGCCGCGCGATCAGGACCAGGTGCTCGGGTCGCCCCAGGTGTTCAGCGGGCGGGTCGGTTCGGTGAGCGGGGCGCCGACCAGGTCCGGCAGCACCTCGTCCAGCGGATCGCGCACGACCGCGGCGGCCAGCTCGTCGTAGGGCGTCGGCTCGGCGTTGCAGATGATCAGCGCGGCACCTGCCTTGACGGCCAGCTCGGCCAGGCCCGCTGCCGGGTGCACCGTCAGCGAAGTCCCCGCCGCGAGGAACAGGTCGCAGTCCAGCGCGGCCCGCTGCGCCTCCCGGATCACGTCGGGGTCCAGGGGCTGTCCGAAGGAGACGGTGGCGGACTTCAAGATGCCGCCGCAGGAACGGCACGGCGGATCGGACTCCCCCGCCGCCACCCGCTCCAGCACCGCGCTCATCGGACCGGTCGCACCGCAGTCCAGGCACACCGTCCGGTAGATCGTGCCGTGCAGCTCCAGCACCCGGTCCCGGGCCAGGCCGGCGCGCTGGTGCAGCTCGTCGATGTTCTGGGTCAGCAACGAGCGGAGCCGCTCCGAGCGGTCGAGGTCGACGAAAGCGCGGTGCGCCGCACTGGGCTCGGCCTTCCAGGCCGGGTGCTCGGCGCGGCTGCGCCAGGCCTGCTCGCGCACCTGCGGGTCGGCGACGTAGCTGTCGATGTCGCTGAGGCGCTGGGCCGCGGGGTTCTTGGTCCACAGCCCGTTGGGCCCGCGGAAGTCGGGGATGCCCGACGACGTCGACACCCCGGCCCCGGTCAGGGCGGTGACCCGGCGCGCTCCGCCGAACAGCTCTCGGGCCTGCTGCCAGTCGCCCATGCCTCGTTGCACCACGACTACACGGTCCCACGAACCCCGCGTCCGATGCGGCATCGCCCACCGTCTGCCTGCTCACACCGGCCGGGCCCGGGTTCGTGAAGGCAGGTTTGCAGCGGGGTAACGCGGAACGAGCCCGGCGGAAACACCCGGTTCCTACGTTCGGTCCAACCAACGGAAGGAGTCCAGGTGACCGCGAGAGCACCCGCCGGCCGGGCCCGCTGGATCGAGGGGTGGAACCCGGAGGACGAGCAGTTCTGGGAATCCACCGGCAAGCACGTGGCGCGGCGGAACCTGATCTTCTCGATCGTCTCGGAGCACATCGGCTTCTCCGTCTGGAGCATCTGGTCGGTGCTGGTGCTGTTCATGTCACCGGAGATCGGCCTGCCGTTCACCGCATCCGAGAAGTTCCTGCTGGTGGTCACGCCGAACCTGGTGGGCGCCGTGCTGCGGCTGCCCTACTCCGCGGCGGTGACCCGCTTCGGCGGGCGGAACTGGACGATCTTCAGCTCGGCGGTGCTGCTGGTGCCCGCCGGACTGGCCTGCTACTTCGTGCAGCAGCCCGGCACCCCGCTGTGGGTGTTCATGCTCGTCGGCGCGACCGCGGGCCTGGGCGGCGGGAACTTCTCCTCGTCGATGACCAACATCACCACCTTCTTCCCGCAGCGCCACCAGGGCTGGGCGCTGGGGCTCAACGCCGGGGGCGGCAACCTCGGCGTGGCGGCGGTGCAGGTCGTCGGCCTCCTGGTGATCGCCGTCGCCGGTGGCACCAACCCGGCCTACGTGGCCGCGATCTACCTGCCGCTGATCGTGGTCGCCGCCCTGTGCGCGGCGCTGTTCATGGACAACGTGGACGCGGTTCGGGCCCGTCCCGGGGCGCTGCGCGAGGCCGCCGCGAACAAGCACACCTGGTGGATCTCGGTGCTCTACATCGGGACCTTCGGCTCGTTCATCGGCTACGGCTTCGCCTTCGGCCTGGTGCTGCAGACCGAGTTCGGGTTCACGCCGCTGCAGGCGGCCAGCTGGACCTTCCTCGGCCCGCTGCTGGGTTCGGTCTCCCGCCCGGTCGGCGGTTGGCTGTCCGACCGCTTCGGCGGTGGCCGGGTGACGTTGTGGGCGTTCGCCGGGATGACCGCCGGCACCGGGGCGCTGCTGTTCGCCTCGTCGCGGGGCTCCTTCGCGATGTACCTGGTGGCGTTCATCGCGCTGTTCGTGCTGACCGGGGTCGGCAACGGTTCGACCTACAAGATGATCCCGGCGATCTTCGCGAAGGAGGCCGAGGACGCGGTCACCGACGGCGGCGAGGCCGTCGCGGCCTTCTCCCGCGCCCGCCGGTTGTCCGGCGCCGTCATCGGCATCGCCGGTGCCGTCGGCGCGCTCGGCGGTGTGGGCATCAACCTGGCGTTCCGCGCCTCCTACGGCGGCGAGGCGGCCAACGGCGACGCGGCACTGCTGGTCTTCCTCTGCTACTACGTGCTCTGCGCGCTCGTCACCTGGGCCGTTTACCTCCGGGGATCCCGCGGGAGCGCTGCTGGCCCGCAGTCCGTCGAGGCGCGGTCGAAGGCGGAGGCCACCCGTGCCTGAGTTGCGGACCGTGGCCACGCACTGCCCCTACTGCGCCTTGCAGTGCGGGACCCGGCTGACGCGCGAACGGCGCGGCGTGTCGGTGCGGCCGACGGATTTCCCGGTCAACCGCGGTGGGTTGTGCCAGAAGGGCTGGACCGCACCCGCCCTGCTCGACGTGGCGGACCGGTTGCAGCACCCGCTGGTGCGCCGGAACGGCGAGCTCGTCCCGGTCGATTGGGACACCGCGCTGCGCGTCGTCGCCGACGGTCTGCAACGCATCCGCGGCGAGCACGGGCCGGACGCCGTCGGGGTGTTCGGCGGTGGCGGGCTGACGAACGAGAAGGCCTACCTGCTCGGCAAGTTCGCCCGGCTCGCGCTGGGCACCAGCCAGATCGACTACAACGGCCGGTTCTGCATGTCCTCGGCCGCGGCAGCGGGCAACGCCGCGTTCGGGGTGGACCGCGGGTTGCCGTTCCCGGTCACCGACCTCGGCGGGGCCGACGTGGTCCTGCTGGCCGGGGCCAACCCGGCCGAGACCATGCCGCCGCTGATGCAGCACCTGCGGTCGGCGCGGCTGGTGGTGATCGACCCGCGCCGCACCGCCACGGCCGAGCGCGCCGCGCTGCACCTGCAGCCCGCGCCCGGCACCGATCTGGCGCTGGCGCTGGGTCTGCTGCACATCGCGGTCGTCGACGGCTGGGTGGACGACGACTACGTCGACACCCGCACCACCGGGTTCGCAGCGGCCCGGCAGCGGGCGATGACCTGGTGGCCGGAACGCGTAGAGCGCGTCACCGGGGTTCCGGTGACCGCGCAGCGGCAGGCGGTGCGGATGCTCGCCGAGGCGGGGAGCGCGTACGTGCTGACCGGTCGAGGCGCGGAGCAGCACAGCAACGGCGCGGACACCGTCGCGGGATTCATCGACCTGGCCCTCGCACTCGGACTGCCGGGGCGCCCCGGTCGCGGGTACGGCTGCCTGACCGGGCAGGGCAACGGGCAGGGCGGTCGCGAGCACGGCCAGAAGGCCGACCAGCTGCCCGGCTACCGGATGATCGACGACCCGGACGCCCGGGAGCACGTGGCCGGGGTCTGGGGCGTTGCGCCCGAGACGCTGCCGGGGCCGGGACGCAGCGCGTACGAGCTGCTGGACGCGCTGGGCACCGCGAACGGGCCGCGAGCGCTGCTGGTCTTCGGTTCCAACCCGGTGGTCTCGGCTCCCAACGCCGCGCACGTGGCACGGCGGCTGTCCGCATTGGACCTGCTGGTGGTGGCTGACTTCGTGCCGTCGGAGACCGCGCAGTCGGCGGACGTGGTGCTGCCGGTCACGCAGTGGGCCGAAGAGGAGGGCACCATGACCAACCTCGAAGGCCGGGTCCTGCGCCGGCGCCGGCTGCAGGTGCCGCCCGGTCACGCGCGCAGCGATCTGGAGGTCCTGCATGGCCTGGCGGTGCGGCTGGGCGAACCGGGCCACCGCTACCCGACCCGGCCGCGGGAGGTCTTCGAGGAGTTGCGCCGCGCTTCGGCCGGCGGCAAGGCCGACTACTCCGGGATCAGCTACGAGCGGCTCGACGCCGGACAAGCCCTGCACTGGCCTTGCCCGGACACCGAGCACCCCGGAACACCGCGGCTGTTCCTGGACTCCTTCGCCCACCCCGACGGGCTGGCCCGATTCGCCGCGGTCGAACACCGCGATCCCGCCGAGACCCCGCAGCGGACCTTCCCGCTGACCGCCACCACCGGCCGCGTGCTCGCGCAGTACCAGTCCGGGGCGCAGACCAGGCGGGTGGACGAGCTCAACGAGGCCGCGCCCGAACCGTTCGTGGAGATCCACCCGGACACCGCCGACCGCGCCGGTCTCACCGACGGCGAGCTGGCCCGGGTGACGTCGGCGCGCGGCAGCGCGGTCGCCCGGGTTCGGGTGGTGGGCACCATGCGCACCGACACGGTGTTCCTGCCGTTCCACTTCCCCGGCACCGGCCGGGCGAACCTGCTCACCGGCGACGCGCTCGATCCGCGCAGCCGGATGCCGGAGTTCAAGGTCAGCGCGGTGCGCATCGAACCGGCCCGGGAGGTGGTGCCCGGATGACCCGGATCGTCGTCGTCGGCAACGGCCCGGCCGCCCACCGGCTGGTCGAGCGGCTGCGGGCGCAGGGGCACACCGGTCGGATCACGGTGCTGGGCGCTGAACGGCACCCCGCCTACAACCGGGTGCTGCTGGGCTCGGTGCTGGCGCGGGAGCTGTCGCCCGCAGCTGTGCGACTGCCCGATGTGGACGCCGAGGTCCGGCTGGGGACGACCGCCACGCGAATCGACCGCAGCCGGCGGAAAGTGCGCACCGGCGACGGCGAAGAGCTCGCCTACGACGTCCTGGTGCTGGCCACCGGTTCCCGCCCGCGGTCGCCCGGGATCCGCGGGATCCAGCCGCTTCGCACGTTGAGCGACTGCGAACGCATCGACGGCGTCGCAGGTCCGGTGGCCGTGCTGGGTGGCGGGGTGCTCGGGGTCGAAGCAGCGCAGGCGCTCCTGGCCCGCGGCCACGACGTGACCTTGGTGCACCCCCAGCCGCACCTGATGGACAGCCAGGTGGACCCGGCCGGTGGTCGGCTGCTCGCCGACCGGCTCCGCGGGCTCGGGCTCGCGCTGCGGTTGGAGCGCCGGGCGGTCGAGCACCGGCGCGGTCGACTGCTCCTGGACAGCGGCGAAGCGATTCCGGCCGAGCTGGTGGTCTCCTGCACCGGAGTGACGCCGGAAACCGCGCTGGCGGTGCGGGCCGGGTTGGCGGTGCGGCACGGGATCGTGGTGGACGACCGGTTGCGCACCAGCGATCCGCACATCCACGCCATCGGCGACTGCGCCGAGCACGACGGCAGCACGCCCGGGCGGATCGACTCGGCGTGGGAGCAGGCCGACGCGCTCGCCGACCTGCTGTGCGGCGGCGAGCGCCGCTACCGCGGCACCCGCGCGGTCACCCGGCTCAACGCGCGCGGTATCGAGCTGGTCTCGGTCGGCGCGGTGGAGTCCCTGGCCAGCGCGGAGGCCGAGATCGTCACGCTCTCGGACCCCGCTCGCGGCCGCTACGCCAAGTTGGCGCTGCGGGAGGAACGGATCTCCGGTGCGGTGGTCATCGGCTTCTCGCAGGCGATCGCATCGGTCACGCAGCTGCACGACCGCGACCTGCCGGTGCCCGCCGATCGCCTCGCGCTGCTGCTGGGCAACCCCGCCACCACGTCCGCCCGCGTCGAACCGTCCGACGACGCGGTGCTCTGCCGCTGCAACAACGTCACCGAGAAGTCCCTGACCGCCGCCTGGCACGGCGGTGCTCGCTCGGTCCGCGAGCTGGCCAGGGCAACGCGGGCGACCACGGGCTGCGGAGGCTGCGCCGACGACGTCGCACGCCTCTGCGCAGCACTGGCCCACCGCACTGAACACCAGAAGAAGGGCGTCGCATGACGCCTTGTGCCAACCGGAGTCCTGCTCAACCGCACCTTAGGGGACCGTGATGCAACCCAGCCACGAGAAACCGCGGAACGCGAGATCGATCCCGGACGCAACCACCACTGAAAAACGCGGAGAGGCGGACTGCGCATGACCCGCACGCTCATCGTCGTCGGCCACGGGATGGTCGGGCACCGGCTCGTGGAGTCGCTCCGGGAGCGCGATGCGACCGGTACCTGGCGGATCGTCGTGCTGGGCGAGGAATCCCGGCCTGCCTACGACCGGGTGGCGCTGTCGTCCTACCTGGACGGCAAGAGCGCCGAGGACCTGAGCCTGGCCGACCACGAGCTGCTGGAGGATCCGCTGGTCGAACTGCGGTTGAACACCGCGGTGACCGGCATCGACCGCGCCGCCCGCACGGTGTCCACATCGGACGGTTCGGTGCTGGGCTACGACGCGCTGGTGCTGGCCACCGGGTCGCGGCCGTTCGTGCCGCCGGTGCCCGGCCACGACCTCGACGGCTGCTTCACCTACCGCACCATCGACGACCTCGACGCCATCCGCGACGCCGCGACCGAGGGCGCGAACGGCGTGGTCATCGGCGGTGGCCTGCTCGGCCTCGAGGCGGCGAACGCCCTGCGGCTGCTGGGGATGCGCGCGCACGTCGTCGAGATGGCGCCGCGGCTGATGCCGTTGCAGGTCGACGAGGGCGGTGGCCAGGTCCTCGGCCGTCTGGTCGGCGACCTCGGGTTGGCGGTGCACTGCGGTGCGGCGACGAAGTCCATCGACGGCGACGGCCGAGTCCGCGGTGTTTCGCTGGCCGACGGCACGGTGATCGACACCGAGCTCGTGGTGTTCTCCGCCGGGGTGCGGCCGCGCGACGAGCTGGCCGAGGTCGCCGGGCTGGACCGGGCCGAGCGCGGCGGGATCCTGGTCGACGAGTTCTGCCGCACCGGGGACGAGAACATCTGGGCCATCGGCGAATGCGCCGCGGTGCAGGGCAGCTGCTACGGGCTGGTCGCGCCCGGCTACAGCATGGCGGAAGGCGTCGCCGAGCAGCTGCTGGAGCTGGGCGACGGCGCTTTCCCCGGGGCCGACCTGTCCACCAAGCTCAAGCTGCTCGGCGTCGACGTCGCGAGCTTCGGCGATGCGCACGCGCGGGCGGAGGGCGCTTTGGAGGTCGTCTACGCCAACAACGCCGCGGGCACCTACGCCAAGCTGGTGCTCAGCGACGACGCGCGAGTGCTGCTCGGCGGTGTGCTCGTCGGCGACGCCAGTGCGTACTCCGTGCTGCGGCCGCTGGTGGACCGCGAGCTGCCCGCACCGCCCGAGCAGCTGCTGCTGCCCGCCGGGTCCGGTGTGGACGCCGGGACCCTGCCCGCGGACGCCACGGTGTGCTCCTGCAACAACGTGACCAAGCAGGACATCACCTCCGCCATCGCCGCGCAGCAGCTCACCGACGTACCGGGCGTCAAGGCCTGCACGAAGGCCGGCACCAGCTGCGGTTCGTGCGTGCCGATGCTGAAGAACCTGCTCGGCGAGTGCGGAGTCGTCACCTCCAAGGCGCTGTGCGAGCACTTCCCGCAGTCGCGCAGCGAGCTGTTCGAGGTGGTCCGGGCCACCGACGTCGACTCGTTCTCCGAGCTGATCGGCAAGCACGGCAACGGGCACGGCTGCGACATCTGCAAGCCCGCGGTCGCCTCCATCCTGGCCAGCCTCGGCCACGGCCACATCCTCGACGGCGAGCAGGCCGCGCTGCAGGACACCAACGACCGGTTCCTGGCCAACATGCAGCGCAACGGCACCTACTCGGTGGTGCCCCGGGTGCCCGGCGGGGAGATCACCCCGGACAAGCTGATCGTGCTGGGCGAGGTGGCCAAGGAGTTCGGCCTGTACACCAAGATCACCGGCGGGCAGCGCATCGACCTGTTCGGCGCGCGGGTGGAGCAGCTGCCGCTGATCTGGCGGCGGCTGGTCGACGCCGGGTTCGAATCCGGCCACGCCTACGGCAAGGCGCTGCGCACCGTGAAGTCCTGCGTCGGCGACGACTGGTGCCGCTACGGCGTGCAGGACTCGGTGAGCATGGCCATCCGGCTCGAGCTGCGCTACCGGGGGCTGCGGGCACCGCACAAGATCAAGGCCGGGGTGTCCGGCTGCGCCCGGGAGTGCGCTGAAGCGCGCGGCAAGGACTTCGGCGTGATCGCCACCGACCGCGGCTGGAACCTCTACGTCGGCGGCAACGGCGGGTTCACCCCGCGCCACGCCGAACTGCTGGCCGCCGACCTCGACGACGAGCAGCTGATCAAGCTCGTCGACCGGTTCCTGATGTTCTACGTGCGCACCGCCGACCGGCTGCAGCGCACCTCGGCCTGGCTGGAGTCGCTGGACGGCGGCTTGGAGCACCTGCGCGAGGTCGTCGTCGAGGACTCGCTGGGCATCGCCGACGAGCTGGAAGCGGCGATGCGGCGCCACGTCGAGGACTACACCGACGAGTGGGCCGGGGTGCTGGCCGATCCGGCCAAGCTGGCCCGCTTCGTCTCCTTCGTCAACGCCCCGGAAGCACCGGACCCGACCATCCGCTTCGTCCAGGAGCGCGGTCAGATCCGGCCCGGTCCGGTGGCGCTGCCGATGCCCGCTCTCGCAACCCAGGAGGTGTCCGGATGACCTGGCAACGGATCTGCGAACTCGACCTGCTGCTGCCCGAGTACGGGGTGCCCGCGCTGGTCCACGACCAGCCGGTGGCGGTGTTCCGCACCCGCGACGACGAGCTGTACGCGGTGGGCAACGTCGACCCGTTCTGCGGGGCCGGCGTGATCAGCCGCGGCATCGTCGGCGACCGCGGCGGCGAGCCCACCGTCGCCTCCCCGATGCTCAAGCAGGTCTTCTCGCTGCGCACCGGGCAGTGCCTGGACGACCCGGCGGCGCAGCTGCCGATCTACCCGGTCCGCCGCCGCGCCGACGACGTGGTGGAGGTCGCTCTTCCTTGACCGACGAACTCGCTGGTTACACCGTCGCGGTGACCGCGGCGCGACGGGCCGACGAGCTGGGAACCCTGCTGGAGAACCGCGGCGCGCGGGTCATGCACGGCCCGGCGCTGCGGATCCTCCCGCTGTCCGACGACGCCGAGCTCCGGCGGGTCAGCCTGCGCTGCCTGGACGCGCCTCCCGACGTGGTGGTGGCCACGACCGGCATCGGTTTCCGCGGCTGGATCGAGGCCGCCGACGGGTGGGGCATCGGTGCGGAGCTGCTCGACGCCTTGCGCCCGGCGCAGCTGCTGGCGCGCGGGCCGAAGGCGCGCGGAGCGGTGCGTGCCGCCGGGCTGCCCGATCCGTGGTCGCCTGCGTCGGAGTCGTCCGCTGAACTGCTGTCCCACCTGCTCGAACAGGAGTTGGCCGGGGTTCGGATCGCGGTGCAGCTGCACGGGCAGCCGCTGCCGGACTTCGCCGAGGCGCTGCGCTGCGCCGGTGCGGAGGTCGTCGAGGTGCCGGTCTACCGCTGGACCGCACCGGCGGACACCACCGCGTTGGAGAACCTGCTGCGGTCGGTGTGCGCGCGGGAGATCGACGCGGTGACCTTCACCAGCGCGCCCGCCGCGGCAGGCCTGCTGTCGCTGGCGGCGAGACTGCGCTGCGAGGAGGAGCTGCTGGCCGCGCTGCGCGGTCCGGTGCTGGTGGCCTGCGTCGGGCCGGTGACGCACGCGCCGCTGGCCGACCACGACGTTCCCGCGGTGATCCCCCGGCGGTTCCGCCTCGGCGCACTGGTGCGTTCGCTGTGCGAGGCGCTGCCCGACAGGGCGCCGACGCTGCCGGTGGGTGGCCGGGAGCTGCAGGTGCGGGGGCACGCCGCCGTGGTGGACGGAGTGGTCAGACCGCTTTCCCCGCAGGGCAGAACGCTGCTGGGCGTGCTGGCCGAGCGGCCGGGGCGGGTGGTGTCGCGCCAGGACCTCGCCGAGGCGCTGCGCCGCTCCGGGAGCCCGGCCGACGAACACGCCGTGGAGCAGGCGGTGGCGCGCTTGCGGGCGGCGCTGGGCGCTGCGCAGCTGGTGCAGACCGTGATCAAACGCGGATACCGACTTCCGCTGGAACCGATGGGAGGCGCTCCGCGATGCGCGCAACCGTGAACCCACCGCTGCTGCTGGTCGCCCACGGCACGCGCGACCCGGCCGGGCCCCGGGTGGTCGAGCGCCTCGCAGCAGCGGCGGCCGAACGCCTGGACGTGCCGGTGCACGTCGGCTACGTCGACGTCATCGGGCCGACCGCGGTCGAAGTGCTGCGCGACCTCGACGGCCCGGTGGTCGTGCTGCCCGCTTTCCTGGCCTCCGGGTACCACGTGCGCACCGATCTCCCTGCGCAGATCGCCGCCAGCGACCGGACCGGCGTCGTGGTCTGCCGGGCGCTGGGGCCTGCCCCGGAACTCGTCGAAGCGATGCGGGAGCGGCTGATCACCGCCGGGTGGCAGCCCGGTGCTCGCATAGCGTTCTCCGCCGCCGGGTCGTCCGACGAACACGCGCTGGCCGACGTGCGCGCGGCGGCGCAGCTGCTGGGCCGCCGCTGCGGGCAGTGGCTGACCCCGAGCTACGTCACCACAGCGGCTCCCGCCACCGCCGAGGTCTGCGGCCCCGCCGACTTCATCGCCCCGTACCTGCTGGCCCCGGGGCTGTTCCACCGGCGCCTGGCGGAGCTGCCGGTCGCCGGTGTCGCCCAGCCGATCGGCGACCACCCGGCCGTGGTGGAACTGATCACGCGCCGCTACCGGCAGGCCCGGCGGCAGGCGCTCGCCGCGTGAAACTGGCCGCCGGGTGATTCCGGCGGCCGCGACGGGGTACCCCAACTGCAACGGGATCGCGTACGAGGCCGCGACCGCGCTCGGTCGCGGGTGTGTCGAGGGGGTTCTCCAGATGTCCAGCACCACCAGTTCCAGCACCGCCCACCGGACCCGTCGACAGCCCTCGAGCAAGAGCGGCCAGGCCGGTCCGACGATCCCCGTGCCCTACGTGACGGCGGAGCTGCACACCGCCAAGATCCCGCTGCCCGGCGGCAAGGAGGTCTCCTCCGCCGTCGACACCGTGCGCGGTCAGCTGCCCTCCGCGGACCAGCTGCTGTTCTACGGCGGGTTGACCGCGGCCGCTGCCTTCAGCGTCATCGAATGGCCGGTGGCGGCGGCGATCGGCATCGGGAACGCACTCGTCCAGCGCAGCGTGCACAAGGAGCGCGGCGAGGGCTGATCGCGAGGAACCGCCGATGCCACTGGGCTGGCTGCTCACCAAAGCAGCCGAGGTCGCCGCACCGGTGCTGCACGCAGCCCGCACCAAGGCGGCCGCTCCCACCGGTCGACGGGTCTGGGCCGGCCGACGCCGCAGCCACCTGGAGATCCGGGGCGTGCACGAACCCGGCTCCGAGGCCGCCGCGCGCGAAATCGAAGCCCGGGTCCTCGCCGCCGACGGCGTGCGCAGCGCCGAGGTCAACAGCGTGCTCGGACGCGTGGTCGTCGAGCACGATCCCGACGTGGTGGACATCGCGGAGCTGTCGCGGCTGATCTCCGAGGCCGAGCACGAGCACGGTCTGGACGACGCGGTGATGTCCCCGCGCAGCACCGCCCACCCGGCCAACACCGAACCGGTGCTCCGCGACGCGGCAGCGCTGGTCATCAGCCTGGCCGGGCTCGGCTACTCCGCAGCGGCCTCGCTGCTGCCGGTGCGCACGGTGCCACCGCTGTTCCCCGCCGTGATCTCGCTGGTCGACTCCGTGCCGTGGCTGCGCAACGGTCTGGAGCGCAAGCTCGGCCGAGCACCGGCGGACAGCTTGCTCGTGCTCGGTGGCGCCGTCTCGCACGGGTTGTCCCGGAACCCGCTCGGCGTGTTCACCCACTTGTGCGGCCGGTTCTGCGCCTCGCGCGAGACGCTCGCCCGGCAGCAGGCCTGGCACGAGTGGGAGCGGAGTTCGGTGCACCGGTGCGATCCGGTGGTCGTCGAGCCGCGCCCGCAACCGGTTCCGAGCGGACCTGTCGAGCGGGTCGCGAGCGTCTCCGGTGGAACAGCCCTGGCCGCTTACGGCACCGTGCTCGCCGCCACGCGCAACCCGCAGCGCGCGCTGGCCATGCTGCTGGCCGGAGTGCCGCGTCCGGCCAAGTCCGGGCGCGAGGGCTTCGCCACCCACCTGTCCACCGCGGTCTCGGCCCGCGGTGGGCTCGTCCTGGAGCCCGACGCGCTGCGGCGGCTCGACCGCGTCGACACCGTCGTGTTCGACGCCCCTGCGCTGCTCACCGGCCGTCGCTCGCTCGACGTCGTCGTCCCGCTGGACTCGGAGGCCGACGTCGCGGAGCTTTTCGCCCGCGCGAGCCGACTCATCGATCTGCAGGACCCGACGGCCGAGCAGGTTCTCGGCGACTGGTCGACCGGCCCCGTACCGGAACACCTCCCGGACGCCGCTCGCGGCGCCGCCGCGGAAGCGTCCGCGCGCGGTTCGGCGGTGGTGCTGCGCCACCGCGGCGAGGTCGTGGCCCTGGCCAACGTCGTCGAAGAGCTCGATCCGCTCGCCGAAGCGCTGGTCGAAACGGCCCGGGAGAACGGGGCGGCGGTGGTGGCCGGAATCAGCAGCCGCCTGGACCACCGGCTTCCGTTCGACCAGGTCGTGGCCGGGGGGAACCGGCTGGCCGGTTCGGTGCGGCGGCTGCAGGCCGACGGCGCGGTGGTCGCGGTCGTCTCGGCCCGGGCAAACGCCGCGTTGGCCGCGGCAGACGTCGGCCTCGGACTGTCCACACCGGACCACGCCCCTTGGGGCGCTGATGTGCTGTGCCCGCGAGCCGACGTCGTCCACCTGCTGCTGGCCGCCACCGAGAACGCCCGCTCGGCCAGCCGCAACGCGGTCCTGCTGTCGGTCGCCGGTGCCTGCCTGGGAGCGCTGTTCGCCGCCTTCGGCCCTGCACTCGGGGCGCCGGGGCGCGCTTCGATGCCGGTGCAAGCGGCGACCTTGTCGGCGCTGATCACCGGCACCTGGGCCGGGATGTGCGCGGCCAACCGCGCTCCCCCGGTCCCGCAGGAGCGAACGCCTTGGCACGCCATGCCCCCGGACGCAGCTCTGTCCACATTGGCCAGTTCGGAACGGGGGCTGAGCGAGTCGATCGCCGCCAGCCGGCGCCAGGACCGCGAACGGGACCGCCCGCGGCCCGGAGTGGCCCGGGCGACCGTGGAAGGCCTGATCACCCCGATCACGCCGGTGCTGGGCGCCGGTGCGGTCATCTCCGCCGGTCTCGGATCGGTGGTCGACGCGGCGCTGATCGTCGGGGTTCTGCTGGCCAGCGCGCTGGTCGACGGCGTCCAGCGGGTCACCACCGACCGGGAGCTGACCCGGCTGCTCGATGCCGGGCAGATGCCCGCGCGGCGCAAGCGCGAAGGCACCACCGACGTGGTCCCGGCCGACCAGCTCGTGCCCGGCGACGTCATCGAGCTGCGCGCCGGCGACGGGGTGCCCGCCGACGCCCGGCTGCTGTCCGTCGACGGCCTGGAGGTCGACGAGTCCAGCCTCACCGGCGAGTCCCAGCTGGTCGTCAAGGACATCGCCGCCACCACCGCACCCGTGGTCGCCGACCGCACCTGCATGCTCTACCAGGGAACGGCCGTCGCCAGCGGGACCGGCACCGCCGTCGTCGTCGCGGTCGGCACGCGCACCGAGCTCGGGCGCACCGCCCAGACCAGCGCACCGGAGACCGGCAACGGCGTCGAGGCCCGGCTCGGCGAGCTGACGAAGAAGATCCTGCCCGTCTCCATCGGAGCGGGCGGTGCGCTGTTCGCCGCCGACCTGCTGCGCGGTGTGCCGCTGGGCCGGACCGTCGCCCGCTCCGTCGGGCTCGCGGTGGCCGCCGTCCCCGAAGGGGTGCCCTTCGTCGCCACGCTCGCCGAGCTCGCGGCGGCCCGGCGCCTGGCCGGCCGCGGCGTGCTGGTGCGCAGTCCCGCCACCATCGAGGCGCTGGGCCGGGTCGACGCGCTGTGCTTCGACAAGACCGGCACCCTCACCCAGGGCCGGATCGCGCTCGGGCAGGTCTCCGACGGCCGCACCGCTCAGTCCACTTCGGACCTCGACGAACAGCACCGGGAGGTCGTGGCGGCTGGAGTGCGGGCCACGCCCCGGCCGACCGACGAGCACCCGCTCCCCCACCTCACCGACCAGGCGGTGCTCGACGGGGCGCGCGCCGCTGGTGTCGCTGCGGACGGAATCGTGCTGGCGGAGCTGCCTTTCGAACCGTCGCGGGGTTTCCACGCGGTGCGCACCGACGGCCTGCTGTCGGTCAAGGGCGCCCCGGAGGTCGTGCTCGAACGGTGCGTCAGCTGGCGGCGCCCGGAGGGCAGCGAGGTGTTCGACGCCGAAGCGCGGGCGGAGGTCGAGAACGAGGTCGAGCGGCTGGCGATGGACGGCTACCGGCTGCTCGCGGTGGCCGAGCGCGCCGCTCCCTCCGCCGCGACCGATCTGGCCGAGTCCGATGTGGACGACCTGGAGCTCGTCGGCCTGCTGGGCCTGGCCGATCCGGTGCACCCGGCCGCGGCCGAAGCGGTTTCGCAGCTGAGCCGCTCGGGCGTCGACGTGATCATGATCACCGGCGATCACCCCAGCACCGCCGAGTCGATCGCCGCCGAGCTCGGCATGCTCGGCGAGAAGCGGGTGTTCACCGGAGCCGAGCTGGACCAGCTCGACGACGAGCAGCTGACCGGCGAGCTGCCGAAGATCTCGGTGTTCGCCCGGGTCAGCCCGGCGCAGAAGGCGCGCATCGTGCGCCGGATGCGGGCCGGCGGCCGGGTGGTGGCGATGACCGGCGACGGCGCCAACGACGTCCCGGCGATCAACCTGGCCCAGGTGGGGATCGCGTTCGGCTCCCGGGCCACCCCGGCCGCGCGCGAGGCCGCGGACCTGGTCGTCGCCGAGGACCGCATCGAGACGTTGACCGATGGCATCGTCGAAGGCCGCGGGATGTGGACGTCGGTGCGCGACGCGCTGTCGATCCTGCTCGGCGGCAACCTCGGCGAGATCGGCTACGCGCTGAGCACCGGGCTGATCAGCCCCGCGGCCGGGCTCAACGCCCGCCAGCTGCTGGTGGTCAACCTGCTCACCGACATCATGCCCGCCATCGCGATCGCGGTGCGGCCACCGCCGCACGCCACCCCGGAGAAGCTGCTCGCCGAGGGACCGGAGGCTTCGCTCGGCACGGCGCTGGCGCACGACGTCTACGCCCGCGCCGCGGCCACGGCCGGTGCGGCCGGACGCGCCTGGCAGCTCGCCCGGCCGCTGTCCACCGCCGCGCAAGCCCGCACCACCGGCCTGGTCGCGCTGGTCTCCGCGCAGTTGGCGCAGACCCTCGCGGTGCGGGGCCGCACCCCGCTGGTCCTCGCCGCGGGAGCGGGATCGCTGGTGGTGCTGTTCGGCCTCGTGCAGCTGCCCGGCGTCAGCCAGTTCTTCGGCAGCAGTCCTCTGCTCCCGCACCACTGGGGCATCGCGGCGGCCACGTCGATCGCTGCGACACTGGCGGTGCTGGTGTGGCAGAAGTGGTCGCGGAAAACCGTCTGACCTGCACTGTTACGCCCCGGTTCACCTCTTCGACACCTCCGGCTGGAGCCCGGCTAACCCGGCCGGCGGACAGTCGGACCTGAACGCACCAGCGATACCGGGAGAACCTGCACGATGCCCCAGTTCCTCACCACCGTCCTGACCGGCGTGGCCATCGCCCTCCTCGAGAAGCTTCTGGTCAACCTGGTCGGCTCCGCTCTGCGCGCAGCCCGCTGATCCCGAAGCCCGCAGATCGGTGCAGGACACCCCGATCAGCTCCGCGGGCCGGCCGGCGAGTTCACCGAGCGCTACGCCGGAATGGCGCCCGAACCCGGCACGAGCCTCGAGCAGTACATGGGCGGTCATTCCAACCCCGCCAAGCCAGGAGCCGGCGAATACCCGGTGGCCCTCGGCAGGTCCTACGACATCCTGCTGCACCTCAACACCATCACCGCGGCCGAACTGCGGTTCCGCTGAACAGCGAGGCGGTGCTGGCGGATCAGGACCGCACCCCGGCGAGCTCCGCCTCCTGGACCTTCGCCGGAGCGGAGCGCTGGGCGACGTAGGCACCGGCGAGGATCAGCGCTCCGCCGAGCAGCTGGATCGGCCCCAGCGCCTCGGACAGCAGCGCCCAGGCCAGCAGGGTGGCCACCACCGGTTCCAGGAACGCGACGGCTCCGGCCACCTGCGGCGACAACCGGCGGACCGCGATGATGCCGGTCAGGTACGCCGCCACCGTGCTGACCACGACGATCCAGGCCACCGCCACCAGCGCCGGGAACTGGCTGCCGGCCAGTTCGACGTCGCCGAGCAGCATCGACCAGTCCATGTCCCACGGCTGCGCGATCAAGGTCACGACGACAGCCCCGAGCAGCAGGCCGAAGCCGGCGAGGGCGAACGGGTCCACCTCGGGACCGCTGTCGGAGAGCAGGAAGTAGGCCATCTGGCAGCCCGCGGCGCCCAGCGCCAGCAGCAGGCCGATCGGGTCGAAGCTCAGCCCGGACCACAGCTCCACCACGCACGCCAGCCCGACCAGCGCGATCGCCACGCCGATCGCCGCCGAGCGGCTCACCGGGCTGCGCCGCACGAACCGGATCCAGCCCAGCACCAGCACCGGTCCGAGGAACTCGATCAGCAGCGCGACCCCGACCGGCACGCTGGCGATCGCCGCGAAGTAGAAGACCTGGACACCGGCGATGGCGAACAACCCGTACGCGATGAGCAGCTTGGGCACCTGCTTCGCGGCCGCCGCGTGCCGGAGCGCGAACGGCAGCATCAGCAGCGCGCCACCGGCCAACCGCAACCACGCCACCTGCAGCGGGCTGAACCCCGCGGTGATGAGAGGTTTGGCGAACGGTCCGGATCCGCCGAAGCAGAACGCGGAGGCGATCGCGACCGCCACCCCGGCGGACTTCGCATTGCTGGTCAGGTTGCGCACCCACCCATCGAAGCACGCGTCCCCGACCGTCCTGAACCCGATTCCGGTACCGACGTCCCAATCCGTGGGAACCCCCGGAAAAACAGCGGTTTTGCACGGAGTGGTACATGTGATCGAGAGTTTGCCAACCCTTAGTTGAGAGCCATTGCAGGACAAGCGTACTGTTAGCGTCGAAGAGAGCGGGTTCTGCGCGCACGCTCGGCCGACGTGCGCGAGACTCGCAATCGTTCCCGAACTTGCGCCCGTCGCGAGATGGAGTTGAACGTGACTGCACCTGCGAGCAAGGACAGCTTCAGCGCCCGCGGCACGCTGAACGTCGGCGACGCCTCTTACGAGGTGTTCCGGCTCAGCGCGGTCGACGGGGCCCAGCGGCTGCCCTACAGCCTCAAGATCCTCCTGGAAAACCTGCTGCGAACCGAGGACGGCGCGAACATCACCGCCGACCACGTGCGCGCGCTGGCCAACTGGGACGCCAAGGCCGAGCCGTCCACCGAGATCCAGTTCACCCCGGCCCGGGTGATCATGCAGGACTTCACCGGTGTGCCGTGCGTGGTCGACCTCGCCACCATGCGCGAGGCCGTCGCCGATCTCGGCGGCGACACCTCCAAGGTCAACCCGCTGGCTCCGGCCGAGCTGGTCATCGACCACTCGGTGATCATCGACGTGTTCGGCAAGCCGGACGCCTTCGAGCGCAACGTCGAGTTCGAGTACGGCCGCAACAAGGAGCGCTACCAGTTCCTGCGCTGGGGCCAGGGCGCCTTCGACGAGTTCAAGGTCGTCCCCCCGGGCACCGGCATCGTGCACCAGGTCAACATCGAGCACCTGGCCCGCACCGTCATGGCCCGCAACGGCCAGGCCTACCCGGACAGCTGCGTCGGCACCGACTCGCACACCACCATGGTCAACGGCCTGGGCGTGCTGGGCTGGGGCGTCGGCGGCATCGAGGCCGAGGCCGCGATGCTCGGCCAGCCGGTGTCGATGCTGATCCCGCGCGTGGTCGGCTTCAAGCTGACCGGCGAGATCCCGGCCGGTGCCACCGCCACCGACGTGGTCCTCACGATCACCGAGATGCTGCGCAAGCACGGCGTCGTCGGCAAGTTCGTCGAGTTCTACGGCTCCGGCGTGGCTTCGGTCCCGCTGGCCAACCGCGCCACCATCGGCAACATGAGCCCGGAGTTCGGCTCCACCGCGGCGATCTTCCCGATCGACGAGGAGACCGTCCGCTACCTCAAGCTCACCGGCCGTCCGGCCGACCAGGTCGCCCTGGTCGAGACCTACGCCAAGGAGCAGGGCCTGTGGCACGACCCGAGCCACGAGCCGGAGTACTCCGAGTACCTCGAGCTGGATCTGTCCACCGTGGTCCCGTCCATCGCCGGCCCGAAGCGCCCGCAGGACCGGATCGTGGTCTCCGAGGCCAAGCAGTCGTTCCGCAACACGCTGACCGACTACGTCAAGGTCGAGACCGCTGACGACCGCGCCGTGGACGAGGCCGGCGAGGAGTCCTTCCCGGCCAGCGACGCCCCGGCGGTCACCCACCACGAGTCCGCGCCGGCCGTCGTCTCGGCCGCCAACGGCTCGCACGGCCGGATCTCCAAGCCGGTCACGGTGTCCTCCGACGAGCTGGGCGAGTTCGAGCTCGACCACGGTGCCGTGGTGATCGCCTCGATCACCTCCTGCACCAACACCTCGAACCCGTCGGTGATGCTGGGCGCGGCGCTGCTGGCCCGCAACGCGGTGGACAAGGGCCTGACCCGCAAGCCGTGGGTGAAGACCTCGATGGCCCCTGGCTCGCAGGTCGTCACCGACTACTACGAGAAGGCCGGTCTCTGGCCGTACCTGGAGAAGCTGGGCTTCCACCTGGTCGGCTACGGCTGCACCACCTGCATCGGCAACTCCGGCCCGCTGCCGGAGGAGATCTCCGCCGCGGTGCAGGACAACGACCTGTCGGTCGTCTCGGTGCTGTCGGGCAACCGGAACTTCGAGGGCCGGATCAACCCCGACGTCAAGATGAACTACCTGGCCTCGCCGCCGCTGGTCATCGCCTACGCGCTCGCGGGTTCGATGGACTTCGACTTCGAGAACGACCCGCTGGGCACCGACCCCGAGGGCAAGCCGGTCTACCTGCGCGACATCTGGCCGTCGCCGCAGGAGGTCCAGCAGACCATCGACTCGGCGATCACCAACGAGATGTTCGCCAAGTCCTACGAGGACGTCTTCAAGGGCGACGAGCGCTGGCGTTCGCTGCCCACCCCGGAGGGTCAGACCTTCGAGTGGGACGCGGAGTCCACCTACGTGCGCAAGCCCCCGTACTTCGAGGGCATGGCGATGGACCCGGCGCCGGTCACCGACATCTCCGGTGCTCGCGTGCTGGCGCTGCTCGGCGACTCGGTCACCACCGACCACATCTCGCCGGCCGGTGCGATCAAGCCGGACTCGCCCGCGGGCCAGTACCTCACCGAGCACGGCATCGACCGCAAGGACTTCAACTCCTACGGTTCCCGCCGCGGCAACCACGAGGTGATGATCCGGGGCACCTTCGCCAACATCCGGCTGCGCAACCTGCTGCTGGACGACGTGCAGGGCGGCTACACCCGGGACTTCACCCAGGAAGGCGCCCCGCAGGCGTACATCTACGACGCCGCGCAGAACTACGCCGCGCAGGGCACCCCGCTGGTGGTGCTCGGCGGCAAGGAGTACGGCTCCGGTTCCTCGCGCGACTGGGCGGCCAAGGGCACCAGCCTGCTCGGGGTCCGCGCCGTTATCACCGAGTCCTTCGAGCGCATCCACCGCTCGAACCTGATCGGCATGGGCGTCATCCCGCTGCAGTTCCCGGAGGGCGAGTCGGCCAAGTCGCTGGGCCTGGACGGCACCGAGACCTTCGACATCGCGGGCATCACCAAGCTCAACGACGGTGAGACCCCGGAGACGGTCAAGGTCACCGCGACCAAGGCCGACGGCTCCAAGGTGGAGTTCGACGCCAAGGTCCGCATCGACACCCCCGGTGAAGCGGACTACTTCCGCAACGGCGGCATCCTGCAGTACGTCCTCCGCAAGATGATCCGCTCCTGATCCCCTGCCGATCCGGCGGGTGCAGTACCGAACGGGCCCGGTGCGCCACAAGCGCACCGGGCCCGTTCCCATCGGCACACACCAAGCATGCACCGCTGCGGTTGGTGCGGTGAGGTCGTGAGTGTTTTGGGGTGCTCTAGCGCCCCAAAACACTCACGTTCCCAGGCACTTGCGGCACCTCTTCATCGGTCCCTGCCACCCTTCCCTGCGCAGCACTGTCGTGACCTCCCGTGCGACCGCGCAAGGGTTGCTATCGACGTCCTGCCACCCGTAGACGAGTCGCGCCATTCCGCTGAGCTCAGCGGAGTTGTCCCTCCTCCGATCTCGGAAGGCCGTCTCGGCATCGCTGTGATACGCCCGCCCGTCCAGCCTGACGATCAGCGGGACCCCGACGCTCTCGTAACTGCAGTCCTCCAAGAGTTTTCGCCCGAACACCGAAACCGGCACCTGGCGCAGCGCCCGAGGAATGCCGTGCGCCCGCTCGACGTCGAGGAAGTACCTGGTCTCCAGCATCGAAGTGAGGCCTTCGCCCAGCAACCGAACAGCGCGATCCAGCGCGGTCCGGTAGCGGTATGCGGGTCTTGCGGCCAGCTGAGCTTTGATCTCGTCGGCGGCTACTCCGTTCGCAGAGGCCACGGTCAGCAGAGTTCGCTCAGCTGACCTCTCGTCGGGTTCCGCAACAGCCAGATCGATGACAGTGTCCGCGCGTGAGGTTCGTGGTGGATCACGGGCAACGACGATGTGCCGGAAAGCGCGGCTGCGGTGGATCACAACACCCTCCTGCGGCACCGCAGAAGTCCCATAGGGCACCGTGACGTGGATCGGACCGCCGTCCTTCCTCAGCCATCCCCACTCCTGCGCAGCAGTCCGATGACTGAGCGAGGCAGGTAGATCGGCGTACAGCAGCGCGGCGCTGATTCTGGCGGCGCGCGAGAGCGGACCGCTGAACAAGGCGATCACTCCACGATGGACACGCTGCCAGCGCTTCGCCCTGATGTTGGCCCGCACAGCGTCGTGACTGATCCCGAACTTCCTCAGTTGCTCGCGGGTAAAGACGGCGTGTTGCGCGCGGTTCAGCAGCTCCCACTCCGCCAGATCTGGTTCGCTGATAACAAGACTCATGTACTTGTAGAGACGCGAACCAGCGATATGGATACAGTCGTGCGCACTTTGGGGCGCAATAGCACCTCAAAGTGCGCACGAGGAACGGCAGTCGACTGACCGCAAGTGGCGCAGAGCAAACATCACCGGTCGCCAGGGCTGCGCAGGTTTCGTGAGCACTTTGGGGCGTGATGGCACCCCAAAGTACGCACGACTGATGGCCCCACGTCGGAGCCTTCGAGGTCGTCAGTTCTGGTTGGGGCGGCGGCAGACGTAGATTCGGGCTGGGGGGACGTTTCGCCAGACCGTGTGGGTCGTCAGGACTTCGTCGAAGGCCAGGTCCAGGCGGCGGCGGAACTGGCGGGCTCCCGTCATGCCCAGGGCATGCACGTAGGCGAAGGTCGTGAAGGCGCCGCCGGGGGCGAGCACCGAACCGACCTGGTTCAGGATGTCGCGCTGCAGCTCCGCGGGGAAGATCGACCACGGGAGGCCGCTCACCACCGCGTCGACCTTGTCGATGCCGATCTCGCCGAGCAGATCGCCGAGCCGGGCCGCGTCGCCTTGGACGACTTCCAGCCACGGCAGCTCGGCGCGCAGGTACTCGACCATGCCGCCGTCCAGCTCGATGGCGACCTGGCGGCCGCCTTCGGGGAGCCGCTCGGCGATCGCGCCGCTGAGCGCTCCGGTGCCCGGTCCGAGCTCCACCACCACCGGCGTGCCCGACGTCGGCACCACGGACGCCATCTCGCGGGCGAGGCTCGGCGAGCTGGGGGCGACCGCACCCACCAGGTTGGGCTTGCGCACCGCGCGTTCGATGAAGGCCCGGTAGTTGGCCAGCGTCGATCCGGCGCCGGCCCGGGACAGCGCCGCAGCGCTCCGCTGCCGACCGCGGGTCTGTTCGGCTGGAGTCACGGATGCCCTTCCCGATAGGTGGTTCAACCTCGTTCAGGTCACCTTATCGGGCAGCTCGGCGCGGAGCTCGGGCATGTGCCGCATCACATGCCGATCGCTTCGACACCGTCCGCGACCGAACCATTACGGAACGAATGGATCATGCCCGAAAACGGGAAAGGGGAACGTGCCGAATAACGCGAAAAATCCGCGAGGAATTGTGTAACGAAAACCGGCTGGCCGACGATTGGAACAGTTTCCGCCGACCACCGGTCCGAAGGACTACGGGCCCGAGCGGAACCGACCGCCGAGCCCGCGCGCGCGTCCGCTCAGGCGATCTGCTCGGCCACCGGGCCGACCGGCTCGATCGCCTGGTCAGGGGCACCCGCCTGAGGCCGGCTCACCCACCTGACCATCGCTCCCGCCACCGCCAGCAGAACAACCGCCTCAGCCGCCAGGGCCACCCACACCGTTGTCACTTCTTGCCTCCCTTCTGCGAACCTCCCCGTCTTCCGCACGCGCGCGCAAGAGCACCCGACCGCAACAGCGGGCAGGACGAACGGAAGAAGGTTTGGGGAACCGTGCTTGCACCAACAATCGTAGGCCTTTGTTTCGGTGGAATTAAAGGGACCCCGGGGTGTCTTGCGTCTCCCCCTCTTGGACGTATCCGCCAAAAGTGCTAATGGGTGGCCCAGACCACTCCGGCAGCGGGAAGAATCCGGCTCGCGAGCTGTTCTGCCGGATGTGGAGCTCATCGACGTCGTGGTGATCGGAGCCGGTCAGGCCGGGCTGACCGCCTCGTACCACCTGCAGCGGAGCGGAACCGACCACGTCCTGCTCGACCGCGGCACCGGCCCGGGTGGCGCTTGGCGGGATCGCTGGCCGTCGCTGCGCCTCGGCGGCGTGCACGGCATCCACTCCCTGCCGGGCAGTGCGCTGCCGGCGACCGACGGCGCGCGCCCCGCCTCGGAGGTCGTCTCGGAGTACTTCGGCCGCTACGAGCAGGAGCTCGAGCTTCCGGTGCTGCGGCCGGTGAAGGTCGATGCGGTCCGCGATGGCGGCGAGCGGCTCGTGGTGGAGAGCTCGGCGGGGACGTGGGCGGCGCGCGCGGTGATCAACGCGACCGGCACCTGGGAGAACCCCTTCTGGCCGCACTACCCCGGCCAGCACCTGTTCACCGGGCGCCAGCTGCACACTGCCGACTACCGCGGCCCGGAGGAGTTCCGCGGTCAGCACGTCGTCGTGGTCGGCGGCGGCATCTCCGCGGTGGAGCACCTGCTGGAGATCTCCGAGGTCGCCGGGACGACGTGGGTGACGCGGCGACCTCCGCACTTCACCGACGCCGCGTTCACGCCGGAGGACGGTCGCGCCGCAGTCGCCGAGGTCGAGCGCCGGGTCCGGGAGGGCCTGCCGCCCGGCAGCGTGGTCAGCGCGACCGGGCTGCCCAACAGCCCGGCGGTGATCGCGGCGCGCGAGAGCGGTGTGCTCGACCGGTTGCCGATGTTCCAGCGGATCACCGCCGGTGGGGTCGCTTGGGACGACGGCAGCGAGCAGCGCGCCGACGCGATCCTGTGGGCCACCGGTTTCCGGCCGGCGATCGCGCACCTGGCACCGCTGAACCTGCGCGGCCCCGGCGGCGGCATCCGGCTGGACGGCACTCGCGCGGTCCGCGAGCCGCGGCTGCACCTGGTCGGGTACGGGCCGTCGGCGAGCACGATCGGCGCCAACCGCGCGGGCCGGGCCGCTGCCCGCGAAGTGCGCGCGCTGCTCCGGGCCGGAGATCAAGATTGGCTTAAGTGACCCTGTCCAGGGACCAAATCCCCTGTGAACCGCGCGCCTCGACCAGCAAGCTGCACGGTGGCGAGTCAACGCGCCGAAGCGGCGCCATCTCCAGGAGAGGGGGAGGTGGCGCCGCTTCTACACGCGTGCGGTCAGGGCTTGCGGCCCACGCCGCCGGGGCCGGTGGTGTCCGGCTCGCCGTGCCACGGCTCCCCCCGGATCCGGGTGCCAGTCGAGCAGGTCGACCAGGCCGGGTTCGATCAGCTCCAGGCCGGCGAACATCGGGGCGACTTCGGCGTGGGAGCGCAGGAAGAACCCGCCGATGCGTTCGCTGTAGAGCTCTGACGCCTGCTTGCGCGGCTCGTCGACGCCGTCGCTGCCCGCGTGCGAGATCGCCACGTAGCTGCCCGAGCACAGCTGCTCGGTGTAGCGGGCCACGATGCCCGCCGGGTCGTCGCTGTCCGGCACGAAGTGCAGCACGGCGAAGAACAGCACCGCGATCGGCTCGTCGAAGTCCAGCATCGAGCGGACCTCGTCGGTGGCGAGCACCTCGTCGACGTCGCGGAAGTCGGCGCGGACCGCCACCGCCCGGTCGTTGTCGCGCAGGATCGCCTGGCTGTGCGCCACCGCGACCAGATCGCGGTCGACGTAGACGACCCGGCTGTCCGGATCGACCCGCTGGGCGATCTCGTGCACGTTGCCGACGGTCGGGATGCCCGAACCCAGGTCCAGGAACTGGCGCACCCCGCGCTCGGCGAGGTGCTGCACCGCCCGCCGCAGGAACGACCGGTTGGCGCGCAGCACCGCGGGCAGCGTCGGCATCATCTGCGCGGCCTTCTCGGCCAGATCCCGGTCCACCTGGAAGTTGTGCGAGCCGCCCAGGTGCACGTCGTAGACACGAGCCGAGCTCGGTTGGCCGATGTCCACGCCCTTCGCCCACCACGACTGCGTGTCCACGAAGTACCTCCATCAGTGGCGTTTTGCTACACCACACCGGATGAACATCGCGATCGCAAGGCTTTGATCGATTACTACTGGTGATACCTCATTGGTCAACCAGAGCGAGTGCCTGCGCCGGGCACAACCGGACGGCCTCGCGCACCTCCTCAGCGCCGCTCCCGTCCACTTCGGCGGCCAGCACGATCACCCGGCCGTCCTCCTCGTCCTGGTCGAACCACGTCGGCGCGCTCAGCACGCACTGCCCGGCTCCGGCGCAGCGGTCCAGGTCCGCTTCGATCCGCACGGCCACTCCCCTCACCACGTCACCGGCAGTTCGTAGAGGCCGAACACGCTCGCCTCGGACTTCACCGGCAGGTCCTCGACCGGGACGGCCAACCGCAGGTTCGGCACCCGCCGGAACAGCGCGTCGACGACGATCTGCAGCTCCATCCGCGCCAGGTTCTGCCCGAGGCACTGGTGCGGGCCGAAGCCGAAAGCCACGTGGTGGCGGGCCTTCCGGTCGATGTCGAGCTCGTCGGGGCGCTCGAACGCCTCCGGGTCGCGGTTGGCCGCCGACGTCAGCGCCATCACGCCCTCCCCCGCGCGGATCAGGACGCCGCCGATCTCCACGTCCGCCACCGCGACCCGCGAGGTCGCGCCCTCGACGATGCTGAAGTAGCGCAACAGCTCTTCGACCGCGGGCAGCGTCTTGGCCGGATCCGCGACGATCTCCGCGCGCTGCTCGGGATTCTCGATCAGGGCGAGGGTGCTCAGCGAGATCATGTTCGCGGTCGTCTCGTGCCCGGCGACCAGCAGCAGGAACGCCGAGCTGACCAGGGCCGAGTGGTCGATCTCGCCGGATTCTCGCTGCTTGCGGGCCTGCCTGCCGAGCAGGTCGTCCGGCAGGTCCCGCTCCTTGGCCGACACCAGTTCTTCCAAGTACGCCCGCAGTTCCCGGGCGGAGCTGATCCGCTGCTCGAGCGGTGTGGTGCGGTGCACCAGCCGAGAGCTGCGCTGCTGGAAGAAGTCGTGGTCGGCGTAGGGCACGCCGAGCAGTTCGCAGATCACCAGCGACGGCACCGGCAGCGACAGCGTCGACACCAGGTCGACCGGCCTGGGCCCGGCGAGGATCCCGTCGATGCACTCGTCGACGATCTGCTGGATCCGCGGCCGCATCGCCTCGATGCGGCGCACGGTGAACTCGCCGAGCACGGCTCGCCGAGCAGCCGTGTGCTCCGGCGCGTCCATGCCGATCATCGCCGGCGGCAGGTCCCGGAAGACGCTCTGCTGGTTCGCCGAGAACTGCGGGAATCCCGGTCGGCGGCGGTCCGAGCTCAGCCGCGGGTCGCCGAGCACTTGGCGGACCAGGTCGTGGCGGGTGACCAGCCAGGCGTGGTCGCCACCCATCATCGGGACCTTCTCGACGGGTCGCTCCTCGCGCAGCCGGGCGTAGTCCGGATCGACGGAGAACGGGCAGGTGCGGGGCTTCGGGTAGGCGGTTGGTTCGGTCATCGTGACCCCCTGATCACCGAGCGAACAAATGGAAGCTTCTCCTCCAGTTATAGTGAACCGGAAGGAATTCGTCCAGATAGTTCTCGGACGACCATGCGACAATCCGCCCGAACAGCCGCCGGCACCACGAGCGAGGACCATGAGCACCGACGCCACGCCGCAACTCCGGGCCGACGCGCGCCGCAACCGCGACCGGATCATCAACGCCGCGCGGGTCGTGTTCGCCGAGCGCGGCCCCGAAGTGCCGATGGAGGAGATCGCGCGGGCAGCGGGAGTCGGCACCGGCACCCTCTACCGGCGCTTCCCGGACCGCGACTCGCTGATCCGAGCGGTCGGACAGCACGTCTTCGGCCGGGTCCTCGACGAAGCGCGGGCCATCGCCGCGCGGGAATCCGATCCGTGGCGCGCGCTGACGGAGTTCCTGCTGACCGCCACCGACATGCACACCGTGCTGCGGCTGTCGATGCACTCACCGCGCGCTCGCGAAGTCCTCGGCGCCGACCCGGAGCTGACCCAGGTCCGCGGCGAGCTGCTGTCCATCCTGGATTCGATGGTGCGGGCCGCGCAGGAGTCCGGTGCGCTGCGCGCGGACGTCAGCAGCGGCGACATCGCGATGATCCTGTCGATCGTGCTGCAGGGCGTGCGCGACGTCCCCGACGACGTCCGCCGCGAAGCTCCGGCCCGCTATCTGACGCTGGTGCTCGACGGCCTGCAGGCACGACCGGGCACCCCGCTCCCGGGGCGCCCGGTCACCGCCGAGGACATTTCGATGGCGCGGGTCTACACCGCCGACTGATCGTGCTGCTTCGGCACCAGCAGTCGCAGCACGTGGTAGCCGACCAGCGTCACGATGGTGCCCAGCGCGATGCCGTTGAGGCTGAACTGCGGGGTGATCTTCAGCGACACTCCCCCGATGCCCATCACCAGACCGGCGGCCAGCGGCAGCAGGTTGACCGGGTTGCCGAAGTCCACCTTGTTCTCCACCCAGATCTTGGCGCCCAGCAGGCCGATCATGCCGTAGAGCACCACGGTGATGCCGCCGAGCACACCGCCCGGGGTCGCCGCGATGACCACGCCGAACTTGGGGCACAGCCCGAACAGGATCGCCACGAACGCCGCCACCCAGTACGCCGCGGTGGAGTACACGCGGGTGGCCGCCATGACGCCGATGTTCTCCGCGTAGGTGGTGGTGGGCGGACCGCCGACGGCGGTGGACAGGGTGCTGGCGAAGCCGTCGGCGAAGATCGCGCGGCCCATGCTGCCGTCCAGCTTGGCGCCCGTCATCTCCTCGACCGCCTTGACGTGGCCGGCGTTCTCGGCGATCAGCGCGATCACCACCGGCAGCACCACGATGACGGCGGCCAGGTCGAACGTCGGACCGTGCAGCGTGGGCAGCCCGAACCAGGGCGCGTCCGCGACCGCGCTGAGGTCGACCCGCGGGTGCGTACTGACCTCGCCGCTGGCGTTCGGCGCGGTGATCGGACCGAAGCCCAGGTCGAACAGCCAGGACAGGACGTAGCCGAAGACCAGCCCGATGAACACCGCGATGCGCGACCAGAACCCGCGCAGCAGCGTGCTGCAGCCGAGCACGACCAGCATCGTCAGCAGTGCGATCCACTGGTCCTGCGGCCAGTAGGTGGAGGCGACCACCGGGGCGAGGTTGAAGCCGATCAGCATCACCACGGCGCCGGAGACGGCGGGCGGCAGCATCCGGTGCACCAGCTGCGCGCCGACGAAGTGGATCAGCAGCCCCACGGCCGAGAGCACCAGGGCGAGCACCAGCAGCGCGCCGGTGACCGTCGAACTGTCCCCTCCCCCGGCGCGGATGACCGTGACCACGCCGACGAAGGAAGCGCTGCTGCCCAGGTAGCTGGGGATCTTGCCCTGCACGATCAGCAGGAACAGGATCGTGGCCACCCCGGAGATCATGATCGCCAGGTTGGGGTCCAGGCCCATCAGCACCGGGAACACGAACGTGGCACCGAACATCGCGACGACGTGCTGGGCGCCGAGCCCGATCGTGCGTCCCCACGACAACCGCTCGTCCGGGGCCACCGCCTCTCCGGGTCGTGGGGTGCTGCCGTCTCCGTGCAGCCGCCAGCCGATGCCGAGCTTGGCGCCGAGTCCCTGCCGCATGGCGTGCCTTCCTGCTCCACCCCGCCGCGCGGGCCCGTCGTGTCGCGCGGAACTCTACAAAGCCGATGCGCTGTGACCGGCATCGCAACGGCGATGTCACCAGGAGTTGACCAGGGGTAACGGACCGCAGCGGCTCAGTTCACGGCTGGGATGATCTGCTCGCCGTAGGCGTCCATCGTGGTGTCGATGGCGTCGTGCATCGCGTAGATCGCCAGCTGGTCGACTCCGGCTTCGCGGAGTTCGTGCAGCTTCGCGACGTGCTGGTCGGGTGGGCCGAGCAGGCAGAACCGGTCCACGATCTCGTCGGGCACGAACTCGGTGCTGCGGTTGCCGGCTCGACCGTGGTGCGAGTAGTCGTAGCCCTCCCGCCCCTTGATGTAGTCGGTCAGCGCGGTCGGCACCGCCGCTGCGGTGTCGCCGTAGCGGGCGACCAGGTCGGCCACGTGGTTGCCGACCATGCCGCCGAACCAGCGGCACTGCTCGCGCGCGTGCGCGAGGTCGTCGCCGACGTAGGCCGGGGCCGCCACGCACACGGTGATCGACGCCGGATCACGTCCCGCGTCGCGCGCCGCCTGCCGGACGTGGTCGACCATCCAGCGGGTCAGGTACGGGTCGGCCAGTTGCAGGATGAACCCGTCCGCCTGGCGTCCGACCAGTTCCAGCGCCTTGGGGCCGTAGGCGCCCATCCAGATCGGCAGCTGCCCGTCGCGCACCCACGGCAGCCGCACCGAAGTGCCGTCGACCTGCGCCTCGCGCCCCTCGGCGAGCTCCTTGATCACGTGCATGGCGTGTTCCAGGTTGGCCAGCGTGGTCGGGTGCCCGCCGGTCACCCGCACCGCCGAGTCGCCGCGGCCGATGCCGCACACCGTGCGCGGCCCGAACATGTCGTTGAGCGTGGCGAATGCCGAGGCCGTGACCGTCCAGTCCCGGGTGATCGGGTTGGTCACCATCGTGCCGACCCGCAGCTGCTCGGTGGCGGACAGGATCTGGCTGTGGATGACGAACGGCTCCTGCCACAGCACGCAGGAGTCGAAGGTCCAGCCGTGGCTGAAGCCGAGCTCCTCGGCCCGGCGCATCCGGTCCACGACCGACCAGGCGGGCGGATCTGTCTGCAGGACGAGACCGAAGTCCATCGTGGACCCCTTTCCGGGCTCAGATCAGGTACTGGCAGGTGTCGCGGCGCTGGAACCGGCCGTGACCGGCCTGCCCGAGGTACTCGCCGCCGTCGACGACGACGCGGCCGCGGGACAGCACCGTGCGCACCGCACCGGTGACCGGCTTGCCCTCGTAGGCGTTGTAGTCGACGTTCATGTGGTGGGTCTGCGCCGACAGGACCTGCTCGCGGTTCGGGTCGTAGATGACGATGTCGGCGTCGGCGCCGGGCGCGATGGTCCCCTTGCGGGGGTGCAGGCCGAACATCCGCGCCGGGGTGGTGCAGGCGAGCTCGATCCACCGGCGGCGGCTGATGTGGCCGTCGACCACCGCCTGGTGCAGCAGGTCGACCCGGTTCTCCACGCCCGGTATCCCGTTGGGGATCTTGGAGAAGTCGCCGAGCCCGAGCTCCTTCTGGTCTTTGAAGCAGAACGGGCAGTGGTCGGTGGAGACCACCGACAGGTCGTTGGTGCGCAGCGCCCGCCACAGGTCGGCCTGGTGCTCGACGGGACGCAGCGGTGTCGAGCAGACGTACTTCGCGCCCTCGAACTCCGGCCGGGCCAGGTCGTCGAAGCTGAGGAACAGGTACTGCGGGCAGGTTTCGCCGAAGACGTTGAGCCCGTCGTCCCTTGCCCGGGAGAGTTCGGCGACCGCTTCAGCGGCCGAGACGTGCACGACGTAGAGCGGTGCACCGGCCACCTTGGACAGCTGGATCGCCCGGTGGGTGGCTTCGGCTTCCAGCAGCGGGTGGCGGACCTGGCCGTGGTGCTTCGGATCGGTGCGGCCTGCGGCCAGCGCCTGCTGCACCAGCACGTCGATGGCGATGCCGTTCTCGGCGTGCATCATGGTCAGCGCGCCGTTGTCGGCGGCCTGCTGCATGGCGCGCAGGATCTGCCCGTCGTCGCTGTAGAACACGCCGGGATAGGCCATGAACATCTTGAAGCTGGTGATCCCCTCGGCGACCAGTGCGTCCATCTCCTTGAGCGCGTCGTCGCCGACGTCGGAGAGGATCATGTGGAAGCCGTAGTCGATGGCGCACTGGCCATCGGCCTTGGCGTGCCAGGCGTCGAGCCCCTCGCGCAGCGATCCGCCCACCGGCTGGATCGCGAAGTCCACGATGGTGGTGGTGCCGCCCCACGCCGCCGCTCTGGTCCCCGTTTCGAAGGTGTCCGAGGCGAAGGTGCCACCGAAGGGCATCTGCATGTGGGTGTGCCCGTCGACCCCGCCCGGGATCACGTAGTGGCCGTCGGCGTCGAGCACGGTGTCGGCGTCCGGCACCCACTGCTCGGCGACCTCGGGCGCAGCGATCGCGGCGACCTGTTCGCCCTCGACCAGCACGTCCGCGCGGATCTCCTCGGTCGCGGTGATCACCAGGCCACCGCGGATGACCGTCCGGCTCATCGCTGCCCCGCTTTCTCCAGTGCTGCCAGCAGGATCCGGGCGCCTTCCCGCGCCTCTTGTTCGGTGAGGCTCAGCGGCGGCGCGATGCGCAGCACGTTGCCGTCCAGCCCGCCCTTGCCGATCAGCACACCGCCGCGGCGCGCTTCCTCGAGCACTTCACCCGCCAGCTCCGGAGCAGGTGTGCCGTCGGTGTGCACGAGCTCGATGCCGATCATCAGTCCCTTGCCCCGCACCTCCGCCACGGCGGGGATCCGCCCCACCGCACCGTCGAGCTCGCCGCGAAGGACCGCGCCGATGCGCGCGGCGTTGCCCTGGAGGTCGTTCGCGATCAGGTGGTCGAGGTTGGCCAGCGCGCCTGCCGCGGTGATCGGGCTGCCGCCGAAGGTCGAGATCGAATTGGCCCGGACGCTGTTCATGACCTCGGCGCGGGCGATGACGCCACCGATCGACAGGCCGTTCCCGATGCCCTTGGCGAAGGTGACGATGTCCGGCGGGCCGGCCGCGTCGTGCGCCTGCCAGCCCCAGAAGTGCTCGCCGGTGCGGCCCCAGCCGGTCTGCACCTCGTCGCTGATCCACAGGATGCCGTGCCGGTCGAGCACCTCCTTGAACTGCGCGAACAACCCGTCGGGTGGCACTGCGAACCCGCCGACGCCCTGGATCGGCTCGGCGATCAGGCACGCCACGTTGCCGTGCAGCTGCCCGAGCACGTCCTCCAGGTCGGCCACGCAGGCGGCGGTGAACTCCTCGTCGGGCAGGCCGGCGAGTGGTGTGCCGCGCCGGCGGCTGCCGTGCACGTAAGCGGTCTGGACGGGCGACAGGCTCGTCGGCGACCAGGTCCGGTTGCCGGTCACCGCCATCGACGAGAACGAACGGCCGTGGTAGCTGTTGCGCAGCGCCAGCACCTGGTTTGAGCCGCGGTAGCCGGTGGCCAGCAGCAGCGCGGTGTCGTTGGCCTCGGTGCCGCTGGTCGTGAGGAACACCCGCGGGTCGTCGATGCCGGACAGCTCCGCGACCCGTTCGGCCAGCTCGACCATCGGCCGGTTGAGGTAGAGCGTCGAGGTGTGCAGGACCTTGCCCGCCTGCTCGCTGACCGCGGCGGTGACCTCCGGGAGCGCATGCGCGGTCATCGTGGTGAGGATGCCGCCGAAGAAGTCCAGGTACCGGTTCCCCTCGGCGTCCCAGACGTGCCGGCCCTCGCCGCGCTCGACGTCGATGGGTTCGTCGTAGTACAGCGCCAGCCACTCCGGCAGCACCGCGCGGTGCCGCTTGGCCAGCTCTGCGTGCGTGCTCGTCATCGGCTCCCCCTCACGGCTCGGTCAGCGGTTGGTAGGCGTCGGGGCGCCGGTCGCGGTAGAACGCCCACTTCTGGCGGACCTCCTCGATCAGGTCGAAGTCGAGGTCGCGCACCACGAGTTCTTCGTCGGTGCCGCTGGCCGGTTCGCCGACGAACTGGCCGTAGGGGTCGACGAAGTAGCTGGTGCCGTAGAAGTCGTTGTCGCCGTACTCCTCGACGCCGACCCGGTTGATGGCCGCGATGAAGTACTCGTTGGCCACCGCCGCGGCGGGCTGCTCCAGCTTCCACAGGTAGGACGACAGCCCGCGGCTGGTCGCCGACGGGTTGTAGACCAGCTGCGCACCGGCCAGCCCGAGCGCCCGCCAGCCCTCCGGGAAGTGCCGGTCGTAGCAGATGTAGACGCCGATCCGGCCGACCGCGGTGTCGAACACCGGCCAGCCGAGGTTGCCGGGGCGGAAGTAGTACTTCTCCCAGAACCCGGGCAGGTGCGGCAGGTGGTGCTTGCGGTACTTGCCGAGGTAGCTGCCGTCGGCGTCGATCACGGCCGCGGTGTTGTAGTAGAAGCCTGGCCCGTCGACCTCGTAGACCGGGACGACCAGCACCATGCCTAGTTCCCGCGCCAGCGAGCACATCCGCTGCACGGTCGGCCCGTCCGGTACGGCCTCGGCCCACCGGTAGTGCTCGGTCTCCTGCACCTGGCAGAAGTACGGAGCGTTGAAGACCTCCTGGAAGCCGATGATCTTCGCGCCCTGCGCTGCGGCGGCGCGGGCGTGCGCCTCGTGCTGGTCGACCATCGAGCCGGTGTGCCCGGTCCACTTCGCCTGGACCAGCGCCGCACGAACGATGTTGGACATGGTTGCGCTGCACCCCTTCGGTAGGGAGGACACCCCCAGACGAGCCGATCGGCCCGTTCGTCGAAGGTATGACCAGCGCTGAGCACTCGCAATGATCGAACGATTACCCAGTGTTCCCGTTCGGACCAACGGCGCCCGCCGCACGCCCCGGGCATGCACCGATGTCGGGAACGCGCCGACGCCCCGCCGCCCGAATTCCTTCGAACAGGCGAAGCGTCGGCATGTCGGGCAGGCATCCGCCCGGTAACCCGGACGAACGGCCGGTACCGCTGACCGCACCAGGCAGCAATCCGATCGCTGTGCGGTCCCCCAAGGATCCACTGTGGATGCGGTGTCAGAGCGGTGGCTCGAGGTGGGCCCACGGGTGTTCGGACTCGAGCTGGGTGGCCAAGGACAGCAGCGTCGGTTCGCTGCCGAGGCCGCCGACGAACTGCACGCCCAGCGGCAGGCCCTCCGGGGTCGTGTGCAGCGGCACGCTCATGGCCGGTCGGCCGGTGATGTTCGCCAGCTGGGTGAAGGGGACCTTCTCCAGGTTCTTCAGCACCACGTCGTTGACGACCTTGGTGCGCACCACCTTGCCCGCCAGCCGAACCCGCAGCAGCAGCTCGATCGCCTTGCGCAGGGCCGGGGGCATCTCGAGCTCACCGATCCTCGCGGGCGGGTGGCCCAGCGTCGGCGTCAGCAGCAGGTCGTAGCGGCCGTGGAAGTCGGCGAGCGCGCGGCTGTAGCCGTTCCACCGGCCGAGCAGCTCGACGTACTCGGTCGCCTTCGTCTCGCGTCCCCCGGCGGCGAGCAGCCTGGTGTCGAGTTCGAAGTCCTCGTCCGCCGCGCCGAGTTCGCGCTTGAGCGCCTCCACGCCCTGGGCCAGCTGGACGTACCAGGTGGAGAGGAAGTCGCGGGACAGCTGGCGGCCGTCGATCTCGGGTTCGGCCTCCTCCACGTCGTGGCCGAGCCCGGCCAGCAGGGCCGCGGTGTTCTCGACCGCCGCGATCGCGTGCGGGCTCACCGGGAATCCCAGCGGCGAGCGGCACGTGAACCCGATCTGCAGCTTTCCCGGGGAGCGGCGGGCCAGCTCGGCGTAGGGCAGGTCCGGCCGGGCGGCGAGGTAGGGGCCGCCGGGGTCCGGCCGGGCGGTCAGGACGTCGAGCATGACCGCCGTGTCGCGCACCGTCCGGGAGATCACTCCGTCGGTGGCGCCGCCGTGCATCAGCTCGGCGTGGTCCGGTCCGGCGGGGACCAGGCCGCGCCCCGGTTTCAACCCGAACAGTCCGCAGCTGCCCGCCGGGATGCGGATCGAACCGCCGCCGTCGCTGGCCCCGGCCACCGGCACCACCCCGGCCGCGACCGCGGCGGCCGCGCCGCCGGACGAGCCACCGGGCGTGTGGTCGGTGTGCCACGGGTTGCGGGTCGGGCCGTTCACCTCGGGTTCGGTGATCCCCTTCGCCCCCAGCTCGGGAGTGTTGGTGCGGCCGAAGATCACCAGACCGGCGTCCAGCCAGCGCTGGACCGTCGCGCTGTGGCGGGTGGCCGTGTGGTTGCGGGTGGACCGGGATCCGCCGCCGGTGCGGACTCCGGCGTAGTCCTGGTGCAGGTCCTTGATCAGGAACGGGACCCCGGCGAGCGCGCCCGTCAGCGGCTGCGCCGCCCGTGCCCGGGCTATGTCGAACATCGGCCGCACGATAGCGTTGATCCGGCCGTTGACCTTCTCGGCGCGCTCGATCGCCGTCTCGAGCAGCTCACCCGGCGCGACCTCGCCGCTGCTGACGAGTTCGGCCAACCCCACGGCGTCGAAACGCCGGTATTCCGCGTATTCCATGGCCCCACGCTCGCACGGACGATCTTGTTTATGAAGCAGTTTCAGCTTCCCAGACCGATGCCGCGGCGGTCGAGGAAGCTCAGCCAGCGGCCCCGGCGGCCCGCGTTCTCGTCGGCGCGCGCCAGGGCCCGGCGCGTCAGCTGGACCAGCGGCCAGCGCAGCGGTTCCGGCGGGAAGGGCATCGGCTTGCGCCGCACCAGCTCCAGGCGGGTGCGCTCGGTGTCCTCGGACCACAGCAGGTCCAGCGCGGTTCGCGCGCCGAAGCGGGACGCGGCGACGCCGAGCCCGGTGTAGCCGACGGCGTAGGCGATCCGGCCGGTGCGACCGATCAGCGGGGTGAACCGGGTCGTGGAGTCGATCGGACCGCCCCAGCGGTGGGTGAACCGCACGCCCTCCAGCTGCGGGAAGGTGCGGAAGAAGTTCCGCGCCAGCTGGCGGTGCGCCGCGTCGTGGCCGGCCAGGGACTGGTCGGTGCGGCCGCCGAAGTAGTACACCGCGTCGTAGCCGCCCCACAGGATCCGGCCGTCAGGGGTGGGGCGGTAGTAGTGGAAGCGGTTCGCGCTGTCGGTGATGCCTTGGCGGTCGCGCCAGCCCAGCTCCGCCCACTGCTGCTCGGACAGCGGTTCGGTCACCAGCACGTAGTCCCAGATCGGCAGCACGCGCCTGCGGATCGTGCGCAGCGGGGCGCGGAATGCGTTGGTGCCCAGCACGACACCGTTGGCGCGGACCTCTGCTCGGGGCGTTCGCAGCCGGACCTCGCCGCCGCGCTCGCGCACGCCGCGCACCGGGCTGCTCTCGTGCACGCGCACGCCGAGGCGTTGCGCTGCATCGGCCAGGCCCCAGGTCAGGCGCGCCGGGTCGACCAGACCGCCGGCGTCGGGCAGCCGGATCCCCGCGCGGTAGGTCGGCGAGTCGACGTCCGCGCGGACTCCCCCGGCACCCAGGAAGCGCGCGGTCATCCCGTGCTCCCGGTACAGCTCGGCTTCCTCGCTGAGCTCGGTGACCTCGTGCGGCTCGATGGCGACGCTGGTCTTGCCGCACAGCCTCAGATCGGCGTCGATGCCCTGCTCCCGGACGAACTCCTCGATCGCCAGCAGGTTCTCCCGTCCCAGCTCGACCAGCCGGTCGAGCTCGGACGGCCAGTGCAGCGCGCCGTGGGCGAGGCCGTGGGTCAGGGACTCGGACAGGAATCCGCCGTTGCGGCCGCTGCCACCATGTCCGAGCCGGTGGGCTTCCAGCAGCAGCACGTCCAGCTCGGGGCGCCGCTGCTTGGCCTCGATCGCCGCCCACAGCCCGGTGAACCCGCCGCCGACGACCACCAGGTCCGCGCGAGCGTCACCGGTCAGGGGTTCGCGCGGCGACGGTCGATCGGCACGATCGGTCCAGTGCACGGCGACCTCGGCCTCGGCCAGCGCGGCCTCGAGTGGTGCTTCGCGCATCCGGCGCTACTCCCACCAGGGGCGGTAACCGATGCCGTGCCGGGCCGCGCGCTGGACGTCCCGGCGCAGTTCCCGGGTTTCGCGCGCCACTCCCGGCGGGAACCCGTGCTTGATCGACCGGTGCTCGGCGGTCTCCCCCATGTAGCAGAGCGAGTAGAACAGGCCGACCATCAGACCGAGCGCGATCGCGCTCACCCGGATGTCCAGCGGGCCGGGCAGCAGCACCAGCAAGCAGAACGGCGCCAGCTGGGTCAGCGCGCGCAGGACGTGGCGCAGCACCCAGGTGCGGCAGGTGACGTCGTGCAGCACCCACTCGGCGCAGCGGTCCGGAAGCCTGCCACCGAAGGCGTACCAGACCCATTGCGCTGGATTGGGTCGATTGGTCGCCATGGTCTCCAGGCTAGTCTTCGCGGGGTTCGACCGGATCCGCCGTTTCGCGGCTCCGCCCTCGCCGCCGAATCCTAGACACCTCGCTTCCCGCACCCGGCGATCGGCTCCGCGTCACACCTGGCGCCGAAGTGCGTCACACCGGTAACGAAAGCGGTCGGGGACCGATGTTCATGGCAGAAGGGGTGAGTGACGTGTTCGTGGTCGTGGTGGCGCTGCTGTTGGTCGTGATCTTGGGTGCGGTGATGTTCACCGACGCGTTCGACGGGAAGGGTTCGGCCGAGCGCCGGAACTTCAAGGACGTGGTGGCCCAGCTGAAGCGGGCGGTGCGGACTCCCAGCCATCGCTGAGACGTCCGAAGTGGACGAAGGCCCGGCCGGGTGCTCCCGGCCGGGCCTTCGCCGTCACAGCAGGCCGCGCCGGGCGAGGTCGGCGATCAGCGCCCGCACCCCGAACGTCCACTGCGGACAGTCCTCGGAGCGGGCCACCCGGTTGACCAGGGTGCCCAGCCCGGGAGCCGAGATGCGGACCACGTCGCCGATGCGGTGGGTGAATCCCGCGCCGGGCGCGCCGCGGTCCTCGGTGGGCGCGAACATCGTGCCGGTGTAGAGGATCAGGCCGTCCGGGTACTGGTGATGGGGGCCGACCGCAGCGCGGGCCAGCTGCTCCGGGTCGCGGCTGATCTCGCGCATCGAACTGGCCCCGTCCAGCACGAAGCCGTCCTCGCCGACGACTTCCAGGCGCACCTCCAGGGCGCGCACGTCGTCGAGCCCGAACGAGCCGTCGAACAGCCGCAGGAACGGTCCGAGAGCGGCCGAGGCGTTGTTGTCCTTGGCCTTGGGCAGCAGCAGCGCGCTGCGTCCCTCCACGTCGCGGAGGTTGACGTCGTTGCCGAGCGTTGCGCCGACGATCCGGCCGTCGGAGCGGATCGCCAGCGCCACCTCGGGCTCGGGGTTGTTCCACTCCGATCCGCCCGCGATGCCGACCTCGGCGCCGACGCCGACCGCGGCCAGCAGCGGCGCCTTGGTGAAGATCTCCGGGTCCGGGCCGAGGCCGACCTCCAGGTACTGCGACCACAGCCCGTCGCGGACCAGCACCTCCTTGACCGCTCGCGCCTCCTCGGAGCCGGGCACCACCGCGGCGAGCGCACCGCCGATGGCCCGCTCGACCTGGACCCGGGTTTCGGCCGCACGCGCGGCATCACCACCGGCGCGCTCTTCGATGACCCGTTCCAGCATGCTCTTGACGAAGGTCACCCCGGCCGCTTTGAGGACCTGCAGGTCGGCAGGCGCCAGCAGTCGCGCCCCGCTGCCACCGCCGAGGGTTTCGGCGAGCACCGGCGCCAGCGGCCAGCTCTTGCGGCCCGGCGCCGATCGGGCCAGGCCCACCGCGTCGGGCCGTTCCAGCAGGTCGGAGAGGGCCGGGGCCACGGCGGTGAGATCCACGAGTTGGTCGCCCCGGACCGCGACCACGGCGGGTCCGCCCTCGTCGGGATCGTGCAGCCGTCCGACCAGCGTGGCCGCGGTGCGGTCGGCGGGCAGGACGTCGAGGGCGTTTTCGAGCAGTTCCACGCGCACCCCTCACGGTCGTCGATGATCGGCAACATACCCGGCCGAACGCGCCCTTCCGATCCGCTGACCAGTGATGATCTTGCCCGGGGGCTGGCGACGCCGATCAGCGGTCACGTAGGGTGCGACCGACCGCATCACCCGTTCGAGTGATGCGGCGGAACCGTGTCGACCGACCAGTTGGGGTGACAACCAGTGGGCAGTTCGTCGTTGCCTCCGATCCGCGGGCGAGGACGTCACCGGCGGGCGCAACCCAAGACGTGGTACCGCAGGACTCCCCCGCGCTTGCTCGGCTACGCCGTCGCGGTGTTCGTGACCGCGATCGCGGTCAGCAGCGCGCACCACGGCACCGCCGCCGCCCCGGTCGCAGCACCTGCCCCGGCCCCAGCCCCGGCTGCCCAGTTCCTGCCCGCCGAGGCCACCTCGACCGCGCCGAAGCTGCACATCGCGGAGCCCGAACCGGTCGCAACCGTCGAAGCCGAGCCGCACGCTCCGGAGACCACCAGCCGGCCCACGCGCACCGCC
>NZ_JAQGLA010000053.1 GCF_027853915.1 Saccharopolyspora oryzae
GTGACCAACAGCGGTGTCGCCCGCTACCGCACGCTCAACACCCAGCACCTCACCGACCACCACTCGTACGAGTCCACATCGGACACCGTGGTGCTGCACGCGCGGACGTCCCAGTCGCGCGTCCGCGGATTCCACCTGATCAAGCCCTGCTGCTGCGTCAGCTGTGCAGGTGCGCTGGTTCGCCGGTCAGCTGCTCCACGTCGTCCGTCGCTGCTCGCAGCAGGTGGTGGGCCAGCTCGAACAACGCGCGCGCCGCAGCCTGTTCAGCCCCGATCTCCGGCACGTTGGTGTCGTCGGGATTGCGCTTGGCCACACCCTTGCCCTGCAGATCGGTCGCATCCCGCGTGCGCAACTCCGATCGCGCAGCCGAATGGGCTGCCGCGGAAGCGGATCGCCGACGCGCCCCGCTGCACGTCGTGATCGCCAACGACGACCCGGAGCGCGCGGAGCACGCCGAGGACGCCGTGCGCCGGACCGAGGCGAAGTGCCGCACCACCCACCCAAGCTTGGCTTCGACGAGGTGTACACGGGCTGGGGTAAGACGGGCACGCTCTTCCACTTCATGCGCTACCCCGGCCTGGTCCCGGACGTGGTCACCACCTCGAAGTCGTTCGGCGGGCGGGAAGTCATCGATTTCCGGCTACGTTGCGCGGGAACCCATCTTCCGCCGGGCGTACGGCAACGTCGTCGACGCGACCTTACACAGCACCACGTACTTCGGGTTCGGGGAGGAAACGGCCACCGCGCTGGAGGCCGTCTCGATCGCGGTGGAGGACGACTATCCGTCCCTGGCGCGAAAACTGGGTGAGCGACTGGAGGCCGGGCTGCGGGGCATCGCGGACAAGTACCCCAAGCTGATCCGGCGGACCGCTGGGGTAGGCGCGTTACACGGCGTGTTCCTGCACACCGGAGGCACCCTCGTGGACTCCGCGCTCAAATTGGTCCCCTCGAAGTTCGCGCAGGACCCGCAGGCGCGGTCGAAGATCCTGACCGCGGCGGTCATCGCCGCTCTGTACCGCGACCACGACATCCTCACCTTCTACGGGTCCAACCGCGAGATCGCGTTGATCGTCTCCCCGCCGCTGGTCGCCACAGAGGCCGAGGTCGAACCGTTCCTCACCGCGCTGGACGAGGTGCTGAGCCGAGGAGTGGTCAACCTGATCAGCGGTCTCGTGCGGGAGAAGGCGTCCGTGTGATCTCGAGGCATTTCCAGCTGATCAGCAAGCAGACCGTGCTCACCAGCGGGGTGCAGTTGCGCGGAGTTCCCGTGCACGATCGCCTCACCTCGGGAATTTACATCACGACCGTTGCGTAAAATCGTGGGGCTCGATACGGTGCCTCCATCATCTAGCGCTCACAGCGGGATCTCCTGACCAACGTGAACGACCTAGCGGTGACCGGCGGGCGGACTTCTGGCCGCGGTCGACGCAGCTGAGTTGTTAGCGCTCGGCTTCTGTGCCTGGATCGGGTCGCCGGCGGTGCTCCAACGGCAGAAGAGGTGTGATGTGGCCATCGATGGAATCACCTACTCGTCGTTCAGCGGTTGGATCGATCCCCCGGGCGAAGTCCTGCCGGCTTTCGAGGGTGAACTCGCCTGCGATGTCGCCGTCGTCGGTGGCGGCTACGCCGGCATGGCAGCAGCGCTGCGGCTGGCCGAACGAGGTGCCGACGTCGCCCTGTTCGAAGCCGGGTTCTGCGGGGTCGGGGCAAGCTCCCGCAACGCCGGCCATCTGTCCGGCGCGCCGCCAGGCGATCCCCGGCTCCTGGGAGCGCTGCAGCCCCATCGCCTTCGGGGCATCGTCCAGTTCTCGCAGGAAGCGGTCCGCTTCACCGAAGAACTCCTCCAGCGGCTCGCGATCGACAGCGACTACGAGCCAACCGGCAACGTGGAAGCCGCCGTCTCAGGCGGCCAAATCCAGAAAGTGCGGCGAACCGCGCAGATCCTCCACAAGGCAGGATCGGAGGCTGAGTTCGGCAGCGGGCGCGATCTCGGCTTGCCGGGAACGTTCCTCGCAGGCCTCTTCGAACGTCTCGGAGGGCTGCTGAATCCCGGCAAGTTCGCGCTCGGGCTCCGCGAGGCATTACTCGAATCGGGGGCGAGGGTGTTCGAGCGCACCCCCGTTCGAACCGTGGAACCCACGAGCGCGGGAGTCGTCGTCAACGTGCCGGGCGGCCACGTCCGTGCCGAGCGGGTCGTGCTCGCCACCAACGCCTATTCCCGCGAACTCGCGGTTGCCCCGAAACGGCTGGCAAATCCCGTATGGGTCCGCATGGTCGAGACTGATCCGATCGATTCCGCACGCTTGGAAGCGACCGGCTGGAGGAGTCGTTCCGGCATCGTCACCAAGCACAACATCATGGAGAGCTACCGCCTCACGCCGCGCGGCACGATCGTCTTCGGTGTTCGCCGCCTCTCGGCCGGGCGGGGCGCACTGGAGTCCCGCACACCGGACCCAGCCGCCGTCGCGGACCTGGCCCGCGGCTTTCGCACCCGATTCCCGTCGCTTCGTGACGTCGCGCTGGATCGGACGTGGGGCGGGTGGATCGCGATGACGTCGCCGTGGCTGCCCGTCGCTGGTGAAGCCACGAAGAACGTCTCCTATCTCATCGGTTGCAACGGCCACGGCCTTGCCCAAGCGCCTTACCTGGGCACGCTGCTCGCGGACCGACTCGCCGGCGACGAGCTCCATGACGATCTCGGCACCGTATGGCGCGCGCAGCCGCGGTTCGCTCCCTCGCTCTTCTGCAGCCCGCTGACCTTGCGCACCATGTGGGCGATCGACCGGCTGTCAGACCGGCTTCACAGCAGCAAGCGCTGAATACTCCTGTCCCCAAGGCTTTCCAAGTTCGACCACGTCCGGACCGAATCAACCGAGAACGTACAGGAGGGCCAGTTGGTCGCCACGGGATACACGGAGCAGAACTACGGCGAGGTCACCGTGCTCAGCGGCACCAATCGGGGTGCGTATCCGTTCGGCAATTCCCTGCTGGTGCGCGGCACCGACGCCACGCTCGTCATCGATCCGTCGCTGTCGCTCGTCGAAGCCGCACCGCCAGCGGATCTGGTCCTCATCAGCCACGCGCACGAGGACCACGTCGCCGGGCTCGGGAACTACGACGTGCCGGTCCACGTTCATGACGCGGACCTGGCTGCGCTGCAGTCCCGCGAGATGATGGTCGCCGGATTCGGCCTCCCGGCCGACGCTGTTGCGGATGCTGACAGGGCACTGCGGGACAAATTCCACGTGCAGGGCTGGCCGGATGCCCAGGGCTTCACCAACGGCACCGAGTTCGACCTGGGCGGGCGGACTGTGACCGTGGTGCATCTGCCCGGTCACACAGCTGGTCACAGCGGCTTCTTGATCGAGCCGGACGGCTTTCTGTTCGTGGCCGATATCGACCTGAGCTCGTTCGGCCCGTACTACGGCGACCTCAGCAGCAGTCTGGTGGACTTCGAGGCGTCGATGCGCCGGTGCCGGGACATCGAGGCTCGCTGGTACGGCACAGCGCACCAGAAGGGCGTGATCGACGGTTCCGCCGAGTTCCGCAGGCGGCTCGACGATTTCGCTGGCGTGGTGGAGAAACGGGACGCGACACTACTGGAGTTCCTCAGCGAACCACGCAACATCGACGACATCGCCGAGCACCGTCTGGTCTACCGGCCGCACGTCGAAGGTGCGCACGTGACGCCGGTCGAGCGGCGGACAGCGAGTCAGCACCTGGATCGCTTGATCGGCAAGAGCCTGGTCGCGGAAGTCGAGCCAGGGCGATACCGCGCGACGTAGTCGCACTGCACCATCATCTGTCATTCGTGGAGGGAGTCCGCGCACTATGCATGACGTTGCGGTGATCGGTGCCGGTTTTGCCGGCGTGACCGCGGCCCGGGATCTCAGCCTTGCGGGCCATTCGGTGATCCATCTCGAAGCGCGCGACCGGATCGGCGGCCGGACTTACTCCGGCGAAGCCTTCGGCCGCTCGGTGGAGTTCGGCGGCGCGTACGCGCACTGGACCCAGCCGAATGTCTGGCACGAACTCGAACGTTACGAAATCAGCCTGTCCACGCCGCTGGCGGTCGAGAAGATCTACTGGCTCGCCGACGACGACGTGCACTCCGGGACGCCCGCCGAATACACCGCATTCGGCGGCCCGCTTGTCGCTCGATTCGTGGGTGACGCGCGGAAGTGGTTCCCGCGGCCGTTCGAGCCCGGCGCCGCCGAAACCAGTGCGATCGAGAAGGAAACAGTCGCGGACCGAATCGACTCCCTGCATCTGTCCACATGGGACCGGGATGTGCTCGACGGTGTGCTGTCATCACTGGTCTGCTCGTACGGCGAGCAAGGAATGGCGCAGTTCCTCCTCTGGGTCGCGACCAGCTTCGGCGACTGGCACGCCTTCATCGAAACAGCTGGTCACTGGCCGATCGAGGGCGGGACCCGACGTCTGCTCGAAGCGATCGCGGGCGACTCGAAGGCCCAACTCCGCCTGTCCACACCGGTTGCAGCCATTGAGGACAACGGCCCCGGGGTCGTCGCGACCACCCGCGGCGGCGAGCGCATCCCGGCACGACGCGCCGTCATCGCCCTCCCGATCAACACCCTGAGCGACGTGGTCATCACGCCCCCGGTCGCGCAGTCGGTGCGCGAGATGATCGACCAACGGCACCCGATGAGGACGAGCAAGATCTGGGTGCGGGCCAAGGGCGAGATCGAACCCTTCGTGGCCAACGCCCCGGTCGGAAAGCACCCCATCAACACAGCCAAGACGGAGTACCGCCACGATGGTGACACGCTCATCGTGTGCTTCTGCTCCGACGCCTCAGCCATCAGCGCCGAGGACCATGAAGCGGTGCAGCAGGCCCTGCGGACCTTAGTGCCCGGCATCGAAGTGGTCGACACCGCCGCTCACGACTGGGTCGCCGACGAGTTCTCCCAAGGCACCTGGGTTCATCACCGACCTGGAAACCTGACCCGGGCGGTGCCGCTGATGCGCGAGCCCCACGGGCGCATCCATTTCGCCGGCGGCGACATCGCGGCGGTCGGTGTGGGCGGCATCGACGGCGCCATTGCTAGCGGCGCCAGGGCGGCCCGGGACATCGCTCGCGCCCTGGCCGACCACGGCGGCTGAGCACATCCGCACCGCACCCGGGACGACGAGTTCACCGGTTACGAGCCTGACGTGCCCGGGATAGGCGCGATCAAGGTGAGCACGGCATCGATGAGCGCCTCGACCCGGCTCGGATCGAACCGCTCGGGCTCGAAGGGGAACATCATCATCCAGCCATCGCCCATGGCGGCGAGCTGGTCGGCGAGCAGGTCGGCGGGTATGTCGTCGCGGATGGTGCCCTGCGCCTGCCCGGCCTCGAGAATCTTGGTGTGCAGGCGGTGATAACGCGCGTAGCGCTGCTCGATGATGGATGCCAGAGCCGGTTCGTACCGCGCATGGGTGAGGAGTTGGGACATCACCGGCCAGTACTCGGGATCGCCGGTGGTCATCGCCAGCCACTGCTCATAGAGCAGCTTGATGTCGGCCTTGGCCCGGGCCGGCTCGAGCATCGCGTCGTAGCGGTCGAACCGGCTTTCGGCCAATGCGGTGACCAGCTCCTCCTTGTTCGCGAAGTAGTAGGTCACCGCCCCGGTCGTATATCCGGCACGTTCGGCCACCTTGCGCAGTGATGCCTTGGCGTAGCCGTCCTCCGCGATGACCGAGGCCGCCGCCTTCAGGATCTCTGCCCGCTTCGCGGCGTGGTCCCCGGCAGGGCGACCGCGTTGCGCGACCGGTTCGCCACCCGGCGGTGAGGCGTTCGTCTTCGGCACTCCATCGATTCTGCCACAGATTTTTCATAACGATCGTTGTGTAAAAGCGTCGGATCTTCTACCGTGTTCCCCATCACACCGGATGTGAGAAAGGAAGAACCCATGGACGAGTCAGTGCGGGAAGCTTTCCGGAACGACGGCGCCGTCCTCATGAAGGACTGCCTCGACGAAGCGCAGCTGGCGCGGTGCCGCGAAGCGTTCGACTGGGCCGTCGCCAATCCCGGGCCGTACGTGTTCCAAGGGCTCGACGGGACCAAGCTGCAGACCCACATCGACAATGCCAACCCGCTCGCCAAAGACCGCCTGGACGACCTGGTTGCGTCGCTGCCGCTGGGCCGGATGTTCGCCGAACTGTGGGGCTCGGAGCACGTCTGGTACTTCGCCGAGGAAGTGTTCCTCAAAGCGGGCGGGAAAAGCGGTCGCGGTCCCTGGCACCAGGACACCGCGAACCTGCCGTGGGCCGGCCAGCACTGGGGCAACGCGTGGATCTCCTTCCAGCACATCCCCAAGCAGAACTCGCTGGAAATCGTCCGCGCCTCCCATCGCGGAATCCAGTACGACGGGGCCAGTTTCGCCGACCCCGACGATCCCACCGATCCGCTCTACGGTGACGGCACCCTGCCCCGCCTGCCGAACATCGACGCCGAGCGGGCTGTCGACCCCGACGCCTACGACGTGATCTCGTGGGAGGTCGATCCCGGTGACGTCGTTGTGCTCCATCCCCGTTCGCTGCACGGCGGCGCCGGCGTCGACGCCGGCTGCCCGGACCGCCACACCCTGGTGTTGCGCTTCTTCGGCGACGACGCCACGTTCCGGCCCCTTCCCGAATCGAACCCGCGCTACGCACGCAACGGCGTCCTGTTCGCCGAGGAGATGGCGAAGCTGAACCCCGGAGACCCGTTCCGCTCGCCCGTTTTCCGCCAGGTCGTCTGACCGGATCTCGCGAGGAGCATCGACGCGATGAAGCGCGAATCGATCAACCCACCCGGCACCCGGTCCACTTACGACTCACTGCACTTCTCACAGGCGACCCGTGTCGGCGACCTGATCTGGGTGTCGGGCCAGGTCGGCATCGACGCCTCCACGAAAGCTGCCGCCGACGGCATGGAAGCACAGGCCCGGCTCGCGTTCGAAGGCGTGAAAGCCGCCCTCGAAGCCGCTGGCGCGAACCTGGCCGACATCGTCGAACTGACGACGTTCCACACCGATCTCCGCGGTGACATCGAAGAATTCATCGAGGTCAAGGACGAGTACATCCCCGACCGGTACCCATCGTGGACCGCGGTCGGAGTGACCCAGCTGGCCCGCCCTGAACTGCTGGTCGAGATCCGCGTCGTCGCCGTGGCCGGCAGCGGCAACAGCTGACCCGGATACGACACGCGAACGCGACATCCCGGCTGGGAGCATCCACGCAGCAGCTCCCCCTCACCGATGAATCAGCTTGCCCACGACCGCAGACGGGGCTGGCCTCGATCACCTTCCGGAATGGTGGCCATTCGAGGTCGACGTGACGGCGATAGCTGCATTTGATCTGCCGAAATCGGGTCTTTCTCGTCCACGCGTGCGATCGAGCTGTCGCATGAAAGGAAAAAGAATGACTCATCCAGAATCGGACAAGGCTTCCCGAAGATCGAAGTCCGCGGACTTGACGTCCAGGCTCGACCGCTTGCCGGCAATGGCCCCGCACGCCATCTGGATTTCGATCCTGGCCGCCAACCTGGCACTCGAATTCTACGACAACGCGCTCTTCGCCTACATCACACCCGCGATCCAGGAGCACGCCGGCCTCACGCTGGCCCAGATCGGTGCGGTCACCACCGCTTTCTTCGTCGGGATGATCGTCGGCGGCCTCGTCGGTGGCCGGATCGCCGACAGGTTCGGCAGGCGGTCGGTCATCGCGTGGTCGACCGCCCTTTACTCCCTCGGCGCACTGGCGACCGCACTCTCAGCGAACTTCGAGGTGATGGTCCTCGCCCGGGTCGTCACCGGGATCGGAGCGGCAGCGGCGACGTCGGTTCTGCTGGTCTACGTCGCCGAGATGTTCCCGAGCAAAACTCGTGGCCGGTTCGTGTCGATCCTGAACTTCGGGTTCGTGGTCATCGCCCCGGTGATCGCCCTGCTGGTGCTGCTCGCGATCCCCCACGGCGGGCCGGATACCTGGCGGCACCTGTTCCTCATCGGCAGCTGTGCATTGGTGATCGCTCCCCTGGTTCGTTTCGCCATGCCGGAGTCGGTGCGCTGGCACCTCTCTCGCGGACAGCTCGATGCGGCGGAGAAGATCGTCGAAAAGCTCGAGGCTCGCGCGCTCCGTCGCGGACCGCTGCCCGAACCTTCAGTCGTCGCTGGAGAAACAAGAAGGCCGTCGCTGCGCGAGGTCTTCGGGAACAAGCGGATGATCGGCATTCTCCTCGTCGTGTCCGTGGGCTTCTTCGGCTCGACCCTGGGCTACTACCTGTTCCAGAACTGGGCCCTCTACTCACTCGTCTACGGCCTCAACTATCCCGAAACCGATGCGTACTGGATCCAGCTCGTCTGGAACGTCGTCTACTGCGTAACGCCATTCATCGCTCTGCTCTTCATGGACCGGATCGAGCGGAAGACCGTCATCTTCGCCACGTCGGTCATCACCGCGGTACCGCTGGTCCTGCTCGGTGTCTCCCCGTCCAGCTGGGTCGTCATCGCGTCGGGCGGAGCCGCCGCCATCGTGACCGGGCTCGTCGTCATCGCCTTCTACACCTACATCCCGGAAACGATGCCCACCGAAGTCCGCGGCCTGGGCAGCGGGATCGTCCTCAGCGTCGGACGGGTCGGCGGTGCGGCCTCCGGCTTCTTGGGTGCGGCGTTCTTCGCCAGCTGGGGCATGGGCGGCGTGATGGTCGCTGCGGCGGTCGCCTACGTCGTGTCCTCGGTCCTGGTCGTCCTGTTCGGTCCCCGGACCGCGAAGCGTCCGCTGGAAGGGGTCGCCGCCGAAGAGCTCGGCACCGCGGCATACCCCAGAACCGCGGCAGCGGCCGGGAAAGCACCGATGCGGGAGACGAACGAGTAGGGGGCGTGGGAGCCGAATCCAACGCTGTATCCACGAAGGCAGACAAGGGAGAACCACTGTGTCCGATGCGCTGAAACCCGCTGCAGCAGCGACGAATTCCGGCGCCGAACTGCCCCTGTTCGCGCTGCCGCAGGCGGAGCTGCTCACCCTCGACGTCAACGAAGTCCCCCTGGTGGACACCGAGCCCGGCACCAAGCTCCAGCTGCTCCGCCTGGATCTGGAAGCCGGCCGGTGGGTGGTCATGTTCCACATGGAGCCGGGCACCTCGGTGCCGATCCACTACCACACCGGCACGGCGGAGGTATTCACGCTGAAAGGCCGGTGGTACTACCAGGAATACCCGGATCAGCCGCAAACGGCGGGCTCCTACCTCTTCGAGCCCGGCGGTTCCGTCCACACGCTGCACGCGCCGGCAGACAACACCGAGGACACGGTGATGCTGGTCATGGTCACTGGGGCCAACGTGAACTTCACCGAGGACGGCCAGTTCCACTCGATCATCGACGCGGTCAGCATCAAGCACTGGCTTACCGGCTTCGCCAAGGAACAGGGTGTGAAGCTGCGCTACATCAGCACCGGTGCGGCCGGCTATGTGGAGACGGAGGGCGCATGCGCGCCGTCGTGATGCAGGGTCGGCGGCTGCACCTCGCCGAGCTGCCGGACCCGGTGCCAGGAGATGGAGAGGTTCTGGTCGAGGTTCTCGCTTGCGGTATCTGCGGTTCGGACCTGCATTGTGCGCAGTACGGTGCGGAATTCAATGACTCGATACGCGCCGCCCACGGCACGGATGTCCTCGATCTCGACCGGCCGATCGTCTTCGGCCACGAGTTCGTCGGGCGAGTCCTCGCCCACGGTCCCGGCACCACCGGCCGGGTCCCGATCGGCCGACGGGTCGTCTCGGTGCCGTCACTCTCCCGCCCGGACCAGCCTTTCCTCGGCTTCAGCGGCCCCGAGACCCCAGGCGGATACGCCGAGCGGATGGTGCTCTCCGAAGCGCTGCTGCTGGAAGTCCCCGACCACGTCCCCACCGACCAGGCCGCGCTCACCGAACCACTCGCCGTCGCCTACCACGCAGTGGTCCGCGCCGACCTCGGCCCGGACGACGTTCCGCTGGTCATCGGGTGCGGGCCAGTCGGTCTTGCGCTCATCGCGGTGCTTCGCACGCGGGGCGCTGGCCCGGTCGTCGCCGCCGATTTCTCCGCCGAGCGGCGACGTCTCGCCGAGTCCTTGGGAGCCGACCTGGTCGTCGACCCGGCACGGAGCTCCCCCTATGTGGAGTGGGCGACGATCGCGACATCCTCCGGCACAGAGCCGATGCCGACCGTGGCCTTCGAGTGCGTCGGAGCACCGGGAGTGATCCAGCAGATCATCCTCGGTGCCCCGCCCGGGAGCAAGATCGTCGTGGCCGGTCTGTGCATGACCTCCGACGGCTTCGAGCCCGCACAAGCGGTGCTCAAAGAGCTCGACCTGCGCTTCGCGTTCCTGTACACGCCGGACGAGTTCGCCCGCACCTTCGAGCACCTGGTCGACGGCGACTTCTCGATCACGCCGCTGGTCACCCGCACCATCAAGCTCGACGAGGTGCCCGAGGCGTTCGACGGCCTGTCGAACTCCCCGCAGGACGCGAAGGTCCTGATCGATCCGCGCCGCTAAGCCCACCCGCGCCGTGCCGCCGGGTTCGGAAGGCACGGCCGCCCCTCTCCTCGGAAAGAGCCCGATTCACACCTCAAAGGAAGAAACCGTGAACCCTTCCACTGACTACGCCACCGAGTTCGCCGGTCGAACCGCCCTGATCACGGGCGCCGCCTCCGGCATCGGCCTTGCCGTGGCCCGCCGTCTGGCCGCCGGCGGCGCCACCTTGGCCATTGCCGACATCAACGACACGGGCGCTCAGGAGATCGCCGACGAACTCCGCACGAAAGGCACTAAGACCATCGCTATCCGTGTCGACGTCACCGACCCGGCATCGGTGGAGGCGGCCGTCCAGTCCGCTGTGGACCAGCACGGCGCTCTGCACCTGGCCGTCAACAACGCCGGCATCATCGGCGCCGTCACCTCGACCGCCGAGTACCCGCAAGACCAGTGGAGTCGCGTCATCTCCACCAACCTGGACGGCGTCTTCTACTCGCTGCAGTACGAACTGCCCGCCATCCTCACTGCCGGCGGCGGTGCCATCGTCAACCTGGGCTCGGTCTGCGCCGTGAACGGTTTCCCGGGCGTCGCCGGCTACGCAGCCGCCAAGCACGGCGTCATCGGCCTGACCAAGACCGCCGCGCTGGAATATGCGCTCAGCGGAGTGCGGATCAACGCGATCGTGCCCGGCTTCATCGATACTCCCTTGCTGGCCGACGTCACCGACGAGGAACGCGCATACCTGATCGGCCTGCACCCTGCCGGACGCCTCGGCACCGCAGACGAAGTCGCGGAGATGGCGGCATTCCTGCTGTCCGAACGCGCATCCTTCGTCAACGGCAGTTCGCATTTCGTGGACGGCGCATACTCGGCCAGATGACCGCTCGAGTACAGCCTCAGCGGTTCCTGATGACACCCGGTCAGAAGCCCGACGGTCATGACCCAGCCTTCGGTATCAGGGCCTCAGACTCGCGAGAACTGCTTTTGCCGCGTTCTCCCCCGACGTCGCCGCGTCAGCGAGCGAAGGCATGTCGAGCTGGTAATCGCCCGCCAGGTGGATCGGCCCGAGAGGGTTCCGCAGCGTCGGCAACGATTCACGCCGACCGGGGGCCCAGAACGGCACCACGCGGTGGTGCCGTCGCACGATCCCTTCCCCGGGGGCGCCACCGAGGCCGGGCCTAGAAAGATCGCGAGGAAGCCCGCTTCCAGCAGCAACGATTCCCAGAAGAACGCGTACCAGCTCTGACCCACGTTGACGATCGACAGGTACAGCACCCACAACGACAGCCACATCAGCATGTGCGCCCACAGCGGGACCGCGTCGCCCGCGCCGGCCAGCACGGCCGCGCTGATGAGGGCACCACCGCAGGCCACGACTACGAAAAACCGGTCAGAGTAGTAGAGGTGGAACAGGCTGGGCACGTCGCGGAACCGCACCCGCCGCAGCAGCGTGGGTATCGGTGTCAGGCTCTGAGCACATCAGCCGTGGCCAAACGCGTCAACTATCGTCCGGCGGCTCTTGTGACGACGCTCGTAACTCACCAGCATCTCCTGCTCCGCAACGGATGATGCGCGCATCCGCGGCAAGATTTCATCCAGCCTCATCTCGTCGTAGCCAGGCCAAGGCTCCTCCTCGCACAGATCATCGATGCGTCCGACGACCGTCGCGCGTGCCTGGTTGCGCGTCTCGTAGCCGCGAACCTCGCGCAGTTCGCGCTGGGACAACCCTGGTAGCTTCTGGACGATCTCGGCCGCCGTGAGCCTGTCGTAGTGCGCAATCGGCAACTCCTCCTCGTCGACGACCGCCCCGGCGAGCTCCCCTTCAACCACCGCAACACCTGGAATGCGCCGTGCGGCCTGCCCCACTTCACGGCCCAAGTCCCCGAGCCCCTGCTGCGCCTCCCCCACGAGGGCCTCACCACGGCCCGCGAGATGGTCATAAGCGCCCTGAAGCTGGTGCATCACCCTCTCTCGCTCCTGCCACGCGTGTTCGACCTGTGTCGGAACATCACGCAGCCTCTCCACCACCCACGCCGTCGCCCCGACGGTGGCGTACAGCGAACGCCGAGTTTCCTGAACCAGACCCATCACGCCCCCTCAATCTCGTCCGCACGCATCGGCGCAGAACCTCCAACAGCCCAGGGGTTCCCTGATCACGAAACACCGATACCCCAAACCCACGACTGACCGTGCGCACGGACTAGGAACGCCACGCAGCCAACGTTCAAGGTCGTCCACGCATGGATGTGCCGGATGAGCTCCATGCAACTGAGCTCTGCGATCCCGCGAACTGATGCCACCATGGACGTAGTGAACAATGAGCGGATCGCGCTGGTTCTGACCGGCGGTGGCGCGCGCGGTGCCTACGAGGCAGGCGCGGTGTCCGTTCTCGTGCCTGAGCTCGAGCGCCTCGGCCAACGACCGTCCCTCTTCGTGGGCACGAGCGTGGGCGCGATGAACGCCGCTTACCTCGCTGCGGCTCACCACCTCAGCGCCGAGGACGCCGCCGCAGGCATGCTGCAACGCTGGCGCGACGTCTCTCCTGAACACGTCATGCGCCCGCTGCACCACCAGTTGCCCCTCAACGCAACCCGCTACCTGGGCGAGGTGCTGGCACTTCCCGGGGTCCGGCTTTCCAGCCTGCTGGATCCGGCTCCGCTCGAACAACGACTGCAGCAGTGGATCGACTTAGCACAGCTCCACCACAACATCGCTCATGCGGGCGTAGATGCCCTCGCCGTGATCGCCACCGCCGTGCGCAGAGGCCGTACCGTCGTTTTCGTCGAAAGCACGGCACAGCGGTCACTGCACCGGTCCCACGCCCTCGACTACACCCCCGCAACGATCGACCACGTCCACCTTCGGGCTTCTGCCGCGCTGCCGGTGCTGTTCCCCGCGGTTCGCATCGACTCTCCCCCGCAGGCTAGTGGCTGGTACGTCGATGGCGGAACGCGGCTCAACGCCCCGATCAAGCCGGCGTTGGACCTCGGCGCCGACCGGATCGTGGTCATCGGTACCGATGCGATCACCGCACCATCAGACGAACCTGCTCAGTACGAGGGCAGGACCCCAGACCTCGCCGACGGAGCGTTGCACGTGCTCGAAGGCGCCCTCGTCGACCCCCTGGCCGAGGACATCGTCATGCTCGGCAACATCAACCTCTTCTACACCGACCCCTCGATCGCACACGCAACACAGCAGTACCGGTACGTCCGGGGCAAACCCCCGTACCGCCGGGTCCCCTACATCTTCGTCGCCCCGGACAAGCGCGGCGCGATGGGCGAACACGCCCTGAACAGCTTCCACGCCAGCAACCACAAGCTCAGCCTGCGCGCCTTGCGCCACCGCGTGATCAGGCACCTGCTCGGCGGCGACAGCCCCGCCCACGGCGAACTCCTCAGCTACCTGCACTTCGAACCCGATTACCTGGAAGAGCTCATCGCCATGGGTCAGCGCGACGCACGCCATTACCTCGACCACGCCGCCAGCAGTGACCACCCGTGGCAGATCGGGCCGCTGCCGGCACTCACCGGCGTCCCCGATTTCGCGGCCGAACCTGATCAGGAGTCGCGATAGCCGACCAGGCGGGCGGCGAGGTCGTCGTCGCCGTATGCCGAATCGGATCCGGTCTCGACCGGTCGCTGTCACCGTGGTGCAATCCGTCAGGCCGCCTGAGGGATCGGACCCGACCGAGCGAGCACTCATGGTGTCGGCCACACATGACGACCGGTAGCGGACTTGGGACGTTCGTCACTGCATGCTGGCTACCGCCAACGCCATTCCGATCCGGAGAGGCACGGACTGTCACCACACTTCCCGACTGCGATGTGACGTCGACAACGACTTACCCGTGTGGGCGACGTGCATGAAAGACGTTGGCACATACCGAAGCAACTACCCGCGGCATCGAAGCGGTGAACGCTTCCCGGCACGGTTGCATTCTTCCTCTGGCTGGCTACGGTCTACCTCATTCGGCGTTCTGCGGCGGAAACCACAGAGGACTATGTGGATCTCGCGTTGCCACGGAAGAGCGATGGGATTTTGCCATTTTTTCGAGTTCGCTGCTTGCGCCAGCCATTGACGAGTCCGCGAGCAGCGGATGTGCGGCGGAGGGAGCAGGAAGGTGTTTCGCCGAATGCTGCAGCGTTGCGGGGGCGCACGTGTGCACCAGGACCGCGACCGAGCGCACTCCTCAGTTCGCGGGGAGCGCCCAGCACGCGAGCACGAGCTGCGACACGCTCGGGGCTACTACGAAGGCTGCGGCGATGACTCCTGCGGCCAATGTCCGCAGGAGTGACATGAACCCCGATTCCACGGCTCCCCGTAGGCTGTCAAGCCCGATGTGGCCCGAGGCCGGGTCGAGGTGGGCGGATGGCTACCACGCTGAGGATGCGGACCAGCAACCGGCAGAGACGTTGGCGGATCAGATCGCGACGCGCGTGTGCCGACGCCTGGGTATCTGATCTTCAAGATCGTCCCGCTTTTCCAGTGCTGAGCCATTTTTCGAGCTTTTGAACGGGACCAAGCGGCACGTTGGCAACGAGGAGGGCTTTTCGATGACGGGTGCGGTCAGTGGGCTGGACTGGGCTTTCGTGTGTCTGGAGCAGCAGACGGCTCCGATGCACCTGGGCGCAGTAGCGGTGTTCACCCCGCACCGCCCGATGCAGCCCGGGAAGGTGGCCGGCCTGCTGGCCGAACGGGCCCAGAAGATCCCCCGGATGCGACTTCGGCTGCATCGCAGCTGGTGGCCACTCGGGCAGGCGCATTGGGAAGAGCACCCTGACTTCCGCGCCGCGGACCACGTCCACATCCACCAGGTGACCGCACCAGGAGGTCGGGACGAACTGGCCGCGCTTGTGGCCGAGCTCTACGAAACTCCACTCGACATGACCCGCCCTCTGTGGGAAATCCACGTGATCAGCGGCCTGGATGGCGATCGATTCGCCGTAGCGGTGAAACTCCACCACTCCCTCACCGACGGCTGTGCCGCCGTCGAAACGGGACTCGGCCTGCTCGATGGATTCACACCCGCTCCAGCAGCCGACCAGGCGCCTGACCAGCCGTGCGGGCCACTGCGTGTCCTGCCACGACCGGATTGGCTTTTCAACGCGCTCTCAAGCATCGATCCCTCAGCAATGGTGAAACAGACCGTGGACGGTCTGGGGATCGCCTCAGACGTGCTGCGCAACATCCGGCTGCCCGAGCCGGGCTCGCCGTTGCACGCGCGTGCCTGCGCGTCCCGGCGCATGGCACTGATCCCTCTCGACAGAAGCGAAACACGAAAGATTCGCGCCCACCACGGCGGCACGACCAACGACGCGGCGCTGGCGATCATCACCGGGGCGCTGCGCCGATGGCTTTCCGCCCGGGGCCACCTCCTCGACGGCCACACCGTGCGGGCACTGATCCCGGTCAACTTCCGGGCACCCGAGCACTCCGGCTCGGATCACAACCAGCTGTCCGGGTACCTGTGCGAACTGCCCGTGGGCGAGCCCGACCCGGCATCCCGGGTGCGGCTGGTGCGCGCCGCCATGGACCGCAACAAGGCCACTGGCCCTCTTCGTGGGCCGGGCGCCTTCCCGATCCTCGCTGGGCGAATGCCACCGCTGGCGCACCAGTTGGCCGCTCCGGTGGCCTCCCAAACGGCCGGGCTGCTGTTCGACACCGTGATCACCAGCGTGCCGCTGCCCGACATGAAGGTCACCTTGGGCGGCGCACCGCTCCGCGAGCTCTACCCGCTGGCACCCTTGGCCGCCGGACACGCCCTATCGATCGCCATCACGCCCTTCCGCGACACGATCCACATCGGCATCCAAGCCAACCGGGACGCAGTCACAGACCTCGAGAAGCTCAGCGATGCGCTCCCCCACGCCGTCGCCGAACTCACCGACCACTGATAACCGGTCCACGCCACTGCGAGTACCAGGTGACACACAAGCCGCAGCGGGCCACACCCACACCCCCGCACCGCAACACCGTGGTCCAACTGGAACTGAACCCGCCCCGCTGGGTATTGGGATTCGTCGATTTGGACGGGACTTGGCACGAATCCGCCACCATGCAAGCCACCCCAAGCGAGGACGAACCCGCACAACGCGCCACCCACGACGGGATCCAACCCTGGGCGGCCCGCATGCTCGATCGCCCACGGATCCGCCTGCACCGAGTGGCCGACACGCGACGAGCAACCTGGTGGGTCACCGCAACCCCCTCCGGCCGAACCCACAACGACCAACACTCGACGAACGAGCCAGCAATAACCCGGCAGCCGATCGACACCCCAGGATGATCCCGTCGGCCGCAAGGAATTGTCGACACGCGACCCGGATGCCAACATCTGGCAACAAGGACACCAGACGCCGGCTTACGGGGAACCGGGATACGAGGATGTGATCATCAAGATCACCTCGCTCGATCCCGCACCGGAACGCACAAACTACCGCTCCTGGTCGGCATCCCGAGGCGAAGTGTCCTGGATTGATTGGTGTTGGGAGGTCAGGTGGAAGCGAAGGTGGAAGTTCCCGATCCACACCACGTCCCCGTCGGCGAGCTCGGCCCGATCGACAGGTCGGCCGTTGACGTAGGTTCCGTTCAGCGAGCCCACATCGGCCAGCACGTAGCGGTCGCCGATCAGAAGCACTTCAGCGTGAAAGCGGGACACCGTGGGATCATCGAGGATCGCATCGCATCCTCGGTCCCGTCCCAGCACGCAAGGCGGTTCCACCTCGAACCCCGTCCCCGCGTCCGGACCGCGGGTGTAGATCAGTTGTGCCCGCCGCGCACCTGGACTGGGTTCCCGAGACGGATGTGGGATGCTCACGGACTCGGGGATCTCCGCAGAAGGCCGGGAAGCTTCCTGCGGCTCCTCCGACCAGCCGAGAAGAAAAAGTGGTAATTGGAGGCCACGCCGAAGCCCTCGTCTCCGATGACAGGGTCAGGCGCGTGGCGATGGCATGCATATTCCACAGTAGACGCTCACGATGCAGGAGAGAAGAAGACCCCGCAGTACGGCGGAGCCCACGCTTGCCCGCAGCCAGTTGACTCACCGCCGTCACCTGGTCGACGAAGGCGACATTCACTGGAAAAGCGCGCTCAGTTGGTGAGTGTCCACCAGGAGATGCCTGTCGATTTTTGATCACTTTCCCTTGTGGGGCTTGGCAGCGGACCAGCGTGGGCGATCTTGGAGTAGGCGAGGCGCTCAGCACTAACATCGGCGTCATGGAGACGAATCCCCGGTTCGGGGATTCCTCCCACTGGTGAGGGCTCAAGTCCCCCCCCTCGGACACGACATCAACCCCAGGTCAAGCCTTTGACCTGGGGTTTTTGACACTGATGTTGCGAACCGCTTAATACCTGAGTGCCCTGACCCGCGTCTTCATCAGTGGGGGTGCAATTCTCTCTCGGATACGCACCTCCCAAACTCGTTCTTGGCCTCGTCGCGCCTCCGTCAAGAACGTCTGGGCCGCACCTCCGTGAGGACGGCAATCGCGCACGGTGCCAGGCTCATCAATTCAGACCTCCGGCGCGATGGTTGTGTGGTTCTAGGGAACCCGACGGAGCGCGGCCGGGTCGAGGCTGGGAATGACGCGGTGCGTGCGATGGATTCTCCGCTGCGGACCAGGATGTCCGGCTGACAAGGTCGGCGACGTGATTCGCCAACGTAGCGGAACGTCATTCTCTGAGGTGATTTTCCCAGCCGACCTCAACCGTTCAATCACCTGTCTGTGGTTGCACGAGAATTCCCTCGCGCTAGTCAGTGGGAACGAATGCGATCAGCCGCTGGTGGGGGTCGTCGACCACCTGCAGAACCACCTGGTCCATAGCCGCGGCTCCGCCTCCGGGGAGGCGGAGCCGCACTCGCAGGTGGGCGTGCGGTTGTACGACGTCGTTGCGTTCCCACAGGGTTTTGAAGTCGGTGTTTCTGCGGATCAGTTCGTCGATCCAGTCGCCGGTGGGCGGGCCCGCCGGGGTGCTCGCGCGCACGATGCCGATGACGGTGCGCCGCATGGCGTCCAGGTCCTCGAACCGGCTCTGCAGGGCGGGATCGGTGAACAGCATTTGCACGTATCGGCGGTGCTCCGGCGGGACCGTTCCGAAGTCGGTGAGCAGTCGTGCGGCGGCGGCGTTCCAGGCCAGAATCGACGTCTCGGGTCCGACGAGGACTGCGGGTACCTCGCCCATCCGGTCGACGAGCCGGCGCAGCGGACCACTCGGTTCGAGGTTCTCCGGTGGAGCGTCGGCATCGGAGATGAGGCCGAGCGCGTACTGCGTCTGGTCGTCGGTGAGTCCGAGCGCGTCGGCGACTCGGCGGATCACATCGGCGCTCGGCAGGACCCGTCCCTGCTCGATCCTCGTGTAGTACTCCTCGCTGACGAAGGTGCGGGCCGCGACCTCGGCGCGACGCAGGCCCGGCACCTGCCTCCGTCCCGGTTCGGCGGACGCGGGCGGAGCGACCTCGTCCCGCCGGGCGCGGAGAAAGGCCCCGAGCTGGGTGAGACGCGGATCGCGGGCCATCACCGGGAACTCCTCAGGAGGGGGATCGGATTCTTCCCCTCCCGCCCCCGCCTCCCCGGAGAGACGGTGGAGTCATGACCGAACACGAACGCATCGACGTCCACACTCACCTGGTCCCTCCGTTCTGGGGCGAGGCCCTCGCACAGCACGGCGGCGACCCGTCGGGCTGGACAATTCCGTCGTGGACGCCTGATGACCACCTGAAATTCATGGACGCCAACGGCATCGCCACGAGCGTACTGTCGCTGACCGCCCCGAGCGTGGCGGGCTGGCAGGGTGCGTCGCGGCGGCAGATGGCGCGCCGGGTCAACGACTACACCGCCGAACTGGTGCGGGAACGCCCGGACCGCTTCGGGATCTTCGCGACCGTCCCGCTGCCCGATGTGGAGGGCGCGGTGGCCGAGGTCGACTACGCGTTCGACGAGCTGCGTGCGGACGGCGTGGTGCTGCTCTCGAACTACGACGGGGTGTATCTGGGCGACGACCGTTACGCGCCGTTGTGGGAGGCGCTGGAGCGGCGCCGCGCGGTGGTGTTCATCCACCCGGCGCATCCGCTTCTCCCGGTGCTTCCCGAGGTTCCGGGGCCGATGGTGGACTATCCGTTCGACACCACCCGCAACGCGGTGCACATGGTGGTCCACGGGATCACCGAGCGGTACCCGAACGTGCGGATCATCCTCTCGCACGCGGGCGGTTTCGTGCCCTACGCGGCCTTGCGGTTCTGCCAGGTCCAGATCGCCTTGGATCCCGCCGGACCCAACGAAGACGAACTCCTGGCCCGGTTCCGCAGCTTCTACTGGGACACCGCGCTGTCGTCGGGCGAATACGCGTTCGGCGCACTCACCCGGTTCGCCGACCCCGCCCGGATTCTCTACGGCAGCGACTTCCCTTACGCTCCGGCGCCGGTGGCCACCCGTTTCACCGAGATCCTGGACACCGAAAGCGGACTGACCGCCGAACAAACCCGCGCGATCGACTCCGGCAACGCCCGAGCGCTCTTCTCCCGGCTGAGGTGACCGGTTGACCCGTGGCCCCTCCCGGCCTGGAGGGCGGGAGGGGCCACGGCGCGTTCAGGCGAGCGCCCGTTCGTCGGTGTCGTCGAGTCCTTCGGCATAGCGGACGAGGGCGGCGGTCGTGCGTTCGATGTGTTCGCGCAGTGCCTGGGTCGCGCCGGCTTCGTCGCGTGCGACGGTGAGTTCGGCGATCAGCCGGTGTTCGGCGGCGACGTCGCGTTCGGCGTCGCCGGCGAGTTCCTGGGACCAGTGCTGGTAAAGCTCCGCGCAGTCGCGCAGGCCGGTCGCGATGCCTTCGAGCCGCGCGATGCCGCAGCCGGCGAGCAGGGTGTGGTGGAACGCGCGGTGGGCGAGGGTGAACGCCGGGTCGACATGTCCCTCCGCGGTCAGCATCGGGGTGCGCGCCAGCGTGTGGTGCGTAGCCAGGACCGAGCCTTCCCAGGCCAGATCGCCGTGCTTGATCGACTCCGCGAGGGCGAGCGTCTCGATCAGGACGCGGGTGCGGGTCAGGTCCTGCAGGTCGCTGATCGTCAGCTGCGCGACGGCGAACCCGCGCTGCGGCGACGCTTCGACCAAGCCCTCGCCGGCGAGGCGGGTGACGGCTTCGCGGACGACGGACAGGCTCACCTCGTACCGCGCGGCGAAGTCGTTCAGCTTGAGCTTGCTCCCGGGCGGCAGCTCGCCGCCCAGCAGGCTGCCGCGGATGCGGTCGTAGACCTCGTGGACGCGCGTGGGCTTAGCGGGGGTGGCCATGCCGCCAGTCTAGGGGAAACCAGCAGAAAAAAGGTACTTGAACTGAATATCGATTTTTAGTTGACGGATCGAGATTCGGCGTGCACGCTGTGAGCCACGCCATGCAATCGACGATGACTGCAGCGCCGGGGCCTTCGGAGCTTCTCGACCGCGCATCGTCGGTCCCGATCGAGGAGATGCTCATGTCCGACATCCAGGTCCCCGTCCTGATCGTGGGCGGAGGCGGCGCCGGTCTCACCGCGTCGATGATCCTGTCCACCCTCGGCGTCGACTCGCTGCTGGTGAGCGCGCTGCCGACCACGTCGACGCTGCCGAAGGCGCACGTGCTCAACCAGCGGGCGATGGAGATCTTCACCGAGGTCGGCGTGGCTCCCGAGATCTACCGGCGCAGCACGCCCGCCGCGAACATGCGCGCGACCGGCTGGTACGCGGGACTGGCGGGCCCGCACGACGGCTACGGCCGCAAACTGGGCGAACTCGAGGTCTGGGGCGGCGGCTACACCGACCCCGACTACGTGGCGGCGAGCCCGTGCCGAACCTGCAACCTACCCCAGATCCGGCTCGAACCAGTGCTGAAGGACCACGCCGAGAAGCTGAACCCGGGCGGGGTCCGGTTCAACCACGAACTCGTCGACCTGGCCCAGGATGCCGACGGCGTCACCGCGACCGTGCGCGACAAGGACGCCGGCACGACGTACCAGGTGCGGGCCCAGTACTTGATCGCCGCCGACGGCGGCCGGACCGTCGGCAAGCTGCTCGGCGTGGGGATGACCGGGCCGCGGAACATCATGAAGATGGTCTCCATCCACATGACCGCGGACCTGTCCCCCTGGGCCACCGACGACGACGTGCTGATCCGCTGGCTGGTCAACCCCGATTTCGGTGGCTCGTGGAGCGGTGTGCTCGTCCCGATGGGACCGGACCACTGGGGCCCGGCATCGGAGGAGTGGGTCTTCCACATGCAATACGCGACCGACGACCCCGACGCGATGCAGGAGGAGAAGGTCCTCGGACGGATGCGCGCCATCCTGGGGCTCCCACCGGAGCTGACGCCCACTGTCCACCGGATCAGCCAGTGGGTCATGGAGGGCGTCATCTCGGACAAGTTCCGGGCGGGCCGGGTCTTCTTCGCCGGCGACGCCGCGCACCGGCACCCCCCGACCGGCGGCCTGGGCCTCACCTCGGCGATCCACGACGTCTACAACCTGAGCTGGAAGCTGGCCGCGGTGCTGGCCGGCCGCGCGGGCGACGGCCTCCTGGACACCTACGAGGCCGAGCGCAAGCCGGTGGACCAGCACAACATCGACAACGCGATCGCCAACGCGATGAACCACTTCACGCTCGACCAGGCGCTCAACCTGTCGCCGGAGAAAACCCCGGAGGAGAACTGGGCCGAACTCGCCCCGCTGTGGGAGGACCTTCCGGGCTCAGCGGAGAAACGGCATGCGCTGAACCGGGCGATCGGCTCGCAGACGATGGAATTCCGCCACCACAACGTCGAATTCGGCTACCGCTACGACTCCGCCGCGATCGTGCCGGACGGAAGCCCGGAGTACGTGCCGCTCGACCCGGTCCGCCTCTACGAGCCCAGCACCAAGCCGGGACACCCGTTGCCGCACGCGTTCGTCGAGCGCCAGGGCGAGCGCATCGCGCTCGGCACCCTCGTCCACGGTGGCAAATTCCTGCTGCTGGCGGGCGAAGAGGGGCAGGCATGGGTCGAAGCCGCCAACAAGCTGTCCGCGGAGAACGATCTGCCGCTGGTCGCGGGCACGGTGGGCGTCCTCGGCGGCGACTTCGTCGACGTGCGCTGCGCCTGGTTGAAAAACCGCGGCGTCTCCCCGACCGGCGCGGTCCTGGTGCGCCCCGACCGCTACGTCGCGTTCCGCTCGGCGGAGGGCGTCGAGGACCCGCACGCCGCTCTGCGGGCCGCCTTGGCCCAGGTGCTGGCCGCCGAACTTCGCTGATTCCACGAGGAGAATTCCCATGCGCATCGCCAATCTCTCCGGCCGGCTCGTCCTGGTCACCGATACCGGTGCCGTCGACGTCGAAGAAGCCAGCAACGGCACGTTCGGCCCTGACCCGTCGGCGGTGTACCGCGACTGGCCGGAATTCCTCGCCTGGGCGGGCTCGGCCGCCCTGCCCGCCGGGAAGCCCTTCGACCAAGCGGCCCTCGGCGCGCCCGTCCCGGAGCCAGCCCAGGTGTTCGCGATCGGCCTGAACTACCGCGGGCACGCCATCGAGAGCGGACTCGATTTCCCCGTCGAGCCACCGGTTTTCACGAAGTTCCGCAGCTCCCTCGCCGGGCCGTGCGGCGACCTCGCATTGCCGGGCGACACCGTCGACTGGGAAGCCGAACTGGTCGTCGTCATCGGCCGCGAAGCCCGCCACGTCTCCGCGGAAGACGCGTGGCAGCACGTCGCCGGCCTCACCGTCGGGCAGGACTACTCCGAGCGCACCCGGCAACTCGTTCCGCCCGCGCCCCAGTTCAGCCTCGGCAAATCCTTCCCCGGATTCGCGCCGATCGGCCCGGTCGTCGTCACCCTCGACGAACTGGACGACCCCGCGGACCTGGAAATCGGCTGCTCCGTCAACGGCGAGCAGGTGCAGAAGGCGCGAACCGGCGACTTGATCTTCTCGGTCCCGGTCTTGATCGAGCGGCTCTCGGCGGTCTTGCCGCTGCTGCCGGGCGACCTGATCTTCACCGGCACGCCCAGCGGCGTGGGCAGCGGCCGAAACCCGCAGCGGTTCCTGTCCGCCGGCGACGAGATCGTCACGTGGGCGGAGGGAATCGGCGAACTCCGCCAGCGATGCGTTCCCGGCACCCCGCACACCACCGCATCCGCCTGAAGCCAAGGAAGGAAGAACGGCCATGGCTCTGCACCGCCTCACCTCCATCACCGTCGGCGTGCCCGACGTCGAACAGACCGCCGCCTACTACACCGACTTCGGGCTCACGCCGCTCGGCGGGAACGCCTTCGCCACCGCCGACGGCGGGGAACAGTTCAAGCTCGCGCACGCACCGCGGCGCCGCCTGCTGGAACTGGGCATCGGCGCGGAAAACCCGGACGACCTCGACCGGATCGAGCGCCAGATCCGCGCCCTCGACCTGCCCGTCGAGCGGACCGCCGACAAGCTCGTGACCGAGGAACCGATCGCCGGATTCCGGGCCGTGATCTCGGTGGCGCCGCGAATCGAGCAACAGCCCGCCGACCCGACGCCGTACAACGGACCCGGCCGGATCGAACGCGCTAACACCCGCGCGCCGGGCATCCAGCGCGAAGGCCGGGTGACCCCGCGCAAACTCGGCCACGTCGTCATCGGATCCACCGACCAGGCCGCCACGCAGCGGTTCTTCACCGAGGGCATCGGGTTCAAGATCAGCGACGCCGTCCCCTCGCTGGCCGCGTTCATGCGCTGCTCGACCGACCACCACAACGTGCTGGTCCAGCAAGCCCCGGTGAACTTCCTGCACCACACCTCCTGGCAGGTCGAGGACATCGACGAGATCGGCCGCGGCGCGATGGCGATGCTGGAAGAGCACCCCGAACGGCACGTCTGGGGACTGGGCCGCCACCACGTCGGGTCGAATTTCTTCTGGTACCTCAAGGATCCGGCGGGCAACTTCTCCGAGTACTACTCCGACATCGACTGCATCGTCGACGACGCGCTCTGGACACCCGGCACCTGGGAAGGCGCGCGGAGCCTGTTCAACTGGGGCCCGCCCCCGCCGCCGTCGTTCCTCATGCCCGAGGACGTCGCGGCGATGATGACCGGGGCGCACAATGCCAGCTGACCCCGTCGGACCTCCGGCGTGGACTCCCGCGCCGGAGGCCGCTTCCCGCACACAGATCGCCGCGTTCGGCCGATGGCTGGCCGCCCGGGGCCATGACTTCGCCGACTACCACGCGCTCTGGCGCTGGTCGACCACCGAACTCGAAGAGTTCTGGCAGACCATCGCCGACTTCTACGACGTCCCGTTCCGCACGCGCGCGACGCGGGTGCTGGCCGACGACGCGATGCCCGGAGCGACCTGGTTCCCCGGCGCCACGCTCAACTACGCCGACCAAGCGCTGCGCCACACCGGCGACCAGACCGCGATCGTCGCCGTCTCCGAAGGCGGGCACCGGAACGAGGTGACCCGCGACGAACTCCGCAGCCAGGTCGCCTCCCTCGCGCACTGGCTCCGGCAGCAAGGAATCGGCCCGGGCGACCGCGTCGTCGGCTACCTCCCGAACATCACCGCGACCGTCGTCGCGTTCCTCGCCACGGCCGCCGTCGGCGCCATCTGGTCGGCCTGCTCCCCGGAGTACTCGCCCGACGGCGCGGCCGACCGCCTCGGCCAGCTCGAACCCGCCGTGCTCTTCATCGCCGACGGCTACCGCTACGCAGGCAAAGAACACGACCGCTCCGCAAGGAACGCCGAACTCCGCCGCCTCCTCCCCTCGGTCCAGGCCACCGTGTGGGTCCCGCACCTCGGCGGCACTCAGCCGCCCGGCACCGCGCGCTTCGACACCCTCACCCGGGACACGCACGCCCTCGAAACCACGGCCGTGCCGTTCGACCATCCGCTGTGGGTGCTGTACTCCAGCGGCACCACCGGCCGGCCCAAGGGCATCGTCCACGGCCACGGCGGCGTCACCCTCGAACACCTCAAATTCCTCGGGCTGCACACCGACCTGGACGCCGGGTCGCGGTTCAGCTGGTACACCAGCACCAGCTGGATGATGTGGAACATCCAGGTCTCGGCCCTGCTGCTCGGGGCGACCGTCGTGCTCTACGACGGCAGCCCCGGCTGGCCGGGTCCCGACGCCTTGTGGCGGCTCGCCGCGGACGAGCAGCTGACCTTCCTCGGCACCAGCGCCGCCTACCTGATCGCCGCCCACAAAGCGGAAACCGATCTCGCCGCCCTTGACCTGCAGCTGTCGGGCCTGGGCAGCACCGGATCGCCGCTGCCCGCCGGCACGAGCCAATGGATCCACGAGACCCTGCCCGAGGCCTGGCTCGCCGCGGCCAGCGGCGGCACCGACATCGTCTCCGGCTTCGCCGGCGGCGTCCCCACCCTCCCCGAGTACCCGGGCGAAATGCAGGCCCGGATACTCGGCGTGGCCCTCGAAGCCTGGGACGAGCAGGGAAACACCCTCACCGACGAGGTCGGCGAACTGGTCGTGACCCGGCCGATGCCGTCGATGCCCCTGTATTTCTGGAACGACCCCGACGGCGCGCGCTACCACGACGCCTACTTCTCCACCTACCCCGGCGTATGGCGCCACGGCGACTGGACCACCGTCACCAGCCGCGGCGGCGTCATCGTCCACGGCCGCTCGGACGCCACCATGAACCGCTACGGCGTCCGCATGGGCAGCGCCGAGATCTACGAGGTCGTCGACCAGCTCGAGGAGATCGCTGACTCGCTCGTCGTCGGCGTCGAGGAACCCGACGACGGTTACTGGATGCCACTCTTCGTGGTGCTCGCGGACGGGCACGAACTGCCACCCGAGCTCGTCACCCGCATCCGCGACCGCATCCGGGCCGAGGTCTCTCCACGCCACGTACCCGACCAGGTCATCGCCGTACCCGCTCTGCCGCACACCATGACCGGCAAACGAGTCGAGGTCCCCGTCAAGCGCGTCCTCCAAGGCACCACCCCAGCCAGCGTCGCCAACCCAGCCGCCCTCGACAACGCCGACGCACTCGAACAATTCGCCACGATCGCAACCAAACGGAAAACCGCCCGGGACAGGGCCTGAGCATCGGGGCTGCCCGGATCCCGTGCCGCCCGCGCAGTGCCGTCACGGGATCCCAGCCTTCCAACCGAGTTCTGCAGCTCGACTATCCGTGTGGAACCCCGCGTGACACGCCTCTAGCCCCACCGGCTGGACGCTCGTTGGATGCGTCAAGAACCAGTTCAGGGACAGCTCGGGACAACTGCTCCACGTTCTCGCAGTTCACAGGGCGACCGACCTGTCCTAGCACGGTGTCCCGAATGGCCTCCAGAAGGGACACACGGGACAGCAAAAAGTCCTCTGCTTCAACCTGTCTCAGGAAGCAGGAGGCGGGTGAATAGTGCGCAACTCCCCCCTCGGACACGTAATTTCCTTACGTCATCATGATCTTTCGACCGCGCTCCGGGCAGGTCCTTGGCATCAGCGTCCAGCACGGGCATAAGAGGCTAGGGCGTTATTGGGAAGCGGTAAAAGTGGTTCCGGGCCACTCGCGCATGATCACTGCAATGACGCCGGCAAACGATCAACAAACGTCCACGCGCAACACAAAGAAGCCCGTTGACCTGCACTTACGTGCTTATCAACGGGCTTCTCCGACCGTCGGGACGCCGGGGGGGCAACGGCGTGATCAAGCTCGTTCTTCGAAGTCACCGCGTAGCTTACCCAGCGAAGCAAAAGGAGTCCACAAACTGAGCACGTGTTAAGCCCCGCCGCAGGGCGACACACTGGCCCGCGCCTGATCCAGGCTTCCCCTGCTATCAATGCCGCGGCCCTGACGGCCACGTAGAGACGCGGCGCCATGGACCACCGTCCGCACAGACCTATTCACCCAGTTCAGTGACAAACTCGGGAACAGCAGCTTTTTGGTTTCCGCGACGAATGCGTTGCCCGGGCCGAGGAGGACGCCCACCAGGTCGTTGTCTCAGTGTCCAGCGCCAACGCAGCGATGGCCTGCACACCGCCCAGGACGAAGATGTCGTCGGCGCCGACCAAGTGCATTGCCACCACGCTGATCGACGACGGGATGCCCTCATTCGGCGGTGTCGTCGCGACCACCCGCCCGACACCTGCTACCTCCTCCATCAAGACCGTCCGGTGCGCCGACGCGGTCAGCGGGTAGCGCCTACCCGGACATAAACCGCAGCGGCGCCGATCGAGATGTTGCACTGTCCCAAGTAGACACCCAGGAGGATTCCGACCTCGAAGTCCCAGATCGAAATGAAGCACCTTGGCCGTGTCCGCAAGCCGGGCTAAGTCTCCGCTCTGGACATCCATCTCCACACCATCGGCGAAGCCGGTCAAAGGGTCCAGAGCAGCTGCAACCAGGACCTATCACTGGACAGCAAGCACGCCGCCAGGCATGACCATTTGACGGGAAGTAAAGGAGTCCACGACCGACATGCTCGGCGCGAACCATCCGCCACAGATCACAAAAAGAGGATCCCCGCAGGCTCTGACCTGCGGGGATCCTCTCCACCGTCGGGACGGCGGGATTCGAACCCACGACCCCTTGACCCCCAGCCAAGTGCGGAGTCAACGGCGTGCTCAAGCTCATTCTTCGAGGTCGCCTTCCAATGTACTCAGCGAAGTAAAGGAGTCCATCGACTCGGCACCTGTCGGAGATGGCTCCCAGATAACGCGCTGAAGGCATCGAGCAAAGGTTCCCTCAGCCACCGTTTGCCATGGAACCCGAAGGCACACCAGGAGATCGCAACCTAGCCAACGGGGTCAGTCTCGAAGCCCCCTCCCGGGGGCCCGTATAGCGCTACCTCCGAAACTCTATCCGTAGGCAGTGATCAACCGGGCGCCTAGCCCAGGCCTCGAAAGTTTGGCGAGCATGGCGAGGCGGCGCTAGACCTCGCAGGGCGCCGATGTCGCGTCGATGCTGCGGACGAGACGTTCGCGACTGGTACGGAGGATAAATTGCAGTCGTTCCCGTCGTGTGCGCCTGGGCGCCCCCGGGCCCACACGACTGATCTCCGACGATCACGAGCCACAGCCTTGGCCAGCAGCTGCAGAGGGTAGGCAGGGTCCCAGCGACTGCACCTCCTTGGCACGCCCCCGCTCGGAGAACTACGGCGTCCCTTTTGTCAGGTGTTCTGACCATCCCTCTGGGACGGCTCGTCCTTTCAGTCGATGTCGACCAGCCGCTGCAGCAGCTCGCGCATCGCCCGGGGGATGTCGACCGCGCCGGGGCTGAGCGAGATTCCGGCATCGCCCGGCAGCACGTTGTGGCGCCGCTGGATCTCCGGATGCAGTTCCTGCTTCAGGAAGGCGAGGAAGTTGTCCGCCCACGGCTTGGTAGCGACTTCGAAGAACCAATCCACCCTGGACCGCTCCACCGCCGGCGCCCAGGTGGGTTCGCAAGTACTCCCCCATCCAGTCCGTCGTGTACGCCATCATCGCGATCGTCTTGTCCTCGGTCATGGTCTTCCCGATCAAGAAGGTCCGCTGATCACCACCCAACCGGCCTGTCCCCGGGCTCGGCGCCCTGGGACAGGCCGATCATGACGGAGATCCCGGCGTCGGCGCGGTGCGCGAGGCGATCAGTCCACCGTCGGCGACGAGGTCGACGCCGTTAATCCAGGATGCTTCGTCGGACAGGAGGAACGCTGCGGGGGCGGCGATCTCGTCGGCGCTCGCGTGTCTGCCCACGAGGTGCTCCGAGCGCTCCACGGATCCGTTCATCGAGGATTGGAAATCACCCAGGATCGGTGTGTGCACGGGTCCCGGGCTGATCGTGTTGCTCCGCACTCCCCGCGGCAGCAATCGGGCGGCGAGAACCTTCCCGTGGTGGATCAGCAACTTCTTCGACAGGTCGTAGGCGCGGGGACCGGTCAGGCCTTCCCGTTGCGCCCAGCCTTGCAGGTCTTCGTCTGCGAGTTCGGCCAACTCCGCGACCTGGTCGGCGTACTCAGGGTGGTGGCCGGCGAGGGAGGCGACGCTGACGATGGCACCGCCCTCCAGCGAGTCCAGCAGGGCTTCGGTCAGCCGGCGGGGCGCCAGCCAGTTGACCGCGAGCACCGTGGCGGCATCGGCCGTGCCCGGAACACCGGCCACGTGCGCGAGGCCTTCGAGCCGCGGGAATCGACTGCGCAGTTGGTCGACCGCGACCGCGAGGGCCTGCGGATCGGTGAGGTCGCAGCAGATCGGTTCAACGCCTTCCGGCATCTCGGCCGCCCGGTCCACACCGATCACTTGCAGTCCTGCTCCCACCAGCCGGGTGGCCAGTGCCGCGCCAATTCCGGATCCTGCTCCGGTGACCAGAACGGGCCGGGAAGCCATCGCATCCTCCGTCATCTCTCAGTTTCCAGCCATTCTCAACAACGGGACGGCAGCGGGCGTGCCATCCGGGGCGAGTGCCTCGGGCACCCGTGCCGCTCGGTATCGAGTCAGCGGCGCACCCGGCTGCAAGACGTAGACACCGCCTGCAGCGTGATCGTCCACAATGGCTGTGGCAACGTTCTCCGCGCGGAGCAGGGGAAACCCGGCTTCGCGGAACTCGTCGGGCACCAGCGGCGTGTCAACGAAGCCGGGGCACAGAGCCGAGAGAGCAATGCCTTCAGCAGCCAAGTCGTGTGCCAGTGCGCGCACCAGCCCGACGACCGCGTGCTTGCTGGCCGTGTACAGCGGATCCTGCGGCCACCGGCTGATACCCGCCAAAGACGCTGTGACGACGATGCGGCCACCACCGGCGCGGCGAAGCGCCGGAACCGACTCGCGCAACCCGTGCCAAGTGCCCTTGACGTTCACACCGAGCACCAGGTCGACCGTCGCGCCGTCTACCGCCAACGGGCACGCCGCCGGTCGTGCCAGGCCTGCACCGAGGTTCACGAACTTCAGCGGACCGAGTTCCTCGGCCGCGGCGACCGCGGCTGCGACCTGTTCGGGATCGCGGACGTCGGTGCGAACGAACCGCACGTCCGCCTCGTCCTCGAGGCGCTGGCCGCACGGGTCGACATCGGCCACCACGACCGAGTGCCCGCGCGCCACCAGTTCTCCCGCGACCGCGCGCCCGATTCCGCTCGCTCCCCCGGTGACCAGTGCCGAACCGCGTTCCGGACCCATGTGCTCTCCTCCGCGCAGCGGTGGTGGCCCGCGAAGGAACTCGGGCCACCACCGTCCGATGTGGATACCGATCAGGCGCTTCCTGCGCTCATCCCGCCGTCCATCCGCAGGTACGCGCCCGTCATGTAGGAGGAGTCGTCGCTGGCCAGGAACGCCACCGAGGCGGCGACCTCCTCGGGGTTGCCGTACCGTCCCATCGCGGTCAGAGCCGTGTACGCCTGCTTGGCCGCATCCGGAGCCCCCGGGGCCGCGCCTTCTTCGATCGTTCGCATCATCGGGGATTCGATGACGCCCGGAGCGACGGCGTTGACGCGGATGCCCGCAGGAGCCAGCTCGCCGGCCGCCGCCTTGGTCAGTCCGATGATCGCGTGCTTGCTCGCCGAGTAGCTCGCGATGAGCGGAACTCCCATGACACCGGCGACGGAGGCCATGTTGACGATCACGCCGCCGCCCTGTTCGGTCATGATCGGAGCCGCGTGCTTGATGCCGAGGAACACGCTGCGCACGTTGACGCCCATGACGCGGTCCCAGTCATCGTCCGGGAATTCGGTGATCGGCCCGATGGCGGCCTGGATCCCGGCGTTGTTGAACAACACGTCCACGCGGCCGAACGTGGCCTTCGCGGCCTCGAGGTAGGACGCGGCGCCGGATCCGGTCGCGACGTCGGCCTCGACGGTGAGAACCTTCGCGCCTTCCGCTTCCGCGGCGGCCTTGCTGTCGTCGAGCGGGGTCCGGCCACTGCCGACCAAGGTGAGGTCGGCGCCTTCCCGGGCCAGCCGGACCGCGGTCGCGCGGCCGAGTTCGCCCGCCGCACCGGTGATGACGATGGACTTGCCTTCGAGGCGCTTGGTCATGGCGTCGTTGCCTTTCCGTCAGCTGCCGTGCGCGCACAGCGGTGGAATTGCTCCTGATGAGGAAGTGGTGGCGGGAGTACCGCCGGATACCGGGCGCTGGCCCGGTCTCAGCCGAGGATCGAGGTGACCTCGGTGAACTCGTCGATGCCGAACCGGCCGAGCTCGCGGCCCAGGCCGGACAGCCCGTATCCCCCGAAGGGTGCATCGAAGTGGTCGCGGGTGCGCACTCCGTTGATCTTGACCTGCCCGGTACGCAGCCGGTGGGCTACGGACAGGGCGCGAGCGCGGTCCGCGGACCACACGCCGCCGGAGAGTCCGAAGGGGGTGCTGTTGGCGATGGTGACGGCGCCGTCCTCGTCGTCGTAGGGCTGCACGACCAGGACGGGGCCGAAGACCTCCTCCTGCGCGATCGGCATCTCGGAAGTGACGTCGGAGAACACCGTCGGGGAAAGGTAGTACCCGGTGGCCAGCCCTGGTGGAGCCTCCGCTCCCCCGGCGATCAGGCGAGCACCGGAGCGCAGCGCTCCACCGATGTGCTCCCGCACCGATTCGCGTTGCGCCGCGTTCACGACCGGCCCCATCGTGACGCCCGGCTCGAACGGGTCCCCCACGACGATGCGGCCCACCTCGGCGACGAGGCGTTCCTCCACCCCGGCGAGGAGCCGCCGTGGCACGAGCAGTCGCGACAGCGCGTTGCACGCTTGGCCGCTGTTCACGAACGCCTGGGACACCGCGCTAGGGATCGCGGTGTCCAAGTCGGCGTCGTCGAGCAGGACGTTGGCCGATTTTCCGCCGAGTTCCAGGCAAACCCGCTTGATGCCCTGCGCGGCGACTTGCCCCACTCGCGCACCGGATTCGACGCTTCCGGTCAGCGAGACCACGGAGACCAGCGGATGGGAAACCATTGCCTCCCCCACCACAGAACCGCGCCCGGGCACGAGGTTGAACACGCCAGGCGGGATTCCGGACTCGGCAACGCATTCCGCGAAAGCGAAGCCGTTGAGCGGCGCCACCGCACTCGGTTTGAGCACGACGGTGCAGCCCGCCACGAGAGCCGGGCCCACCTTCGCGGCGATCTGGTGCAGGGGAAAGTTCCACGGCGTGATGGCGGCGACCACTCCGGCGGGTTGTCGCACCACCAGCGAGTTGCCAACCGACTCCTCCCACTCGTAGCTTTTCGCAGCGCGGGCGGTCGCTTCCAGGACCCCGACGGGCATCGTCGCCTGGGCTGTGGTCGCCTGCTCCAGCGGCATCCCGACCTCGCTCGCGATGAGACCTCCGAGTGCGTTCCGGCGGGAGTCCAGCGCCGCTGCGAGCCGCTCGACCGCGGCTATCCGCTCGTCGCGAGGGGTCTCCGACCATTCCCGGAACGCCCGGTGCGCGGCTTGAACAGCGCGATCGGTGTCCACGTCGTCCCCGTTGACCACACTCGCGACGACCTTCTCGGTGGACGGGCTCTCCACGTCGGTCCGGCCGGTGCCGTTCGGTTCGACCCAAGCACCGTCGATGTAGAGGTGGTCGCGGTCGCGGACTTCCGACAGGTCGGCGACCGCGTGGCTGGCCGCCGTCATGACTTCCCTCCGCGGCGGGTCTCAACCGGCATCGACTTGATGCCGCGGAACCAGTTCGACAGCAGTCGCACCGGCTCCGCCGCGAGCTCGAAGCGGATGCCGCGGGCGTGCAGTTCCTGGTAGAAGGTGCGGATCTCCAGCCGGGCGAGGTGCGCGCCGAGGCAGAAGTGCGAACCGGAGCCGAAGGCGAGGTGCCGGTTCGGGGTGCGGTCCAGCCGGAAGGTGTCGGGTTCGTCGAAGACCCGCTCGTCGCGGTTGGCCGAGCTGAACCAGAGCACGACCTTCTCGCCGGCCCGGATCTGCTGGCCGTGCAGCTCGGTGTCGACCAGCGCGGTGCGCCGCATGTTGATCACCGGGCTGACCCAGCGCAGCATCTCCTCCATGCCGGGGGTGAGCAGGTCTGGATCGGCTGCGAGCCGGCCCCACTGGCCGGTCTGGCCGAGGATCGCCACCGAGCCGGACAGCAGGTTGCGGGTGGTCTCGTTGCCGGCCACGGTCAGCAGCAGGAAGTACGGGTCGAGCTCGTCCGGCTGCAGCCGCTGTCCTTCGACCTCAGCGTGCACCAGCAGGCTCACCAGGTCGTCGCGCGGCTCCTTCCGGCGCTCCGCGGCGAGGCCGTGGAAGTAGTCGAACAGTTCCGTGCGCGCCTTCGCGAGGCTGTCCGGGTCCGGTGCGTGGTCGGGATCCTCGCTGGCGATCATGTTGGTCCAGCGCAGCAGCAGCGGCGCGTCCTCGCGGGGGACGCCGAGCATCGTGGCGAAGATCAGCAGCGGCAGCCGCTCGGAAACGAGTTCGACGAAGTCGAACTGCCCCTGGTCGACGGCTTCGTCCAGCAGCGCCGTGGTCACCTCGTGGACGCGATCCCGCCAGTTCTCGACCCGCTTGGCGGTGAAGCTGCCGACGGTGATCCGCCGCAGCAGGAGGTGGCGCGGATCGTCCATGTTGTGCATCGAGTGCGCCTTGCCCTCGGCACGGCGGCTCTGGATCTGCGTGCCGTCCGCAGACGAGAACACCGCCGCGTTCTTCGCTACCGCGTCGACGTCCGCGTACCGGGTGACGGACCAGAACCCAGGTCCGTCACCGGGCTCGTCGTTCCAGAACAGCGGGGCGCGGTCGCGCAGCACGCGGAAGGCGGCGTCGTCCTCGCCCGCCGCGAACATCGCCATGTCCATCAAGTCGATGTCGGCGAGATCCGGTCCGGCGTTGGGAAGAGCTGTCGTCGTTTCAGCCATCTGGCGCTCCTCAGTCGACGACCGTGACGGTGCCGGTGGCGCCGTCCACGGTCACGGTCTGGCCGTCGCGCAGGCGCCGGCTCGCGTCCGCGGCCGACACCACGCAGGGCACTCCCAATTCGCGGCTGACGATCACGGCGTGGCTGACCGTGGCGCCCTGGTCCACCACGACCCCCGATGCCGCCACGAACAACGGCGTCCACGACGAATCGGTGATGCTGGTGACCAGCACCTCGCCCGCTTCCAGCCCGCGCGGATCGGCGGGGTCGCTGACGATGCGCACCCGGCCGGTGACGGTGCCCGGGCAGCCCGGCACGCCCTGCAGCACCTCTCCGGGCTCGACCGGCGAGACGTCGGAGGTCCGGCGGCGCCACGTCTGCACCGGCGGGACCTCGCCCGCGACGATGAACGGCGCCTCGAGCTCGCCGAGCTCGGCCATCTGCGCCTTGCGCTCGGGCACCAGGTGAGCGAGCGAGTCCGGATCGGCCAGCAGCTCGGTCCACTCGTCGTCGGTCAACAGCCCGAAATCCTCGATCTCAGCGAACACCCCGCGCTCGACGAAGCGGCGCCCCAGCTCCCGCATCGCCACGCGGCCCTCGTGCACCAGGGTGATGACGTTGGACTTGGTCCTCTCCCGGCTGGTGAGGAACGTCTTCGCGGACTGCACGGCCGCGAGGAACTGGCCGTGCAATTCGGGCTGGTCGGCAAGCTTGCTCGCGATCTGCTCGATCGCGAGCTCGCGTTCCCGGGCGAGCCGGTCCCGCGCGAGCACCGGATCCGCCTCGTCGGGGGCGTTGCGCATCCGGTCGATGGCCGCCCACGCCAGTTCCGGGTGGGTCTCGAAGGTCCGCGACCGCATCTCGTACTCGTTGAAACCGCGCGCCCCGAAGTCGAAGACGAACTGGTCGAACGCGGCGACGAACCGCTCACCTGCCGCACCGAGCGCCGCCAGCCGGTCGCGCAGCCCCAGCAAACCTGCGTCAAATGCCGCGGCGAGCTCGGTGGAGCCGCGCACCGTCCGCGACAGCTTCCACAACGCGGACGCGGGTTTGGCGCTGTCGACCTCGCCGAGCCCCGAGATGAACTTGGTGACCAGGGCGGGGTCACCCAGTTCTGCTGCGACGGCGCCCAGAATTCCCGGTGCCACGAGGGAGCAGTGGGTGACGAAGATGTGGTCGACCCACAGCCCGCGCCAGTAGGTGTTGATGAGGTGGCGGGTGCGTTCGAGCAGCTCGGCGTCGCTGAGCTCGCGGAGGTCGGGCCGCTCGGCGCGGATGGACTTGATCTTCTCGGCGGTCTCCTGCAGCCCGTCGACCTCGGTCGCGGTGAGGATCCATTCGAGGGTCTTGCCGCTGCGTTCGGCGTGCACCGGGCTTTCGTCGTCCGGCCCCGGCACGTACGGAGGGGCGCTCGCCGCCTCAGCGCCGAAGAACGTCGCGTCGATGGCCTCCGGCGACAGCCCCGGGACGCGCGCCCCGAAGATCCGTGTGATGCTCACGTTCAGGTAGGCGTAGCCGCCGAAAACACCGAGCGATTCCATGACACCCGGGGTGAACTCGTCGGCGTCGACCGCGCCGAAGCGTTCCAGAGCCTCGATCCAACCGGGCTCCGCGTGCGGAATTCCCCAGATGGTCCAGGAGAACGGCGCCACCGGATCCGGGAACACCTCGCCGACGTTGCCGCGGGTGTAGATCGGGAACTCCGGGCTCGGATCGTTGTCCACAACCCAACGCTGGGGCATAGGGACTCCTCTTGGTCAGGGCCGGCTCGTGCCGGCCGACTGGTCCATCAGGGCTCGACGAACGGGAGAGCGCGGTACCAGATGTCGCCGGCGGCCCGCCCCATCCGGGTGAGCTGCTCGGCGCGCGGCGCTTCGCGCGGAACGCCGATCTTGACGTAGGCGAGCTGGTCGGTCATGGCACCGAGCGACTCGGCGAGCATTTCGACGTCGCAATCGGGGTCGATGACCCCGCGCCGGACCAACGAGTTCACCCACCGCACGTTGCGCCGGGTGAACTCACCGCGGATGCGCAGCCACAGCTCGGCGAACCCCTCCGGATCCGCGGCGGACGCCTCTCTGGTGACGCGCATCAGGTGGCGATGCCGGGCGTAGGTCGTGAAGTACGCCGTCGTCGCGCGGATGAGAGCCGAACGCTCGTCCTCACCCGGTTCGGTCCGGCGGGACGTCTCCAGCAGGTCGCGCACGCACGGCTCGATCACCGCGACGAGGATCTCGCCCTTGCCGGCGAAGTGGCGGTAGAAGCTGCCGTGCGCGACACCGGCGTTCTGGACGATGTCGGCGATGCGGGTCGAGTTGTACCCGAACTCCGCGAAGCACGCGCTCGCCGCCGCCACCAGTGCCGCCCGGGTCCGGGCCCCGCGCTCGGTGGCCGCGCCTTTCGCGAACAGCTCGGCGACGTCGCTGTCCAGCCTGGTCCCCGAAGCTTGCGAGGAGCTGTCCCCAGCCCCAGCCTCGATGCGACTTGTCGTCACTTTGGACCTCCTAGGAATTGAATCGTCGCCAGATCTGATCGCGACGGCGGTAATTGACGCACGCCACATTACCGTTGTCAAGCACGGTCAATGGAGCCGCGACACCCAGTTCCAGTATTGCGCGCCGCCGGAACGCTGTGCTTACCTAAGTCCACCAATGTGACGTCGAGTCACATCGAAGGCCGATGGAGTCCGAGGTATCCATGTACCCAACTCAGCACGCAGCGGTCGCGCCGGATCGCCCGGCGATCGTCATGGCCGGCAGCGGTGCGAGCCGCAGCTATCGCGAGCTCGACGACAACAGCGCGCGCCTGGCCGCATGGCTCCGGCGGGCCGGAGCCAGCACCGGTGACGTCGTGCTCGTCTGCCTGGAGAACGACGTGCGGTGGGCCGAGATCATCTGGGCCTGCCTGCGCAGCGGCCTGTACGTCGCGCCGGTGAACTGGCACCTGACCGCGGCCGAGCTGGTCCCCTTGCTGGAAGACGCGGCACCGGTAGCGGTGATCACGTCCTCCCGTTTGTTCAACGCGATCGAAGAGGCCGCGGAGCAGGCCGGAACCGCTCCTGCGTGGCTCGTCGTCAGCAGGTCGGATTCCCCGCAGGCCAACGACGGCGCGGGAACCGCGCCCATCGACTACGACGCAACGCTGGCAGACGCGGATCCGGATCCAACCGCGGAGGACATCGCGGGCTCCCGCCTGCTGTTCAGCTCCGGCACCACGGGGCGTCCCAAGCCCTTCCGGCAACCGCTGCCCGGCGTGCACCCGAGTGCTGTGCCGGTCCGGCTCGGTCCGCTGCTCACCCGGCTCCGCTTCGACGTCGAACCCGGGGATTCGCTGGTCTACCTTTCGACGGGGCCCGCCTACCACGCAGCGCCGTTCGCGTTCATGCAGACGGTGCACCAGCTGGGCGGCACGGTCGTGATGATGGAGCGGTTCGACGCGCGGGAATCCTTGGCCGCCATCGAACGCCACCGGGTGACGCACAGCCAGTGGGTGCCGACCATGTTCGTCCGCCTGCTGCGGCTCGATCCCGAGGTCCGCGACGCGTTCGACCTGAGCACCCACCGCGTCGCGGTGCACGCCGGAGCGCCCTGCCCACCGGAGGTCAAGCGCGCGATGCTCGACTGGTGGGGCCCCGTGCTCTACGAGTACTACGGCGCGTCGGAAGGGCACGGCCACACCACCATCGGCCCGGAAGAATGGCTGGCCCACCCCGGCTCGGTGGGCAGACCGGTGTCCGGCCACGTCGAGATCCGCGACGAGAACGGCACCGCGCTGCCCGCCGGGGAGACCGGCCGCGTCTGGTTCGTGCGCAACGGGGCCGAGGGCCAGATGGGCGACCTCGGTTCGCTCGACGACGATGGCTTCCTCCACCTGACCGGGCGTGTGGGCCAGACGATCATCACCGGTGGGGTGAACGTCTACCCCCGCGAGATCGAGGACGTGCTGGCGCCGCATCCGGCGGTCCGCGACGTCGCCGTCCTGGGCGTGCCCGATGCGGAGTTCGGCGAGCAGGTCAAAGCGGTCGTCGAACCTCGCGACGCCGCTTCGGCCGGACCGGAGCTCGAACGGGAGCTGATCGAGTACTGCCGCGCACGGCTCTCGCACTTCAAATGCCCCCGTTCGGTGGATTTCACCGACCGCCTCCCCCGGACCGAGACGGGCAAGATCCTCGCCGCACCGCTGCGGTCCGCGTACTGGCCGTCTCCTGCCCCGACCGAAAGGACGACGAGCTGATGCAGCTGCTGCTCATCCGGCACGGACGGCCGGTGCGCGCCGAAGCCGCCTCCGGCGGGGTCGACCCCGGGCTCACCCCGGAAGGTGCGCTGCAGGCCGAACAACTGGCGGAGTTCCTCACCCGCCCCGGAGCCCGCGAGATCCACGCCGTCCACAGCAGCCCCATGAACAGGGCGCGCGAAACCGCCACTCCGCTGGCGAAGAAGCTGGGGGTATCCGTGGTCGAGGACGACGGCATCGTCGAGTTCGACCACGGAGCCCCGATCTACATCCCCGCCGAGGAGTACCGCGGCGACCGGCGACGCCAGTGGGAGGAGCTGCTCCAAGGACGCTGGCACGGCTACGAGTTCGACATGGACGGATTCCGGCGCCGCGTCGTCGAGTCGATCGAGCGCGTCGCCGCCACGAGCTCCCACCAAACGGTCGCGATCGTCTGCCACAGCGGCGTGATCAACGCCTACCTCGCGCACGTCCTCGGCACGGCGGAGCCCATGTTCTTCACACCCGACTACACCTCGGTCAGCCGAGTCGTCGCCGCCGGGGACGGGTACCGCATGCTGCGAACTGCGAACGAGACCACGCACCTGCACTGGTCCCCCTGACGACGCGAACGAGCGGCACCTTGCCGGATCTCAACGAGGAGGTTTCCGATGAGCGCACCCAACACCGCGGTACCGACGAATCCCGTGACGACCGCCGAGACGATGCGGCTGCATTGCCTGCACGTGCTGCGCATCGCGGGCTTCGCCTCGCCGACCGCGGTCGCCGGTTTCACCGGCCTCGACGTCGGTACCGTCGAGGCCGAACTCGACGCCGCCACCGAAGCCGAGCTGTGCGTGCGCCGGGACGGGCGGATCGCCGGGCACGCGCTCACCGCCGCCGGTCGTGCCTGGCACGCTGAGGAGTTGGCCGCGGAACTCGAACGCCTCGGGGGCCGGTCTGCCGTCGAAGCGGCTGATGCGACCTTCGTCGAGCTGAATGGGCCGTTCAAACAGCTCTGCACCGACTGGCAGGTCCGCGACGGCGCCCCGAACGACCACGGCGATCCCGGCTACGACCGCCAGATCGTCGACCGGCTGGCCGAGCTGCACCCCGCCGCTGTCCGCCTGACCACCGAACTTGCGCGTGCGGTGCCGCGATACGGGTGGTACCCGCCACGTCTGGAGAACGCCTGGCGTCGCATCAGCAACGGCGAAGCGCGCGCCTTCACCTCCCCTATGGCCGACAGCTACCACGACACGTGGATGGCGCTGCACCAGGACCTCATGAGCACGCTCGGCAGGCAGCGCTCCGCGAACGACGGACACTGAGGCGGAATCCCGTGACCAAGAACAGCAATTCCTCCGATCCGGCCTACGCTTTCGACCACCCGCACGCACGACCACCGCGTGAGCTCACCGACCTGCTCGGCGGAAAAGGTGCGGGACTGGCCGAGATGACGTCCGTGCTGGGGCTTCCAGTACCACCCGGATTCACCCTCACCGTCGATGTCTGCCGGGAGCACCTGCGATCGGGATGGCCGCAGTCGCTGGACAGCGCGGTCCGCGCCCACTGCGAACGCCTGGAGGCGCAGGTGGGCCGCAAGCTCGGCGATCCGGCCGATCCGCTGCTGCTCGCAGTGCGCAGCGGAGCCCCCCGCTCGATGCCCGGAATGCTCGACACGGTGCTCAACCTCGGCCTCAACGACGAGACCGTCGATGGACTTGCGAAGGTCTCCGGAAGCCCCGAGTTCGCCTGGGACAGCTACCGGCGGTTCCTGCGGATGTTCGCCACCACAGTCCTCGGGGTGCCCGACGACCGCCTCGACCTGACCGCGACACCAGCAGATCCCCTGGCCGAGGTTGCCCGGTTGCGGGAGCGCATCGCGGAGGTCGCCGGACGACCGGTGCCGACCAACCCGGCAGACCAGCTGCGCGCGGCGATCGAAGCGGTGTTCCGGTCGTGGCAGAGCCCGCGCGCCCGGGCCTACCGCGAGCGCGAGAACGTGCCCGACGATTTGGGCACCGCTGTCAACGTGCAGGCGATGGTGTTCGGCAACCGCGACGACCGGTCCGGCACCGGGGTCGTGTTCACCCGCGATCCGTCGACGGGGCGCGATGGCCCCTACGGCGACTACCTGCCCGGAGCCCAAGGCGAGGATGTCGTCTCCGGCAGCGCTCACACCCAGCCGGTGACGGCGCTGGCCGAGCAACTCCCCGATGTCGCCGCCGAATTGCGCCGTCATCTGCGCGCCCTCGAACTGCACTACCGGGACTTGTGCGACGTCGAGTTCACGGTGGAGGCCGGCCGCCTGTGGGTGTTGCAGACCCGGGTGGGCAAACGCGGCGCCGTCGCCGCCGTTCGCACCGCCGTTGCGCTCGCGGAGGATCCGGACATCGCCCTCACCCCGGCTGAGGCGGTGGCCCGGGTCCCGCAGGAGGTCCGCGACAAGGCACGTGCCGAGGTCCTCGGATCCGCCGAGCACCAGGACACCGGGGTGGCAGCGCTGACGACGGGGCTGGGCGCCTCCCCGGGGCGGGTCTGCGGCTCCGCCGTCCTGGACGTGGACGCGGCATTGGCCGCGGACCGGCCGGTCATCCTCGTCCGGCCCGAGACCAGCCCCGAGGACGTCGCCGGGATGTCCGTCGCAGCCGGAATCCTCACCGGCCGCGGTGGTCTGGTGAGCCACGCCGCTGTGGTGGCGCGGGGCTGGGGCATTCCCGCCGTGGTGGGGGCCGAAGCGCTGCGGTTCGACGGGGAGACCGTCTCGGTGGGTTTGGACGGCCCGGTCATCCGCGCCGGCGACGAGATCACCATTGACGGAACCACGGGCGCCGTCTGGTCGGGACGTCTCGAAAGCAGCACCGACGACCGCCGTGATGACGCAGCGCTACTCGACGCTGAACTTCCCGAGCTGGGCGTCCTCGAGCAGTGGGCGCGCGAGATCGACGTGCGACCGCCGGAGTAGCACAGCCCGCCCGGCGTGCCGCGAGGTTCCACCAACGCGTTTCCGGACCTTTTCACCGAAGCACACCCAGGAGAACTGGCCATGAAGGTAACTGTCGACCGCAGCAAGTGCACCGCCCTCGGCGTTTGCGAGGCGATGGCGCCGAACGTGTTCGAAGTCAGCGAAGAAGGGGAGCTCGTCCTCCTCACCGAGACACCGGGTGATGACGTGATCGAAGAGGTCCGGGCCGCAGTGGAGGGCTGCCCGACCGAAGCGCTGCGGCTGGTGGCGGAATGACCGGCGGCCTGGTCGTCGTCGGCGCCTCGCTGGCCGGCCTCCGCGCCGTCGAAGCCGCGCGGTCCGCGGGCTTCGACGGGCCGATCACGCTGATCGGTGCCGAAGAGCACCTGCCCTACGACCGGCCACCGCTGTCCAAGGCCTACCTCGACGTCGCCGAACCGCCAGGAGTTTCCTTCCGGGAGGAGCACCACCTCCGCGCGGAACTCGAGGTCGAGCTGCGGCTCGGGGCGCCCGCGGACCAGCTCGACCCGGCACAGCGCATCGTGCGCGTCGACGGCCGGACCCTCCCCTACGACGCGCTCGTCATCGCCACGGGCGCGGCGGCTCGGCGCCTTCCGGGCGCGGACGGCGTCGCTGGAGTGCACACCCTGCGCACCCTCGACGACGCCATCGCAGTACGGGCCGCTCTCGACTCCGGGGCCCGGACGGTGGTGGTCGGCTGCGGCTTCATCGGTTCGGAGGTCGCCTCCGGAGCGCGCAAGCGCGGGCTCCCGGTGACGATCGTGGAGGCGGCACCGACACCGCTGGTGCGAGCGATCGGCGCGGAGATGGGCGAGGCGATCGCGGGCCTGCACCACCGCGCCGGAACCGACCTGAGGTGCGGAGTCGCGGTCGAACGGATCGAGTCCGAACGCGGTCACGTCCGGCGGGTCCACCTGACGGACGGCACCGCCATCGACGCCGACCTGGTCGTGGCGGGCATCGGGGCCGACCCGGCGACCTCGTGGCTGCGGGACTCGGGTCTGCGCATCGACAACGGCATCGTGTGCGACGCGACCCTGTCAGCCACCAGAGGCGTGCACGCAGCCGGCGACGTCACGCGCTGGCACAACCCGCTGTTCGACGAGGTCATGCGCATCGAGCACTGGACCGCTGCCGCCGAACAGGGCGCCGCGGCCGCCCGCAACGCACTCGCCCCCGAAGCGGCCAAGCCGTACTCGACGGTCCCCTACTTCTGGTCCGACTGGTACGAGCACCGCATCCAGTTCGTGGGCACCCCGGGCGCCGATGAGGTGCGGATCGTCTCCGGGGCCGCGGACGGCGATCGGTTCGTCGCGCTGTACCGCCGGGGCGACCGTCTGACGGGCGTGCTCACCCTCAACGGCCAGGCAGTGATCATGAAGTACCGCGGTCTGCTCACCCGCCGGGCGAGCTGGGCCGATGCCCTCGACTTCGCCGCCGCTCGCGCGAAGAAACCAGCCGGGCATCGCTGAAACCGCCGCATTCGTCGTGTTTCCAAGCAGAGGAGCAGTTGTCGTGCCTGTGCAGTTCGACGTCGATTCCACCGTTGCGGGAATCGTCCAGCGAACCGAGGACGTGGTCCGCGATGTGGTGTTGCCCCTGGAACTGCGCCACCGGGGTTCGGCCCACGACGCTCCTGATGAACTCCGGCGGGAGCTGCAGGACGCCGCTCGTGCGGCCCAGGTCTTCAGCCCCCACGTCAGCGCCGAGTTCGGCGGGCTGGGATTGGACATGCGGGACCGCGCCCCGGTGTTCGAGGCCGCGGGTTACTCGCTGTTCGGACCGCTCGCGTTGAACTGCGCGGCGCCGGATGAGGGCAACATGCACCTGTTGGAGCAGGTCGCGACTTCGCAGCAGAAGGAACGCTACCTGCGCCCGCTCGCCGCGGGTGAGACCCGGTCCTGCTTCGCCATGACCGAACCCGCACCAGGAGCCGGGTCTGACCCGAGCTCACTGGCCACCACCGCACGGCCCACCTCCGCCGGATGGTTGATCAACGGGCGCAAGTGGTTCATCACCGGGGCGAACAACGCCGGTTTCGCCATCGTCATGGCGCGCACCAGCGGCGAGCCCGGTTCCCGCGGTGGGGCCACCATGTTCCTGGTCGATGCGGGCACACCGGGCTTCAACCGGGTCCGGGACATCGAGACGCTCGACGAGAGCATGTTCGCCGGGCACGCCGAACTCGTCTTCGACGACGTCGAGGTCTCCTCCGACGCCGTCCTCGGTAAGGTCGACAAGGGATTCGAGTACGCACAGGTGCGCCTGGGACCGGCTCGGACCACGCACTGCATGCGCTGGCTGGGCACGGCTCGACGGGCGGCGGACATCGCCGCCGAACGCGCCGCGACCCGTCACGCGTTCGGCGGGCGGCTCGGCGATCTGGGCATGGTGCAGCAACTCCTGGCCGACAACGAGATCGACATCGAGGCGAGTCGCGCCCTTATCCTCAAGACCTGCTGGGACCTCGACACCGGAGCGCCTGCCGGACGCATCACCTCCATCACCAAGACGTTCGTGGCCGAAGCGGTCAACCGCGTGGTCGACCGCGCCCTGCAGGTGTGCGGTGCCCTCGGCATCTCCGGTGACGCTCCTCTGTCCCGGCTCTACCGGGAAGTGCGCCCGTTCCGGATCTACGACGGCCCGTCGGAGACGCACCGGTGGTCCATCGCCCGGCGAGTGGTCCGCGACGCGCAGCGACGACTGGAGGGCCCGCGTTGACACCCCCGGCCGAGGTACCGCCCGGAATCGACCTGCCCGCCCTGCAGAAGTTTTTCGACACCCACGTCCCCGGCACCGCTGGGCAACTCGAGGTCCGGCCCATCACCGGTGGCAAGTCCAACCTCACCTACGCCATCACCGACGGAACCCATCGCTGGGTGCTGCGCCGGCCTCCGCTGGGCCCGTTGACTCCCACCGCCCACGACATGGCCCGGGAGTTCCGCGTCGTGGCCGCCCTCCAAGGCACCGGCGTCCCCGTCGCCGATGCGGTCGCCCTGTGCGAGGACCCCGGTGTCCTCGGCGCGCCCTTCGCAGTCGTGTCCTATGTGGATGGACGAACGCTGCAGGACGGGCACGAAGCCGAGCAGCTCACACGCGAAGACGCGCGGCGTTGTTCGCTCGCGCTCGTCGACACCCTGGCAGCCCTGCACGAAGTGCCCTTCACCGAGGTCGGACTGGCCGATTTCGGTCGGCCGGAGGGCTATTTGAACCGGCAGGTCCGCCGATGGCGAGCCCAGTGGGACCGAGTCGCCACCCGGTCGCTGAACGCACTGGAGGTGCTGCACGACGGGCTCCAGCAAGCCGTGCCCGACCAGTCGGGCGCCGCCGTCGTGCACGGCGACTACCGGATCGACAACACCATCCTCGACGCGCAGGACGTCGGGCGGATCGCCGCGATCGTCGACTGGGAGATGTCCACCATCGGGGACCCGCTGGCCGACCTCGGCTTGTTGCAGGTCTACTGGAATCCCGTCACCGAACCCGTGCTGGGCGTCCGCCATGTGCCCAGCGCCAACTCCGGTTTTCTCTCCACCGCCGAGATCGCCGAGCGGTACGCCCACGCCAGCGGTCGCGACCTGTCCCAACTGCCGTTCTACCGCGCCCTGGGCTACTTCAAGATGGCCGTCATCGCCGAAGGCATCCACCAGCGCTACCTCGCCGGCCGCACCGTCGGCGACGGCTTCGACACCGTGGGACTCGCGGTCCCGCCGCTCGTGCAGGCCGGCCTCGACACCTTGGGAGCAGACAAATGAGCCGACGAACGGCGCTCGTCACCGGCGCTTCTCGCGGAATCGGCCTCGGCATCGCACAACGGCTGGCAGCAGCGGGATACGCCCTGACCCTGTCTGCTCGCAAGGAAGAACCGCTGCTGCACGCAGCGTCCGAACTCGCCGATGAGACCGGGACCGAGGTCGCACCGGTGGTCGGCAACCTGGCGACCGAGGACGATGTCCGGCAGCTCGCCGCCGCACACGAGGAGCGGTTCGGGGCCCTCGACCTGCTCGTGCTCAACGGCGGCGTGGGTTCGGCGGGCCCGGTCGCCGAGACGAAGATGAAGACCTACGACCTGGTGCTCAACGTCAACCTGCGCGCGCAGTTCCTGCTCATCCAGCAGTGCCTGCCGATGCTGCGGAAAGCCGCGGCCGCGCATCCGTCGCACGGCGGCAAAATCGTGGCGCTGGCTTCGATCACCGGGGTCGCCGGTGAACCGGGCCTCGCAGCTTATGGCGCCAGCAAAGCCGGCCTGATCTCGCTGTGCGAAACGGTCACCCTGGAGGAATCCGTGCACGGCGTCACCGCCACCGCCATCTCCCCAGGCTACGTCGACACCGACATGACCGAGTGGAAACGCGACGAGCTGGGCCAGGAATCGATGCTGAGCACCGCGGACGTGGCCGAACTCGTCCTCGCCATCACGCGCCTGTCCGCCCGTGCAGTGGTGCCCAACATGGTCCTGACCCGCGCCGGCGAGCAGATCTGGCGCGCATGACGTCTCCCCAGGAGGAACAGCAGACATGAACAACGCCGTGATCGTGGACGCGCTCCGCACGCCATCGGGAAAGGGGAAGCCGGGCGGTGCCCTGTCCGGCATCCACCCCGCCGACCTCCTCTCGCACGTGCTGCGTGCGCTGCTCGAACGAAACGACTTGGACCCGGCGCTCGTCGACGACGTGATCGGCGGCTGCGTTGACCAGGCGGGCGAACAGGCCCTCAACATCACCCGGACCGCCGTGCTCGGCGCTGGCTTCCCCGAAACCGTTCCCGCTACCACCGTCGACCGTCAATGCGGATCCAGCCAGCAGGCGGCGCACTTCGCCGCCCAGGGCATCATGGCCGGTGCTTACGACATCGCCATCGCCTGCGGTGTCGAGTCGATGAGCCGAGTGCCTATGGGCAGCACCACCCTTGGCAAGAACCCGCACGGCACCGCGATGGCCGCGCGGTTCCCCGACGGGCTCGTCAACCAGGGCATCTCGGCGGAGATCATCGCCGCGCACTGGGATCTCGATCGATCCACATTGGACGAATACGCGGCCCGATCACACACCCGAGCCGCGGAAACCGCCGCTGCAGGCGGTTTCGATGCCGAGACCGTCCCGGTCGACATCGGCGGGCCGCAAGCAGTCACGAAGGACGAAACGATCCGCGCGAGCACGACGGCCGAAGGACTCGCCGCACTCAAACCGGCATTCACCGACCCGGAGCTCGGCGAGCGCTTTCCCGAGATCGACTGGCGCATCACCCCCGGTAACTCCTCCCCGCTGACCGACGGAGCCTCCGCCGTGCTCATCATGAGCGAAGCGAGCGCGAACGCCCTCGGCTTGCGCCCACTCGCCCGGTTCCACACCTTCGCGGTCACCGGCAGTGATCCCCTCCTCATGCTGACCGGCGTCATCCCCGCCTCCCGGAGAGCCCTCGAACGTTCCGGACTTTCCCTCGACCAGATCGACGCCTACGAGGTCAACGAGGCGTTCGCCCCGGTCCCGCTGGTCTGGCAACGCGAACTGGACGCCGACCCGGCACGTCTGAACCCGCGCGGCGGCGCGATCGCCCTCGGACACCCCCTCGGCGCCTCCGGCACCCGCCTGCTGACCACCCTGGTGCACCACCTGCAAGCCACCGGAGGCCGCTACGGGCTGCAAACCATGTGCGAAGCCGGCGGTATGGCCAACGCCACCATCATCGAACGCCTTTAACAACCGGAGCCCCCGAATGCACATCGCTGGAACCTCTGCCCTGATCACCGGTGGGGCCTCTGGGCTCGGTCTGGCAACCGCCCGGCGGTTGGCCGCCGCGGGCGTGATGGTCACCCTCCTCGACCTGCCGACGGCCACCGGAGAGGAAGCCGCCAATTCCATTGGAGACAAAGCGACTTTCGCTCCGGCCGACGTGACGAGTCCCGAACAAGTGGGTGCCGCAGTCGCGCTCGCGGCGGAACGAGGACCGCTTCGGATCGTCGTCAACTGCGCCGGGATCGGGAACCCCGGTCGCACCGTCGGCAAGAACGGCCCGCTGTCCTTGGAAAGCTTCCGCAAGGTCGTGGAGGTCAACCTCATCGGGACGTTCAACGTGATCCGCCTCGCCGCAGCACACATGGTCGACGGCGAACTCAGCGGGGAGGAACGCGGGGTGATCGTCAACACCGCATCGGTAGCGGCCTTCGACGGCCAGATCGGCCAAGCCTCCTACTCGGCTTCCAAAGGCGGAATCGTGGGAATGACACTGCCCATCGCACGTGATCTCGCCAACCGCCAGATCCGCGTGGTCACCATCGCCCCCGGCATGTTCGCAACGCCCATCCTCACCGGACTCTCCGACGACTCCCGACGTTCGCTCGAATCTCAGGTCCCCCACCCGTCCCGCCTCGGCGACCCCGACGAGTACGCGGCGCTCGTCGAGCACATCGCAGCGAACCCCATGCTCAACGGCGAGGTCATCCGTCTCGACGGCGCGATCCGCATGTCTCCGCGCTGACTCCGCGCCGAAGAAGCCTTGATCAATCTCGACACCGTTAGTGCCCCTGAGCCCGCAGATGGCCTCCGCTGCCTTCTTTCGGCGAGAGAACGGTCGGGCCAAGGTGTAGCGGCAGGCAAGTGGGGTGTCCCCGGGCTTCTGCCGTGCATCCGATCGCGCATGCCTTCGTGCAAGAACCAGGTCACCGCCCTGCGGTCATGGAGCTCCCCTCGGATGCCTCGGCGATGGATCGCGTTTGCGCCGCATTCGCCGCTCATTTCGAGATGATCCTCAAGGAATCCGCCTACACCGCCGCCGCCATGCGCACCATGACCCAACTGCCCCCTGAGATCCGGACGCGGCAGTTGGATGGACAGCGCGCCCATGGCGAGATGTGGCGCAGCTTGATCACTGCAGCCGCTGACGCAGGCGAGATCGACCCGGAGCTCGACCTGCGCGCCACCAGGATGCTCCTGCTGGGGGCTGTCAACTGGGCAGTGGAGTGGTGGAGCCCCCACCAGGGTTCCATTGAGGACATCACGGCGACGATTGAACGCTTCGTCCGCAACGCGCTGACCGACTCAGCTCGCAGGAAAGAGGGCAGCACGCCCACGATTCAACCACGAAGTGGCCTGATCCCGCAGTTCGCCGCTCCACCTGAGTAAGAAGTGCAGGTCGACGGACATCCGCCCAGGCCAACGCCCTCGTTGAACTCGCTGGACGGTGCCGGTTACCCGTGCGACCGGCACCATCAGGAGAACCGCTGAATCAGGAGGCGGTTTCGGTGGCGGGGCGCTTGTGCATCAGCCCGGCGCGGTCCGCCGTGCAAACGACCTCATCGCGCTGGTCGATCCCGTAGTGCCGGAACTGCACGATTCACAGGACGGCGATATCGAGCACCTCGCCGCGTCGACCGCACGAGCGAAGTCTCCACATCAATCGCGACCACGTGCGATCACCCAGCGCCGTCGTCAAACCCGATGGATCGACAATCAGGGCATTGAGTTTCAATTTCTGTTAAACACTGTTTCCTCGATCGAGTCGGCCATCCCAGCGGAACGAGGTCACGGATGCAGCACCAGCCTCTGAAGGGCATTCGAATCCTGGAGCTCGGGGCTGCATCTCCCTGCCCTACGCGCGGAAACCCCGATCATGGAAGCCGTCAGCACGGTGACCATCGATGCCGTGACCCAGTACTTCGACTCTGGGCAGAGCCCCACCCGGGAAACCCGGCACCCGCAGGCGCAGAACTTCTGCCTCCGGACCGCATCCGGCGCGTACCGAGTGGTGCAGTCGTCCTGGGTGGGAGGAATTCATCCCAGGATAAATGCATCAGGGGATGAAAACTTCGGTTTGTGCGATCCCCGGCGAAGTGTGAGTCTTTGCATCACCGGCGGAACAGCCGGTACGGCAACACTTCGAGCCGATCACGGCTACTTCCGTTCGAGCTCACCGGTGTGGGTGCAGCTGAAAGCGTGAGCCGTTGGCACGGCCGCAGAACTCGTCAGGAGACAGAGCATGGAATCGGTGCGCTTCAAGAACCGGACCTGGGACGTGGCAGCAGACCTCCGATTCCCGGAAGGCTTCGACAAGACCGAGAAGTACCCGGCGATCATCTGCGCCCACCCCATCAGCAGCTGCAAGGAGCAGACCGCCGGCAACATCTACGCCCAGCGGCTCACCGAGCTGGGCTACGTGACCCTCACCTTCGACGCCTCCCACCAGGGCGAGAGCGGCGGCGAACCCCGCTACCTCGAAGACCCCGCCACCCGGGTCGAGGATTTCCGGTGCGCGGTCGACTACCTGGTCAGCCTGGACCACATCGACGCAGATCGCATCGGTGTGCTGGGAGTCTGCGGCGGCGGTGGCTACGCGACCAACGCCACCATGACCGACCACCGGATCAAGGCACTGGCCACTGTGGTCGGTGCCAACTACGGGCGGCTCGTGCGCGAAGGCGGCCTGGCCGCGCTCGAGGCCATCGGGCAGCAGCGGACCGCCGAAGCCCGCGGCACCGAGCCGGTGCTCACCACTTACTGCCCCAACTCCCCCGAAGAGCTGGAGCAGGCCGGGATCACCGACATCGATGTCGTCGAGGCCGTCGACTACTACCGCACTCCGCGGGCTCAGAGCCCTGGCTCGCCGAACAAGCTGCGCCTGTCCGGGCTCGAAGCCGCCTTCGGCTTCGACGCTTACCACTTGGCCGACAAGCTGCTGACCCAGCCGCTGCAGATCATCGTGGGCAGCGTGCCGGGCGCGTTCGGCTCCTACCGGGACGGATTCGAGCTCTTCGACAAGGCGCGCTCCGAGCACAAGGACATCTTCGTCGTCGAAGGCGCCAGCCACTACGACCTCTACGACCAGCCGGACGCCGTCGACCAGGCCTTCACCAAGCTGGAGCCCTTCTTCAAGGAAAACCTCTGACGCAGCAGTCCGAAAC
>NZ_JAQGLA010000054.1 GCF_027853915.1 Saccharopolyspora oryzae
CCAGCAGAGCGGGGGCGCACCACACCCAGTGGTCCGACCACGACGTCGGCGAGACCAGCAGCGCGAGCAGCCCGTTGGCCACCACCGCCAGCGCCGGATCGGTGCGGCGGACCGCGTAGGCCACCACGGCCGCGCAAGCCAGCGAGAGCAGCAGCCACAGCGCGTTCTGCACCGACGGCGCCAACTCCAGGCGGGCCAGCCCACCCATGATCGACTGGTTGGTGTGGAAGGCGGACCCGCTCACGCCGTGCGCCGGGCCCTTGCCGAACCAGTACTCCACCGAAGCCCGGTAGTTCAGCGCAAAACCCACCAACGTGCCGAAAGCGGCAGTCACCACGACGGTCACCGCGGCGCGGAACTCCTTGCGGAACAGGAAGAACAGCAGGAAAGCGGCAGGCGTCAGCTTGATCGCCGCGGCGATGCCGATCAGCAGACCGCGCGGCCAGCGCGGGTTGAGCGCCAAGCAGTCGACGATCACCAGGCCCATCAGCGCGATGTTGATCTGGCCGAGGCCGAACGAGGCGTAGACCGGCTCCAGGAACAGCGTCCAGGGCAGCACCGCAGCGGCCACGGCGAACGCGCCGCGCCGCTCGACGGCCGGCCACAGGTGCCGCGTGACCAGGTACAGCGCCGCGCCGATGGCGAGCACGTCGACCAGGTACAGCGCAGCCAGCCCGGCGACGAACGGCAGCAGCGCGAACGGCAGAAGCGGTACCAGCGCGAACGGCGGGTACACCCAGGGCAGGACGCGCCCGATGCTGACCGTCGGGGCGCTGTTCATGATGTCGCCGCCGGCCAGCCAGGTGTGCACCGCCCACCGGTAGACCTGGTAGTCGATGGCGGAGCCGTGGTCCAGACCGGCTCTGCGCATGACGAGCAGCAGCACGAAGGACGCGACCAGCAGCGGCACCGACACCGCGATGATGGCGCGGGAACGCCGCACCACGAAGTCGCGCAGGCGGTCTGGAAGTTCACCGAGGTCAAGCGCAGGATGGCCGGACTTGAACTGCACCGTGGCCAAACTGGGTCCTCTCGATCGGGCGACCGACGTCGATCACCGGTGCGTGACCGCTCGATCACGCCGCGCTCGCCAGGTCGCGGGAAATTCCCGTTGCAGAACCGGAAAACTCTAACTCACCGGCGGCCCACCCCCGGACGCGGCTCGCCGATCTGCAGTTTCAATTGACACTGCAGCTCTCGTGGGGAGCGGATCGCAGTTTCAATTGAAACTGCGGACCCCGAGCGTCACCGCATCATTCCGTCGAGTGATCCCAGGAGTTTGGTCAGCAGGGCTGCCAGCTGCTGGCGCTCGTCGGCGTCCAGCGGATCGAGCATCTGCCGCTCCCGCTCGAGCTGCTCCGGGAACAGCGAGTCGATCAGTTCCCGCCCGCGCTCGGTGAGGTGCACGTCGACCTCGCGGCGGTCGCGCCGGGAGGCGGTGCGGCTGATCAGGCCTTCGGCCTCCAGGCGGGCGAGGCGCTTGGTGGTGGCCGCCCCGGAGGACAGCGTCTCCTTGGTGAGCTGGCTGGGCCGAAGGCCTCCCCCGGCGCGGCGCAGCGCGCTGAGCACCTCGAACTCCATCCGCGACACGCCGACCTCGGCGAACGCCGCGTCGGTGAGCTGGTTGGTCAGCGCACCGAGCCGACGCACCCGGCCGATCACGTCGATCGGGGACACGTCGAGGTCCGGCCGCTGCTCGCGCCACTGCGCGCAGATCCGTCCGACCGCGTCGTCCAACGTCACTCCTTCACGAGTAAACCATCTGGTAATATTTTACTAGTGAACGTTCAGCCCAGCCACGTCGAGCCCGAACCCGCCTCGTCCCGCCTGCGCCGAACCCTCCGCGTCCGCGACGCGCTGCGGTTCACCCGAGTGGTCGGGGGTGTGACGGTCCCGGCGCTGCGGATCGGGCTGTCGTTCGGCACCCCGATCGCCCTGCTGGCGACGATCGGACGCCTGGACCTGGTGCCCTTCGCCGCGTTCGGCGCGTTCACCTCGTTGTACTGCCGGATCGACACCTGGTCCCGGCGGGCCCGCCTGCTCCCGCTCATCGCGCTGGGCCTGGTCGTGAGCGTGGCCACGGCATCGATGATCGCCGCCACCACCGGCGACGAGCTCATCGGGGTCCTGGTGCTCACCGCGATCGCCGCGCTGGGCAAGCTGGTCTCCGACGTGCTGGACTTCGGCCCGCCCGGTGGTCTGATGTTCGTCTTCGCGGCCGGCGCCGCCGCCTACTCCGCCCACGACCCGGCGGCCATCGGCCCGCACCTGGCCGTCATGGCGGCATCTGCGGCGTTCTCCGTGGCGTTGAGCCTGCTCGGCAACCTCCTGCACCCGACCGGCCCGCACCGCGTCGTCACGGCTCGCGCGCTCATCGCAGTCGCCGATCACCTCGAGACCCCGAACCCGGCCACCCGCCACCGCGCGCACCTCGCCGTGCACCGGGCGTCAACGACCCTGCGCGGCAACGGGCGCGCCATCGCCGCCCTCCGCGCCCACCTGGCCGACGCCGAGCAGCTGCTCCACCACCCCGCCGACGCCGACCACCTCAGGGACCTCGCCCGCAAGCTCCACCGCGGCCGGATCCCCGAGCCCCAGTCCCGGTTGAAGCCGCACACCCCCCGATCGCAGGCGCGGCCGACCTTGCGGTCCCGGATCTCCCCGTTCCTGCCGAACGCCGGGCGGATGCTGCTCGCCTGCCTGCTCGCCGGGCTGATCACCACCGCGGTGGGCCTCGACCACGCCTACTGGGCGGTCGTGTCGGCCAGCGCGGTCCTGCAGTCGACCCACGCCACGGCCACCTGGCACCGCACGGTCCAGCGCATGACCGGCACCCTCGCCGGGGCCGTGGTCGCGTTCGCCATGTTCGGCTTCCACCCGAGCCCGCTGGCGATCATGGTGCTGGTGGTCGTCTGCCAGCTGATCGCCGAGCTGTTCGTCCAGTCCAACTACGCGCTGGGGCTGGTGTTCGTCACTCCCCTGGCCCTCGGCCTGGCCTCGCTGAGCAACCCGGCGGCGCGCAACGAGCTGATCGTCGAGCGCATCTCCACGACGGTCCTGGGCGCGCTGATCGCCGCAGCGGTGAGCCTGGTGCTGATCAACCACCAGTCCAACCGCCGCCTGAACGCCGCCCTCGTCGAATGCCGCGAAGCCCAGCAGCGCCTGCGCGAGGCCGAAGAGACCACTGCGGCCGACGCCCGCGCACGCCTCACGCGCTCGGTCTTCGCCCTCCGCAACGCGCACGCGGTCGCCGACGGCGAGATCTGGCACCGGAACCCCCGCACCCGGGAAGTCCTCGACACCGAGCACCAGGCCTACGAACTCCTCGCCGCCACCGCCCCGTCCCGTGAGCACTCCGGGACGTCGCTCGGCTAAAGCGCGCTACCGCCCGCGGGGTGTCAGGCGAGGGCGCCGTGGGCCCAGAAGTTCGCCAGTTCCCGGCTCACCTCGTGGACATCGCGTTCCGGGTAGCGGTGGAGGACGAAGCGCGTGTAGGCGTAGTGCTCGGTCATGCCGCCCAGGAACGCCGCGCTGAGCTCCGGGTCGAGGCTCGGGCGGATCAGGCCCCGCTCGATGCCCTTGCGGGCCATCCGCGTGATGCGGTCGTGGAACGTGCGCCGCCTCTCGGCCTGCATCGCTTCGATCTCCGGGTCCGTCTGCGCCGTCTCGTGCAGGACCCGGAACAGGTCGGCGTTGTCCTCGTAGTAGCGGAAGTAGCGCTCCGTGCTGATCACCACGGACTCGATCGCGTCCCCCGGGTTCCACCGGGCGCGCGACTGGTCGAAGAGGCCGTCCAGCAGCTCCGCCATCAGCTCGACCAGCGCTTCGCGCTTGTCCGTGTAGTACCGGTAGAACGCGCCGTTGGACAGGCCCGCCTCGGCCGCGATGTCGGCGACGCGGGACGCCGCGAAGCCCGACCGGCCGAACACCGTGCGCGCCGCGCGCAGCAGCGATTCCTTCGAACCGCGCCCCTTCGGCGTCTTCGGGCTGGCTACCGGCTGCAGCCGCTCAACGGCCACCGCTTCCTCCTGGTGATTCGGTACAGAGATGCGCCAACCTAGCGCATCTCAAAAAACTGATATTGACGTCAGTTTTACACACAGCTTAGAGTGCCCCGCGTCACACACCCCTCGGGAGGCCGGCGTTGACACTCCCCCGAAATTCCCCGGACCGGGTGCTGGAAGTCGAGCACCTGAACATCTCCTTCCTCGGCCGGAAAACCCGCACCACCGCCGTGCGCGACGTGTCCTTCGACATCGGTGCCGGCGAGATCGTCGGCATGGCGGGTGAGAGCGGCAGCGGCAAGTCCCTGACCGCGCTCGCCGTGATGGGCCTGCTGCCCACTCCACCCGCGGTGATCGACGGCCGGATCCGCTTCGCGGGCACCGACCTGCTCCGCCTCCCGCAGCCGGAGCGGCAGCGGCTGCGCGGCAGCGAACTCGGCATGGTCTTCCAGGAACCGATGAGCGCGCTGGACCCGGTGTTCACCGTCGGCCACCAGCTCACCGAATGCCTGCTCGCACATCGCGGAATGGGCAAGCGGGCCGCCCGCGAGGCCGCCGTCGAGATGCTCGAATCCGTCGGGATCCCGTTGCCGGAGCAGCGCTTCGGCGAGTACCCGCACCAGCTCTCCGGCGGGATGCGGCAGCGCGTGATGATCGCGATCGCGCTGATCTGCCGCCCCCGGCTGCTGATCGCCGACGAACCCACCACCGCCGTCGACGTGACGATCCAGGCGCAGATCCTCGAACTGCCGCGGGACCTGACGCGGCAGCACGGCACGGCGGTCCTGCTCATCACCCACGACCTCGGCGTCGTCGCCGAGCTCTGCGACCGGATGGTCACCCTCTACGCGGGCGAAACCGTCGAGAGCGGGCCCGTTTCCGACGTGCTCGGCGCGCCCCGGCACCCCTACACCTCGCGGCTGCTGCAGGCGATCCCGCGGATCGAGGCCCGCCACGCCGAGCTCAAGGCGATCCCCGGCCGGGTACCGCCGCCGGACGCCCCGCCGCCGGGATGCGCCTTCCACCCGCGCTGCGACTTCACCACCGACGAGTGCCGGGGCCACCGGCCCGAGCTGCTCCCGGTCGCCGGCACGCGCACGGTGCGCTGCGCCCGCACCGCCGACCTGACGCTGCCGGGGGTCGCCCGGTGAGCGAGTTGCTTCAGGTCGATGACCTCGCGGTGTCGTTCGCGACCAAGCTCAGGGGCGAGCGGGTGCGCGCCGTCGACGGAGTCTCCTTCACGCTGCGCGAAGGCGAAACGCTCGGTCTGATCGGCGAATCGGGCTCCGGCAAGTCCACGCTCAGCCGGGCGCTGCTGCAGCTGGTGCGTCCCAGCGGCGGCGAGGTGCGCCTCGCGGGCGCGGACCTGGCGACGCTGCGCGGCAGGGCCCGGCGCGAAGCGCTGACCCGCTTGCAGATGGTGTTCCAGGACCCGAACGCGGCGCTGGACCCGCGGATGCACATCGCCTCCAGCGTCGAGGAGCCACTCCTGGTGCAGCGCAAGGGGAATCGCGCCGAGCGCAGGACCCGCGCGCTGGCGGCGCTGGAGTCGGGCGGCCTGTCGGCCGAGCACGGCGAGCGCTACCCGCACGAGCTCTCCGGCGGCCAGAAGCAGCGGGTCAACATCGCCCGCGCGCTCGTCCTGGATCCGGCGCTGGTGGTCTGCGACGAACCGGTGTCGGCGCTGGACGTCGCGCTGCAAGCGGAGATCCTCGACCTGCTGCGCCGGCTGCAGGCCGACTTCGGGCTGTCCTACCTGTTCATCACCCACGACCTGGCGGTGGTCTCGAACATCGCCGACCGGGTCGCCGTGATGTACCTGGGCCGGCTGATGGAGCTCGGCCCGGTGGACGAGGTGGTCGAGCGGCCGTTGCACCCCTACACCGAGGCGCTGGTCTCGGCGCAGCCGCGGATCGGCTCGCACCAGCGCGACCGGATCGTCCTCGAAGGCGACATCCCGAGCCCGGTGGACCCACCGTCGGGCTGCCGGTTCCGCACCCGGTGCCGCTACGCGCAGCAGCGGTGCGCCGAGGAGGTCCCGGAGTGGGCGGAGGTCGAGCCGGGCCGCTGGTCCGCGTGCCACTTCCCCGGATCGCTGCCGCTGCGCGGCGTCGAAGGAGGCCAGGCGTGAAGCGCATCGCCGCAGTGGTCTGGGTGTTGCTGCTGGCGCTGACCGCGTGCGGCAGCGGGGCGGCCGAAGGCGGCCAGCACCTGCGGGTGGCATGGCGGTCCAATCCGTCCTCATTGGACCCGCAGCGCGGCAACTCCGGTTCGGACCACGCGATCCTCTACACCATGTACGACACCCTGGTGTCGTTCGACCCGAAGACGCTGGAGCCCGCGCCGGGGCTGGCCGAGTCCTGGGACCAGGACGACCCGACCGCGCTGGTGCTGCACCTGCGCCCGGACGTGCGGTTCCACGACGGCACGCCGGTCGACGCGCAGGCCGTCAAGTACAACATCGAGCGCGCCAAGGGTCCCAAGTCCAACATCAAGTCCGATGTGGCCGCCGTGACCGGCGTCGACGTGCTCGACGCGCGGACGGTGCGGCTGAACCTGGCCAGGCCGGACAGCTCGCTGCTGCTCACGCTCGCCGACCGCGCCGGGATGCTGGTCTCCCCCACCGCCGCCGAGCGCGAGGGCGACGCCTTCGAGCGCAATCCCGTCGGCGCCGGGCCCTGGAAGTTCGTCGAATGGCGCTACGGCCAGCTGGTGCGGGTGGAGCGCTTCCCCGGCTACTGGCAGCGCGGGCTGCCGCACCTGGACAGCATCGATTTCACGATCATGAAGGACGGCTCCACCGCGGTGAACGCGCTGCGCTCCGGCCAGCAGGACATGGTGTTCAACCCGCCGCCGCAGGACGTCGGACTGCTCAGCGCGGCGAAGGGCACGAAGGTCGCCGCGGGCCCGCAGCTGTACCAGCTGATCATCTACCTGGACCTGAGCGCGCCGGTGTTCCGCGACCGGCGGGTCCGCGAGGCGCTGAACCTGGCGCTGGACCGCGAGCAGATCCTCAAGGTCACCCAGTTCGGGCAGGGCGAACCGGGCTGGACGCCGCTGCCGTCGGACCACTGGGCGTTCCCGAAGTCCGCGGTGCCCACCTACCCGCACGATCCCGACCGGGCCAGGCAGCTGCTCGCCGAAGCCGGTCACGCCGACGGCCTCCGGTTCCCGCTGCTCACCTACCCGGATCCGGTCAACGTGCGGCTGGCCGAGGTGCTGAAGTACCAGCTCGGCAAGGTCGGCGTGCAGATCGACCTGATCCCGACCGAGCTGACGCAGGCCAGCAGCGAGTTCTTCAACGAGCGCAAGTACCCGGCGCTGCTGTCGGCCTGGACCGGGCGGCCGGATCCGGGCCTGACCTACAAGCTGATGTTCACCGAGCGCGGCTACTACAACGCCGGGCACGTCGCCACGCCCGGCATCGACGAGGCGCTCAACGCCGCGAACGGCACCGCTGATCTGGCCCAGCGGTCGGAGAAGCTGGGCGCGGTGGCCCGGATCGTGGCCGACCAGTCGCTGTTCGTGCCGCTGATCTTCCCGAACGCGGTCGCCGCCTACCGCGAGCACGTGCAGGGCTTCGAACCGAACTTGCTGGGCAAACCCAAGTTCACCACCGTGAGGATCCAACGATGACCGCGCTGGCTCTGCGCCCCGGCCGGGACACCGCGCTGCTGCGCGTGATCGGCCGACGTGTCCTGGTCGCCGTCCCGACCCTGGTGCTGGCGACGTTCGTGGTGTTCGGACTGCTGCACCTGATCCCGGGCGACCCGGCGCAGGCCATCGCCGGCGAGCACGCCACGCCGGAGCGGCTGGCCGAGATCCGCGCCCAGCTCGGGCTGGACCAGCCGTTCGCCGTCCAGTACCTCGACTGGCTGCGGAACGCGATCACCGGTGATCTCGGCACCTCGTTGAGCACCGGTGAGAGCGTGGGATCGCTGCTCTGGCAACGGCTTCCCACCACGCTGACGCTCGGCGCGGCGGCGCTGCTGGTGGCCGTCGGCCTGGGTGTACCGCTCGGGGTGGCCGCCGCGCTGCGGCAGGGGCGACCGGCCGACACCGCCATCACCGGCGCGGCGACGCTGGGCATCGCGGTGCCGAACTTCTGGATCGGCATGGTGCTGGTGCTGGTCTTCGCCGTCCAGCTGCAGTGGTTGCCCGCGACGGGATTCGTCGGCCTCGCCGAGAACCCCCTGCAGACGGTGCAATACGTGGTCCTGCCCGCGATCGCGCTCGGCATGGTCGGCGCCGCCGAGGTGTGCCGCCAGCTGCGCAGCGCGCTGATCGAGGTGCTGCGGTCGGACTTCATGCGCACCCACCGGGCGAAAGGCCTGTCGCACCGGACGATGGTCTGGCGGCACGCCTTGAAGAACGCCGGGCTGCCGCTGGCGACGATCACCGGACTGCTGGTCAGCCGGGTGCTCGGCGCGAGCGTCGTGGTGGAGACCCTGTTCGCGATTCCCGGCCTCGGCACCCTCGTCGTGGAGGCGACCACCCAGCGCGACTACCCGGTGATCCAGGGCGTCGTGCTGATCACCGCGCTGCTGGTGCTGCTCACGAACCTGGTGGTCGACCTGGCCTACCGGTTCATCGACCCGCGTATCTCGGAGTGATGCCATGACCACGCTTTCCCCACCGCGCCGGGAGAACCGGCTGTGGCTGGTCGTGCGGGACTGGCGCGGCCTGGCGTCCGCCGGGTACCTCGTGGTGCTGGCGGCGCTGGCGCTGCTGGCACCGGTGGTGACCGCGCACGAACCGAACGCGCAGAACTTCGACGCCATCCTCGCCCCCGCCGGCACGCCCGGCTACCTGCTGGGCAGCGACGACCTCGGCCGGGACGTGCTCAGCAGGCTGATCCACGGCGCGCAGGCGTCGCTGCTGGCCAGCTTCCTGGCGGTCGGGGTCGCGCTGCTGATCGGCATCCCGCTCGGGCTGGTCGCGGGCTACCTCGGCGGCATCGTCGACAGCGCGGTGATGCGCGTGGTGGACACCCTGCTGTCGTTCCCGGCGATCATCCTCGCGATCGCGATCACGGCGGCGCTGCAGCCGAGCCTGGTCAACTCGATGATCTCGGTCGGCATCGTGTTCGCGCCTTCGGTGGCCCGCTTGATGCGCGCGCAGGTCCTCGCGGTGAAGGAGGAGACCTACGTCGAGGCGGCGCGCAGCTTCGGCAGCCGGGGCCGGCACCTCGTGCTGCGGCACCTGGTGCCGAATGCGATCCAGCCGGTGCTGGTGCAGTCCAGCCTGCTGCTGGCGCACGCGCTGATCGCCGAGGCGAGTCTGAGCTTCCTCGGCCTCGGCGTGCAGCCACCCGACCCGAGCTGGGGCTCGATGCTGGCCCGCGCCTACACGTTCCTCTACCAGGCACCGCTGCAGATGCTGGTGCCCGGCATCGCGATCGCCGCGACCGCGCTGGCGTTCAACGTCCTCGGCGACGTCGCGCAACAGGCCCTCGACCCGCGCCGGAACCGCTAGGAGCTGACCCGGATGCGTCGCGAAAGGCTCCCGGCACCACGCCCTCCGCCCGTCCGCCCACGAGTTGGCGTTCTCGCACGAGAACCGCGTCTCCCCCGGCCCGCGTGCCGCGCTGACGCGCTCCACCGACCGACCCCGTGACCACTTTGGAGGGACATTGTCCTGGCAACCGGAAATCGACGAACTGCGGCGGCGCGAGGAGCTCGCGCAGCGCATGGGCGGGCCGGAGAAGGTCAAGCGGCAGCACGACCACGGCAAGCTGACCGTCCGGGAGCGCATCGACGAGCTGCTGGATCCCGGCAGCTTCCGCGAGATCGGCGCCATCGCCGGGAAGTTCCAGCCGGACGGCGCGTTCCAGCCCGCGAACTTCGTGTTCGGCCGCGGGCGGCTGGACGCCCGGCCGGTCGTGGTCGGCGGCGACGACTTCACGGTGCGCGGCGGCGCGTCCGACGCCTCGATCCGGGAGAAGCAGATCATGGCCGAGCAGCTGGCCAACGAGCTGCAGATCCCGTTGGTGCGGCTGGTCGACGGCACCGGCGGCGGCGGTTCGATCCGCTCGCTGGAGACGATCGGCCGCACCTACGTCCCGGCCAACCCGGGCTGGGAGTGGGTCGCGGCGAACCTCGGCACCATCCCGGTGGTGGCGCTGGCGCTCGGCTCGGTCGCCGGGCTCGGCGCCGCTCGGGTGGCCGCCAGCCACTACTCGGTGATGGTGCGCGGCATCTCGCAGGTCTTCGCCGCCGGGCCGCCGCTGGTGGCGCGGCTCGGGCAGACCGTCACCAAGGAGGAGCTGGGCGGCAGCGACATCCACGGCCGCAACGGTGTGGTGTTCGACGTGGTCGATTCCGAGAAGGAGGCCTTCGACCGCACCCGCCGCTTCCTGTCCTACCTGCCGCCGTCGGTGCACCAGCTGCCGCCGCGCGCGGAGTGCGGCGACGACACCGAGCGCCGCGAGGACTGGCTGATCGAGGCCGTCCCGCGCGACCGGCGCCGCCCGTACCAGATCCGCCCGATCATCAACGCCGTCGTGGACCAGGGCTCGTTCCTGGAACTGGGCAGGGGTTTCGGCCGGTCGGCGGTCGGCGGCCTGGCGCGGCTGAACGGCTGGCCGGTGGCGGTGCTGGCCAGCGACCCGCTGATCTACGGCGGCGGCATGACCGCCGACTCCAGCCGCAAGATCGAGTGGCTGGTGGACCTCGCCGAGACGTTCCACCTGCCGGTGGTGCATCTGGTGGACCAACCCGGCTTCGTCATCGGCGTGGAGGCGGAGAAGGCGGGCACCATGCGCTACGGCGTGCGTGCGCTCAACGCCGTCTACCAGGCGAAGGTGCCGTGGGCGTCGGTGATCCTGCGCAAGGTCTTCGGCGTCGCGGGTGCTGCGCACACCAACGCCGCGCGGGTGCACTACCGCTACGCGTGGCCGTCGGCGGACTGGGGCTCCCTGCCCATCGAGGGCGGCGTCGAGGCCGCGTACCGGGCAGACCTGGACGCCGCCGAGGACCGGCAGGCGCTGCTGGACGAGATCACCGAGAAGATGAACGCGATCCGCTCCCCGTTCCGCACGGCGGAAGCGTTCAACATCGAGGAGATCATCGATCCCCGCGACACGAGACCACTGCTGTGCGAGTTCGCCGAACTGGCCGCACCGCTGCGCGCGGCAGGCCCTTCGACGTGGCACTTCCGGGGGTGACGTGGTGATCAGCGCCATGAGCGGGGTGCGCGTGCTGGAGATCGCGCACTACATCGCCGGACCGCAGTGCTGCCAGATCCTCGCCGACCACGGGGCCGAGGTGATCAAGGTCGAGCCGCCGGACGGCGAGATGGGCCGCCGCGCCCAGCCGGTCCACGACGGCGACAGCCTCTACTTCGCCGCGAACAACCGCACCAAGCGCGCCATCACCCTCGACCTGCGCAGCGAGCAGGGCAAGGAGGTCCTGCACGAGCTGATCAGCCGGGCCGACGTGCTGGTGACCAACTACGCCAACGGCGTGCCGGACCGGCTCGGTTTCGGCTTCGACGAGACGCACCGGATCAACCCGCGGACCGTGATGGTGCACATCACCGGGTTCGGCCGCACCGGGCCGTACTCGTCGTGGGTGGCCTACGACGGCATCATCCAGGCGATGAGCGGGCTGGCCGACATGACCGGTGAGCCCGACGGCGCGCCGACCATCGCGGGGCCGTTCGTCGCCGACAACGTCACCGGCATGCAGGCGGCGATGGCGGCCATGCTCGGCCTGCTGGCGCGGGAGCGGACCGGCCGGGGCCAGCTGATCGACGTGGGCATGCTGGATTCGATGTTCCCGCTGCTGGCCCACCACCTCTCGGTAGCGGCGGCGGGCATCGGCGAGCCGACGCGGTGGGGCTCGGCGCTGCCGACGAACTACTCGGGGCTGTACCCGGCGGGCGACGGCTGGGTGTACATCGCGCCGATCACGCCGAAGATGTGGGAGTCCTTCAGCGCCCTGCTCGGCCACCCGGAGTGGGCGGAGCAGGAGGCCGCCGAGCCCGGCTGGCGGGTGCGGGAGCGGGAGCGGATCGACGCGCAGGTCGTCGAGTGGACCCGGGGCCGCACGAAGGCCGAGGTCGTGTCGGCGCTGCAGGCCGGTGGAGTGGTGTGCGGACCGGTGCAGTCGGTGGCCGACCTGGTGTCGGACCCGCAGGTGCGGGCCCGGGGCATCGCGGTGGAGGTGCCGTTGCGCGACGGCGCGCACGCGACGGTGCCCGGCCCGGCGCTGCGGCTGGCCGACACCCCGGCTCGTTCCCCCGAACGCCCGCCGGGGCTGGGCGAGCACACCGACGAGGTGCTGGCGCAGCTCGGTTATTCGGCGGAGCGCATCAAGGCGCTGCACCGGGACAACATCACCGGGAGGGCCTCGTGATCGACGGACTGCTGGTGGCCAACCGGGGCGAGATCGCGCGGCGGATCATCCGGACCGCCCGCGGGCTCGGGGTGCGGACCATCGCGATCCATTCCGAAGTGGACACCGGACTGCCCTACGTCGCCGAAGCCGACGAGGCGGTCCCGCTGGACTCACCGCGCGACTTCCTCTCGGCGGAGGCGATCCTCGCGGTGGCGAGGAAGACCGGGGCGACGGCGGTGCACCCGGGCTACGGGTTCCTGTCGGAGAACCCGGATTTCGCCCGCCGCTGCGCGACGGCGGGCCTGATCTGGGTCGGCCCGTCGCCGGAGGCGATGGAGCTGCTCGCCGACAAGGCCGCGGCGCGGGCGCACATGGCGTCAGCCGGGGTTCCGGTGCTGCCGGGCAGCACCGGGATCGCGTCGGCCGCCGAGGCCGATGCCGCAGCCTCGGAGCTGGGTTTTCCGCTGATGGTCAAGGCGGTTTCCGGTGGCGGCGGCATCGGGATGGGCATCGCTCGCGATGCCGAATCCCTGGCACGCGCGGTGCGGACCGCGCTGTCGCGAGGCGGTAGCGCGTTCGGCGACGCCCGGATCCTCCTGGAGCGGTACGTGCCGCGCGCCCGGCACGTGGAGGTGCAGGTCGTCGGCCTGCCCGACGGCACGGTGCGCACGTTCGGCGAGCGGGACTGCTCGGTGCAGCGGCGGCACCAGAAGGTCGTGGAGGAATGCCCTTCCCCGGCCGTGGATGCCGCGCTGCGCTCCCGGCTGTGCGCGGCTGCGGTTCGGGCGGCCGAGAGCGTCGGGTACCGCAACGCGGGCACCGTGGAGTTCCTGCTCGATCCCGGCACCGGGGAGTTCTTCTTCCTGGAGGTGAACACCAGGCTGCAGGTCGAGCACCCGATCACCGAGGAGGTGCACGGCATCGACCTGGTGGAGCTGCAGCTGCGGATCGCCGCGGGAGCGGACGTTCCGGCGGACTTCCCAGCGCCGAGCGGACATGCCGTCGAGCTGCGGGTCTACGCGGAGGACCCGGTCCGCTTCCTGCCCCGGCCCGGGCGGATCACCGGGTGGGCCGAGCCGGCCGGGGTGCGGGTCGAGTCCGGCTACGCGGCCGGCACCGAGGTGAGCCCGCACTTCGACCCGCTGCTGGCGAAGATCGTGGCGCACGGCGCCGACCGCGCGGACGCCCTGGCCCGGGCGCGGCGGGCGGTCGCTGAGTTCGTCGTGCGGGGCCCGAAGTGCAACCTGCCGTTCCTGGCCGAAGTGCTGGACGCCCCGGAGTTCACCGCCGGGAACTACGACACCGGCGTGGTCGACCGGATCATCGCCGCCCGCTGACAGGAGGGGAACAACATGGAGATCAAGGCGGAAATGGTCGCCAACGTCTGGAAGGTGCTGGTGACCGAGGGCACGGCGGTCAAGGCCGACCAGGAGCTGGCGGTCCTGGAGTCGATGAAGATGGAGATCCCGGTGCTCAGCGAAACCGACGGCGTGGTGACCCGCCTCGCGGTCGCCGAAGGCGACGCGGTCAACGAAGGCGACCTCATCGCCGTCATCTCCGCGGAGTGAACGCCAGGCGCGACGAGGTCGAGCGCCAGTCCCGGAGGCCCGCGTCGACGGGCCTCCGGGACTGCCAGGTCACTTCGGTTCGAGGACGAAGACCGGGATCTGGCGGTCGGTCTTCTGCTGGTACTCGGCGTAGGGCGGGTACGCCGCGACCGCCCGTTCCCACCACTCGGCCCGTTCGGCGCCTTCGACCTCGCGCGCGACGAAGTCCTTCGTCACGGTTCCGTCCTGCAGCCGGAACTCGGGGTGGGCCTTGATGTTGTGGTACCAGGTCGGGTGTTCGGGGGCACCGCCCTTGGACGCCACGACCGCGTACTTGCCGTCGTGCTCCACCCGCATCACCGGGGTGTAGCGCAGCTTGCCGGTCTTCGCTCCGCGCAACGTCATCAGCACGATCGGCGAGCCCTGGATCTTGATGCCCTCGGTGGTGCCGGTCTCGAGGATCTTCTTCGTCTGCTCCTGCACCCAGCTCGTGGGGCTGAGCTCTACGTTCTCCTGCGACATGCCCACGAGCAACGCGCCGCCCGGAGCCGCCATTCCCGAACCGCGGCACGACCCCACCATCGGCGGACACCCGGCCCGGTCAGCTCTCCGGGTCGAGGTGGTAGAGCTCGGGGAGGTTGACCACGATCGCTTCCTGGGTGCTGCGGGCGATCACCACGACCGCCGGGTTGTCCGGGTCCGGGTTCTCCTCGCGGTGGGGGACGAACGGCGGGACGAAGATGTAGTCGCCCGGGCCGGTCTTGATCCGGACCTCCTCGTCGCCGTCGTGGAAGACGAACTGCGGGTTGCCGCTGACCACGTGGATCGCCGTCTCCGACTCGCCGTGGTGGTGGTTGTCCGAGGCCGTCGACGGGGCCACGTGGGTCTCGCCCATCCAGATCCGCTCCGAGCCGACCAGATCACCGCTGATCGCGGCCAGCCGCCGCATGCCCTCGGTCTGCGCGGTGTTCTTGTCCAGGTCGGCGGCCCGGACGTGGTGCAGCCGGGTGCGCAGCGAGGCCCGCTGCTCCTCGGGCACCGAAGTCGCCAGGTCCGGGTGGAAAGCGTCGTGCTGGGTCATCTGCGTCCTTCCTCTTTCACCGATCGCCGACCACCGGCACCCGGCCGAGGAAGTCGGCGACCTGCCGTTCCAGTTCGCGCCACACGTCGGCATCGGGTGAACCGCTGTGCACCGAGGTAACCCCACCGTCCACCGCGCGCACAACCTCGCCGACCGTGATCTCCTCCGCCTCCCGGGCCAACCAGTACCCGCCGTCGCAGCCGCGCTGGCTGGCGACCAGTCCCGCGCGGCGCAGTTCGATCATCAGGTTGACCAGGGAGTTCAGCGGAATCCGCTGGTTGCGCGCGATGACCGCGCACTTGACCGGTCCGTCGCTGCCCGCCAGCTCGCGCAACGCGCGCAGCGAGTAGTCCACCCGCGCCGAGACCTGCACCGGAGCGGTGCGGCGCGGCTTCGCCACCTCGGGCAGCAGCACCGCCCCCTTGGCGATCTCCTCGCAGAACAGCACGATCCGGGCGGCCGCGCTGCGGTGGTGCTGATCGTTGAGGACGTCGTGCACGCCCTCCTTGAACACCGCCAGCGAGCTCTGCGGGAGGCGGGCGGCGAGCGCGGCCACCGGGGCGACCGGCGCGATGGTGTCGGCGTCACCGTGCAGCAGCAGCACCGGGATCTCGGGCAGGCGCTCGGGCGGTTCGGTGACGTCGTCGGCCAGCCGCCCCCACTCGAAACCGGGGTCGTTGCGCAGCAGTTCCCGGTGCACCGGGCACGACGTGCGCACCCCGATCTCCTCGGCACGGTCGGCGGGCGGCAGGCCGTCGGCCAGCGGGGTGCCCACCAGCACCAAACCGTCCAGTTCGATCTCCAGCGCCAGCTGCCAAGCGCGCAGCGCCCCGGTGTCGGTGCCCACCAGGAACCGCGCCGCGCCCGGCTCGAACCAGCCGGCCGGATCGCTGTCCGGCTCGGGTACCAGCACCGCGTAGCCGTCCGCTGCGAGCCGACGGCCGAAGCGCTCGTAGAGCGCCGGCGTCTCGCCTCTGCCGGGCAGCACCGCGATGGTGCCCCGGCTGGTCCCGTTCGGGGTCCACGTGGTCATCTCCGGTTCACCCCGCCCGGTACAGGTCCCGCTCGCACGCCCCGGCCACGTCGACCGGTTCGCGCAGCACACCTGCCTGGAGGTAGCGGTCGGCGACGGCTTGCAGGTCGCGCACCACGTCGTCGCTCAACGGCCGGACTTCCTGCTTGGTCCGGGTGAGGATCTGCCGTGCGACCGGCGGGTCCAGCGAGGTCAGCTTCTCGTAGACGCGCTGGTACTCGCCCGGGTTCTCATCGCTCCACCGCCAGGCCGCCTCGAACCGGCGCAGCGCGTCGGCCAGCGCCTCGCGCTTGAGCGGGTCCGCCGCGGCAGTGGCCGACACCGACAGGATCCCGTTGCGGCCGTTGATGCCCTCGCCGTCGCGGATCACCCGTGCTCCCGAGTGCTCGGCGATCGCCAGGTACGGGTCGAAGGTGGCCCAGGCGTCGACGTGCCCGGCGCTGAACCCGGCCTGCGCGTCGGTGGGCAGGCTGAAGGTCAGCTGCACGTCCTGCGGGGTGAGGCCGGCCTCCTCCAGCGCGCCGAGCGCGGTGTAGTGCGAGACGCTGCCCGGCGCGGTGGACACCACGAGGTGCTTGCCGCGCAGGTCGGTCACGGTGCGGATCGGCGACCCCGGCGGCACGATGATCGCCGTGGAGCTGGGCGAGGCAGCGGTGGCCAGCGCCGGTCGCGCGGGCACTCCACCCGCGATGGCCTGCACGGTGGGCGCGTCGGCGGCGGTGGCGGTGTCCACGTCCCCGGAGCGCATCGCTTCGAAGAGCGGTGCGGCGCCTTGGAAGTTGGCCCACTTGATCCGGTACGGCGCGTCGTCGAAGGCGCCCGAGGCCTCGACCCTCGCCCGCAGGCCACCCGCCTGGTCCCCCAGCACGAGCGTGACCTCGGACAACGAGTTGGCCGAATCCTCCTTCGCGCAGCCGGTCACCGCCAGCAGCGCGGTTGCCAGCACGGCGAGCAGAGCTCTGGTCGTTCGCATTCTTCAGTTCTCCAGCCATGAAGCCTGTTGATGGTCGCCTTGCTCGGGTGGTCGCCTAGTCGAGCAGGTCCGGCTGCTCGTGGACGATCTCCTCGAACAGCGGGGCGAAGGTGACCCAGCCCGGGTCGCGGTGCTCCTGGTACTGCTCCCAGGTGTGCCGCGCGATCTCGTGCGGGATCTGCTGCAGCGGACCGGCCGCTTGGGCCACGACCTGCACCTTCGAGTTCCGCTCCGCGGCGACGTACAGCGCCACCGCTTCCTCCAGGCTGCGGCCGACGGTCAGCAGCCCGTGGTTGGCCAGGATCGCCAGCCTGCGCTGCCCCAGCGTCGAGGCGATCCGGCGGCCTTCCTCCAGGTCGAGCACGACGCCGGAGAAGTCGGGCACGATCACGTTGTCCTCGTAGAACTGGGCGCTGTCCTGCGAGATCGGCAGCAGTTCGATGCCCAGCGCGGCGAGCGCCTTGCCCCAGATGGAGTGGCTGTGCGCGGCGGCGTCGACGTCCGGACGGGCCTGGTGGATCTGCGAGTGGATGGCGAACGCGGCCTGGTTGACCGGCAGGTCGCCGTGCACGATCTGGCCGTCGTGGTTCACCAGCAGCAGGTCGGAGGCCTTGATGCGGCTGAACGCCCGGCCGAGCGGGTTGACCCAGAAGTGGTCGGCGAGCTCCGGGTCGCGGACGGTGATGTGCCCGGCGGCGCCTTCGCTGTAGCCGAGCTTGCCGAAGATCCGCAGCGCGGCGGCGAGCCGCTGCTTGCGGAACCGGCGCTCGTCCTCGACGTCGTCGAAGACCGGCCGGGCCGGGAAGCTGTTGTTGCGGGGCGAGAGGTTCCGGGCGAACTCGGACAGCCCGGGTGCGGTGGTGGTCATGTCGATCTCCTCGGGTTCGTGGCTAGGCGGCTTCGCGGCGGGCGATTTCCTGGCGCACCAGCGGGATCAGCTCGCGCCCGTAGTCCACCGCGTCGTCGAACGGGTCGTAGCCGCGGATCAGCAACGTCGTCACACCGATGTCGACGTAGTCGAGCAGCGCCGCGGCAACGGTCTCCGGCGTGCCCACCAGCGCGGTCGAGTTGCCCGCAGCGTTCGTCGCCGCGGCCGTCGGCGTCCACAGTGCACGGTCGTGCAGTTCGCCGGCCGCGGCGGCGGCCAGCAGGCGCTGCGAGCCGACGTTGGCCACTTGCTGGCCGGGGTTGAGCGTTTTCGGCCCGGTGAACGACGCGAGCCCACCGCGCGCGGCGTTGATCCGGTTTAGGACGCGGTGCGCGCGGTCCCACGCCTGCTCCTCGGTGGCGCCGAGGATCGGCCTGAAGGACACGCTGATCCGCGGTGGCTCGGTGCGCCCCGCCGCAGCAGCCGCCGCGCGGACCGCGGCGATCTGCTCCGCGGTCTGCGCCAAAGGCTCGCCCCACAGCGCGAACACGTCCGCGTGCTTGCCGCCGACCCGGTACGCCGCCTCCGACGATCCGCCGAAGTACAGCGGAATCCTGGGCCGCTGCAGCGGTTTCACGGTGGCGTTGTAGTCCTCGAAGCGGTAGTGCTCCCCCGCGTGGTCGACCGGCCCCTCCGCGGTCCACACCCGGTGCAGGACCTCCAGGTACTCGTCGGTGCGCGCGTAGCGCTCCTCCTTGGACAGGTAGTCGCCGTCGCGCCGCTGGTCGGCGTCGTTGCCGCCGGTGATGATGTGCACCGCGATGCGGCCACCGGTGAGCTGGTCGGCGGTGGCGAAGGTGCGGGCGGCCAGGGTCGGTGCCACGAAACCCGGCCGGTGCGCGACAAGGAAGCCCAACCGCTCGGTGTGCGCCGCGGCGTGGGCGGCCAGCTGGGTGTTCTCCGGGCTGCTCGACCCGTACCCGATCAGCACCCGGTCGAATCCGGCTTCCTCGTGGGCGCGGGCGAACTCGCGCAGGAACGCCGGATCGACCGGCGGCCCGTCCGCCGCGTGGATCTCCGAGACGTGCTGCGCCCCGATCATCCCGATGAACTCCACCGTCATTTCGCACTCCCCTCATCGACGCCCAGCCAGGACAGCAGTTCCGCGCGCAGGGCCACGAAAGCCGGATCGCTGACGTCACGCGGGCGGTCCAGGTCCAGGACCTGGTCGAAGCCGATGCGCCCGTCGCGCATCACCAACACCCGGTCGGCCAGCAGCAACGCCTCCTCGACGTCGTGGGTGACCAGCAAGATCGCGCAGCCGTGCCGCTGCCACAGCTCACCGACCAGCCGCTGGGCCTTGATCCGGGTGAGCGCGTCGAGCGCCGAGAACGGCTCGTCGAGCAGCAGCAGGTCCGGTTCGCGCACCAGCGCACGTGCCAAGGACGCGCGCTGCGCCTCCCCGCCGGAGAGCACCTTCGGCCACACGTCGACCCGGTGCCCCAGGCCGACCTCCTCCAGCGCCGCGACCGCCCGCTCCTTGTCCGGGCGGCCCGGGAGGCCGAGCACGACGTTGCGCCACACCCGCTTCCACGGCATCAGCCGCGGGGTCTGGAAGGCCACCGCGCGCCGCACCGCCACCTCGACGTCCCCGCCGACCTCGCGGTCGAGGTCGGCCAGGATGCGCAGCAAGGTGCTCTTCCCGCACCCGCTGGGCCCGAGCAGCGCGACGAACTGGCCCGGCTCGATCTCCAGGTCCAGCTCGTCGAGCACCGTCCGGTCACCGAACCGCCTGGTCAGGCCGCGCACCGCGGCCGGTTTCACTACGCTCCCCGAAACGCCGGTCGCCATGCCAGCACAGTCCTCTCCAACAGTCGGACGATGAAATCGGCAACGAGGCCGAGCAGTGCGTAGAGCACCAGGCAGACGACGATCACGTCGGTCTGGAAGAACTCGCGGGCCGTGTTCATCTCGTAGCCGATGCCCGCAGTGGCGTTGATCGTCTCGCCGAACACCAGCGCCAGCCACGCCGATCCGAGCGAGAAGCGCAGCCCGACCAGGGCGTTGGGCATCGCCGCGGGCAGGATGACGTGCCGGATCTGCGCGAACCAGCCCAGGCCGAGCGTCTTGGCGGCCTCCACCAGCGCGGCGTCGACGTTGCGGATGCCGCCGTAGATGTTCATGTAGAGCGGGAAGGTCACGGCCAGCGCGATCAGCACGATCTTGGGTTGCTCGCCGATGCCGAACCAGATGATCAGCAGCGGGATCAGGCCGATCACCGGCACCGTGCGCAGCATCTGCATCGGCGCGTCGATGATGTCCTCACCGCGCCGGAACAACCCGGACAGGGTGGCCAGCACCACTGCGACCAGCACGCCGATCGCCAGTCCGGCCCCGACCCGCTGCATCGAGGCGGCGATCGCCTCTTGCAGCCTGCCCTCCTCCCACATCTCGAAGGCGGTTCCCGCGACCGTCGCGGGCGAGGCCAGGGTGTCGTCGCTGAGCACTCCGGAACTGCTCAGCGCCTGCCAGATCAGCACCAGCGCGACCGGGCTGATGAGTTTGAAAAGCCAACGCGGGACCCGGGTTTCGCGCTTGGCCGTGCGGGTCTGCACGGTCGTGACGGCGATCGGATCTCGGCTGGGTGCGAGTTCGGTGGATGTGGTCATCTGCACTCTCCGCAGGGCATGAGGGCGTGGCGCGGCCAACGGCGGGCCACGCGGGCAACGACCGGCCGCGCGCGTTCGGTCACGAGCGCGGGGTACTGGTGAAGGGGGAACGCGCGGCGAATGCGCGCGAAGAAGAGGGGGAAGCGCTACGGACGACAGAGGGCCGAGGACACGCGCACGAGGTCGACGTAACCTCGTGTCGTCAGGGACACCGTCCGGATCATGCCGTTGACCGTAGCCGGAACGCAGCGAGCGGTAAACCAACTCCACAGATTGGGATTAGCGATGGGGCACGTGCGCTCCGAGGCCGCCGGCCTCGGTGGTCGGGCGTTCGCGGCAGGTGACCGCGCGTGATCGAGCGACTGCTGCCGTCCGAGGTCAGCTGCGTCGAGACCTTCACCGACCCACCCGACGTGGAGCTCTTCCCGGAGGAGGAGGCGATCATCGCGCGCGCGGTGGGCAAGCGCCGCCGGGAGTTCACCACCGGCCGCTGGTGCGCGCGCGAGGCGCTGAGCCGCATCGGCGTCGCGCCGGAACCGCTGGTGTCCGACGAGCGCAGAGCGCCGCAGTGGCCCGCGGGAACCATCGGCAGCATCACGCACTGCTCGGGCTACCGAGCGGCGGTCGTCGCGCACCAGGCGAAGGTGCAGTCGCTCGGCATCGACGCCGAACCGCACGAAGCCCTCCCCAAGGGCGTGCTCGACGTCGTGTCCCTCCCCGCCGAGCGCGCCCAGGTCGCCGAGCTGTCCGCGGCGCGCCCGGAGCTCCGCTGGGACCGGATCCTGTTCAGCTGCAAGGAAACCGTCTACAAGACCTGGTACCCGATCACCCGCGAGTGGCTCGGCTTCGAAGACGCCCGCCTCGACCTGCGCCTCGACGGCACCTTCACCGCCCACCTGCTCAAGTCCGGAACGGATCCCGCCGGCAACGCGCTGGCGGAGTTCGCCGGCCGCTGGCTCGTCGACGACGGCCTGATCGTCACCGCCATCGCCCTCCCCGCCCGCTGACCGAGGGACCTGATGCGCTTGAATGCAGTGCGAGCCGCGGCGGGAACAGGGAGAATCTTGACCGGGCAACGTCCGTCCGCACGACGTCATGCACGCCGAAGGCCGGAGCATCGGGGTCACGAGTCCCTACCGCGATCCGCAGCTCCGGCTGCCTCTTCCGGGCAAGAGACTCTCGCTCGAAGCTTTTCGGGGTAGAATGGGCGGAGCTACATCCGCTTTCCGAGGAGCAATACCGTGAGCAGCACCCGCCCTGACCCGCGCACCGACGACGACGAGATCATCACCTGGTGGGGTCTCGTCATCGAGGGCTACCACGTCACCCAGGGCAAGCTGATGGCTGCGATCGCCGAGGAGTTCGACCTCGCCCCCGCTTCCTTCGACATCCTGCTGCGGCTGGTGCGCTCCCCCGAGCACCGGATGCCGATGACCAAGCTCGCGCACGAGGCCGCGCTCAGCAGCGGCGGCTTCACCAAGGTCGCCGACCGCATGGTCAAGGCCGGGCTGATCCGCCGCGAACCGTGCGAGGACGACCGCCGCGTCACCTACGCGGCCCTCACCGACCACGGCCTGGACATCGCGCAGCGCTCCCGCAAGTCCGCCGCCGAGGTCCTGCGCCAGCGCGTCCTGGCGCCCCTGGGCGAAACCGACTCGGCCGCGCTGGCCGAGGCCATGCGCACGCTCCGCGAAGCCAACAGCTGACCAGCCCTGGCGGGAGGCGAGCACCTCCCGCCGGGCCGCTCCACCTCAGCGCAGCGGCAACCGGTCGAGGTCCCGGCCGACCAGCACCCGGCCGGAGAAGCCCTGCCGGGCCTGCCGCCGCCAGCGCGCGTCGGAGACCGAACTCGGCGGGGCCGGCGCCAGGTGGCTCAGCAGCAGCGTCCGCACCCCGGCCCGCTCGGCGATCGAGCCCACCACGTCCGCCGGGGTGTGCGATTCGCGCAGGTGGCTGATCTTGTGCTCCGGCGTTCCGCTCTGCCGGTACCACTCCAGGTCGAGCGCTTCGTGCACCAGGACGTCCGCTCCCCTGGCCAGTTCCACGACGTTCTCGGACTCCGCGGTGTCCCCCGAGAACACCACCGAACCGCGGTCGGTGTCGAAGCGGAACGCCAACGACGGGAACACCGGGCCGTGCGGCACCAGCACCGCCGACACCGAGACCCGGTCGTCCTCGGCGACCTTGAACGGCGCCATCCGCGGCGCGGTCCGGCCGTGCGGGTGCGCCCCGACGTCGGGCAGCTCGATCTCGCGCGCGTCGACCAACGTGCGGACGTCCTTGATCCCGGTGTCGCGCACGAAGACATTGCTGCTGTAGGCATAGGCGCGGTGGCAGCTCTCGACCAGCTCGCGGATTCCGGGGACCGGCGCCTCGGGGGCGATCGTCGGCGCGTCCGGCGAACCCGGCGGCAACTGCCCGGCCGAACGCGGGCCGAACACCCGCACCGGCTCGAAGATGCCGTCGGCGCTGTCGGCGTCGTTGCGGCCGAATCCGGCCAGCAGGAAGAAGTTGTAGAGGTCGCAGACGTGGTCGGCGTGCAGGTGCGTGATGAAGATCGAGTCCAGGTCGCGGAACTGCAGGCCCGCGGCCAGGTACTGGGTGACCGAGCTGCGGCCGCAGTCGATCACGTAGTTCTTGCCGTGCACGCGCAGGACCGTCGAGATCCCGGTGCGGCCGGGTTCCACCGGCGGCCCGGCTGCCGTGCCGAGCAGCACCAGCTCGACATCGGCGCGCGGACCGACCGGGGCGGCAGCGGCGCTCCCGACCGGGAGCAGCGCGGCACCGCCGAACGCAGCGGCGGTCAGCGAACCGCGGAGGACGGATCTCCTGGGCAGGGACTGTGACATGCGGGAACCTTCCGGGAACGGCACAGCGCTGTGCCGATGCGAGCGGGAACCTCGAACTGCCTCGGGATCAAGGGAATTCGCCACCGGAGCGCGGGCGCGACCGAGCCGCGCCCGCGCCGGGGCTCAGCGGTGCAGGACCGCGCCGAGTGCCGCGCGCAGCTCTTCGGCCGCGGCCTCCGGTGTTTCCGGCGACGTCGCACTGCGCCACGCGACGTAGCCGTCCGGGCGGACCAGCAGGCAACCGTCTTCGTCCACTTCGGACAGCCGGTGCCAGTCGCCGTACGCGTCGCGGGAGCCTTCAGCACCGATCACCACGCTGCGCACAGGTACTCCGAAGTGCTCGCGGCAGTCCGCCACCGCCTCCTGCCAGACCTGGCCGGACAAGCCGGTGACCACGCTGAACTCTCCCCCGCCGACCAGGTCGAGGGTCGAGGTGCGGTTGCCGTCGGCGTCCACCAGCCAGGCGTGCGGCAGCTTGGCCCCGGGGCGCGTCGTCGGCCGGTGGTGCAGGTCGGCGTCCTCCGCCCAGACCTCCTCGGGACTTCCGTCGTCCAGCACCGCCGAGGACCGGTAGCGCTGGTTCAGCTCGACACCGTGCGCGTTGAACTCGAAGTTCTTCAGCTCGATCGCCTCGTGCAGCGCCCGCCGGCGCTTGCCGCCCTCGGAGTCGTCGGACCAGCAAGCCGCCAAACCGCGCTCGATGCCCTCGTCGTTGGCACCGCCCGCGACGCCCAGCGCCTCGAAGATCGGGCCGAACTGGTCGCGGCTGAGGTTCGCCCGGTCCACGATCTGCTTGCCCACCGGGGCCCGTTCCGCGCTGTAGGTGTCCAGCAGGGCCGGGTCTGCGTGCCCCTTGACCACCATGGCGAGCTTCCAGGCGAGGTTGTAGGAGTCCTGCACGGAGGTGTTCGAGCCCAGCCCGTTCGACGGCGGATGCCGGTGCACCGCGTCGCCGGCGCAGAACACCCGGCCGGACGAGTACTCCGCGGCGTAGTTGTGGTTGACCGTCCACAGCGAGGTCGAGGTGATCTCCACCGGTACCGACGGGTCGCCGATCAGGTCGTGCACGATCTGCTCGGCCTGCTCGCCGGTCAGCTCCGGCGGCGCTTCCTCGATGTCGTAACCCCAGGTCAGCAACCACTCGTTCCAGGGCCGCACCATCCGCACCAGGCCCATGCCGATGCCGCCGAGGTGCGCGCCGGGCCGCAGCACCCAGTACAGGACGCTCGGCCGGTGGGCGACGAAGCGGCTCAGGTCGGCGTTGAAGACGATGTTCATGCTGCCCGCCTTGCCCGCCTGGCCGTCGATCGGCAGGCCGATCTGCTCGGCGACGCGGCTGCGCGCACCGTCGGCGCCGATGACGTAGCGGGCGCGCACGGTGAACTCGTCGCCGCGCACGCGGTCCCGCAACCGCGCGGTCACCCCGTCGGCGTCCTGCTCCAGGTCGAGGAACTCGGTGTCCATCCGCACCTTCGCCCCGCGGGCCGCCGCGCGGGTGACCAGGATCGGTTCGAGGTAGGTCTGCGGTAAGTCGATCATCGTGCACGGGCTGGCCGAGCCGTACTCGGTCGCGGTGCGCTCACCGGTTCCCCAGCTCCGGATCCGGCCGATCTCCGCACCGGCCAGCGCGGTGCAGAACACGGTGTCGCCCATCAGCTCGGGCGGGCTGCCGACCGCCAGCGCCTCGCTCTCCACCCCGAGGTCCCGGAGCACTTCCATGGTGCGCTGGTTCGTGATGTGGGCGCGCGGCGTGTTGGCCAGCCAGCCGTACTTGTTCACCAGCAGAGTCCGGACCCCGTAGGTCGCCAGCAGCAGTGCCGCCGAGCCACCGGCCGGCCCCGCTCCGACGACGAGGACGTCGGTTTCGCAGTCGTGCATCAGTTCTCCGCGGGTGCGAGGTGGAAGGTGAAGTCGAGTCGCCGCCAGCTGTCGACCTGGCGGCCGTCGGGGGCGGGACCGTCCTGCGCCGGCATGTCGACGACCAGCTCGTCCTTGACGCCGAACACGGTGTCGGAGCCGAGGTACTGCCCGCCGGACACGAACAGCTGGGTGATCAGCTGGCGGTGGCCCGGCGCGTCGATCAGGAAGTGCACGTGCGCGGCGCGGTACGGGTGCCGCCCCACCGCTTGCAGCAGCTGCCCGACCGGTCCGTCGTCCGGGATCGGGTAGTCCGCGGGCAGGATCGACCAGAAGGTCAACCGGCCGTCGGCACCGGTGCGGAACCGGGCCCGCAGGACCGGCCCCTCCTGCTCCGGCAGCTGCACGTCGTAGAAACCGTCCTCATTGGACTGCCACACGTCCACCACGGCGTCGGAGACGGGAGCGCCGTCCGGATCGGTGACCGCGATGTCGCACCACAGCGGCTCACCGGGCAGGCCCTGGGCGATGTCCGCGCCGTGCTCGGCGGGCGGCGGGCCTTCCACGTAGAACGGGCCCAGCACCGCCGAGGGCGTGGTGTCCGGGGTTCGGGAGTTGGTCAGCAGGTCCACCGCGCTGGAGACGCCGAGGGTGTCGGACAGCAGCACGAACTCCTGGCGGGTGTCGCTGCACAGCTGGCCGGTGCGGGTCAGGAAGTCGATCGCCCGGCCCCACTCCGCGTCGGTCACGTCGTTGCTGACCACGTACTCGTGCAGGTGCCGGACCAGGTCGGTGAGCAGCTGCTTGGCCCGCGGGTCGGGCGTCGCGTCGAAGCTGGCCACGACCTGCTCGGTCAGCCGCGCGAGGGGTGAGCCCCCACCGGAGCTCGGCCGGTCACCGCGCCAGGCCCCGGTCAGCAGCACCTCGATGTCGTCGCGGACGAGTTCGCGCGGGTTCGGGTAGGGCTTGGCCACGGCCAGGTCGGCGGCCTCCGCGATCCCGGACTCGGGCATGCCGAGCTCCCGCAGCGACGTCGGGCCGCCCAGCGAGGCGATCAGGTCGTGCACGCCCGCCGGGGCGTCGGCAACGCCCAGCGCCTCGGCGATGCGCTGCATCGCCTCTGGTGCGGCCGGGGCGTTGTAGGCCATGGCGTGCGGGAGCACCACGGTGTGCGTTTCCGCGTGCGGCAGGTCGAAGGTGCCGCCGAGGGTGTGGCACAGCTTGTGGTGCAGGCCCATGCCGACCGCGCCCAAGCAGGTACCCGCCAGCCACGCCGCGTGCAGCGCGTCCGCCCGGCCGTCGAGGTCCCGGGGGTCGGCGGCGATGCGCGGCAAGGCGCGGGCCATGCGGCCGATCGCGTCGAGCGCCATGCCGTCGACGACCGGGTTGGCCTGCTCCGAGTAGAGCGCCTCCACGGCGTGCGCCATCGCGTTGATGCCGCTGGTCACCGACATCGCCACGGGGAGCCCGAGGGTGAGCTCCACGTCGTAGACGACGGTCTCCGGCAGGACCGCGGGCGAGGACCGGGTGGTCTTGCGGCCGTCAGCGGTCTCGCCCAGCACCGGGGTGACCTCGGAGCCCGCGTAGGTGGACGGCAACACCACCTGCGGGATGTCGGTGCGAACGGCGATCGCCTTCGACAGGCCGGTCGTGGAGCCGCCGCCGACCGCCACCACGCAGTCCACCGCGTGCTCGCGGACCACCGCCAGCGCCTGCTCGGTGACCTCCACCGGCGTGTGCATGGCAGCCCCGTCGAACCGCGCGACGGCGAGCTCCCCCAGCTGCCCGGCGATCTCGTCCACCGCCTCGGCCAGCGGTGGGCTGCCCAGCAGCAGCACCCGGGAGCACCCCAACCGCTGCACCTCGTCCCGAACCTGCCCGCGAGTCCCGGCGCCGAACACCACGCGCGCGGGATTCATCGCGTAGACGAAGGTCCGCATGCCCTCCTCCTTCCGCTCGTCGTGTAACTCGGATCACGATGCACGGAGTATTGGGCAACGGCACACCTCGACGCCTGCACGTTCTGATCGTGTTCGCGGCACGAAACGCGCATCAACCGGCGCGGCGGACCTCTGCGGGAGTGGTGCCGAGCCGGTCGCGCATCACCCGGGTCAGGTGCTCCTGGTGGGAGAAACCGCAGGCCACGGCGATCTCGGCGATGGGCTGCTCGCCGGTCCGCAGCAGCCGGCACGCCTGGTCCAGGCGCAGCCGCACCAGGTAGCGGTGCGGGGCCACGCCGGTGCGCGCTTTGAACCGCCGTGAGAACTGGCTGACGCTGAGCCCGGCGACCGCGGCGAGGTCGGCCAGCGGCAGGGCTTCACCGAGGCGGGCCCGCATCAGCTCCTGCACCGCGCCGAACTCCCGGTCGGCGAGTCCAGCGACGTCCGGGAGCACCGGCCGGCGGACGCTGTGGCGGCGGGCGAGGTGGGCTCCCAGCAGGCAGCTGAGCTGGTCGACGTAGGTGCGGGCGGACGGCTCCCAGTTGCGCACCACCTCGTCCAGCGACAGGACCAGCTGTTCCAGCAGCGGGTCCGTCCCGCCGAACTCCTCGGCCAGTTCCACCGGGCCACCGGCGGCCTCCTGCAGCGCAGCATCGCTGAGGTAGACGTGCACGGTCTGCAGCTCCCCGCCGAGCTCGACGGACAGGTCGCGGTCCGCGGGGTGCAGGAACAGCCCGCCCGCCGGGATCCGGCGGGACTCGGCGAAGCGCTGCCCGCGGCGGACCGTCACCGGACCGTCGAGGTGCAGGATCACCAGGTGGCTGGCGGCGGCGTCGAACGCCGCCCGGTAGGGCTGCTCGCGCTGGGTGGAGAGGTAGAGGTGCGGCCAACCGAGACCGGCGCTGGTCCGCGTCGGGTCGACCCAGGGCTGCCCGAGGATGCCGTGGGTTTCGCGCAAGCCCAGCTCCGCAACCACACCCGGAGGATACGCAGCGCCACCACCGCTCACAAGGCGCGTCCCGGTCGGCACCGGACGGTCACGAACCATCCGGAACGGATCGTCCCGGGCTTCGACCACACCCAGATCTAGTCCTCATTGGACATTCCATCTCGACCGGTCCGCGGCGGCGATCCGAGGAGCGTCCAACATGGATATTCATCCTCTGCGATTTGCCAATGTTTTCCCGGTAATTCACATTCTTCAAACAGTCAGATACGCCTTGACAGTGTTTCCGGACTGCCCTAGTTTCAGACTCGAAGTCCGGGATGTGACGCGGAATTCGCGTCCAACAATCGGGGGTCCGCTCAGGTCTGGCGGCGGGGGCGGACCCCCACCCGGGCGATTTTTCATTTCACCGCAACAAATCCCTCGAAGCACGAGTAAATCGAAGAAGCACGAGTTCGCCCTGTCCGATGTGGATTTTCTCCAAATCCACGTCGGACAGGGCGGAAAACTCTCCCGGTCCTATTGTTCGGGTTCTTCGTCCACCGCCTCCCCCGCGGATGAATCCGATTGCGGCGCAACATCGGCGTAGCTGGTGCCGACCTTCGCGTTGGCGAGGTAAGCGGTGGCCTCGCCCTTCACCCCGTCGGAGCGGTACACACCCCACTTGTCGGTCACGAAGTCCGCCCGGAGGGTGGCGCCGGAGAACTGCTCCTGTCCGTCGAGGAGCTGTTCCTCGCCGTTGTACCAGAACCGGACCCAGCCCTGGCCCGGGTCGCTGGAGATGTGCACGCCGACGACGAAGCTGTTCCAGCTCTGCCGCGGCATCGGGATCTCCCACAGCCGCGTGGTCTTCAGGTCCGGGTCGTTGTACTCCAGGTCGAGCACGTCACCCCGGGCGCGCAGCGACAGCGGCGGCGTGGCAGCGCCGGATCCGTAGTCCTTGAGCTGCCACAGCGCCACCCACTCCCCGTCCTCCGTCGGCAGCGGATCCCACATCGACTCCCAGCCGATGTAGTAGGTGTCGCCCTCGGTGAACCGCAGCCGATCGCCGTCGGCGGTGCGGTGCCCGCGCGTCTCCACGCGGACCCGCTCCGAGCCCTGCTGCTCGCCGGAGGTGTGCATCCGGTACACCGAGCCGTGCTCGCCCTTCGGGTCGTCGACCACGTCGACGCTGCCGGGTTTCTCCTCGACGCCCTCGAAAACCGAAGTGCCGCGGGAGGTGTCGGCTTCCCAGGACGTCGACGGGGCGAGCAGGGCCGAGCCCGACAGGAGCACTGCCGCACCGACCGCGACGCCCGCGCTGAGCAGTCGTCGCACCCCGATCACCGAACCCGCTCGCGCACCCACTCGCCGGCGGGCTTGAGCTGGTCGTACGGTCCGGCGTCGCAGGTGCCTTCCTTGAACACCGCGCCGGATCGCGAGTCGTCGGAGTAGTTCCAGTTGGTCCAGCTGATGTTCTTCTCGGCCATCAGGTCGAGGTAGCGCTGGGCCATGTCGAAGTCGTTGCCGCCGTCGCCGGTGGCCTCCTGCGTGCCGAACTCGGTGACGAACATCGGCAGCTGGTCAGCCGCGCGCGAGAGCGTGTTCAGGTACTCGTCGCCGTGCGAGGCCGCGTAGAAGTGGAAGGTGTACATGATGTTGTCGGCGTTGACCGGGTTGTCCACGACTTCCTTCTCGTCGGCGTCCTCGGACACGCCCAGCGACGACCAGGCGCGGGTGCCGACCAGGACCACCGAGTCCGGGTCCTGCTCGCGGATCACCGGGATCAGCTCTTCGGCGTAGCCCTTGATCTCGTCCCAGCTGACGCCGCTGGGCTCGTTGGCGATCTCGTAGAGCACGTTCGGCTTGTCCTTGTGGCGCTGCGCCACTTCGGTGAAGAACGTCTTGGCCCGGTCCAGGTTGAAGTTCGGGTCGCCCGGGTCGAGCATGTGCCAGTCGATGATCGCGTACATGCCGCGCTCGGTGGCGTCGTCGACGTAGTTGTTCACCATCTCGGTGAACTTCGCCGGGTCGTCCTCGTAGCCGCCTTCCTGGATGTACATGGAGATCCGCAGCACGTCGGCCTGCCAGTCCTGGGCCAGCACGTCCAGCGATTCGTCGTTGACGCACTGGCTGTACCACTGCAGGCCGTGCGTGCTCATCCCCCGCAGCTGCACCGGAGCACCGCTGCTGTTGCACAACTTCATCCCGCACACGGACAGGACCCCGTTCTGCGCGACGGGGGTCAGCCCAGCGGGAGCGGTCGCACCGGGCGCAGCGGCCTGGGCCGCGGTGCCGGTCACGAGTAGAGTCGCGGCGATGGCCACCGCGCGGACAGCGTTCTGCCACCTCATCGGCATCTCCTCGGTCGAAGGCGATCCTGGCGGCGGAGAAATCGGAAACTTAGTTTCCGATTGCGGGCCACGCTAGCTACCGGGGAGAAACACCGTCCATACCCTGCAAAAGGGACTTGTCAACGCCGAGCACGACTGGTAGTCGCAGGCATTCGTCCTGGTCAGCGCGAATGCCTGCCCGCTTTCCCGGGACTCGCCGGCGATCAGGTCAGCGCGTCGACGCCGGTGAGGGACCGGCCGATGATCAGCTTCTGCACCTGGCTGGTGCCCTCGTAAAGGGTCAGCACCCGGGCGTCGCGGAGGTACTTGCCCACCGGGTACTCGTCGATGAACCCGTAACCTCCGAAGACCTGCAGCGCGTTGTTGGCCACCTTGACGGCGGTCTCGCTCGCGTGCAGCTTCGCCATCGACGACGCCTTGGTCAGCGCCTCCCGGGACACCCCGCGCTCGGCCATCGAGGCAGCGCGCAAGGTCAGCAGCCGCGCCGCCTCCACCTCCACCGCGGAATCCGCGAGCAGTTCCTGCACCAGCTGCCGGGACGCGATCGGCTTGCCGAACTGCACCCGCTCCCCCGCGTACCGGGTCGCAGCGCTCAACGCCGCCTGCGCGACGCCGACCGCGCCCGCGGCAACCGAGATCCGGCCCTTGGTCAGCGCGCCCAGCGCGATGCCCAGCCCCTTGCCGACCTCGCCGAGCCGCGCCGAATCCGGCACCCGCACCTCGTCGAGCACCAGCTCGGCGGTGGCCTGGCCGCGCAGGCCGAGCTTGCCGTGCACGGTGTTGGCGGTGAAGCCGGGCGAATCGGTGGGCACCAGGAAGGCCGTGATGCCCCGACCGCCGTCGTCGCTGGTGCGCGCGAACAGCAGCGCGACCTTCGCCCAGGTCCCGTTGGTGATGAACATCTTCTGGCCGGTGATCACCCAGTCCCCGCCGTCGCGGCGAGCGCGGGTGGTCAGCGACCCCGGGTCGGAACCGGCATCGGGTTCGGTCAGCGCGAAGCATCCGAGCCCTTCGCCGCTGCTCAGCATCGGCAGCCAACGCTGCTTCTGCTCCTCGGTGCCGTAGCTGGCGATGGACTTGCTGACCAGACCCAACGACACCGACACGATGCCGCGCACCGAGGAATCACCGCGACCGAGCTCCTCGATGACCAGCGCGTAGCTGACCATGTCGGCCTCGACCCCGCCGTACTCCTCGGGAAGCGTGAGCCCGAGGAACCCGAGTTCGCCGAGCTTGCGCACGATCGCCAGGTCGACCTCCTCGCGGCGGTCCCACTCGCGCACGTGCGGCACGATCTCGGCGTCGACGAACTGCGCCGCCATCTCCTTGAACGCGGTCTGGGTGTCGGTCAGTTCGAAGTCCACGATCTTCCTCTTGCTGGTCGGTGTTGCGCGCGCACCACGACGAGAGCGAACGGACTGCCCGCCCCAGTAGACGGCGCGAACGGTCCGTTCGCTCGATCGGCAATGCGCGGGGCCAACGGTCCGTTCGCCCCGATGCGTCAGGTGAGCAGGTCTTGCGGGGTGGTGCCGGTCTCGGTGAGGTCCAGGCCGAGCTCGGCGCGCTCGACCAGCCAGCGGCTGGGCCGGTAGCGCGGGTCGCCGGTCGCCGAGTGCAGGGCGCGCAGGATCGACAGCACCCGGCGCGGACCGATGTGCTGGCCCCACTCCAGGGGTCCGCGCGGGTAGCCGAGCGCGAGCCGCACGGCGGTGTCGATGTCGGCCGGGCTCGCCAAGCGCTGCTCGGCGATGAAGCAGCTCGTGTTGACGATCGCGGCGACGATCCGCTGCGCCACCATGCCCGGGCTGTCGCGCACCACCGTCACCGCACGACCGGTCGCGGCCAGCGCGGCCCAGGCGGATCGCGCGAACTCCTTGTCGCAGGCCGGGTGCACGGACAAGACGTAGCGGGTCTCGGTGCTCAGCGGATCCACACCACACACCCGCGCGACGGGCAGATCAGCCGACCGCGCGGCGCCCGCAGCGCTGTGCCCGTGCGGCATGACCAGCACGACCGCCTCGTCGGAGGGTTCGGCACCCCGCTCGACCCGCACACCCGCGCCTTCCAGCGCGTCGAGCAGGTCGGTGCTGTCCGACCAGACCGGGTGCGCCACCGAGTCCGGGGCCTGCGGTTCGGGGTCCTCCTGCTTGACGCCGTCGACGTAGGAGTAGAAGCCCTCCCCCGTCTTGCGGCCGAGCAGACCGGCCTCCAGGCGGGTGCGGGTGATCGGCGACGGGCGCAGCCGCGGGTCGCCGTAGTAGCCGGACCAGATGCTCTCCATCGCCGGGTGGGTGACGTCGAGCCCGGTCAGGTCCATCAGCTCGAACGGGCCCATCCGCAGGCCCAGCACGTCGCGGCAGATCCGGTCGACGTCCGAGGTGGAGGCCAGGCCCTCGGCGAGGATCTGCAGCGATTCGGTGACCAGTCCGCGACCGGCGTGGTTGACCAGGAAGCCGGGGGTGTCGGTGGCGCGCACCGGCGTGTGGCCGAACCGGCGCACCAGCTCCACCAGCGCGTCGGGGATCCACGCCGCGGTCCGGGCCCCGGGGATCACCTCGACCAGGCGCATCAGCGGCACCGGGTTGAAGAAGTGCAGACCGGCCAGCCGGCTCGGGTCGGCCAGCGCGGTGGCGATGGAGGTGACCTGCAGCGAGCTGGTGTTGGTGGCGAACACGGCGTGCGCCGGGCAGATCTTCTCCAGCTCGGCGAACAGCTCGCGCTTGGTGTCCAGGTCCTCGCGGACCGCCTCGATCACCAGGTCGCACTCGGTGGGCGCCAGCGGGCTGTCCACCGGCCGCAACCGGTCCCGCGCGGCGGCTGCCTGCTCGGCAGTCATCTTGCCCTTGCCGGCCAGCTTGTCGAACATCCGGCCGATCTGGTCGACCGCGCCGGCCACGGCCTCGGTGCGCGCGTCGGCGAGCTCCACGGTCAGGCCCGCCGCCGCGGCGATCTGCGCGATGCCGCGCCCCATCACCCCGGTGCCGATCACCCGCACCGCGTTGACCTGCTGCGCCCACTGCATGGTCGACCTCCCACCACGGTTGCCCTTCGACGCACCTTCGCACGCCCACGCCAAGAGCGTCCAATACTGAATTGACCTGCCAGTAATACTCGATCGAACATAATCCCCACGTGTTCCGATGTGCAACGGCGCTGTGCTACGAACGGGAACGGCGGCGGAACGAGCCGTCCGGAACCCGAAGGAGCAAGCGATGCGCGAAGCGGTGATCTGCGAACCGCTGCGGACCCCGATCGGCCGGTTCGGCGGGGTGTTCAAGACGGTTCCGGCCGTCGACCTGGCCTCGACGGTGATCAAGGCGCTGGTGGAGCGCACCGGGCTCGACGGCTCGGCCATCGACGAGGTGATCCTCGGCCAGGGCTACCCGACGTCCGATGCCCCGGCGATCGGCCGCGTGGCGGCGCTGGACGCCGGACTGCCGATCGAGGTCGGCGGCACCCAGCTCGACCGCCGCTGCGGATCCGGGCTGCAGGCCGTCCTCGACGCCGCGATGCAGGTGCAGACCGGTGTCAGCGACGTCGTGCTGGCCGGTGGCGCGGAGAGCATGAGCAGCGCGCCGTTCTACACCACCGAGGCCCGCTGGGGCATCCGCGGCAGCGGCCTTGAGCTGCACGACTCGCTGGCCCGCGGTCGGGTCACCGCCGGTGGCGCGAACTACCCGGTCCCGGGCGGCATGCTGGAGACCGCCGAGAACCTGCGCCGCGAGTACGGGATCTCCCGCACCGAGCAGGACGAGCTGTCGGTGCGCTCGCAGCAGCGCGCGGCGGCCGCGCAGAGCGCCGGGCTGTTCGCCGACGAGATCGTCCCCGTGACGGTCCGCTCCCGCAAGGGCGACACCGTGGTCGAGGTCGACGAGCACCCCCGCCCGGAGACCACTATGGACTCCCTGTCGGCGCTGAAACCCGTGCTGGGCAAGAAGGATCCGGAAGCGACGGTCACCGCGGGCAACGCCAGCGGCCAGAACGACGCGGCGGCGATCTGCGTGGTGACCACGCCGGAGCGCGCCGCCGAGCTGGGCTTGCGCCCGCTGGTCCGCCTCGTGTCGTGGGCGCGGGCGGGCGTCCCGCCGCGCACCATGGGCATCGGCCCGGTCCCGGCGACGGCGAAGGCGTTGCAGCGCGCCGGAATCGGCCTCGCCGACGTCGACCTGATCGAGCTCAACGAGGCGTTCGCGGCGCAGGTGCTGGCCTGCACCCGCGAGTGGGAGTTCAAGCCGGCCGACTTCGACCGCCTCAACGTCAACGGCTCCGGCATCTCCCTGGGGCACCCCATCGGCGCCACCGGTGCCCGGATCCTGGCGACCCTGTCCCGCGAGATGCACCGCCGAGAAGCCCGCTACGGCCTCGAAACCATGTGCATCGGCGGAGGCCAGGGCCTCGCCGCGGTCTTCGAACGCATCTGACGCGAAGCGACGACGGGCGCCTTCCACCACGCACGGCGGAAGGCGCCCGTCCACCCGTTGAGCGCGACGACCGGGCGCTGGTTACGCTCTTCGACAGCGTTGATCGTCCCCGTTCGCACAGGTAGTGAGGTGCCCGCATGTCCAAGGTCCGCTTGACCACGAATCACGGCGACATCGTGTTGCAGCTGGACGCCGAGAAGGCACCGCAGACGGTGGAGAACTTCGTGCAGTACGTCCGGGATGGACACTACGACGGCACGATCTTCCACCGCGTGATCAACAACTTCATGATCCAGGGCGGCGGGTTCGAGCCCGGCATGAAGCAGAAGCCCACCCGCGGCCCGATCCAGAACGAGGCCGACAACGGGCTGAAGAACCACGTGTACACCGTGGCGATGGCCCGGACGATGGACCCGCACTCGGCCTCGGCGCAGTTCTTCATCAACGTCGGGGACAACGACTTCCTCAACCACAGCGGGAAGAACCCGCAGGGCTGGGGTTACGCGGTGTTCGGCGAGGTGGTCGAGGGCAAGGACGTCGTCGACTCGATCAAGGGCGTGCGCACCGGTTCCAAGGCCGGGCACCAGGACGTCCCCCAGGACGACGTGGTCATCGAGAAGGCCGAGATCGTGGCCTGACCAGCACGGACGTCGCAGTGGCCACCTCGCCGACGTCGGCGGGGTGGCCACGCGCTCCGCACCGGCGATCACCCGCCGGTGGCGACGAGCACGATGAAGATCAGGCAGACGGCGATGTTCACCAGCCAGCTGTGGGAGTTCATCCAGTCCCTGACCTTCGGCATCGCCTTGATCGCGCGCTTGTGCAGCACGAGGTAGAGCAGCAGCGGCAGCGCCGCGATGAACGCGGTCGCCGCCACGAACGGGATCGCGCCGACCAATCCGGTCTTGTTGTGCTGCAGGTTCATCCCGACGGTCAGCATCACCAGGACGTCCGACGGCATCGCCAGGACGACCAGCAGCCCGGTCTTCAGCGCCGTGGCCGGTGTCGCCGAGAGCAGCGTTCCGAGCCACTTCGGCGGCTCAGCCGTCTTCCGCCCGAGGTAGGACCTCACCACCACGAGCGCCAGCAGCCCGATGAGCAAGATCTGGATGACCTTGCCCAGTTCGCGGGCCTCCCGCGACTCTCCGTCGACCGGAACGGCACCCCCGAGGAGGGCGGCCAGACCGCCGGCGATGCTCACGCCGAGCACGGTCGCGACGACCACTCCGACGAGGAACGCGACGGACACCCGGACCGGACGTTCCGCGGTCACGAGCACGATCGCCGACATGATCTGCGGTCCGGCCATCATGGTGATGGCCAGCGGCAGGATCTGCAGGCTCACAGCACACCTCCACCGCTGGCCCGGAACCCGCGCGCTACCGCCGGCTGATCTCCTTGCCGTGCGCGACCAAGGCGTAGATCACCGCCGCGTTGAGCACGATGACCACCGCCGACCAGAGCGGGTACATCGCGAAGAAGGCGATGTTGGCCAGCAGGCTGATCGCCGCGAGCACGACCGCTACGACGCGTGCCCACGTGCGCCCGCTGAACAGCCCAGCCCCGGTGGCGACGAGGACCGCTCCCATGATCAGGTAGCTCCACCCGATCGTCCCGTAGCTGACGTGGACCACGGTCCCGGTAGGTGTGAGCACGGTTCCCGAGTGGGCGAACGCGATCACACCGTTGACGATCTGGATGATGCCGACCACCAGCAGGACCGCGGCCGCGAAGTACGCCCACCCCACCCAACCGGTACGCGCGCGCCCTGCTCCATGCGTTGTCATGACTGCGCTCCCCCTGCTCGACAACCGGTTCGTTCCGATGGATCCACCGTGCAGGTGCCGAGTTCCTCGTTCCAGGGAACAACGACCCTCCCGGCTTCAGCCCTCGTCAGCGCCGCCGAAGATCTCGCGCAGCTGAGCTTCCTGATCGCCGGAGAGGTTGGTGTGGACGAGTTCGGCCTCGGTGCCGCGGAAGGCGTCCGCGACCTTGTCCGGAACCGCGTCCGAGGTGAGGGCGAACAGCCCTGAAGTCCCCGGCGTGATCTTGGCCCGCACGGCGTCGACGAAGTCGTCGTCGATGCCGACGTGGCGCATGCTGACCGCGCCGAGGGCGGCGCCGGCAGCAGCTCCGAGCAGCGGGATGAAGAAGATCATCCCGAACAGCAGCCCCCAGAACGCACCGCCGAGAGCTCCGCCGAAACGCTTGTCGTGCCGCGTCTTCGGCCGCTTGCGGTCTTCCGGCCAGGAAACGACAGCCGCGTCGTGGACCTTGATCAGCGCTTCCTTCTGAAGCTGTTCCAGCGTGTGCAGGGCATCCTCGGCACCAGCGCTGGTGGGGAACTTCCATGCGGTGAGCGTGGCCATGAGCTCGCTCCTAGGAGATCGGCGTCGGTCCGCGTGCCGGAGGCCGGAACACCAGCCACCCGGGCCTGCTCAGCGTGGACCACACCCACCCCGCCCCGGCAGAGCAGATGGTCCTACCGGAACGAAACCGACGACGGCTGCCTAGAGCTGGTTGCCGTCGGGCGACAGCGCGTACCAGTAGCCCCCGTCGGAGAACACGCCATGACCGGTGGTCTGGCCCGGGATCTCGTCGCCGACGTAGTAGTACAGCGGGTGTCCGTTGTAGACGACCTGCTGCTTGCCGTCCGGGCGCAGGGCGGTCGAGAGCAGTTCCGGCTTCACCCCCGCACCGGCGACCGGCGGATCGGTCGTGGTCAGCGGCGGCCAGTCGCTCGCGCACTGCTCGCGGCAGGTGGGCTCGGACTTCCCGTCCTTGTCGAACAGGTACACCGTCCGCCCGTCCGGGCCGGTGAGCACCGCCCCCAGGTCGGGCACCTGGCGGGTCTGGACCGAGATCGTCCCGCCGGTGACGGGCGGCGCGGGCGAGGGCGGCGGCGGAGTTCCGACCCCGGCACCGGCAGGTTCTTGACCAGGGGCGACGCACGCCGCGGCCAGTGCCAGCGCACCGCAGACCAACCCGATGCTTCCCAGCGCGGATGTGCGGTGTCGGATGGCGCGGCTCATCGCAGCCTCCCTGTGGCCGGGGCGATGCGCTCGAAGATAACTCGCACCACCAGCCCTCGCCCGTTCGCAGGAACCCCGCCAGTTACATCTGCACGATCTGGATGAGGTTGCCGCAGGTGTCGTCGAAGACCGCGGTCGTCACGTCCCCCATCTCGAGCGGTTCCTGGGTGAAGCGCACGCCCCGGCCGGTGAGGCGGTCGTACTCCGCGCGGATGTCGTCGACCTGGAACGAGGTGGCCGGGATTCCGTCGTTGACCAGGGCTTCCTTGTAGGACTTGGCGGCCGGGTGGCCGTCGGGCTCGAGGAGCAGCTCGACGCCGTCCGGCGCTTCCGGCGAGACCACCGTCAGCCAGCTGGCTTCGCCGAGCGGGATGTCGCGCTTCTTCTGGAAACCGAGCACCTCGGTGTAGAACTCGAGCGCCTTGCTCTGGTCGTCGACGAAGATGCTGGTCACGTAGATCTTCACGGGCTCTCCTCCGCTTCTGGTTCGAGCCACCGGTCCAGCAGGTGCTCCAGCGGTCCGGTGTTGAGGTGGTGGAACTTGTAGCGACCGTCCCGCCGGACCTCGACCAGGCCCGCCCCCTCCAGCAGCTCGAGGTGCTGGGAGATGGCCTGGCGGGACGATCCCAAACCGTGCTTCCCGGTCAGCCGGGTGCAGATCTCGAACAGGGTCTGGCCGTCATGATCGGCCAGTTCGTCGAGGATCGCCCGCCGAGTGGGGTCCGCCAGCGCTTTGAACACGTCACTCACGACACCCACTATAGGCAAGTATTTGCTTGCATGTCACATCGGGACGAAAAGCCCTGATCAGAGGTGGTGCGCGAGCAGCTCGTGGGCTTCCTGTGCGCCGGATGGATGCGCGTGGATGAGTGCGCCGCCGAGCCTCGGCAGCTCGTGCCAGAGGCGGTGCTCGGCCTCGTGCGCGATGCGGTGCGCCTCGGCGAGGCTGAGCTGCGCGTCGACCTCCAGCTCCGCTTCGACGCGGAGGCAGTGCCCGACCCAGCGCAGCCGCAGGTCCCCGACCGCGCGCACACCGGGAGCGGCGGCCAACGCGCGTTCGGCGCGCCCGACGAGCTCGGGATCGACGGCGTCGAGCACCCGGGCGAGGACCTCCTTGGCCGAACTCCACAGCACCGCGGCGATGGCAGCGGTGATCAGCAACCCCACGACCGGGTCCGCCCACCACCAGCCCAGCGCCGCTCCGGCGGCCGAGCCGAGCACGGCGAGGCTCGTGAACCCGTCGGCGCGCGCGTGCATCCCGTCCGCGACCAGCGCGGCCGATCCGATCTCCCGGCCGACTCGGATGCGGTAGCGCGCGACCAGCTCGTTGCCCGCGAAGCCGAGCAGCCCGGCCGCCGCCACCCATCCGATGTGGTCGACGCACTGCGGGGAGACCAGCCGCGCCACGGACTCCCACGCCGCCATCGCGGCGGAAGCGGCGATCACGGCGAGGATGATCAGCCCGGCCAAGTCCTCGACGCGACCGAGCCCGTAGGTGAAGCGGCGCGTCGCCGCACGCCTGGCCAGCAGGAAGGCGATCGCCAGCGGGACCGCGGTCAACGCGTCCGCGAAGTTGTGCAGCGTGTCGCCGAGCAGGGCGACGGACCCGGTGAACGCGACCAGGACGGACTGCCCGGCCGCTGTGACGGCCAGGACGCCGAACGAGATCCACAGCGCCCGCATGCCCTTCCGGCTGGCTTCCAGCGGGCGGTCGACGGACTCAGCCGCGTCGTGGCTGTGCGGCGTGACCGCGTGCCTGAGCCGCGACCAGCGGTGGTGGTGATGTCCCGACTTCTCGCGCTTGAGCCACATCCGGACTCCTCGGATTCGGAGACCTCCGAACCATAGGCCGCCGACCAGGGGCGCGACAACGCTGCAACTGCGAGGAAGTCGCAGGTGAGGACGCCCCGCGGCGGAACATCCACAGTGGATCCACCGCGGGGCTCGGCGTCACGAGTTGGGGCGCAGCGTCCAGGTGATCGACATCTCGCCGGTGACCGCGCCGTCCGCGCGCTGGATGCTCACCTTGACGGGGAACTCGGGGCGCTCCCCCGCGTCCAGCTCGGCCACCACGTCGGCGATCGGGCGGCCGAGTTCCGCGGTGGCCGTGACCTCGCCCATGGCGAGCTTCTTGAAGTCGATCTCGGAGCGGACCGCCAGCGGCACCGCGCGGTTGAGCTGCTCGCCGAACGCCGCGATCACGATGGCACCGCTGGCGGACTCGGCGAGGGTGAACATCGCACCGGCGTGCGGGCCGCCCACGTGGTTGTGGAAGTCCGCCTGGTCGGGCATGCGGAGCACTGCCCGCTCCGGAGCGACCTCGAGGTACTCCAGGTTGAGCGTGCGCACCATCGGCACGGCTTCGGAGAGGGCGGCACCGAGGCCGGCGGTCTCGTTCGTCATGGCAGCGATGCTACTCATGAGTAACTTGTGCTGACAACACCGCCCCGATCACCTCGCCAAGCGGCGCACCGCAGCACTGCCTCCGATCAGCAGCACCAGCGCGGCCAGCGCCCACCGCCGCTTCTCCCCCGTGCTGTGCCCGGACGACTCCGCACCGCGCTCCTGCGTCGGCGGGGCGAAGTTGCCGGGCTTCGCGGAGGTCTGCAGCGGTGGCTCGCTGGACGGCTCCGGAGTCGGCTCGGGCTCCGATGCCGGTGAGCTCGGCGGTCGGGTTGTCGTCGTCGGCGTTGGCACCGGCGACGGCGTGGTCGTCGGGGAGGTCGTGCTCGTCGGCGATGTCGTGGTCGAGGACGTCGGCGGCGGAACCGGGGGCGGCGCTTCCCCGGACAGGCAACCCGCCGCGTCGGAGCTCAGCATCGGCAGGACGGTGGCCAGCCGGGTCACCGCGCCACCCCGTTCCACCCGGTACATCCCGCCCGACTCGTTGGCCGTGACGTAGAGCGCGCGATCGGACCCGATCACCACTGATCCGTAGCTCAGCGGCGGCAGCTGCGGCACGTCGACGACCTCCGCCACCCGCCCGCTGCCGCGGTCCAGCCGGACCAGGGCCGACGCCCCGGTGCGCGTGGTGCCGATGCCGTAGAGCTCGCCGTCGACGGGGTCCACGTCGAAGTCGTCGAACGACCGCCACGACCGGTCCTCGATGGCGACCATCGACAGCACTTCCAGGAAGGTCCGGCTCCCAGGACGCACGTCCACTGTGTACAGATATCCGCTTTCCGCCAGGTACCAGCGGTTTCCGGATATCGCACCTGCGTCCGGAGTGCTCAGCGGATACCACCAGGTCCCCTCCCTCCCGGCGCGGATCGGCCCCAGTTCCCGGGCCTGGCCGTCGGCGGTCAACGCCACCGCACGCCCGCCGTCGCCCACGGCGTAGACCAGGTGCTGCGAGGCCGCGTACCCGAGCGCGTTGAGGCGGTAGCCCGGAGGGTCCAGCCTGGTGCTGGTCGCGGCGGGAAAGTCGACCCGGTACGCGGCCGAAGGCCCACCTCGGTTGCGGACCTGCAGCACCGAGCACTCCGGCACCGCCGCCGCGCTCAGCACCCAGGTCACCGACGCCAGCAGCACCAGCGCGGCCGAGGCCGCGGCCGCACGCCACCACATCAACTTCGCCCGAGCCGCTCGAGCGCCCAGCGGAAGGCCTCCGGACCGATCCGGGATCCGCCGCTGAACGGGTTCTGCAGCTGGAAGATCGCGAACAGCAGCAGCGCCAGCGCACCGGCCAAAGTGGACACCAGCACGATGTGCGGGAACAGCCTGGTGCCGCCGAACAGGTTCGGCAGCAGCACGCAGACCACGCTGCCCGCGATCAGCACGAACCACACCACGGCCACCACGCCGCGGTCGAACGCCCTGGTCAAGCGTTCGTGCCGTTCCTCGTAGACCTGGCCGAGCTGGGTGGAGGCCTCGGTCTTGCGGTCCTCCTCGAACTCGCCGTCGGCCCCGGCGTTCAGCACCACCTCGCGGATCCGGTCCAGCTGCGCCCAGCCCGGCCCGGTCACCTCGCCGCCGCCCTGCATGACCGGCCACTCCTGGTCGATGACCGTGTGCAGGTAGGCCGCGCCGAGCTCGCGCACCTGGTCACCGGCCGGCTCGGGCAGCGAGTCCACCGCCCACGCGACCGCGGCCAGGCCCTGCGCCTCCCGGTACGACCCGTCCCTGGCGTCGGTCACCGCGTCGAACAGGGTTACCAGCACGAAGGCGAGCACCACCGCCTGCAGGCCGCTGACGATGGTGAACACCTGCCCCGCCGCGTCGTTGTTGCTCGGCCGCCCTTCGTCCTGGCCCAGGCGGCGCACCAGGTAACCGACCAGCGCGGCGGCCACCGATGCGCCCAGCACCCAGACCAGGCCCTGCAGGTAGATGCTCACTCGACGCTGCGCAGGCCTTCGCTGCGCGGCACGACCGGTTCGGGCACCAGCAGATCGCCGACCTGGCAGCCCAGGGCGGTGCAGATGATGTCCAAATCGGACAGCTTGAGGCTGGCCGGGGTCTTCGACCACAGACCGGACATCTTCCCGGCCGAGACCACCAGGCCGTGGTCGGCGAGCAGCCGTTGCAGCTCGGCGGCCTTCCAAATGCCCCGCTGGGCCGCGACCAACCGCAGGTTCCACTTCACGACGACATCGCCTCCCACTCGATCTCCGCAGACCTGATGCCGCTTGCGCACACGCTCGCCCGCCTCCTGCTGCACGAGAACGGGCAACGCAGCCCGCTCGACACGATTTCAGAATTACTGAAGGAAACACCGCGAAGAACGCGGTTCGTCCGCGGCCCGAACAGTACTCCGAATTGGATGGAGCGCGGATGGTCCGATTCGTGGAATCTGGCCATTCGAAGCGAATCACCCGGGTGGAGCAATGCGGCCGAGGAATATGACCTGATCACCGGAATGGCCTAGCGCGAGCAGGTGTGGCACCGCCGAATTGCGGGACCGAATTGCCGAACCCGATCACGCAGAGTCCCCCGCAAGCCGCGATCCAGGTGATCCAAATCGGGCGCCCTACCTCCCGCTTTACCGATTCGAGCTGCACTTTCGGGTGACTGTACGGCCGAGATCAGCAGTGATAACGTCGCCGTCGGCAGCGAGCGAGGCAGCCACTCGGCAACCGCTCGGACATTTCTTTTCGGCCATTCTCAATTCCAGCGAAACCATTCCTCGGAGCAATTCGGCTGCCCGAACTCGGCGGGCAAGATGATTGGTGGTATTGGCGTGACTTCGACCGAACCGGTCAACACCCGCGAGACCCCTGCGCCGCAGTTGAGCCTGAGCACGGCAGCGGCCCGAAATCTGGCGACCACGACCAAATCCGTACCGCAGATGCAGGGCATCACCTCGCGCTGGCTGCTGAAGATGCTGCCCTGGGTGCAGGCCTCCGGCGGCGTGTACCGGGTCAACCGGCGTCTGAGCTACACCCTCGGCGACGGGCGCGTGACCTTCTCCAACACCGGCGCGGACGTGCGCGTCGTCCCGCAGGAGCTGCGCGAGATCCCGCTGCTGCGCGGGTTCGACGACGACGCCGTGCTCGGCGCGCTCGCCGACCGGTTCGTCCAGCAGGAGTTCGAGCCGGGCCAGGTCATCGCCACCGCCGGCCAACCGGCCGACCAGGTCGTGCTCATCGCCCACGGCAAGATCAACAAGATCGGCACCGGCGAGTACGGCGACCAGACCGTGCTCGGCGTGCTGGCCGACGGCGAGTTCTTCGGCGCGCACGTGCTCGGCGGCGAACCGGTCACCTGGAACTCCACCTACCAGGCCGTCACCCGGTGCACCGTGCTCTCCTTGCGGCACCAGGCCTTTCAGGACATGAACGGCCACTCGGAAGCCCTGCGCGAACACGTGCGGATCACCCTGTCCCAGCCGAAGCGCCAGCACAACCCGCACGGCGAGGCCGAGATCGAGATCGCCTCCGGTCACGCGGGCGAGCCGCAGCTGTCGGGGACCTATGTGGACTACGAGCTCACGCCGCGCGAGTACGAGCTCAGCGTCGCGCAGACCGTGCTGCGGGTGCACAGCCGCGTCGCCGACCTCTACAACCAGCCGATGAACCAGACCGAGCAGCAGCTCCGGCTGACCATCGAGGCGTTGCGCGAGCGGCAGGAGGAGGAGCTGATCAACAGCCGCGACTTCGGCCTGCTGCACAACGCCGACCTGCGCCAGCGCATCCACACCCGCACCGGCCCGCCCACCCCGGACGACTTCGACGAACTGCTGACGCTGGTGTGGAAGGACCCCGGGTTCTTCCTGGCGCACCCGCGCACCATCGCCGCCTTCGGGCAGGAGTGCAGCAAGCGCGGCATCTACCCGCACAGCATCGACCTCGGCGGCCACCAGGTGCCGTCGTGGCGGGGCGTTCCGATCCTGCCGTGCAACAAGCTGCACGTCAGCGACAGCCGCACCAGCAACGTGCTGCTCGTGCGCGCCGGCGAGGAGAACCAGGGCGTGGTCGGCCTGCACCAGACCGGCATCCCCGACGAGTACCAGCCCGGGCTGTCCGTGCGGTTCATGGGGATCAACGACCAGGCCCTCATCTCCTACCTCGTCAGCGCCTACTACTCGGCGGCCGTGCTGGTGCCCGACGCCCTCGGCGTGCTCGAGCACGTCGAGCTCGGCCGGGCCTGAACTCACCACGAGGAGCAGTGGACATCGTGACCGCACCCAACACCGAGGAATCGGCGCCGCTGAGCCTGAGCACCGCGGCAGCGCGCCAGCTGTCGACGACGACCAAGTCCGTCCCGCAGATGCAGGGCACCACCTCCCGGTGGTTGGTGCGGATGCTGCCGTGGATCGACGTCGGCGCAGGCACCTACCGGGTCAACCGGCGCCTGACCTACGCCGTCGGCGACGGCCGGATCACCTTCACCAACACCGGCTCCGACGTGCGGGTGATCCCGCAGGAGCTGCGCGAACTCCCGCTCCTGCGCGGATTCGACGACGACACCGCGCTCGGCGCGCTGGCCGACCGGTTCATCCAGCAGGAGTTCGAGCCCGGCCAGGTGATCGCGCGGGCCGGTCAGCCCGCCGAGCAGGTCGTGCTCATCGCCCACGGCAAGATCGACAAGATCGGCACCGGCAAGTACGGCGACGACGCCTCGCTGGCCGTGCTCGCCGACGGCGAGTTCTTCGGCGCGCACGTGCTCGCCGGCGAGAGCTCCTGGCAGCACACCTACAAGGCCACCACCCCGTGCACCGCGCTGATCCTGACCAGCAGGGCCCTGCAAGCGGTCAGCCTGCGGTTCGACCAGCTCCGGGCGCACATCGCGGGCAGCCAGGGACAGCCCGCCCCGAGCCAGAACAAGCACGGCGAGGCCGAGATCTCGCTCGCCGCCGGGCACTCCGGCGAGCCGTCGCTGCCCTCGACCTACGTGGACTACGAGCTCGAACCCCGCGAGTACGAGCTCACCGTCGCGCAGACCGTGCTGCGAGTGCACAGCCGCGTCGCCGACCTCTACAACCAGCCGATGAACCAGACCGAGCAGCAGCTCCGGCTCACCATCGAAGCGCTGCGCGAACGCCAAGAGCACGAACTGCTCAACAACCGCGACTTCGGCCTGCTGCACAACGCCGACCTGCGCCAACGCATCCACACCCGCACCGGACCACCCACCCCCGCCGATCTGGACGAACTGCTCGCCCGCCGCCGCAAGTCGCGGTTCTTCCTGGCGCATCCGCGCACCATCGCCGCGTTCGGGCGGGAGTGCAACCGGCGCGGGATCTACCCGGAGACCACCGAGGTGGCGGGCCGCCGGGTGCAGGCCTGGCGCGGGGTGCCGCTGCTGCCCAGCGACAAGATCCCGATCAGCGACAACGGGACCAGCTCGATCCTCTGCATGCGCATCGGGGAGGAGGACAGCGGCGTGGTCGGCCTGCACCAGACCGGCATCCCCGACGAGTACCAGCCCGGGCTCTCCGCGCGGTTCATGGGGATCAACGACCAGGCCCTCATCTCGTACCTGGTCAGCACCTACTTCTCAGCAGCCGTGCTGGTGCCCGACGCGCTCGGCGTGCTCGAGCACGTCGAGACCAACCGCTGACGGCTCGTCGGGTCGTGGGTTCGCGCTCACGGCCCGACCACCGGCTGGTCGAGGCGGAGCGGTCAGCCCGATCCGCCGCAGGAATCCCACCTTTTCCATCCTGTCCGGCCCGCGACAGCGAAGCACGACGGGCACCGCGCGGGCGGGCGCTGAGGTTCCGCCACCCGCACCGCCACGCAGAACGAGGATGGAAAACCTCTTTTTTCGAAAGGGAAATCGGATGACCACCATCCACCAGGACGCCCACCGGGCAGGGGCGGCTTACGAGGCTTTGACCCGGAGCCGCACCATGGTCGAGCCCGCGCTGCGGGCCGCGGTCGACCGGTTGCCCACCACGATGCAGCAAGTCGCCGGCTACCACTTCGGGTGGTGGGACGAGCACGGCAACCCGGTGCGCGCCGATCGCGGCAAAGCACTGCGCCCGGCCATGGTGCTGCTCACCGCCAGCGCTGTCGGCGGTGACCCCGCGGTGGCCGTCCCCGCCGCCGTCGCCGTCGAGCTGGTGCACAACTTCTCGCTGCTGCACGACGACGTGATGGACGGCGACGTGACCCGCCGGCACCGCCCCACCGCGTGGACGGTGTTCGGCAGCGGCCCGGCGATCCTGGCCGGGGACGCGCTGCTGACCCTGGCAGCCGACGTGCTCGGGGCGTGCCACCACTCCGCAGCCGCCGATGCGGTGCGGGCGTTGAGCACGGCCGTGCTGAACCTGATCAACGGGCAGGTCGCCGACCTGTCGTTCGAGGACCGCCGCAGCGTGGACCTGGGCGAATGCCAGCGGATGGCCCGCGACAAGACCGGCGCGCTGCTGGGCTGCGCGTGCGCTCTCGGGGCGATGTTCGGCGGCGGCAAGCCCGACCAGATCGCCCGGCTGCGCAGCTTCGGCGAACGGGTCGGCCTGGCGTTCCAGCACGTCGACGACCTGCTGGGGATCTGGGGAGATCCGGCCATCACCGGCAAACCGGTGTTCTCCGATCTGCGCACCCGCAAGAAGACCCTGCCGGTGGTCTCCGCGCTGACCTCCGGCACGCCGGCTGGGCAGCGGTTGGCCGCGATCTACCTCCGCGACCAACCGCTGTCCGGCAGCGACCTGGCCCAATCCGCCGAGCTGATCGCCCTGGCCGGCGGGCGCAGCTGGAGCCAGAACCAGTCCGACGAACTCCTCAACTCAGCCCTCGCCGACCTCAACCGAGCGGACCTGGGGCCCCGAGCAGCAGAACAGCTCGGCGCCCTGGCCCACCTGATGACCCACCGAGACCACTAACCGCGCGAAGGACTCCGCCGATGTGCCTGGAACTGGCTCCCCACCCGATCGCGAGGAAGCGGCCAGTTCCAGGCACGATCGCCTCGCCTGCCGAGCCCGCTCCGGTCAGCGGCGGCGGTTGCCGAAGAGGCCTCTGGTGATCTCGCGGCCGAGGGCGCTCGCCGCTGAGCGGAAGAACGACTTGACCGCCGGGTTCTCCATCGCCTGCTGCAAGGCGCCGGGTTTGTCCTCGGCGGGCTTGTCCACGTCGGGTTCCGGCTCCTCCGGTGCGGCGGCGACCTTGCGCGCGAGGAGTTCGTAGGCCGACTCGCGGTCGATGGTCTCCTGGTACTTGCCGTGCAGCGGCGAACCCGCAGCGCTTTCCCGCACTGCGTCTTCCCCGATCGCTCCCATCAACGACCGGGGTGGCCGCAACCGGGTCCACGCCACCGGCGTCGGCGCACCGACCTCCGAGAGCACCGTGACGATCGCTTCGCCGATGCCCAACGAGGTCAGCGCCTCGTCGAGCTCGTAGTGCTCGGTGGTCGGGTAAGTCTTGACCGTGCGGCTCAAGGCCTTCTGGTCTTCCGGGGTGAACGCGCGGATCGCGTGCTGCACGCGCGCGCCGAGCTGGGACAGCACCGGGTTCGGCAGGTCCGTGGGCAGCTGCGTGCAGAAGAAGACGCCCACGGCCTTGGAACGGACCAGCTTCACGGTCTGCTCGATGCGCTCCAGGAACGCCTTGGACGCCTCGGAGAACAGCAGGTGCGCTTCGTCGAAGAAGAACACCAGCTTCGGCCGGTCGAGGTCGCCCGCTTCCGGGAGCTCCTCGAAGAGCTCGGCCAGCAGCCACATCAGGAACGTGGAGAACAGCACCGGATCGGCCTGCACGTCGTCCAGTTCCAGCAGGTTCACCACGCCCTTGCCGTCGACCTGCTGGATCAGGTCGCCGACCGCGAGTTCCGGTTCGCCGAAGAACTCCTCGCCGCCGCGGGCCTCCAAGTTGGACAGCGCGCGCAGGATGACTCCGGCGGTGGCCGCCGAGACCCCGCCGATGCCCTTCAGCTCCGCCTTGCCCTCGTCGCTGGTCAGGTATTGGATCACCGCGCGCAGGTCCTTGAGGTCCAGCAGCGCGAGGCCGTGCTGGTCGGCCCAGTGGAAGATCAGCCCCAGCGTCGATTCCTGCGTCGCGTTGAGCCCCAGCACCTTGGCCAGCAGCAGCGGGCCGAAGCTGGTCACGGTCGCGCGGATCGGCAGGCCGCGGCCGCTGGTGCCCAGCGACCAGAACTGCACCGGGTAGCCGGTGGCCGCCCAGTCGTCGCCGACCTCGGCCGCGCGTGCGGCCACCTTGTCGCCGCCCTCGCCCGGTCGCGCCAGTCCGGACAGGTCGCCCTTGACGTCGGCCAGCAGCACCGGCACCCCGGCGTCGGAGAGCTGCTCGGCAAGCAGCTGCAGCGTCTTGGTCTTGCCGGTGCCGGTCGCGCCGGCGACCAGGCCGTGCCGGTTCATCGTGGCCAGCGGGATGCGCACCGCCGCCTCGGCATCGACGGCACCGTCCACGACCACTGCTCCGAGATCGACAGCAGCTCCTTCGGTCGCGTAGCCCGAAGCGATCTGCCGCGCCGCGTTGTCCGCCACCACGTCCTCCTAGCGCTGATCGGTCCCGGTTTCGAACACTAGGTCCGCTGGTCGCGAGCACCGCGGTGAGCCACCCGGACGAGCGACACGTCGGCGAGTCCGACACCCACCGGGCCGGCGCCGCTTACCGCCCCGCACGGCGGCCGTCAACCAGGCGCTTCCGCCCAGTCATCTCCCTTGACAGCGACGTCCTGCACACGCCTAGAGTGCTCTGGTCGGACGATCAGTTCGAACCCCCTTCAAGTCCACTGTGGATTACCAGGAGGCAGTCCGTTGCACGACGTTCGCACGGCCATCGTCACCGGCGCGGGATCCGGCATCGGATACGCCACCTCCATCGCGCTCGCTACCGAGGGCTACCGGGTCGTGGCCGTCGACATCTCCAGCAGCGGGACCGAACGAGCTGCTCAGGCGGTGGCCGAAGCGGGGTCGGAGGCGTTGCCGGTCGCGCTGGACGTGCGCGACGCCGATGCGTTCGAGGCGGCCGTGGACAGCGCTGAGCAGCACTTCGGCGGGACGCCGCAGCTGCTGGCCAACATCGCCGGGATCGGCATCGCCGCGACGGTCACCGAGACCAGCCGCGAGGGCTGGGACGCCGTGCTCGGCGTGAACCTGACCGCGCTGTTCGAGACCTGCCGGATCGTGCTGCCCCGGATGGTGGCAGCCGGCGGCGGGTGCATCGTCAACGTCTCCTCGGTCGCCGGGGTGGTCGGTGTGCGCAACCGGGCCGCCTACTGCGCGTCCAAGGCCGGGGTCATCGGGCTCACCCGCTCCATCGCCGTCGACTACGCCGACCAGGGCATCCGGGCCAACGCGATCTGTCCCGGCACGGTGGACAGCGAGTGGATCGGCAAGATCCTGGCCGACGCCCCGGATCCCGACGCCGCGCGCGAAGCCATGGAGCAGCGCCAGCTGGACGGCAGGATGGGCACTCCGGAAGAGGTCGCCGAGGGCATCGCGTTCCTGGCGAAGTCGCGTTTCGCCAACGGCAGCGCCTTCGTCATGGACGGCGGCATGACCGCCATCTGAACCGGCACCTGGAAGGAGTGGGACCGTGAGCGCGTCCGATCTCGATCGGCTCCGGCAGCGGATCAGCGAGGAGGACGGCCTGGTCGTGGCGTTCTCCGGGGGTGTGGACTCCGCCTTGGTAGCGGCCGTGGCGCACGAGGTGCTCGGCTCGCGGATGCTGGCCGTCACCGCCGTCTCCCCCAGCCTGGCCGCCGCGGAACGACGCCAGGCCAGGGAGTTCGCCCGCACCCGCGGCTTCGCGCACGTCGAGGTCTGCACCGACGAGGCCGAGCGCCCGGAGTACGCGGCCAACGACGGAAATCGCTGCTACCACTGCAAATCAGCCCTGTTCGACGCGGGCGAGCCGGTGGCCGCGGCCTTGGG
>NZ_JAQGLA010000055.1 GCF_027853915.1 Saccharopolyspora oryzae
CGGGTTGGCGCTGGTCATCTCCGACGGTCGCCCGATCGGCCTGGACGGCTGGCTGACCGAGATCGGCAGCGGTGCCCTGTTCGGCGTGCTCCCCTACCCGGTGCTGGTGATGCTGGTGATCGGGCTGATCACGGCGTTCGTGCTGCGCCGCACCTACGCCGGGCGCGCGATGTACGCGATCGGCGGCAACGACGAGGCCGCGCGGCTGTCCGGCATCAAGGTCACCCGCCAGCGGCTGCTGATCTACGCCATGTCCGGGCTCTTCGCCGCGGTGGCGGGCATCCTGCTCGCGGCGCGGCTGGCTTCGGCGCAGCCCGAGGCGGGCACCGGTTACGAGCTGGACGCGATCGCGGCGGTGGTGATCGGCGGGGCGAGCCTGGCCGGTGGTGTCGGTTCGGCGCTGGGCACCTTCGTCGGCGCGCTGATCCTCGCGGTGCTGCGCAACGGCCTGAACCTGCTCGACGTTTCGGCGTTCTGGCAGCAAGTCGTCATCGGTGCGGTGATCGCCGCGGCGGTGCTGTTCGACACCGCGCGCCAGCGTCGCCGCAGCGGGAAGCGCGGTCCGGGGCTGCTGCGCAGTCCTTCGGTGCGCCGCGCGACGGCGGCGGTGACCGCGCTGCTGGTGGTGGCCGCGGGCTGGGCGATCTACCAGCGGCAGAACGCCGCCGACGACGGGCGGCTGAAGGTCGCGCTGTCGGTGTCCACTTTGAACAACCCGTTCTTCGTCGACTTGCGCGAAGGCGCGCAGCAGGAGGCCGACCGGCTCGGCGTGGACCTGCGGGTCACCGACGCGTCCGAGGACGCCTCGCAGCAGGCGAACGCGGTGCAGAACGCGATCGCGCAGAACGTCGACGCGATCGTGGTCAACCCGGTCGACTCCGACGCGGTGGTGCCGTCGGTGCAGGCGGCGAACTCGGCGCAGATCCCGGTGATCGGCGTGGACCGCGCACCCAGCGCAGGCAACGTGGTCACCACCGTCGCCTCCGACAACGTCGCGGGTGGCCGCCTGGCCGCTCAGCAGCTGGCGGAGCAGGTGGGCTCCGGCCCGATCGCGGTGCTGGAAGGCGAGCCCGGCACGTCCGCGGCGCGGGAGCGCGGCCAGGGCTTCACCGACGAGATCCGCAACCACCCGGGCATCCAGGTGGTGGCCTCGCAGCCGGCCGACTTCGACCGGACCAAGGCGCTGGACGTGATGCAGAACATCGCGCAGGCCCACCCGGAGATCCGCGGCGTCTTCGCGGCCAACGACGAGATGGCGCTGGGCGCGATCAAGGCCCTGGGTGCCCGGGCGGGCACCGACGTCAAGGTCGTCGGCTTCGACGGAACCCCGGAGGGCCTGGAGGCGGTCAAGGCAGGCACCGAGAGCGCCGACGTGGCCCAGCAGCCGAAGCTGCTCGGCAAGGCGGCGGTGGAGCAGGCGGTCCGAGCGGCCCGCACCCACGACCTCGGCCCCGGCCAACCGACCAACATCCCGGTCCAGGTCGTCACCAAGGACACCGTGGAAGCCTTCCTCCGCGGCCAGTGACCCAACAGCGAACGGCCCGTTCACCTCACCAACCGAGGCGAACGGGCCGTTCGCCCATGCTCCCCCCATCCGGGTACCGCCCCGGATCCCGGGTTCCCGAGGTCCCGCAAATTCAATGGAAATCAGAGGTCCAATTTCCATTGAATTTGCGGAAGTTCTCAGCAGATCGGGGTCAGGTGTCCACATCCGTCGGCATGTCGGGTCCCGACACGCCGGTGGAGCACAGTTTCAATTGAAACTGCAAACTCCACCCGACCAGGGGAACGCCGCGAGGCGCCCGCGACCAGTGGTCGTCGCAGATCGTCTACGAGTCGGGCCTCATCCGGCCCGGCGCGCCGTGACCGGCTCAGTCGAAGTACGCCACCACGTCGAGAGGCCCTCCGGCGGCGGCGAACTCGGTCTCGACCGCCTGGCGGAGACCAGCGTCCACCAGGTAGTCCACTGTGGTCAGGGCTAGGCCGATGGCTCCGTCGATCACCGCGCGGTCTCCGGCTTCCGAGGCTGCTGCGGCGGCGAATTCTTCCGTGTGGAGGGCCAGGTTCGGGTCGCCGAGGCCGATCATCGGGTGGATCGCCGGGACGCGGTAGCTGATGTTGCCGAGGTCCGTCGAGCCCGTCAGGTACTCCGGGACCACGCCGCGCGGCAACGACGTCCGGCCGCGGCGGGCTTGGTGCGCGGCCCAGCGCGCGGCCAGCGCGTCGTTGTGCCGGATCGGCAGGTATGCCGGGTTGTTGTCCCAGTTCAGCTCGACGCCGCAACCCGTCATCGACGCCGCGCCGTGCGCGATGGCCTCGATCCGGGACGCCAGGTCGCGCAGCGATCCGGGCTCGGCGGAACGCACGTAGAACAGCGCCGCCGCGCGGTCCGGCACCACGTTGGGGCGCTTGCCGCCGTCGGTGATGATGCCGTGCACGCGGTCCGTCGACGGCATGTGCTGTCGCATCGCCGCGACGCCCTGGTAGGTCGCCACCACCGCGTCGAGGGCGTTGCGCCCCATGAACGGTTGCGCGGCGGCGTGCGCGGCCACGCCGTGGAACACCACCTCGAGCTGGCGGCGCCCGAGGAACGGGTGGGTGGCGATGTCGTGCGAGAACGGGTGCAGCATCACCACGGCGTCGACGTCGTCGAACAGCCCCGCCCGGGCCAAGTGCTCCTTGCCGCCACCGCCTTCTTCCGCCGGGGTGCCGAACAGGCTCACCCGTCCCTGCGCCATCGCCGACGCTGCGGCGAGGAACCCGCCCACCGCGGCAGAGCAGATGATGTTGTGCCCGCACCCGTGCCCGATGCCGGGCAGCGCGTCGTACTCCGCCAGCACCGCGACGTGCGGCCCACCGGTGCCCGCGACCGCGCGCAAAGCGGTGTCCAGCCCACCGACGCCAACCTCGACGTCGTACCCGTGGCGCCGCAGCAGCTCAGCGGCCTGCGCGGCGGACCGGTGCTCGGCGAAGGCCTCTTCCGGATACGCGTGCAGATCCCGGCTCAACCCGACGAGTTCGTCCGCATGGCCGTCCACCCACGCCTCGACCTCGGAGCACAGCTCCGCGCCGGCCCCGGCGTGCTCGGAGCGGATCGGCTCAGCGGCGGCCACGGCCCGCTCGGTGGCGGCGGATACGGCGCGGAGGTAGGAGTCGTCCGGCTGCACAGGCTTCGTCACACCCCGACTCTAAAGCCTGCTCGCTCCCCCACCCCGCATCGAAATGCCTGGGCTCAGCGCCGAGCCCCGGTTCGGGCGGGGTCGAGGACCTGGTGGGCCAGGAGGGTTCCGCCGACCACCGCCGACGGGATCACCACCAGCTGCAGCACCGGGATCAGGCACAGCAGGTACGTCGGCAGGCCGAAGCCGAACACCGCCGCCCGGTGCTTGCGCAGTTCCCGGCGCCGGTCGGCGAGCTTCAGGCCGCGCCGGGCGAAGACCAGGCCGACCATCTCCACCGCGACCAGCCACGCCCCGAACAGCGCGCCGAGCACCAGCGCCGCGATCTGCCCGGCCACCGGGATGAACCCGATCGCGAACAGCACGATCGCCCCGACCAGCGCGATCAGCACCAGCTTCACCGAGTCCTGCACCCCGCGCCCGATCTGCCGCAGCGCGCCCGCGCCGTCGTCGGAGGTGTCGAGCCCGAGCTCCTCCTCCGCCTTCTCGGCGATGTGCTCGTAGAACGGTCCGCCGACGAGCAGCGTGATCGCGATGAACGACACCGAGGCCAGCAGCGCAGCCGAACCGACCAGCGCGATCCCCACCAGGATCCGCAGCGCTCGGCGTCCGACATCGCCCCAGCCGTCGGCGAACGGGGTCATCCAGCTGACCAGGTCACCGCTGGAGTAGATGAGCGCGCCGAGGCAGCCGAGCAGCAGCGCGGCGCTGATCAGCGCGGGCAGCGCTCCGAGGACCAGCAGCTTCGGTCGGCGCGCGATGATGCCGAATCCGGTGCCCAAGGCGCGGGATCCGGCGAGGAACGAACTCATCAGGGCGTGTCTCCAGTACGGCGTTGATCGACGGCCACCGTACCGGCAGCGGAGGACGCCCCGGAGCGGATCGGGCGATCAGCGCACCACGCGATGGCGCTTGTGCCGCGTGGACTTGGGCGTGCGGGCGCCGAACGGCCCCGGATTCCGCCGGTCGGGCCGGTGGTTGGCGTGCAGCTCCACCAGCAGGACGTCGGGGTTCTCCCCGGCGTAGCTGCGCCAGAGCATCCGCAGCAACTCGTCCTCGGTGAGCACCCAGCGGCGGTCGAAAACGTCATCGTCACTCATCGCGACTCCAACGCCAGTTGTTTGCGCGCAGAACGTGCGTTCGCTCCCCGCCAACGATACGCCTCCGCGACACCCGGGTGATCCGGTTCACCAACGGATCACCCGCAAGCCGAGTTAGGTTAGCCTTCCTTACAACGAAATGTCGGACTACGAAGGACGCGGAGATGACTCCTCCCCCAGCTCTTGCCAGCAGCAGGTTCGGCCGCCGGGGCTTCCTGATCGGCGCGACCGGCGTGCTCGCCGCCGCCGGGCTGGCGGCCTGCGGCACCAGCGGCGCCCCGGGTGAGGGCGACGCCCCGCAGGGCGGACCGGGCTTCCCGACCAGCATCCCGAACCGGTACGGGACCGCGGAGATCAAGGCCGCCCCGCAGCGCGTCGTCAGCCTCGGCATCACCGACCACGACGTGCTGCTGCCGCTGGGCGTCATCCCGGCAGGGCTGACCCAGTGGGGCCCGTGGGCCAGCGGCGTCGGCCCGTGGGTGGAGCCGATGCTGCGCGGCGAGAAGCCGAAGATCTTCGGCAGCGAGGTCGACGCGGAGGGCGTCATCGCACTGGCCCCCGACGTCATGCTCGCGCTGCAGAGCGCGCTGACCCAGGAGCAGTACAACCGCCTGACCAGCTTCAACCCGGTGGTGGCGCAGCCGCCGAACTCGATCGACTACGGGGTGAACTGGCGGGTGCAGGCCGAGACGATCGGCCAGGCGCTGGGCAAGCAGGCGGAGGTCGCCAAGCTCGTCGCCGACACCCAGGCGCGCATCGACCAGACCCGCGACGCGAACAAGCTGCTCCAGGGCAAGACGCACGTCACCGTCCGCACCGACTCGGCGGGCACCTACGCGGCCTACACCAAGCAGGACGCCCGGACCGCACTGCTGGAGCAGCTGGGCCTGCGGTTGTCCCCGGCCATCGAAGGCCTGGACAGCGGCGGCAAGTTCAACGTCAAGATCAGCAAGGAGCAGGTCTCGCTGCTGGACGCCGACGTCGTCATCGTCACCACGGCGAAGGCCACCGACGTGGACGCGGTCCGAAACGACCCGCTGCTGAACAACCTCCCGGCGGCCAAGCGCGGCGCACTGGTCCTGCTCGACGACTACGACCTGACCATGGCCCTCGGCTCGGCCACGGTCTCGAGCATCCCGTTCGCACTGGACCACCTCACGCCGAAGCTCGTCGATGCGCTGAGCTGACCCGCGAGTCCCGGGGCACCGGCTTGCACCGGGGGGCTTGCAGCAGCAACGATGCTGTGCTGTGACCCGCAAGTCCCAGGAGCAGGACAGCTCCGACGCGAAATCGCCCGTGCCCGTGGACGAGTTGTCCAAGCAGATCATCGAGCAGTTGCAGGAGGACGGCCGGCGGTCCTACGCCGCGATCGGCAAGGCCGTCGGCCTGTCCGAGGCCGCGGTGCGACAGCGCGTGCAACGGCTGCTGGACTCCGGGATGGTGCAGATCGTCGGGGTCACCGATCCGCTGCAGCTGGGCTTCCTGCGCCAGGCGATGATCGGCGTGAACGTCTCCGGCGACGCCCAGCTGGTCGCCGACGCGCTCGCGGAGATCCCGGAGATCGAGTACGTGGTGCTCACCGCCGGGTCGTTCGACCTGCTCGTCGAGGTGGTCTGCCGGGACGACGAGCAGCTGCTGGAAGTGATCAACCGGCGGATCCGCAGCCTGGACGCGGTGACCGGCACCGAGACCTTCGTCTACCTCAAGCTGCGCAAGCAGACCTACGCCTGGGGCACCCGCTAGAACGCTGAGCGCCCGTTCTTGATCCTGAGTTCTGGTCTTTGTCTTTGATGCGCCGCCAGGCGCATCACCCACCCTCGCCACTCGCACTGCCACGCAGGACGAGTGCTTCAGGCAGGTTTTCAGCCCAGGCTGGACATCACGTGCTTGATGCGGGTGTAGTCCTCCAGGCCGTACATCGACAGGTCCTTGCCGTAGCCGGAGTGCTTGAACCCGCCGTGCGGCATCTCCGCGACCAGTGGGATGTGGGTGTTGAGCCACACCGTGCCGAAGTCCAGCTCCGCGCTCGCGCGCATCGCCCGCTGGTGGTCGGCGGTCCACACCGACGAGGCCAGGCCGTAGCGGACCCCGTTGGCCTTGGCGTAGGCGTCGTCCTCGTCGCTGAAGCGCTGCACCGTGAGCACCGGGCCGAAGATCTCGTTCTGCACGATGTCGTCGTCCTGGCGCAGGCCGGAAACCACCGTCGGAGCGTAGAAGTAGCCGCGTTCCCCGACCCGGTGTCCACCACAGTGGACGGTCGCGTGCTCGGGCAGCTGATCGATGAAGCCGGCAACCTTCTCCAGCTGCGTGGCGCTGTTGAGCGGACCGTAGAGCACGTCGGTGTCGCTGGGCGGGCCGGTCCGGGTGTTGCGCGCCTGTTCGACCAGCGCCGCGACGAACTCGTCGTGCACCCCCTCCTGCACCAGCACTCGGGTCGCCGCCGTGCAGTCCTGCCCCGCGTTGAAGAACCCCGCGGCGGCAATGCCCTCTGCCGCCGCAGCGACGTCAGCGTCGTCGAAGACCAGGACCGGCGCCTTGCCGCCGAGTTCCAGGTGCACGCGCTTGACGTCCCGCGCCGCCGACCCCGCCACCTCGATCCCGGCGCGCACCGAGCCGGTGATCGAAGCCATCTGCGGCACCGGGTGTTCGACGAGGCAGCGCCCGGTGTCGCGATCCCCGGTGACCACGTTGAACACCCCGGCGGGCAAGTGCTCAGCAGCGATCTCGGCCAGCAGCACCGTGCTCGCCGGAGTCGTCTCGGACGGCTTGAGCACCACGGTGTTGCCCGCGGCGAGCGCGGGCGCGATCTTCCAGATCGCCATCAGCAGCGGGTAGTTCCACGGCGTCACCTGGGCGCAGACGCCGATCGGCTCGCGGCGGATCATCGAGGTGTGGCCCGCCATGTACTCGCCCGCGGCGCGGCCTTCCAGCACCCGCGCCGCACCGGCGAAGAACCGCAGGTGGTCCAGCACCATGGTCATCTCTTCGCTGTGGGTGAGCTCGACCGGTTTGCCGGTGTTCTCGCACTCCACGCGCACCACCTCGGCCGCGCGGGCTTCGACAGCGTCGGCGATGCGCAGCAGCGCCGTCTGCCGCTGCGCCGGGGTGGTGCGCCGCCAGCCGCGGAACGCCTTGCCCGCAGCGACCATCGCATTGTCCACATCGGACTTTCCGGAGAGCGCCTGGGCGGCGTAGACCTCCCCGGTGGCCGGGTCGATGACGTCCAGGGTCCGCCCGTCGACCGCAGGCACGCGACGGTCGTCGATGAAGTTGTCGAACACTTGCCGGCCCACACGACACCTCTTTCAGCGTTGCACTACTGATTCAGTTGCGAACATGTTGACTGACAACGCTTTCAATCGCAATAGGCCGCAATAGATGCTCTTTTCGTTGCCAATCTCTTGACGCTGCACAGGCGGCCACTTTCAATGGGACGCCACGCCCCGGATCCCCTCTCCCCCAACGAGGCCCTCATGTCCTGGACGAACGAGGCCGCGTCGCCTCCTGCTGCCACCAGACCGGAAAAACTGCCCAGGGTGCTGACCGTGTTCGGCGGCGTCCTGCTGACCCTGTCCTGCGTCACTCCGGCGTCGTCGCTGTTCATCGTGGTTCCACCACTGGTGCAAACGCAGGGCACCGGTGTCGTGCTGACCCTGGCGCTGGGCGCGCTGGTGTCCCTCGGCGTCGCGTTCTGCTACAGCGAACTCGGCACCCGGTTCCCGCACGCAGGGGGCGAATATTCGATCGTGGCCCGGGTGCTCGGGCGCGGCGCCGGGTGGATCACGTTCGTGATGAGCCTGGCGATGATCGTCGTGGTGCCACCGGTGATCGCGCTGGGCACCGCCGAATACCTGAGTTCGCTGGTCGAGCTCGACACCGCCACCACCGGCGCCGTCGTGATGCTGCTGGCGACCGCGACCGCCGTGCTGGACGTCCGGTCCAACGCGCTGGTGACCGGAATCTTCCTGGGCATCGAGGTGCTGGCCGCCGCACTGGTGGCGGTCCTCGGCTTCTCGCACGCCAACCGTCCGCTGAGCGCCCTGACCGAGCCGACGATTCCGGACGCCGCAGGGAGTTCCGCGCCGTTCACGACGACCGTGCTGCTGACGGGATTGGCCGTCGCGATCTTCACCTTCCAAGGCTTCGGGAGCGCGGTCTACCTGTCGGAGGAGCTGCGCGACCCGAAGCGCAGCGTCGCGCGCACGGTGCTGTGGTCGCTGCTGGCCGCGGTGCTGATCATCGGCCTGCCCACGGTGGCGATCGTGCTGGGCGCTCCGACCGACGCCGATCTGGCCACCGCCGACTTCCCGGCGATCGTCGAAGCGTGGGGCGGGCCGGTGCTGTCGACCTTCGTGAGCCTGGCCGTGGCCGCGGCGATCCTGAACGCGGTGATCGTCATGGTCCTGCAGAACGCGCGGGTGCTCTACGCCTCGGCGCGCGACCAGGCGTGGCCAACCCGGATGAATCGGGCGCTGTCCCGGCTGCACCCGCGCTGGAAATCGCCGTGGGTGTCGACGCTGCTGGTCGGCGTGCCCGGCGCCGCGCTCGCCGGACTCGTGGACGTCGAAGCACTCATCGGCCTGACCGGCGTGATCGTGGCCGCGCTCTACCTGCTGATCGCGATCGCCGCGCTGCGGGTCCGCCGGTCGCGCCAACCGGAGGCGTGGCGGATGCCGCTGTGGCCGCTGCCCGCGCTGGTCACCGCGGCAGCGATCGCCCTCGCCCTGGTCAACCAGGACGTCGCGGACCTGCTTCTCACCGCCGCACTGGCGGCCTTGGCCGGGGCGTACTACGCGGTGCACCTGCGACGACGTCATGACACCCACTGGGTGATCACAGACAACTAGATCAGTTGTTGATATGACCTTCAACAACGTTTTCAGTTGCTTTCGTTCTCTTATACGATTGATTTCGAAGACCACAATCGATGCGAGGTTGATCATGACCGCGACGGAGCACCCTGCCGCGAACCGCACGCTCGGCGACCGGGCGCGGGACCACCTGTGGCTGCACTTCGCCCAGCACGGCGGCTACGCCGACAGCGAGATCCCGGTGATCACGCGCGGCGAGGGCCCCTACGTCTACGACGAGCGCGGCAAGCGCTACTTCGACGGCCTGGCCGGCCTGTTCGCCGTCCAGGTCGGGCACGGCCGCGAAGAGCTCGCCGAGGCGGCGGCGCGGCAGACCAAGCAGCTCGCCTACTTCCCGCTGTGGTCGCACGCGCACCCCGGCGCCGTCGAGCTCGCCGAGCGGATCGCCGCCCAGGCCCCCGGCGACCTGAACCGGGTGTTCTTCACCAGCGGCGGCGGCGAAGCCGTCGAAACCGCCTGGAAACTGGCCAAGCAGTACTTCCGCAAGACCGGAAAACCCGGCAAGCACAAGGTGATCAGCCGGTCGCTGGCCTACCACGGCACGTCCCAGGGCGCGCTGTCCATCACCGGGATCCCCGGCGCCAAGCAGGACTTCGAGCCGCTGGTGCCCAGCGCCATCAAGGTCCCCAACACCAACTTCTACCGGGCGCCGGTGTACGCCGACGACTACGAGGCGTTCGGCGTCTGGGCGGCCGAGGAGATCGGCCGCGCGATCGAACGGGAAGGAGCGGACACGGTCGCCGCGGTGTTCCTGGAACCGCTGCAGAACACCGGCGGCTGCTTCCCGCCGCCGCCCGGCTACTGGCAGCGCGTCCGGGAGATCTGCACCGAGCACGACGTGCTGCTGGTCTCCGACGAGGTGATCTGCGCGTACGGCCGGCTGGGCCATGACTTCGGCGCGAACCGCTACGGCTACCAGCCGGACATCATCACGGTGGCCAAGGGACTCACGTCCGGCTACGCCCCGCTCGGCGCGATGATCGCCGACGAGCGGCTGATGGCGCCGTTCCTGTCCGGTGACAGCAGTTTCACGCACGGCTCGACCTACGGCGGGCACCCGGTGGCCTGCGCGGTCGCCATGGCCAACCTGGACCTGCTGGAGTCCGAGGACCTCTACGGCCAGGTCCGCGCCAACGAGGCGAACTTCCGCGCCACCCTGGACAAGCTGCTGGACCTGCCGATCGTCGGCGACGTCCGCGGCGCCGGGTACTTCTACGGCATCGAGCTGGTCAAGGACGCGGCGACCAAGGAGACCTTCACCGCGGCCGACGCCGAGCGCGTCCTGCAGGGCTTCGTCTCCCCCGCGCTGTTCGAAGCGGGCCTGTACTGCCGCGCCGACGACCGCGCGGAACCGGTGATCCAACTGGCCCCACCGCTGATCTGCACCCAGGACCACTTCGACGAGGTCGAGCAGATCCTCCGCTCCGTCCTCACCGAAGCCTGCACCAAGCTCTGACCCGCCCTCCCGCAAATTCAATGGAAATCAGACCTCCGATTTCCATTGAACTTGCGGAAGTTCTCCACAGCCCGGACGACCTGTCCACACCCGTCGGCATGTCGGGTCCCGACACGCCGGGGGACCGCAGTTTCAATTGAAACTGCGGAACCCAGGCACGGCGGATCACAGTTTCCATTGAAACTGTGGTTCCCGTGGGCGCAACGATGACCCGATCCGGTGAACACGTGTGGGCGGTGTGGCGGATTGGGGCGGGCGATGATCGTCTTGGTGGTTCACTTCCTCCTCGATGTCCAGATCGAGGAGGATCTCCGTGGCCGTTTGCGTCCGCCTAGTGACCCTGCTGCTCGCATTCGTCCTTGCCGCACTGCCGATTCCGGCGAGCGCGCAGGCGAGCACCGGCCGACATTGCGCGTCCACTTTGGACTGCACTGCCGCCGAGCTGGAGGCGATGCCGCTGACCGAGCGGCTCGCGTTCGTCCGCGCCGTGCAGGACCGGGTTTCGGCCGAGTACATCCCGGGTTTCCGGCACTGGCGCAACATCGAGGGGATCATCGGCTTCTTCATCGAGAAGGGCTTCGGCGAGCGGGGCTCCTGGGTTTCGCACGTCGACGCCGGGATCCTGGAGGGCATCGAGCGCGGCACCGCGATGGCCCTCGGCGTCTCCGATGACGACGGCGGCAACCCGGGATCGCACCTGTGGGCCGACTACCTCCGCCGCATGCAGCGCGGCGAGCTGACCGATCGCTGGACGCACGACCCGGCGTGGGGCAACGCCGAGCAGGCCTCGACCGAGCACGGCGTGCGCCTGGCCGAGGCCAACGGCGCCCGCCCGACCCGGGTCGACTGGCAGATCTACCAGTTCAGCGAGTTCTACCGCTGGATGCTCCGCAACCCCCAGTCCGCGCTGCTGATGCTCAACGAGAACCTGGGCCAGACCACGGGAATCCCGCTGGCCCCGGTCGACTTCCTGCGCTGGTTCACCGACGTGACCACGCCCGTCCCCACCCACCGAGGCGCCCACGTGGCCCACGACCTGGCCCTGCCGAGCCCGGTCGGAGCCCCGATCAGCATCCTCCAGCTCTTCCTGGCCTACGCCCCGGAACTCACTCGCGCGTACCAGGAGGACACCGCGCACTGACCGGTGGACGGGCGCTTCCACCGCGAAAGCGCCCGTCCACCAACGAGATCAGGCCTTCAGCGAGTCGACCAGCTCCTGCCAGGGCGTCCACGGCGCCCCCGGCCCGGGCTGGCTGGCGGTCAGCATGTCCCCGCCGCGACCAACGCCGAACAGCGAGCACGCCCCGTCCGGACGGCTCACCGCCACGGGATCGCCTTCCAGCTCCCCGCCGAGGTTCGCCCACGCGGACCAACCGCCCTGCAGCCCTTCCTGCTCGGCGGTCAGGACCTCGCCGGACGTGCTGCGCACGAACACCGACAGCTTCCCCTCCGGGCCCACGGCCACCGCCGGGGTGCCGGCGAAGTCACCGCCGAGCCCGGACCAGAAACCGCCCTCGCCCGGGTGCGACATGACGTAGAGCTGCTGGTCGTTGCCGACGGCGAACAGCACGACGACGCCGTCGGGCAGCGTGACGACCGCCGGATCGTCGACCATGCTGCCGCCCAAGCCCTGCCACGCCGACCAAGCGGCGCCCGCAGTGCCCTGCGTCGACACGACGATCTCCTGCTGGGAGTTGCGCGCGAACACCGAAACGGTGCCGCCCGGCCGCAACGCGACCGCGGGCCGACCGATCAGCTCGCCGCCGAAGTCGTCCCACTCGGTCCAGTGCCCACCGCGACCGGCCTGCGCGGTGCCGTAGAGCTTGCCGTCCCGCCCGACGGCGAACAGCGCCAACGCACCGTCAGGCCGCACCACCGCAACCGGATCGGCGGCGATGTCGCCCCGCAAACCGCTCCACGGCCCCCACTTCGCGCCGGGCTGCGGACAAGACGAGGTGATGATCTCGTCGTTGCTGTTCCGGGCGAACACCGACAGCCCACCGCCCGGCTCGCGCACGACGACCGGGTGCCCGACCGGCTCCCCACCGATCCCGAGCCAACCGACCCAGTCCCCACCGGGAGCGACCTGCCAAGCGGTGACGGCCTCCCCGGAAGTGCTGGTGGCGAAGGCCGAAAGGGCCCCGTCCGGCCCAGGGATGATCCAAGACCCGAACACAGCAGGCACCACCCGCTCCGGCGGAGCCGGAGGCTGAGGCGGAGCCGGCGGAGGCATCGGAGGCTGCCCTTGCTGCGGCGGCTGCCCCGGAGCCGGGGGCTGCGGCGGAACGGGCGGCTGCGGCGGCGGAGCCGGAGGCTGATCCGGCGCGGGCGGCTGCGGCGGCGGAGGTGGCACCGGCGGTTGTCCAGGAGGTGGCGGTGCCGGGAACGACCGAGCGGTCTCGTCGAGGAGCTTACGAGCTTCAGCCTCGTGCTCGTCGTATTTTCCCCGGAGGTCCCGCCGAGGTTTCTGCACATCCGCAGCGATCTGACCAGCTGTGCGGTTCGGATCCTGGCGCTCTTCTCTGACCGCAGCCTCGAAGAACTTGTGCGCTGCGTAGTTCACGTTCAGCACTTGCTCAGGGGAGCCCCACCCCATCGAAGGGCGTTGCTGGAAAACTCCGAGCGAGTCCGCGTCGCGCGCTCCGTCGAGGTTCGACATCCTCGATTCGACGAGACCGGTTTCGAACGCTGCGAGCATCAGTTTGTCGGAAACCTGCATCTCCTTGCCCACCAAGTAAACGGTGCGCATGACTTCAGGATCAGGTGGCCCGGGAGGCCCGAAACGCGCAGGCGGGCCAGGAGGAGCCGGCGGCAGCGGAGCCGGCGCAGGCGGCTGTCCCGGGGGCGGCGGCACCGGAGGATTCCCCTGCGGCGGCTGCGCGGGCGGCGGCGGAGGCGGGGGCGCGCCGACCAGGCTCGGCAGGTTCCACGGACGCCGGTCGTCCGCCGCTGGGCCCGCCAAGACGGAGATGTGGAAGTGCTTGGTGTGCGGGTTCGGGCCGTTGTACTTGACCCATTGCCACGGGTTGTTCCCCTCGCGCGAGTCCAGGATGAGCCCGTTGGCGATGATGTACTTGATCCGGGGGTCGCGACTGCGCTCGAGTTCGTCGGTGAGCCTGTTGATGTCCACCCCGTTGGCCGGGTCATGCGTGATGTCGACCGCGTGCACGATGCCATTCGACGGGTTGTGGTCGCTTTCCCGGTTCTGATGCGCTGAGTCTCCGAGCGCGCCGTCGCTGGCGATGCTGCGGTTCGGGAACGCACGGTTGATCTGATCCCGGAGCACCTCGAGGCTGCCCGCTAGTCTCCAGTTCATTCTCTCGTTTCCTGCTCAGGTTTTTGGTACGTCAACGTCAGTTTCGGAAGAAGAGGCTGGTTTCGAGCGTGCCGCCCGCGCAGATGACGCTGAGGTTCCAGTCCAGCGTGATCGGTTCGGTGTTCTCCGGCGGGTACACGCGTACCTTCGCCGGGTCGATGCAGGCCCCGTCCTTGAACGGGTCGTACTTCCACCAGAGGTCCTGGCCGACGCCTTCCCTGGTACCGATGGAGATCGCCTCGGTCGGCGCGTGCGTCACCTCGTCCAGCGTTGACCCCAGCAGTTCGCCCGAATGGCCGACGAACTCGAGCCTGGCTGCACCTTCCACGGTGCAAGGTGACGCGCCGACGTTCGCGAACCGCAGCATCGCGTGCGCGCGGTCCGGCGGCTGCGACGGGTCTTTTTGCAAACCATCCACCGAGTTCGGGTAGAACCGCGCTCGCAGCTGCGAGGTCCGGCAAGGACCTTGCGAGGGGTTCTCCTCAGCACTACCAGCGGAGTCCGCTGTGGACTCGTCGGCTGCCGAACTCTCCTGAGCCTCGGCGTCTTCCTTCGCTTCCGAGCTTTCCTGCGGCGCAGGTTGGGTCACCGTGACCGTCGCGGGTGGTGGTGCTTGTTGTGCGGGGTTCTGGCCGCAGGCCGCCAAGAGCGCCGCCGCAGCAGCGGTCAGCGCGGGCAGGGCCGTGCTCCTCCCCCTGGTCAATGCCACTATTCCGATTCCCTCCCCTAGAGATCGGCGAGCCCCTGCTCGCCACCGGAATTCGGGCGCGGAGTTTTCCAGACGCATCGGTGATCTCGCAGGCAATCACAACAAATCGGCGTTCCAGATCACATCGATCACGAAAGCACCGAAACACTTGGCGAGAAATGCAACCCAGTTGGCGGTACACGCCGAGAATGGCGAATTGATAGCCCCACACGCGGACCTGCAGAGCCGCCAGGGCATGAAAAAGGCCCCTTCCGCGAGAGTCGGGGTCTTCGCGGAAGGGGCCTTGGTCACTCGGTGATCAGGCGATGATGCGGATCGGGTCCTCGAGCAGCGCGGTCAGCTGCTGGAGGAAGGCCGCACCGACTGCGCCGTCCACCGCGCGGTGGTCCGCCGACAGGGTCACGCGCAGGATCTTGCGGGCCACGAACTCGCCGTCGCGGACCTGCACCTCGTCGCGGGCCGCGCCGACCGCCAGGATCGCCGCCTCCGGCGGGTTGATCACCGCGCTGAACTGCTCGATGCCGAACATGCCCAGGTTGGAGATCGAGAAGGTGCCGCCGGACATCTCGTCCAGCTTCAGCTTGCCCTCGCGGGCGCGCCCGGCCAGCTCGCGGCTCTCCTTGGCGATCTCGGAGACGCTCTTGCGGTCGGCGTCCTTGACCACCGGCACCACCAGACCGCCCTCGATCGCCACCGCGACGCCGAGGTTGATCCGCTTGTGCTGCAGCAGCTTGTCGCCGCCGAACGAGACGTTCACCGACGGGTTGGCGCGCAGCGCGGTGGCCACGGCCTTGACGACCAGGTCGTTGACGCTGACCTTCGGGCCGCCGGCGGCCTGCAGCCGCTCGTTGAGGTTGCCGCGGAACGACATCAGCTCGGTGACGTCGATGGCGCTGGTCAGGTAGAAGTGCGGCGCCTGCTGCTTGCTCTCCGTCAGGCGCTTGGCGCTCACCTTCTGGATCTTGTTGAGCGGGATCTCCTCGACGTCCTCGCTCGCCGCGACGACCGGGGCGGCCGGGGCAGCAGCGGGGGCGGCGGCCGGAGCGCTCGGGGCGGCAGCAGCGGCGGCCTCGATGTCGGCGCGGATGATCCGGCCACCGGGGCCGGTGCCCTGCACCGTGGCGAGGTCGACGCCCTTCTCCTTGGCGACCGCCTTGGCCAGCGGCGACGCCTTCGGCTTGGTGCCCGGCTCGGCGGGCGCAGCCGGGGCGGCGGCCGGAGCAGCCGCAGCGGGCTCGGCGGCCGAGGCCGGGGCCTCTTCAGCCGCGGGAGCCGGAGCGGCGGCCGGGGCCGGGGCGGAAGCCGCTTCCGCCGCAGCGCCGGAGCCGTCGCCGAGGCCCGCGATCGGGGTGCCGATCGGCACCGTCGCGCCCTCGTCGACGAGGATCTTCTCCAGCACCCCGTCGTCGTAGGCCTCCAGCTCCATGAGGGCCTTGTCGGTCTCGATCTCCGCGACCACCTCGCCGCGGCTGACCTTGTCGCCGACGCTCTTGCGCCAGCTCGAGATCACGCCCTCCTCCATGGTGTCGGAGAGCCTCGGCATCTGAATCTCAGTCATCGTCTTCCTCGGGTGAGACAGGCCTCAGCGGCGACGGCCGACGGCGTCCAGCGTCTGGTGGATCGCAGTCGTCAGGGACTCGGCGGACGGGAGCGCGGCGCGCTCCAGCGGCTTGGCGTACGGCAGCGGCACCTCCGCCGCCGCGACCCGGCGCACCGGGGCGTCGAGGTAGTCGAACGCACCGTCCGAGATGGACGCGGCGATCTCCGCGCCGATGCCGTAGGTCAGCCAGTCGTCCTCCGCGACGACGGCGCAGCCGGTCTTGCGCACGGAGTCCACAATGGTCTGCCGGTCCAGCGGCCGCAAGCTGCGCAGGTCCACGACCTCGGCGTTGATGCCCTCCTCGGCGTGCAGCTTCTCGGCGACCTGCTGGGCCACCAGCGCCATCCGGGAGTAGCCGATGATGGTGATGTCGGTGCCCTCGCGGGTCACCTTCGCCTTGCCGATCTCGGCCGGCTCGACGACGTCGGGAACCTCGCCCTTGGTGTTGTAGAGCGCCAGGTTCTCCAGGAACAGCACCGGGTCGTTGTCGCGCATCGAGGCCAGCAGCAGCGCCTTGGCGTCGGCGGGCGTGCTCGGCGCGACGACCTTCAGGCCCGGCACGAAGGCGTAGTACAGCTCGATGTTCTGCGAGTGGGTGGCGCCCAGCTGCTGGCCGCCGCCGCCCGGCGTGCGCAGGACCATCGGCACGGAGGTCTGGCCGCCGAACATGCCGTAGATCTTGGCCGCGTGGTTGACGATCTGGTCCAGCGCGACCAGCGAGAAGTTGATCGTCATCAGTTCGACGACCGGGCGCAGGCCCAGCATGGCCGCACCGACCGCGGCACCGACGAAGCCCTCCTCGGCGATCGGGGTGTCGCGCACCCGCTTCTCGCCGAACTCCTTGAGCAGACCAGCGGTGATCTTGTAGGAGCCCTCGAAGACCCCGATTTCCTCGCCGATGAGGAAGACGTCCTCATCGCGCAGCATTTCCTCGCGAAGCGTGTCGTGCAACGCTTGGCGGTACGTGATGACGGCCAAGGGTGTTTCTCCTGGAAAAGAGCAATGGGAGCCGTGAGTGTTTTGAGCTGCGATAGCAGCCCAAAACACTCACGGATCAAGTGGCGGGGTGTCGCAAATACCGCGACGAGAACTTTCGCGGAAAACCCGGAAGGGCGTCAGAAGACCGGGTCGGCGGGAAGCCGTCGCGAATCGTTGGCCACCGGGGTGGCGTAGGTGTAGTCGAACAGCGTCGACGGGTCCGGGTGCGGGCTGTCGTCGGCGAACGCGACCGCAGCGTCGGCCTCGGCCTGCGCCTTGCGCTCGATCTCCACGGCGGCGTCCTCGTCCAGGACACCGGCCTCGATCAGCTCGGCGCGGAAGGCGGCGACCGGGTCGGCCTCCTTGGCCTTCTCGACCGCTTCCTCGCTGCGGTACTTGGCCGGGTCGACCACCGAGTGGCCCTTCAGCCGCTCGCTGACGCACTCCAGCAGGGCGGGGCCGCCGCCGTTGCGGGCCTGCTCGACCAGGCGGGTGGCCGCTTCGCGGACCGCCAGCGGGTCGTTGCCGTCCACCCGCTCACCGTGCATCTTGTACGCCGAGGCGCGCTTGAACAGCTCCGGCTCCGCGGAGGACTTGTCGACCGTGGTGCCCATGCCGAGGTGGTTGTTGATCACCACGAAGACCACCGGCAGGTTCCACAGCGCGGCGATGTTCAGCGCCTCGTGGAACGCACCGATGTTGGTGGTGCCGTCGCCCATCTGGCACATCACGACCTGGTCGCCGCCGCGGTAGTCGATGGCCAGCGCGGCACCGGTGGCCAGCGGGATCTGGCCGCCGACGATGCCGTAGCCGCCGAGCAGCCCGGCCTCCACGTCGAACATGTGCATCGAGCCGCCCCAGCCCTTGGAGGTGCCGGTGGTGCGGCCGTACAGCTCGGCCATCACGCGGCCGGGCTCGATGCCCTTGGCCAGCGCGTAGCCGTGCTCGCGGTAGTTGGTGAACAGCAGGTCGGACTTGCGCAGGGAGCGCATCAGGCCGACGACGGTCGCTTCCTCACCGAGGTTGAGGTGGCAGTACCCGCCGATCTTGGCCTGGGTGTAGCCCTGGGCCGCGCGCTCCTCGAAGCGGCGGATCAGGGTCATCTCGTGGAAGTAGTCCTGGAGCAGCTCCGGCGACTCCCCGGCGAAGCGTCCGCCGCCGGAGCCGCGTACCGCACCGCCGCTGCGCCGCGACTTGGCGGTGCTGCGGGTGGCCGGCTTGCTGCGCGTGGCTGTCGTTGCCATCACAGTCCCCTTTTCGATCGACTGTATTCAGAAGCGGCGGTAGCCGCTTGCGGTGCGGGGCTGCTCACCGGCACCGCCGCGGGTTCTCAGACGTCGTCTCGCGAGGACAGCTCCGACGTGGTGAATTGGCATTCATGATGTCGGGGCTCCCGGAGTGAGACGGCGTCTGAGGTTCCGCTACTGGCACCGCTACGCAGGCCGCTTCTGGAGTTCGATTCCGTGGTCAGCGCTTCTTCGGCGGGGCGACGTGGACCGGCAGGCCGAGGGCGGCCATGGCCGCCTCCATGCCGATCTCGCCCAGGGTCGGGTGCGCGTGGATGGTCTCGGCGAGCTCGTCGAGGGTGGCCTCCAGGGCCATCGCCAGCGCGCCTTCGGTGATCAGGTCGCTGGCGGAGTGCCCGATGATGTGCACGCCCAGGACCTCGCCGTACTTCTTGCCGGCGACGATCTTCATGAAGCCCTCGGTGTCGCCGTAGCTCTGGGCGCGGCCCAGCGCGGCGAACGGGAACTTCGCGGCGACGACGTCGTGCCCGGCGTCCTTGGCCTGCGCCTCGGTGAGGCCGACGCTGGCGATCTCCGGGTGGGTGAAGGTCGCCGCCGGGATGACGTTGTAGTCGATCGCGGCGTGCTGCCCGGCGATCGTCTCGGCCGCCACGATGCCCTGGTGGGACGCGACGTGCGCGAGCAGCGCCTTGCCGGTGACGTCGCCGATCGCGTAGACGTGCTCGACGTTGGTGCGCAGCTTCTCGTCGACCTCGATGAAACCGCGCTGGCTGGTGGCGACGCCGGTCTTGTCCAGGTCGAGGCTGGCGGTGTTGGGCTTGCGGCCCACGCCGACCAGCACCACGTCGGCGTCGATCTGCTGCGGCTTGGCACCGTCCACAGTGACCTTCAGGCCGTCGGCGGCCTGGTCGACGCGGGAGACGGTGGCCTCGGTGAGGACCTTGATGCCGCGCTTGGTGAACGAGCGGCCCAGGGCCTTGCCGACCTCGGCGTCCTCGGCGGGCACCAGGGTCTTCTGCATCTCGATGATGCTGACCTCGCTGCCGAGGGTGGCGAACAGCGTCGCCCACTCGGCGCCGACCGCGCTGCCGCCGATGATGGCGATGCGCTTGGGCACCTCGGTCAGGCCGAAGGCGCCGTCGGAGGTGATCACGCCGGGCAGGTCCGCGCCGGGCAGCGGCAGCTGCACGGGGACCGAGCCGGTGGCGATGATGATGTCGCGGGCCTTGACCTGCTCGATCGGCTTGGCGCCGGTCGGCTCGGCGGCGTAGCGCGGGCCCTCGGCGCCCAGCGGCGACTCACCGGTGGCGTAGACGTCCACCGCGGTCGGGCCGGTGAACCGGGCGTGGCCGTTGATGACGGTGACGCCGTTGGCCTTGAGCAGGCCGGCGACGCCGTCGGTGAGGCCCTTGACGACGCTGCTCTTGCGACGTCGGACGGCGTCGTAGTCGACGCTCACGTTCTCGACGTTGATCCCGAAGTCGGCAGCGTGCAGCACGGTCTCGTAAACCTCGGCCGAACGCAGCATCGCCTTGGTCGGGATGCAGCCCCAGTTCAAGCAGACCCCGCCGGGCCGCTCCTTTTCCACCACACCGACCGAGAGGCCGCGCTGCGCGGCCCGGATCGCGGCGACGTACCCACCGGGGCCGCCACCCACCACGAGAAGGTCGAACTCCTGCACTTCGCTGTGCTCCTTTGAACGCACGCGCCGGTTACCGAAAGCCCGGATCGAGCGGGCAATTCTTACTCAGAGTGTCGTGAGGACGACCACTTCTCCGCTATGCCCGCTCGCCCAGACTTCTTCTGGCGCCACTGTGCACACCGCACATTCCCCAGCGTGACGCACACAACATGTAACGCGGACACTACCGTCCGTGGCTGAGATCGCCATCACGCGCCCCACCGAGCCTCAGGCGTGAAACCCCAGGAGCCGGGTCGACCCCGCGCAGACCCGGCTCCCGATGTACCGAAAAGTCGTATTCGCCCGGTTGTCTCCGCCGCACAGCAAAACGCCCTCCCCGCAGCACCGCCGCGAGGAGGACGTCCGGGTCAGCGCTCAGGCCGGCTGCTCCTGGCGCTGCACCGCGAGGGCCGCGTAAGCCGCTGCTCCGTCGGCCAGGACCTCGTCGTCGAAGACCGCTTGCGGCGAGTGGTTGTCCGGGGCCCGGGCCGGGTCCCGGTCCGGCGGGCAGGCGCCGAGGGAGATCATCGCGCCGGGGACCTCCTCGAGCACCCGGGAGAAGTCCTCCGAGGCGCTGATCGGCTTCGGGGCGGTGGCGAAGCGGTGCTCGCCGTGCAGTTCGCGCACGGCATCGGCGACGAACTCCGCCTCCGACTCGTCGTTGACCGTCACCGGGTACTGCTCGACGAACTCCGCCCGCACCTCGGCCCCGTGCGCCGCCGCGATGCCCCGGCACACCTGCACCGCGCCGTCCGCGACGACCGCCTGCGCTCGGCGGGAGAAGCAGCGGACGGTTGCGGCGAAGGTGACCTCGTCGGGGATCACGTTGTCCCGGGTCCCGGCGTGGATGGTGCCGACGGTCAGCACCACCGGGTCGAAGACGTCGAAGCGCCGGGTGACGAAAGTCTGCAGGGCCAACACCATTTCGCACGCCACCGGCACCGGGTCCAGCGCGCGGAACGGCGCGGAACCGTGCCCGCCGCGCCCGCGGACGGTCACCTCCAGCCGGTTCGCGGCCGAGAGCATCGGGCCGCCCTTCGTGGTGAACAGACCTCGCTCCAGCCCGGAGATCACGTGCAGGGCGTAGGCCGCGTCGGGTTTGCGCCCCGAGACCGACAGCAGACCTTCGTCGAGCATGCGACCCGCGCCGTCGTAGCCCTCCTCTCCCGGCTGGAACATGAACACCACGTCCCCGTCGAGCTGATCCCGCCGCGGCGCGAGCAGTTTCGCCGCGCCCAGCAGCATCGTCGCGTGCAGGTCGTGCCCGCAGGCGTGCATCCGCCCGTTGCCTGCCGCGAAGTCGAGCCCGGTCTCCTCCGCCACCGGCAACGCGTCCATGTCCCCGCGCAGCAGCACGGTCGGGCCCGGGCGGGAACCGCGGAGCACCGCCGTCACCGAGCTGATCTCCGCGCCGGTGCCCACCTCCAGCCCGAGACCGTCCAATTCGGACACGACCCGTTCCTGGGTGCGCGGGAGTTCCAGCCCCAGCTCCGGATTCCGGTGCAGATCGCGGCGGATCCGCACCAGGTCCGGGTGCAGCGCACGAGCGTCGTCCAGCAGCGTCAGCAAAGCGATCATCGTCGAGTTCTTCTCCGAATCCTGGTGGGAATTGCGCAGCGGCTCAGCCGCGCTTGAACACCCACGTGCCCAGCAAGGTGATGACCGCGGTACCGGCCGCGACCCACGGCACGGCGGTCAGACTTCCCAGCGCCGCAAGGCCTTCCGCGAGGAGCGGGAAGGTGCCGCCGAACAGCGCGATCGCGAGCGTGAACGGCACGCCCATCGCCACGACCCGCACCGCGACCGGGAAGACCTCGCTGTACATCACGTTCGCCACGGCGGTGGTCGGCGCGACGCCGAGGACCAGGTAGCAGGTCGCCACCGCCCACATCGGCAGCCAGCCCTGGGCGAGCGCGGTCATCAGCGGCACCGTGCCCACCGCCAGCGCCAGCGCGCCGACCCGGAACACCCGCATACCGCCGAACCGGTCCGCGAGCAGGCCGGACACCGCCATCGCGGCGATCAGCGCGAGCAGGGCCGGGACCATCTCCAGGTTCGTCGCCACGGAGTGCTCGACCCCGACCTGCGCGGCGTACTCCGGCAGGTACACCGTGCCGTAGTAGACGCCGACCGTCGTACCGGTGGTCATCAGGAACACCGCGAGCATGTTCCGCAGGTGCTCGCGCACCTTCGGCCGCGGTTCCTCGACCTGCTTCTCGCTCTCGAACTCCTCGCTCTCGGCCGCCGAGCTGCGCACCCAGAACGCGAGGACCCCGAACACGGCCGCGACGACGAAACCGATCCGCCAGCCGCCGTCGGTGACACCCTGCTCACCCATCACCGCCATCAGCGCACCGACCACGACGAAGCACACGATGTTGCCGATGAACGCGCCGGTGTAGGACAGGCTGCTGTAGAGGAACCGGCGGTTCTCCGGCGCGGTTTCGGTGATGTAGGCCGCGACGCTGGGGTTCTCGCCACCCATCGCGATGCCCTGGAGCGCGCGCAGCAGCACCAGCAGGACCGGGGCCGCGACCCCGATGGTCGCCGCGGTCGGCAGCACCGCGATCAGCAGGCTGCCGAGGCAGATCGTGGCCATGCTGATGACCAGCGCGAACCGCCGGCCGCGCGCGTCGGCGATGCGGCCGAGCAGGTAACTGCCCAGCGGCCGGACCACGAAGCCCACCGCGAAACCCGCGTACGCCGAGAGCAGCTTGGTCAGCCCGTCCTCGCCGGCGAACATCTGCGATGCGAAGAACGGCGCCAGGATCGCGTAGATCGTCCAGTCGAACGACTCGACGATGCCACCCACTGCACCCGCTATCAGCTCGCGACGTCCCTTCATCGAGACCGCCGCTCTCCCTGGCCGCGCTGCCAGGGCTCCATCGACCTGCACCAACACTCACCTCCGAGGTGTGTTCGTGCGCAGCAGACTGCGAGCCGATGTCGTGCACCGAAAGGAACCTGCGCAACAATGCAGGAAAAAGCACGAGAGCTGGATGCACATGCAGGAAAACACGCTGGACGAGCTGGACCGCTCGGTCCTGCACGCGCTGCAGATCTCGCCGCGCGCGTCGTGGACCGAGGTCGGCAAGGTGCTCGGGGTGGATGCGGTCACCGTGGCGCGGCGCTGGGAACGGCTGCGCAGCACCGGCCGGGCCTGGACGACCTGCTACCCGGGCGTCCGCCTGATCGAGACCAGCTTCAACGCCTACGTCGAGATCGACGCGCAGCCGGGACGCGCGATGGACGTGGCGCGAGCGCTGGCGAGCTACCCGCAGGTGGTGACCGTCGAGCAGCTGGCCGGCGGCCGGGACCTGCTGGCGATGGCACTGGTGCAGGACCTCGGCGCGCTGTCCGAGCTGGTCACCGAGCGCATCGCCGCGCTGCCCGGGGTCGCCCGCACCCGCGCCGCGCTGGGCACCCGGGTGTTCTCCGAGGGCTCCCGGTGGCGGCTGCGCAGCCTCACCCCGGCGCAGCAGCGGCAGCTGGCCCGCCCGGCGGCCGACCCGCCGCGCGGCGAGCTCGACGAGCACGACCACCGGCTGATCACCGCGCTGTCCCGGGACGCCCGGGCCCCCGCCGTCGAGCTGGCGCAGGAGGTCGGGTTGAGCGCGCCGAACGTCCGACGCCGCATCGCAGGGCTGGTGCACCGCGGTGACGCCGTGCTGCGCTGCGAGATCGCGCGCGGGCTCACCGAGTGGCCGATCGCGGCGACCCTCTGGGCCAGCGTCCCGCCCGGGGACATCGACAAGGTCGCGCAGGGCTTGAGCGCGCTGCCCGAGCTGCGGATGTGCTCATCGATCACCGGTCCGCACAACCTGCTGTTCACGCTGTGGCTCAAGTCGGTGGCCGACCTGCCCCGGCTGGAAACCCTGCTGGCCGACCGGCTCCCCCAGCTCCACCTGGTGGACCGGGCGGTGAACCTGCGCATGGTGAAGCTGATGGGTCAACTCCTCGACGACCGCGGCTGCGCAAAAGGCCCCGTCCCGATCAACCCGTGGCTGCCGCCGAAGGAACCAGCGGAACCGCACACCGCTGGGTCGTGAGCGGCGATCCGCTTTCACCGCTCACGACCACCGGTCAGCGCTGCTGCTGGCGTTGCACTGCCAGGGCTGCGTACGCGGCGGCTCCATCGCCGAGCACCGCGTCGTCGAAGACCGCCCGCGGCGAGTGGTTGTTGGGCGCCGTCTCCGCATCGAGATCCTCCGGGCAAGCACCGAGGGCGACCATCGCCCCCGGCACTTCCTCGAGGACCCGGGAGAAGTCCTCGGAACCGGCGACCGGGTTGGGGGCCGTGGCGAAGCTCTGCTCGCCGTGCAGCTCGCGCAGGGTGTCCGCGACGAACGACGTCTCAGCTCCGTCGTTGACCGTCACCGGGTACAGCTCGATGAACTCCGCGTCCAGTTCGGCCCCGTGCGCTGCCGCGATGCCCTCGCACACCTGGATCGAGCCGTCCTTGACCACGGCCAGGGCCTGCGGCGAGAAGCAGCGCACGGTGGCGGCGAAGGTGACCTCGTCGGGGATGACGTTCTCCTGCGTACCGCCGTGGATCATGCCGACGGTCAGCACCACCGGGTCGAAGATATCGAAGCGGCGGGTCACGAACGCTTGCAGCGCGGTGACCATCTCGCACGCCACCGGCACCGGATCCACCGCCCGGAACGGCGCGGAACCGTGCCCGCCACGCCCTCGCACCGTCACCCGCAACCGGTTCGACGCGGACAGCATCGGACCGCTGCGAGTCGTGAACATCCCTCGCGGGATCCACGCCGACATCACGTGCAGGGCGTAGGCCGCATCGGGCTTGCGGCCGGCTGCCGACAGCAGGCCTTCGTCCAGCATGCGTCCCGCGCCGTCATAACCCTCTTCGCCCGGCTGGAACATGAACACCACGTCACCGGCGAGCTGATCCCGGCGCGGTGCCAGCAACTTCGCCGCGCCCAGCAGCATCGTCGTGTGCAAGTCGTGCCCGCAGGCGTGCATCCGACCGTTCTCCGCGGCGAAGTCGACACCGGACCGCTCCGCCACCGGAAGGGCGTCCATGTCCCCGCGCAACAGCACCGTCGGACCGGATCCGCCGCCGCGCAGCACCGCCGTGACCGAACTGATCTCCGCGCCGGTGCTCACCTCCAGCCCGAGACCGTCCAATTCGGACAGCACGCGTTCCTGGGTGCGCGGCAGCTCCAGTCCCAGTTCCGGAATCCGGTGCAGATCACGTCGAGTCCGCACCAGGTCCGGGTGCAACGACCGCGCATCGTCCAACAGCGTCGACAACGAAGTCATGACCATCCGTTCCTCGATCAGTTCTCATCAACCTTGAACACCGCGGTGCCCACCAGCGACACCACGGCGAGACCCGCAGCCACCCACGGCACCGCGGAGAGCTGCCCGACCGCGCCCAAACCCTGTGCGAGCATCGGGAAAGTGCCGCCGAACAACGCCACGCCGAGGGTGAACGGCACTCCCATGCCCACGACTCGCACCTCGACCGGGAATCCGGTCGAGAGCAGCACGTTGCCCAGCGCGATGGTCGGCGCGACTCCGAACACCAGGTAGAGGGTCGTCACCGCCCACACCGGGAGCCAGCCGTGCGCGAGGGCCGTCATCAAAGGCACCGTGCACAGCGCCAGCAGCCCCATGCCGATCCGGAACACCCGCATGCCGCCGATGCGATCCGCCAGCACGCCGAACGCCGCCATCGCCGCGATCAGCAGGAGCAGGCTGGGGATCATGCTCAGGTTCGAACTCGCAGCGCGGGTGGCGCCGAGCTGGGCCGCGTACTCCGGCATGTAGGTCGTGCCGAAGTAGAAGCCGACCGTCGTGCCGGTGGTGATCAGGAAGACCGCGACCATGTTCCGCAGGTGCCCGGACAGCTTCGTCCGCCGCACTTCGCGCCTGCTGGTCCGGAACTCCTCGCTCTCGTCCGCCGCGCTGCGCACCCAGAACGCCAGCACCCCGAGCACGGCCGCGATGCCGAAACCGATCCGCCAACCGCCGTCGACGACGCCCTGCTCGCCCAGCACGACCAGCAGCACACCGACCACCGCGAAGCAGAGGACGTTGCCGATGACCACGCCGCAGTAGGACAAGCCGCTGAACAGGAACCGGCGGTTCGGTGGCGCTGTCTCGGTGATGTAGGCGGCGACGCTGGGGGCTTCACCGCCCATCGCGACGCCCTGCAGCGCCCGCAGCACCACCAGCAGGACCGGTGCTGCCGCCCCGATCGTCGCCGCCGTCGGCAGCACGGCGATCAGCAGGCTGCCCAGGCAGATCGTGATCATGCTGACGATCAGCGCGAACCGGCGACCGCGGGCGTCGGCCACCCGGCCCAGCAGGTAGCTGCCCAGCGGACGGACCACGAAGCTCACCGCGAACCCCGCGTAAGCCGCCAGCAGCTTGGTCAGCTCGTCCTCGCCCGAGAACATCTGCGTGGCGAAGTACGGCGCCAGCACCGCGTAGACCGTCCAGTCGAACGACTCGACCACTCCGCCGACCGTTCCGGCGAGCAGTTCTCGACGCCCCTTCTTCGCCACCGGGCGCGCCACCAGGGCGTTGTCCACCTGCGCCACATCCACCTCCGAGGTGCTTTGGTGCGCAGCAGCGTGCGCGCTGATGCTGGTGAAGAGAAGGAATGTGGGAGATAGTGCATGGAAACGTCTTGAAAGCGGCTGTTCATGCATGACTCTTCACTCGCCCTGGACGAGCTGGACCGCTCGATCCTGCACGCGCTGCAGATCTCGCCCCGCACCTCGTGGGCGGAGGTGGGCCGGGTGCTCGGCGTTGACGCGGCGACCGTCGGCCGGCGCTGGGAACGGCTGCACACCAACGGCAGCGCGTGGACGACCTGCTACCCGGGGACGAGACTGGCGGACTCGATCTGCATGGCCTTCATCGAGATCGACGTCCAGGCCGGACAGCAGATGTCGGTGGCCCGAACGCTGGCGACCTACCCGCAGGTGATCACAGTCGAGCACATGGCGGGCGGCCGGGACCTGCTGATCACCGTGATGATCCGGAACCTCGGCGCGCTGTCGGAGCTGGTGTCCGGACGCATCTCACCGCTGCCCGGGGTGGTCCGCACCCGGGCCGCGCTGGGCACCCGGGTGTTCGCCGAAGGCTCCCGGTGGCGACTGCGCAGCCTCACCCCCGCCCAGCAGCGGCAACTGGCCCGGCCGACCACCGATCAGCCGACCCGGGCCGATCTCGACGAGCACGACCGGCGGCTGGTCACGGCGCTGTCCCACGACGCCCGTGCCTCGGCGGTCGAGTTGTCGGAGCAGGTCGGCTTGAGCACGCCGAACGTGCGCCGCCGCGTGACGCGCATGGTGCACAACGGCGACATCTCCCTGCGCTGCGAGATCGCGCGCGTGCTCACCGAGTGGCCGGTGTCCGCCAGTCTCTGGGCCAGCGTCGCTCCCGGTCAGCTGGACAAGGTCGTGCAAGGGCTGCGCGCCCTGCCCGAGATCCGCCTGTGCGCCTCGGTGACCGGCCCGCAGAACCTGCTGTTCACGGTGTGGCTGCGCTCGATCGCGGACGTGGCCCGGCTGGAAGCCCTGCTCGGCGAGAAGATCCCCGAACTCCAGCTCGCCGACCGGGCGGTGGCCCTGCGCCAGGTGAAGCTGATGGGACGTCTCTTCGACGAGGAGGGCTACGCCGCGGACACAATCCCGATCAACCCGTGGCTACCACCGGCGGAACTCCCCCGACCCGACGCCTAGTCCCGCAGCCCATCACCTCAGAACGTCCCCCCGCAGCACTGCCACGAGTCGGCCCTCAGGCCGGCTTCACCACGTGCAGAACACGTTGACCGCGCGGACCCGGGGCGTCGCGGCGGACGTCCAAACCCGCCGCCCGGCATTGCTCGGCCAGCCATTCCGGGTGCAGCCGCAGCTTGGGGTAGCTGCTCACGGCCAGCTCCCACCCGTCCCCGGAGCGGACGTGCAGGAGGTCGTGGACGAGCACAGTGCTGTCGTCGACGTAGTCGAGGAAGCAGGTGAGGATCCGGTCCGGCGCGCTGCGGACCGGGATGAAGCGATCAGGCCCGACCAGCTCCCCCGTCAGATCCCGGTAGGTGGCGACGAACTGACCGCCGGGCCGGAGCGCGCGGGCGATGTCGCCGACCAGGTCCGACACGTCCGCCTCGGCGGGCAGGTGCGGCAAGGTGTCGCCCATGCACACGATCGCTGCGGCCGCGCCGGGTTCGACGACCTGGGGAAGGGCCGATCGGATGTCGTCGTGCACCGGCCGAACGACGTGACCCGAGTCCAGCTCCGCCGCACGCGCGCTGAGCTCGTCGAGCAGAGCGGCGCTGGTATCCACCGCGATCACCGGGGCGAAACCGAGCCGGGCCAGCGCCAGGGCCTGAGCGCCGGACCCGCACCCCAGGTCCACCGCGATGGCGTCGTCGGAATCCCCGCGAACACCGAGTTCGCGGAGGAGCTCCAGTTGCGCCGAGGCGACGGCGTGGATGTCGCCGCCGAGCATCCAGGTGTAGTGCTCGGCGAGGAGGCGATCGTAGTGGTCGGCGGCGGTGGTCACGCGGCGTCCCCCCGGTGATCGCTTCCCAGCAGCGGCAGTCGTTTGGTCAGTCCCGTCACCCTGTTCCGCGGACCGAAGATCGCCACCGCGACCTGGTCGACGTCACCGCTCGGAGTCCCGGACAGCACTCGCAGGTAGTCGTCGTAATCCCGGGCGCGGCGGGCGGTCTCGTTAAACCCCACGACGGTCAGCTCCTCCCGCTCCCGGGCCCGGTCGTGCAGATCGCGCAACTGGTCGGCATCGGCCACCAGCACCGGGACCGGGTTCGGGTTCAGCCCGGCGTGCACTCCGCCGGATGCGTCCGCGCCGTCCTCGCCGAGCAGGTGCGGCAAGCGCCCACCCATGCTCAACCCCACGACCACGGCGGCGTTCACCGCTGCGTTCGCCTCCAGATCCGACCGGACGACGAGCACCAGTTTGGTCGGTAGTGCCACTTGCTTCCTCCGAACGTTCGATCGTTGCTACCTGCTCAAAATTAGCCATTTGCACGGGTTTTGACGCCGTAGTCCGATCGTTCGGCTGAAATGGATGGCAAGATGCCGTCCGTGGATGAACTTGATTCGGCGATCATCGGGGAACTCCAGACGGATGCGCGGCAGTCCAACCGCGAACTCGCCCGGAAGCTCGGGATAGCTCCCTCGACCTGCCTCGAACGGGTCCGCAGCCTCACCCGGCGCGGGGTGATCCGCGGCTACCACGCCGACATCGACCTGAAAGCGCTCAACCGCGGCGTGCAGGCGTTCATCTCCGTCCAGGTGCGCCCGCTCAGCCGGAACGTCATCGACGCCTTCAAAGCCGCCGTCGGCGAGATGCCCGAAGTGCTGGCGGTGTTCGTGCTCGCCGGTGGCGACGACTTCCTCCTGCACGTCGCGGTCCAGGACCTCGACCGGCTGCACTCGTTCCTCGTCGACCGGTTGAGCAAGCGCCGCGAGATCGTCAGCTTCCGCAGCTCCGTGATCTACCAGCGCGAGCAGAACAACGTGCTCAGCCCCCTGCCCTAGTCCCGCAGGCCGTCGCGGAGGCGGAGGGCCGAGAGGGCGAGGGACAGGGAAACGTAGGCCGTTCGGCCGTGCAGGGACATGCCGATCAGCGACGTGATGCGGTGCAGGCGGTTCAGGACCGTGTTGCGGTGGCAGTGCAGGCGGACCGCCGCGTTGGCCGTCGAGCAGTTCTCCTCAAGCCACGCCGCCAGGGTCTCCAGCAGCATGTCCCGCTCCCGCACCGGCAGCTCCAGCACGGGGCCCAGCTGGGACTCCAGCAGGCGCTGCGCCAGGTCCGGCGACTGCACCAGCAGCGCCTCCGGGAACCGCTCCTCCAGGGTCACCAGCTCCGAGGTGCCGTAGGAGGACGTCCCCAGCGTGGTCAGCGCGAGCTGGTGGGCCAGGCCCACCTCGGCCAGCCCCCGCACCGTCGGCGACACCGCGACCCGGCCGCGCGCCATCGGGCGCAGCGCGTCCAGCACCAGTTCCTTGTGCCGCTGCTCGAGCGCGACCAAGCCGACCAGCGAGTCGGCCCGCACCTGCCACACCGATCGGACGTGCAGCGCGCTCAGCACGTCCTGCTGCCCGCGCAGCGCGAACCCGCTCTCGTCGATCATCTCCGCGACGATCACCAAGTAGGCGCCGCCGGTGGGCAGGTCCAGCTCCTTGGCGGTGCGCTGCGCGAAGGCGATGTCGCGCGCGCGACCGGCGAGCAGGTCCTCCACCAGGGCGTGCCGGCGCTGGTCGTCGCGGCGCACCCGCTCCAGCTCGGTGTTGCGGTAGGACGTGGACAGCGTCGAGGACAGGCCGTCGATCACCGTCCATATCGAGGTCGCCACGCCCAGCATCGCGTCCGGATCCGCACCGTCCTGGTGGGCCTGGTCGACCAGCGACTCCCAGACGATCCGGCCGCCGAGCCGGAAGGTCCGCAGCATCACCTCCAGCGGCACGCCCTGCTCGGCGCGGCGGCGGCCGATCGCGGCGGCCACGTCGTCACCGTCCGGACCGGCGACCGCACCGCTGAGGATGTGCAGGATGCGTTCCAGGTACTTGCGGCAGCCCTCCCACAGATCTTCCTTCGGGACCGGGCTGTAGTCGGTCCACTCGGGGTTGTCGGTGAAGATGGCGCCCATCAGCCGCTCGGTCAGCCTGGGCAAGTCCTGGAGCCGCGCTCCGGCCAGCGCGTGCGTGACATCGGCGGCCTTCTCGGCAGGATCAACTACCACACCTGGAACGATACCGCCCGGAACCAGCCCCTCCGGCCCGCAGTTTCAACGAGGTTCTTCCATCCTCGTCCCGCGTAGCGGTGCGGGCCATGCCTCGCGGTCGCAGGCCAGGCAGAACGAAAAGGCTCAATTGAAACTGCAGATCCCAGCCCCTCCGGCCCGCAGTTTCAATTGAAACTGCGGGCCCCGGCTCAGCGCTGGATGCGCAGGAGGCCCTCCTGGGCGACTGTTGCGACGTGCCGGCCGGAACGGTCGAAGACGTTGCCGCGTCCAAGAACCCGGCCGCCCGCCGCCACCGGGCAGTCCTGGTCGTAGAGCAGCCACTCATCGGCTCGGAGGTCCTCGTGGAACCACATCGCGTGATCCAGGCTGGCCAGCTGAACCCCCGTCGCGTGCCGGTCGACGCCGTGCAGCAGGAACACCGGCTCCAGCAACGTCATGTCCGAGGCGTAGGCCAGTGCGCAGGCGTGCAGCAGGGGCTCGTCCGGCAGCTTCTCCGGAGCCCGCATCCACACCAGGTGGCGGGAGGCTTCGCCGGGCTCGACCGGCGGCGGGTACGGGGTCCGGTCGACGTGGCGCAGCTCGATCGCCCTCGGCAGGCGCCACCAGTCCGGGATCGGCACGTCGGAGTCGGCGAAGCGCTCGTGCAGCGGCAGCAGCTCCTCGGGCGCGGTCGCGGGCGGGAAGTCGGCCTGGTGCCGCAATCCGTCGCGGCCCCGCTGGAAGGACACCAGCGCGGTGAACACCTCCACCCCGTCCTGACCGGCGACCACCCGGCGCGACGAGGTCGCCCCGCCGTCCCGGATCCGGTCCACCGCGTACTCGATCGGACGGGTCGGGTCGGCAGCCCGCACGAACAGCGCGTGCATCGAGTGCACCGGCCGGTCCGCGGGCACCGTGCGACCTGCGGCGGCGATCGACTGGGCCAGCAGCAGACCGCCGAAGGTGCGGTGCTCGGGCAGCGGCTGGGTGCTGCCCAGGAACCGGTCGGCGCCCCGCTCGGCGAGGTCGAGCAGGTCCAGCAGGTGAGGAACGTCCATGACCAGAACCAACTACTCCCGACAGGTGGTATCAAGTTGCCCGTGACAGGCGACACAACCTCCGACGCGCGGTCCGCCGCGACGTCCCCGACCGGCGCTGCGCGGGAGGCGTCCGAGCGGTGATCAACGCGGCGATGCGCGCCCAGTCCCCGCGGCTGCCGGACGAGCTGGCCGGCCGGCTGCGCGAGTGGATCATGACCGGCCGGCTCCGGGCTGGCGATCACCTGCACCTGGAACGGCTCGCCGAGAACCTCGGCGTCAGCGTCACGCCGGTGCGCGAAGCGCTGCTCGCGTTGCGCGGCGAGGGATTCGTGTACCTGGAGCCGCGGCGCGGGTTCACGGTGGCGCCGCTGAGCCGCCACGACTTCACCGACGCCCACCAGCTGCAGGCCGGCCTCTCCGGGGAGCTGGCCGCCCGCGCCGCGCAGCGGATCGAGGCCGAGCAGCTCGCCGAACTCGCCGAGCTGGTGGAGGAGATACGGCTGACGGCGCGGTTCGCGCTGGCCGACGTCGGCGGTCTGGTCAGCCGGTTCCACGCGGAGCTGTGGCGGATCGCGGAATCACCGAAGCTGTCGTGGTTCCTGGGGATCGCGGTGCGCTACGCGCCTCAGCACGTCGCCGCGTCGGTGCCCGGCTGGCGCGAGATGGCGGTCACCGACCACGAGGCGCTGCTGATCGCTCTGCAGCAGCACAACCCGATCGACGCGCGCGCCACGATGCACAAGCACGTGGCCCACACCGGAGAGTTGCTGATCCACCACCTGCAGCAACTGGGGCTGTGGTCGTCAGGCTCGGAGAGCACCTCTCACCAGGGAGTTCCGCATCACACCGGGAACAATGACTCTGGTGGCTAACGTTGTCGCCCCCAGTGGCGACATCCGGGGTGAGACACCCGTTCGAGGTGTCGTCGAAACCCACCTCATCCCTGCGCAAGAAAGTTGGGGGCCCACGCCATGCAGAGCAACAGCCGCACGATCGTGTCGGTTGTCGGAACGTTGATGATGGTCGTCACGACCGTCCTGCTCGCGACGTGGAGCCCCAATCCCGGGGAAACTCAAATGCCGGTACAACCGGCGGCCAACGGCACCGCGATCGAGATCTCGCGCTGACACAAGGCTTTTCGAGCCTCCTCGACAGCGGAACCCCAGCGCCGGCTCCCCCGGTGCGACGCAAATTCCATTGAAATCGAACCTCCGATTTCAATGGAATTTGCGGATCTCGGTGTTCGGGTCAGGCTTCGCGGACCACGTCTTCGGGGCGTTTGTCGTTGCGGAGTCCGGAGAACCGGGGATGGCGGAGCTTGCCGTCGTCGGTCCACTCGGTGAAGCCGATCTGCGCGACGAGGTCCGGCGACACCCAGTGCACCGCTGGTTCGGCGACCTCGTCGGCGAACGGTGAGGTGTCGCGGGACCGGGCGTCGAGCTCGGTCCGGAGGCTCCGCAGCGTTCGCTCGTCGTAGCCGGTGCCGACCTTGCCCGCGTAGCGCAGCCGACCGCCCCGGTAGTAGCCGACCAGCAGGGCCCCGAAGCCGAACCGGGAGCCCTTCGGTTCGGTGAACCCGCCGATGACGAACTCCTGGTCCGCGACGCACTTGAGCTTCAGCCAGTCCCGGCTGCGGCCGCCGCGGTAGGGGCGGTCCGAGCGCTTGGCGATCAGCCCTTCCCAGCCGCGCTCGCAGGCCTCGCGGAAGAACTCCTCGCCGGTGCCGACCCGGTGCGCGCTGAACCGCAGCGGATCGGTGAACTCGAAGCACTCCCGCAACAGCCGCTTCCGGGTGCGCAGCGACAGCCCGGTCAGGTCCACGCCGCCGAAGGCGATCAGGTCGAACGCGTAGTAGTAGATCGCCACCCCGGTGCGCCGGGCCGCCTTCGGGTCGGTGAGGTGGATCCGCTTCTGCAGCCGGGCGAAGCTGGTCCGGTCGCCCTCGAAGGCGACCACCTCGCCGTCGATCACGAACCGGTCCGCGGCCTGCTCGGCCAGCGCGTCGACGAGCTCCGGGTAGGCCGCGTCGACCCGCTTGCGGTTGCGCGACCACAGCTGCGGGCGGCCGCCGTCGCAACCCGCGATCACCCGGACCCCGTCGAGCTTGCGCTCGAAGATCCAGCCGGAGTCGGAGAACCGGTGGTGGGTCAGCGTGGCCAGCGCCGGCTCGTGCCAGGTGCCACCGCCCCAGGGCCGGAGCCTGCCCTGCTCAGCGTCGTCGACCAAGCGCAGCGGATCGCTCATCGAATCATGCCTACCCGAGCTCCGGCGAACCGCAAACCGATCTGAAACTGAGAACTGGCTGTGAACGGCCTGTGAGTTCCACCCCGCAATGCTTCACGAACGAGTGAATGCGAGAAACTGGACTTAATCCCCTGGCCCTGTCCGAAGGTGAAAGCACCCGATGTCGAAGCAAAAGAATCCGCTGACCAAGAAGGGAAGCGGACCGTCCACCAACGTCATCCTCACCGCCATCGTGCTGGTCGTCGCCGTGGTGGTGATCGGCGGCGTGCTGTGGTTCAACCGCGACGGCGGCAGCGGCAGCAGCGATGAGAACGCGGGCCCGCCGGTGGCCGCCGAACTGCTGCGCAAGCCGGACAGCAACCTGCTCGTCGACACTCCCGACGCCAAGGTCACCGTGGTCGAGTTCTTCGACTTCCAGTGCCCGGCCTGCTGGAGCTACTACACGAAGATGACCAAGCAGGTCGAGGCCGACTACGCGGGCAAGATCACCTTCGTCGCGCGCAACTTCCCCCTGGACATGCACCCGCTGGCCCGACCGGCCGCGCAGGCCGGTGAGGCCGCCGCGCTGCAGGGCAAGTTCAAGGAGATGTACCACGCCATCTACGACAGCTACGAGGCGTGGGCGGCCACTCCGGACGGCCAGGTCAGCAACGACGAGGCCAAGGCCCGCGGGCTGTTCGAGCAGTACGCCCAGCAGATCGGCCTGGACATGGACAAGTTCCGCGCCGACGTGAACTCCCCGCAGGTCAAGGCCAAGATCGACGCCGACGTGGCGGACGGCGAGAAGGCCGGCGTCAACAGCACGCCGACGATCTTCATCAACGGCCGCCAGTTCAAGCCCGGCAACGACGTGCAGAGCTACGAGCAGCTCAACCAGGCCTTCCGCAGCAAGCTGGACTCGGAGCTGGGCAAGTGAGCGCCGCCCACGCCGTCGAAAGCACCGAGAGCGGTGCCCCCAGCACCTCCCCGCAGCCCCGCGGCCTGGGCTGGCTCTACGTCGTGGGCGGACTCATCGGGTTGGCCGGCTCGTTCGCGCTGATCGTCGAGAAGCTGGAGAAGCTGGCCAACCCCGGCTACGTGCCGACCTGCAGCATCAACCCGATCATCTCCTGCGGTTCGGTGATGGAGAGCGCTCAGGCAGCGGTGCTGGGCTTCCCGAACCCGCTGATCGGGGTCGCCGCGTTCCCGGTCGTCGTCACGACCGGGGTCGCGGTGCTGGCGGGCTACCGCCCACCGCGCTGGTTCTGGCTGGGCATGCAGCTCGGCACCACGCTCGCGGTGGCCTTCATCCACTGGCTGATCGTGCAGAGCCTCTACTCGATCGGGGCGCTCTGCCCGTACTGCATGATCGTGTGGGTCGTGACGATCCCGCTGTTCTGGTACACCACGCTGCACAACCTCACCGCGGGCAACTTCGGCGGCGGCAAGTCCGTCGGCGTGGCGCTGGGCGGGGTCCACAGCGTCGTGCTGGTCCTGTGGTATCTGGTGATCGTGGTCTTGGTGCTGCTGCGCTTCTGGGACTACTGGAGCAGCCTCCTGTAGCCGGGAGCGCCCGTTTGTTCGGTGCGGGGCTCGGGTACGCAGGTGACTGCGAGTGATTGGTCGCGCCGCACCGACCGAGACGAGGTGGCCCGGGATGAGCGTGGAACGCGAGGTCGCGAGGGGCGAGCCGATGACATCCGCGGCGAACGTGGTCGAGGTCCGCATCTCGGCCGAACCCGCCCAGCTGGCGGTGATGCGCGCGGTGGTCGGCGACCTCGCGATGCGCGCCGACTACGACGTCGACTCGATCGCCGACCTGCGGTTGGCGGTGGACGAGGCCTGCTCCTCGCTGATCCGGCTGGCTGCACCGGAATCCACCTTGGTGTGCCGTTTCCACACCGCGGGCGAAACCCTGTCGGTCACTGCCGAAGTGCCCAGCGACGACGCCTTCGGCCCGCGCAAAGATACTTTCAGCTGGCGCGTGCTAAGCGCTCTTGCGGACGTTGTGTCAACCTCGGTCGAGTCGGATCCCGCTGCCGCCAACGGCAGCCACCTGGTGCGGATCGAATTGACCAAGGGACGGACGGCCCACGTGTGAAACGAGCGGATTCCAAGCCGACGGGGCATTCGCGCAACGAGCGCTACGACCGGCTGGCGCCGCTCTTCGGCGAGCTCGCGAAGCTGAGCAAGCAAGATCCTCGCCACTCCGCACTCCGGGACAAGCTGGTCACCGAGCACCTGCCGGTGGCCGAGCACATCGCCCGCCGGTTCAGCCATCGAGGTGAATCTCAGGAGGACCTGACCCAGGTGGCCACCCTGGGGCTGATCAACGCGGTGGACCGCTTCGACCCGACCCGCGGCGTGGACTTCCTGTCCTACGCGGTGCCGACGATCATGGGCGAGGTCCGGCGGCACTTCCGCGACACCGGCTGGGCGGTGCGGATGCCGCGCCGCCTGCAGGAACTGCACCTGTCGGTGTCGGCGGCGATCGCTCGCCTGTCGCAGGAGCTGGGCCGCGCGCCGACGCCGAGCGAGCTGGCCAAGCACCTCGGCATCAGCACCGACGACGTGTACCGCGGGCTGGAGGCGGGCAACGCCTACCGCAGCGCTTCCCTGGACGAGCTGCTCACCGACACCGACGAGATCCCGCTGGGCGATGCGATCGGCTCCGACGACGCCGAGCTCGCCGAGGTGGAGAACCGCGAGATGGTGCGCCCGCTGCTGCAGGACCTGCCGGACCGGGAGCGCCGGATCCTGGTGATGCGCTTCTTCCGCGGGATGACCCAGACCCAGATCGCCGAGCAGATCGGCATCTCCCAGATGCACGTCTCCCGCCTGCTCTCCAGGACCCTCATCTGGCTCCGCCAGCGCCTCGAAGAGGAGAAACCCGCCAAGACAGCAGCGGATTGAGCGTCCTCGCGGGAACCGGGCCCGGAAATGGGGAACCGCCCGGGACCCGTCGGGGGAGTCGGGTCCCGGGCGGCAGCTCAGGGGGTGGCGGTCAGAGCTCGATGCCGCGCTCGTTCAACCACGGCACCGGGTTGATCTGGGTGCCGCCCTCGATCACCTCGAAGTGCAGGTGCGGGCCGGTGGACTGGCCGCGGTTGCCCATCGTGGCGATCTGCTCACCGGCACCGACCTCGTCACCGACGCTGACGTCGATGGTGTTGATGTGGCCGTAGACGGTGATCGTGCCGTCCTTGTGCTTCACCCGGATCCACTGGCCGAAGCCGCTGGCCGGGCCGGCATCGATCACGGTGCCCGCGGCGACCGACCGGATCGGGGTGCCGATGCTGTTGGCGATGTCGACGCCCTTGTGGCTGGTGCCCCAGCGGGCGCCGAAGCCGGAGGTGAAGGTGCCCTCCGCTGGCTTGACGAAGCCGTTCGCGGCCTTGCGGGCCGCTTCTTCCTCAGCGCGCTTGGCCTCGGCAGCGGCGCGCTCGGCCTCCTGGCGGGCCCGCTCGGCCTCCTCGTGCTGCTGCTCGATGGCCTCGGCCTTGTCGACCTGGCGGGACTCCGCCACCGAGTCGGTCGAGGTCTCGGGGGCGAGCAGCTTGACCGAAGCCGGGCTGGTCGACGTTCCGCTGACCGCGAGGCTCAGCTGCTTGCTCGCGGACAGCGGGTTCACCGCCGCGCTGCGTTCGGGGACGCCCGGCTGGTCGTCGGCAGCGGCCAGCGGCTGCCCGACGGCGGCGAAGGCGCCACCGGCGACCACTGCGGCCACGACCTTGTTCCGGAGCGGGAGGGCGGCCGTCGGGGGATGGCCGCCCTCCTTGCTGTGCTTGCCCATCTTCACCTTCCGCCTCGGGGAGATCCGGTCACTTCCCGCTCGGGGGATTGCGGGTGATGCCTCTCGGGGAGCGAGACATCGTCGTGATCGAACCGTGACGTACGAGCGGTGAACGTAGCTGAGGGTTATCAACAGACGCAACCAATAGTCCGTTCACCTGAACATCAAGAAACGGAAGCCGCGTAGACCATCACTCTCGGTGTTCATCAAAGATGACCATCAGGTAACGACCGTCATCTTCCAAGGCCGCGGCGGGACATTCCCGCCCGGCGCGCCGCGACGGCGATCGAGAAGAGGCCGGTTTTCGCAGGTCCGCATCCCGATCGGGGATCAAGGATCGCCACCTCGCCGGAAGGCCCCGGCACGTCATCAGTCCACAGAGGACACTGCGGTCACGAGGCCAGCGAACACCCCCACCGGAAGATCGTCCGGCGTCGGAAGTGGCCTTGAACACAGGCCCGACGTCCCAGCCCTCCCGCACTCTGAGAGGCGGTGCCGCTCGACCGCGGGATCTGCTTCACTGACGCGCATGACGCCTGGTGATCAGTGGCGGCTGCTCGTGCAGCGCCTCCACGTCGACCTGCGCCGCGTCACCTCCGCAGGGTGTCGGCGAGCGCGGTAGCCCCGCTCGCACCGTCCACTCCCCCGTTTCCGGCTTCGCATCGCAGCGCACGTTCCCCGTGCGCCGGTTTCGGCACCCCTCGCACCCTCGGAGAACATCGTGCAAGCGTTCCTGATATTCGCGCTCGGCGGTTTCGTCGCGCAGCTGGTCGACGGCTCACTGGGCATGGCTTACGGCGTCACCTCGACGACGATCCTGCTCGCGGCCGGGATGAGCCCGGCCCTGGCCTCCGCCTCGGTGCACCTCGCCGAGCTGGGCACTTCCCTGGCTTCCGGCCTCTCGCACTGGAAGTTCGGCAACGTGGACTGGCGGGTCGTCCTCACGCTCGGCGTGCCGGGCGCGATCGGCGCCTTCCTCGGCGCCACCGTCCTCAGCAACCTCTCCACCGAGGCCGCCGAGCCCTGGATGTCGATCGTCCTGCTCGTGCTCGGCGCCTACGTGCTCTCGCGGTTCGCGTTCCGCCCGCTGCGCCGCCGCCAGCTCACCGGCGTCAGCTCGAAGCTGCTCGCCCCGCTCGGACTGGTCGCCGGGTTCGTGGACGCCACCGGCGGTGGCGGCTGGGGCCCGGTCGCGACCCCGACGCTGCTGAGCACCGGCCGGGTCGAACCGCGCAAGGTCATCGGCTCGGTGGACACCAGCGAGTTCCTGATCGCCGCCTCGGCGAGCCTGGGCTTCCTGTTCTCCCTGTCGCACCAGAACCTGTCCTGGACGACCGTGGGCGCGCTGCTGCTGGGCGGCGTCGTCGCCGCGCCGCTGGCGGCCTACCTGGTGCGCATCGTGCCGATGCGGCTGATCGGCGTCGGGGCCGGCGGGCTGATCGTGCTCACCAACGCGCGGACCCTGATCAAGGACTTCGACCTGCCCGGACCGTCCCACGCGATCATCTACTCGGTGATCGTCGTGGCCTGGGTGGCCGCCGTCGCCTACACCGTCCGGGTCCACCTCGCGGAGCGCCGCGAACTGGACTCCGACGAGGTGGCGGAGACCGCGGAGGCAGTGCGCAGCTGATCGCGCACGGGGGTGGCGGTTCCGCGGGAGCCGCCACCCCTTCGCAAATTCAGCACAACCTTCAGCGACGAGAACGCATGTTGACTCTGAGCGAAGATTTACCCACGTGCCGTATCGCCGAGATCAACCGAACGAGTTACTGTTCGGTAGACCGTGTGGAAGCCCCCCGACACACGGTAGGTGCCCCGGGTGAGGAGTTCAGCACTCCCCGCCCGGGGCACCGCTCCCCGTACCGCGGCCTTTGAACGCGACCGCAAACGTTTCGCGATCAAGTGTGCACCGGCTCGTTGGTATATTCCAGCCGCCACGCGGCCCAATCCTCCGCGCCCACATCAGCGCAGCGCAACCAGGCAATTCGCCTCGGTCACGAGGTTCCACTCCTCCGGCACCCGCACGAAGCGCCGCTGGGTATCGTCGGCCGAACGCGGATCCCACGGAGGCGAGATGGCACCGCAGGCCACCGAGACGACGGGCGCCAAGCGGTACTGGCCGCTGATCAGCCGGTTCGCCGCGGCATCGGTGGTGGCCACCGCGATCAGCCAGGTCTTCTTCCTGCTCGCCTACTCCCTCGGCGCGGCACCGGTCGCGGCGACGATCATGGCGTGGCTGGCGGGCGCGATCCCGAACTTCACCCTCAACCGACGCACCTGGGGCAGCACCGACCGGGCGAACCTGCGCGGCGAAATCCTGCGCTACGCGATCATCTCGGTGACCACGGCCCTGCTGGCGGCCCTCGCCACCCACAACGCCGAAGGCCTCGCCCGCTCCCTGTTCCCGGACGCCCGCAGCGCGCAGGTGGTGGTCGTCTGGGGAGCCTTCCTGGGCACCTACGCGGTGATGTTCGTGATCAAGTTCTTCCTGGTGGACCGCCTGGTCTTCCCCAAGCAGAACCGCTGATCAGCGGCGCTGCCCGGGGGTGTGGCCGAGCTGGCGGGAGTGCGCGTGGGTCGCCTGCACCCACTGCGTGACGGACGGACGCGTGATCAGCACCATCAGCGCGATCACCACGGCGGCCAGGACGACCCACACCAACATCGTGACGAGGTCCGGCTTGTCGCCGCGTCCGAGGAACGAGCGGAACACACCGAACCCGGTGACGGCGACGGTGATCCACCCGGCCATCGCCATCGTCCCGGTGTTGGGGAAGAGCCGGTGCAGCAACCGAACAACCCCGAGCACGTGCATGACGCCAACGGCACCGACGATGAGCGTCAGCAGCACGACGGCGATCTCCCCGCCCCCACTGGCCCCGGCAAGCCCGGCGACCAACGTGTAAACAGCAACCCCGAGCACAACCAGCGCAACAATTCCCCCAAGTGCAGCAGCAGCGACCACAGCCCCCGGCCGCTTCGGAGCCTGCGGAGGAGCCGGAACCTGTTGCTGCGACGACGGATTCGGAACCTGCTGCGGGGACGGAGGAACCGGATCCGGCATCTGCGGATTCGGCCCCGGCGGCGGCCCCTGCCGCGGATACGGCGTGGGGTACTGCCGAAGAGGCGCCTGCCGATGAGGTGGCATGGCTCCACCAGTCCCCTGCCGATCATCCGGCCAAGGTGGCTGCGACATAATTCGGCCTCTCAACAGCTGCTGCAATGCGCGCGAAGTTTAACGAACCAACGCCCCCACGGACGCCAGTTCGGACCTACGTCCCCAGCTTCTTCTGCGCCTCTGCCAAATCCTGGGTGACCTTCTCGATCGTTCGCTCGAACCCCGCAGTCAGCTGGTCGAGCTGCTGCTCAAATGCGCCGAGCGCGCCCGAATCGCCACGCACCTGCCGAGCGAGATCATCAATCCCGGCATTCACCGCCTGCTGCACCGCGGCCGCAACCTCCGACGGCCCCCTCGAGAGCAGCTCGGACGAGAAGCTCAAGTCCGCCAGCCTCCCGTCCGGCGCGATGATCGCGCGGACCTGCCCGTCCGCAGCGCTGCCGCATCCCTGCAACGAAGTCCCGTCCACACCCGCTCCCATATCCGATTTCGGCGAATCCTCCCACAGCCGAAAATTCACCGACTAGTGTCCACGACGATCAACGTCGACGACCAGGAACGCTGAGACGTGACCGAAGGCTTTTCACTCAACCCAGACCTGCTGCGTCAGTCCGCCCAGGCCCTCAGCGGATTCGGTTACCACCTAGACGCCGAAAGCAGCAAACTTCGCGCTGGGACGACGGGCGACGGGGCCGTATGGGGAACGGACGAAGCGGGACTCGAATTCGGCGCTGCCCACGAAGAGGTCGCAGACCTGGCCAACCGAGCCATCGCAGCGATCGCACGCGGGCTCGACGAGCTCGGCGGCGCGCTCCACGACACCGCCCAAGACGCCGTGGAAACCGACGAGACGCATGCCAATGAGCTAAAACGTCTGCTCGACGACCTCGGGACATCACCATGGCAGTGACGCTGCCATCAGAACTCGCGCAACTGCTGGCCGACGCAGGATGTCAGTGGCCGGATGCAGACGAGGACCGGTTACGCGATCTGGCCAATGGCTGGCGGCGCATCGGACAGCAGCTGGCCGGCTTGCGAGACGAAGCATCGGCTGCAGCGAAACGCGTGTCCACCGAACACCAAGGCAGGACCGTTGACGCCTTCGCTGCGCGCTGGTCGAAGATCGAAGCGCATATCGCCTTCGGCGCAGCCGCTGCAGATCAAGCAGCATCGGTGGTCGACACACTCGCACAAGCGACGCTCACTACGAAGACTGCAGTAGCAGGCATCCTGACTGCCGGCCACCACCAGCAACAGCAGATCAAGGATCAAGCAGCGGCGGCCCTGATCGGTCCGCTCATCGCCGCGTTGCTGCGCATGTTGGGCACTGCGCTGCGCCCCCTGCTCTCCAAGCTCGTCAGCCTGATCCGGAGCGCCGCATCTGCGGTGCTGAACTTCCTGAAGCGGGCGTTCGAGATCATCATCGACTTCTTCGAGACCGTGTTCGGCCCGGAACCGCCTCCGCTGCCTCCACCTCCCCCGCCGAAACCGGTTTACCGGCGCGACGAACCGCTACCCCACGCCCGTGAACTCATAGCAAACGGAACCGAATGGACCGAGCCGGCAGGTGGGCGCGGCGGACGGAAGCTGCCCAAGCAAGGTGAACCGAACCAGGTGCTCTACCTCCGCAATCCCCCAGGGACTGGCCCAATCACGGGCTATTCCGTATACGACGAACGAGGATTTATCATAAAACGGGTGGACATCATGGGCACTCATGCCGGGATGACAGGACATGTGCACGAGTACAAACTCAACACGAACCCCAAGACCGGTGAAACCCGCCCTGGCGAATCCGGAGTACGCGAAGCGACACCACAAGAAACGGACTACCAGTGAACCAGCTCGATCAGCAGGCCAACAGCCGCCAGTTCCCAGGTTTCCTGGCAGAGTGGCAAAAGGCGAATGGCCCTGAGTTCACTCCACTTGACTACCTCGGGTGGGGGGGTGGCATCGAGTTCGTGCTGGCTGCGCAATGGCTCTTCTGCCCAAGCTTCATCCAGCACCGTGGCGGCGTCTTCTTCTCCAAGTTCCCTGAAGGATCGAGCGAGCCTCGCCGGAAGAACATCGACGGATGGTTCTCAGGAAGAGAAGATCGCGTGGATCTCGTCGAATTCCACGCGAACATGACGACCCTATGGGACGTCTTCACCAACGACGACACGGCCGAATACGACGAAGATCTGTCTCAACTCGCTCGCACGATCGCAGAATGCTGGAAATCTTTGCTCGAAAAGCAATTTCCAGAACGTGATTTCACCGTCGAAGTCCACGACGACGACAAATCATACGGACCTCAGATCACTTTCTACAGCAAGCGCGTTGAAAAGCTTGCTGCGGTTGTCCACGACCTACCCCCAGGGCAGTTCGCACCGATCAGCAACGAACCTGCGACACTGCACGTGGACCTACCACCATCGCTTCTCCATGCGTTCACCCAACTCGCCCCGGGTGCACAGGTGCAGCAGATCGACGTGCGTACCGGGATGGCCTTCGACGCCCTGGTCAAGGCGATCACCCCGACCGCCGAATCGCTCGACCAAGCACTCCTGCAATCACCGACAACAGTAGTGCTGGTCACCGGTTTCGAGCAGCAGTGGGTGAAGAACCGGCAAGCCACCGAGCAGTTCATCCAAGGATTGCCGACTGCCCTGGCTGCAGCAGGATCCGAGGGAAAAACCATGCACATCGGCCTGGCTGATCTGACGAGCGACACAGTGAACGCGGTACTGGCTCTGCTGCGCACGTCGACTACCACGGAATCCGAACCGATCCCGGTCTTCCACTACCCGCCCGCTGTCTGATCCCGAACGACAACGGCCCCCGGCTCCTGGAAACCGAGGAGTCGGGGGCCGTTGGGCCTGGGGTCAGCCCTTCTTGTCGCCCTTGCCGAGGAACTTGTCCTTGACCTGGTCGAGCTTCTCCTTGTTCTTCGGGTCCGTGGCGTACTTCTTCGCCTGGTCGATGACCTTCTTGCCCTGCTCGCTCTTGGCGAACTGGGTGACCTTGTCGAACAGCGACATCGTTACTCCCCGAACGTCGGACTCACCGTTGGCCACCAGCGTACCGGCGATTCGGGAGAATCAGCCCAGAACGCCCCGCACCGAGGCGTGACCCTTGAGCAGGTTGCGAGCCAGCGTGCGGCGCTGGATCTCGTCGGTGCCCTCGAAGATCCGCAGCAGGCGCAGGTCGCGGTACCAGCGCTCGATCGGCAGCTCCTTCGTGTAGCCCATGCCGCCGTGCATCTGCAGCACCCGGTCGACGATCTCGTTGGCGCGGGTGGCGCCGTAGAGCTTGGCGATCGACTGCGCGTGGCGCGAGTCCATGCCCTGGTCGATCTGCCAGGCCGCCTGCAGCACCAGCCAGCGCAGCGCCTCGATCTCCACCGCCGAGTCCGCCACCATCCACTGGATCGCCTGGCGCTCGGCGATCGGCTTGCCGAAGGTCTCGCGCTGCTTGGCGTAGTCCATGCCCATCTCGACCAGCCGCTCGCAGGCACCGAGCGCATGCGCGGGCAGCATGTAGCGACCGCGGCCGATCCACTGCATCGCGAGCTTGAAGCCGTGCCCGACCTCGCCGAGGACGTTGCCCTCGGGAACCCGCACGTTGTCGAAGACCAGCGCGGCGGGCTGGCGCTCCCACGGGCCCATGATGTCGATCGGCTCGGACTTCCAGCCCATGTCGCGGTCGACCAGGAAGCAGGTGACGCCGCCGTTGGCGCCCTTCTCCTTGTCGGTGACGGCGAAGACCATCACGAAGTCCGCGTCGATGCCGCCGGTGATGAACGTCTTCTCGCCGTTGATCACCCACTCGGCGCCGTCCTTGACCGCCGTGGTCCGCAGGTCCTTGGCGTCCGACCCGGCGCCGGGCTCGGTGATCGCGAAGCAGGACTTGCGGGTGCCCTCGATGGTCGGCAGCAGGTAGCGCTGCTTCTGCTCGTCGTTGGCGTAGTAGAGGATGTTGTCGGCGTAGCCGCCGAACCGGAACGGCACGTAGGTGCGGCCGAGTTCGATCTCGATCAGCGCGGACATCACCGCCGACAGGCCCATGCCGCCGTACTCCTCGGGCGTCTGCACGCCCCAGAACCCGGCTTCCCTCGCCTTCTGCTGCAGCTCGTGCTGCTCGTCCTTGGTCAGGCCGCGCTCGCCGGCCCGCTCGCGGCGCAGCACCTCCGGCTCCAGCGGCACCAGCTCGCGCTGGACGAAGTTGCGCACCCAGTCCCTGATGTCGCGCTCGGTGTCGGAGAGCGAGAAGTCGACCATCGCCGGATCCTTTCCTGCGGCCATCTAACTAACGTTGTTAGTTTTGTGGCAGCCTAAGACGGCCCCAGCGAGCGCCGCAAGGGATCCGACGAGGAGAAGACGTGCCCAGACCGACCACTCCCCGGCTGTCGCCGGAACGCATCCGCCGCGTCGGGCTGGAGATCATCGACGCCGAGGGCCTGGAAGCGCTGTCCATGCGCCGCCTCGCCGACCAGCTCGGAGTGCGCGCCGCCTCGCTCTACAACCACGTCGCGACCAAGGAAGAACTGCTGCACGAGATCGCCGACGACGTGATGGCCTCGGTGGACGTCTCGGACTTCGAGCAGGACTGGACGACCGGCCTGCGCAGCTGGGCCCGCTCCTACCGCGCGGCCCTGGTCGCCCACCCCAACCTGGTGCCGTTCCTGGCCTACGGCCCGGCCCGCCGCGAGAACGCCCTGCGCCGGGCCGACGCGGTGCACGGCGGCCTGACCAGCGCGGGCTGGCCGCAGCGCTACGCCACGATGATCGGCGCCTCGACGAAGTACCTGGTGGTGGGCTCGGCGATGGGCTCGTTCAGCGGCGGCTTCCCGGACGACGCGGACCTCTACGGCGACCGCTTCCCCCACCTCAACAAGGCTCACCTCCTCCGCGAACACGCAGCGGAGATCGACGCGGCCAGCTTCGAACTAGCCCTCGAAGCCCTCATCGACGGCCTCCAGAAGCAGTACCGCGAGCTAGGGGGCGATGAGCGGATGCGCCGCGAGTCCCAAGAAGCGCCGGACGACCCGGCGGACGCCGCTGAAGTGAGCGCCGTCCGCGAGGACATGGACCGGGCGACGCGTCGTGATCAGGGATATGGCAGCTAGTCCGTCCACTTCGGATGATCCGGACTCGCGCGCATTATCCACACGATGCGCTTGTCAGGATCGGGGCAGTACCAGATGCGTCCAGATGACGTCACCTCGTACTGCCACTGATCAAGTGTTTTCCCGCCCACCACGTGTGTTGCGAGCTCCCACTTCATCGGATGCTGGCGACGCGGATTCTCCGGCTCTAGCGGCCGTTCGCTGAGCACCACCCAGGCTTCCCAGGTATTGCTTCGAGCTGTCCGACAGAGCTCTTCCCAACCCTTGACCGCTTCGTTGTTGGCGGAATCGGACCTCCCAGCCGTTGGGCGGCGCCGGGGGCGCTACCCGGTCGCCTCGCTTAGGCGTCACCGTCGCCCCCTTCAGGCGGAGGAACCCGGCCGAAGTCCTCGTTAGCAGGCTCGGTCAGCGCTCTCACCAGCTCGGGGTCGGTGTAGACGAGCGCCGTGGCCTTCCACTCGTGGACCGTTTGGTTCAGCGGCGCCCAGCTGCCCAACTCCGCGGACGCTCGAAAAGTTCGGACGAAGTCGAGAGCGAACTCCGATCGGGCGCCGGACGGCAGCAGCGCCGCCCACGGGAACTCCTCGGACAAGATGTCGATCAGTTCGTCCGGGGAAAAGCGATCAAAGACAGCACGAACCGCACGTCCAGCGAGCATGGCTCCGTCAGACTCCCCGGACGCCCGGTCCTCTCGGGTGAGCACGAGCGGTGCGCCGTCCCTGCGGCGGATGCGCACGTCGCCTTGATCGACTAACTCCGCGACGCTCTTGGGATCGCGCTGCACTTCACTCCACTGCACCTCACGCATGCCTCCATTCTGAACTTCTTCAGAACTCCGGGGCAAGCCCGGTGGAGATCACTCATCCTTCCGGTTGACGTGGGTCACTGGTGGTTCGTAGCGTCCTTCAGCAGAACCGAATAGCGCGCCTACGACGTCGTGCGGGAGAGACTCCGGCCCTTCTCGGGACCGGGGCGCCGAAGGAGCAATACTCCCCAGCAAACTCTCAGGCACCGGCACCGCACGGCACCAGGCGATCACGGAGAAAAGCAGAAGCACCCGCTTCTCGCCCACGGTGCAAGCCGCCTCCCGAGGTGGCGAAACTCTCAGGCCAATGACTCCGGGGAGACCGCCCGACCAGCGCAAGCCCGCGCAGGTCGGGGTCGAGGTGCCCCCGATAAGGTTGGGACAGTGAGCTGACCGGCCCTCGACTGCCGACCGGCGCCCACCAGGAGGAGTCCCACCACCATGTCGTCGCCACGACGGACGCCCTTGCACCACGTGCACGAGGCGCTCGGCGCCAACCTCACCGAGTTCGCGGGCTGGGAGATGCCGCTGCGGTACTCCGGTGACATCGCCGAGCACAACGCGGTGCGCACCGCGGCCGGCCTGTTCGACCTGAGCCACATGGGCGAGATCCGGATCAGCGGTCCGGAAGCCGCGGCCGCGCTGGACCACGCGCTGGTCGCCAACGCCTCCGGCATCACGCCCGGCCGCGCGCGCTACACCATGATCTGCAACGCGCAGGGCGGTGTGCTGGACGACCTGATCGTCTACCGCCTCGCCGAGCAGGAGTTCCTGGTGGTGGCCAACGCGGCGAACGCCGCCGTGGTCTCCGCCGAGCTGGCCGAGCGGATCAGCGGGTTCGACGCCCAGCACGAGGACGTCTCCGACGACTACGCGCTGATCGCGGTCCAAGGCCCGAACGCCGTCGCGATCCTCGAGCCGCTGACCGACACCGACCTGTCCGGCGTCAAGTACTACGCGGGCTATCGGGCCCAGGTCGCGGGCAAGGACGTGCTGCTGGCGCGCACCGGCTACACCGGCGAGGACGGCTTCGAGCTGTTCACCGCCCCCGGCGACGCCGAGGCCGTGTGGCAGGCGCTGACCGAGTCGGGCGCGGAGCACGGCCTGCAGCCCGCCGGGCTGTCCTGCCGCGACACGCTACGCCTGGAAGCCGGCATGCCGCTGTACGGCAACGAGCTGTCCGCCGACCTCACGCCGTTCCACGCCAACCTCGGCCGGGTGGTCAAGCTCGACAAGACCGCCGACTTCGTCGGGAAGGCCGCGCTAGCGGCTGTCGCGGAGAAGCCCACCGAGCGCACCCTGGTCGGGCTCAGCACCGACCAGCGCCGCGCGCCCCGGCACGGCTACCGCGTGCTGGACGCCGACGGCGCCGAGATCGGCGTGGTCACCAGCGGCGCCCCGTCCCCGACCTTGGGTCACCCGATCGGGATGGCCTACGTGGACCGCGAGCACAGCGAACCCGGCACCCAGCTGCAGGTAGACATCCGCGGCAAGGCCGTCGCGGTGCAGGTCGTCGAGCTGCCGTTCTACCGCCGCAACGCCTGAGAGAAACACAGGAGGCAACACCATGTCGACACCGGACCTGTTCAACGACAAGCTGGCCGCGGTGGATCCCGAGGTCGCGGCGGCGGTCGGCGCCGAGCTCAACCGGCAGCAGAGCACGCTCGAGATGATCGCCTCGGAGAACTTCGCGCCCCAGGCCGTGCTCGAAGCGCAGGGCTCGGTGCTGACCAACAAGTACGCGGAGGGCTATCCGGGCCGCCGTTACTACGGTGGTTGCGAGCACGTCGACGTCGTCGAGCGGCTGGCCATCGAGCGGATCAAGGAGCTCTTCGGCGCCACGTATGCCAACGTGCAGCCGCACTCGGGTGCGCAGGCCAACGCGGCGGCGATGTTCGCGCTGCTCAAGCCGGGTGACACCATCATGGGTCTGGACTTGGCCCACGGTGGTCACCTGACCCACGGGATGCGGATCAACTTCTCGGGCAAGC
>NZ_JAQGLA010000056.1 GCF_027853915.1 Saccharopolyspora oryzae
CTCCGGGACACCGGCGAAGAGGTCGTCCTCCGGGACGGTGGTGGGCACCTCCGACCTGGCGAGGTGGTAGTCCTCGGTCGGCCAGACCTCGCGCTCGATCTCCCTGGGGTGGGCGAAGAACGGGCTGATGACCGCTGTCCTGGACGGAACCCTGGACGCGCATTCCCGCGACGACCTGACCCGGATGCCGGCCCGCGAAGCAGCCGCCGAGCAGTACGAGAACGAGTTCGCCCGCTGCACCAGCCCTCGGGAGTGGTGGCGGGTCGCGACGCTGCCCGGTGGTGAGCCGGTGGGATTCGTCCTCCCGACGCACAACGGCTACAACGCCTCGATCGCCTACATCGCGGTCCTGCCCGCCCACCGCGGCAACGGCTACATCGACGACGTCCTCGCCGAGGGCACCCGCGTGCTCGCCGAGCAGGACGTCCCCCGCATCCGGGCCGCCACGGACCTCGGCAACACGCCGATGGCGAACGCCTTCCGCCGCGCCGGGTACGTCAACTTCCAGCGCGAGCTCAAGATGGCCTGGATCTGACCGACTCCGGGACACCGGCGAAGAGGTCGTCCTCCGGGACGGTGGTGGGCACCTCCGACCTGGCGAGGTGGTAGTCCTCGGTCGGCCAGACCTCGCGCTCGATCTCCCTGGGGTGGGCGAAGAACGGGCTGTCCGGTCCCATCTGCGTGGCGTGCGCGAGCGCGGCCCGGTCCCTGGTGGCGAAGTGCTCGGGGCAGTGCACGCGGGTGGTGACCTCGAGTTCCGGTGCGTCGTCCGGCCATTCGTCGAGCACCGGCCCGATCAGCGAGGGGACGCCGCGGTCCAGCATCGCCTCGTGCAGGGCCTGGAACCACCTCCGCGACAACGCGGCCTGGTAGTAGAGCTTGAGCGGTTGCCACGCGCGCCCGGCCTCCGGGTACCGCCGCGGATCGCCCGCCGCGTCGAAGGCCTCGACGGTGACGACGTGGGTCCTGATGTGGTCCGGGTGCGGGTAGCCGCCGGACTCGTCGTAGGTGATGACCACGTGCGGCCGGAACTCGCGGATCACCGAGACCAGAGCTCCAGCCGCCTCGTCCAGAGGCGCCAGGGCGAAGCAGCCCTCCGGCAGCGGATCTCCGTCCGCAGGCAAGCCGGAGTCCACGAACCCGAGGAATCGCTGCCGCACGCCGAGGATCTCGGCAGCGGCGGCCATCTCCTGCCTTCGGACCCCGGCGAGGTCGTCCCGGACCTCCGGCCGGTCCACCGCCGCGTTGAGCACATCGCCGCGTTCGCCACCGGTGCAGGTGACGACCAGGACCTCCACCCCTTCCGCCGCGTAGCGGGCCAGCGTGGCCGCCCCCTTGCTGGACTCGTCGTCGGGGTGGGCGTGCACGCTCATCAAGCGCAGGGTCATGCCGTTTCCTTCTGCCGGGACGGGAACAGGAATGCGGGGACGAGGCTCAGCGCGGTGATGCCCGACGCCCACCAGAACGTGGTGCCGAACGCCACCGCCGGGTCCGGATCACCGTTCTGCAGCACGACGACCAGCACAGCCGTGCCGAGCGAGCCGCCGATGCGGTTGAGCACGTTCAACGCGCTCGCGGCCCGCGGCGCCTCGTGCCGGGCGACGCTCCGGTAGACCGCGGCCATGCCGGGCGCCATCGTCAGGCCCATCCCGATGCCGCGCACCACCAGGGAAGCGACCAGCAGCCAGACCGGCGGCTGGGTGGCGAGCTGGGTGAAGGCGAAGGTTCCCGCCAGCGACACGACGATCCCGGTGACCAGCAGCGGGCGCGGGCCGATCCGGTCGGCCAACCGTCCCGCCAGGTAGGTGGTGATCGCGGTGCCCAACGCCTGCGGCGCCAGGAGCAACCCGGCGTCCAGCGCGCTGACCTGCTGGACCTGCTGGTAGTACAGCGGGATCAGCAGCATCGAGCTGTACAGGGATGCGCCGAGCAGGAACGAATTGCTGGTCGCAGCGGCGAATCCGCGCCGGGCGAACAACCTCAGATCGATCAGCGGCGTCGCATCACCGCGCAGCGCGTGGACCGCGTAGGTCGCCAGCAGCGCCGCACCGAGCAGAAGCGGCGCGAACGCGCCGGGTTCGGCGAAGCCGCGCGCCTCCCCTGCCGCGGTGAACCCGTAGACCACCGCGGCCAGCCCTGGCGAGATCAGCACGAGACCGCGCAGGTCCAGCCGGTTCTGCGGGGAGCGGGCGCCGATCGACGGCAGCGACCGCACCGCGATCATCAGCACGACCGCGCCGATCGGCAGGTTGACCAGGAACATCCACCGCCAGTCCAGGCCCTGCACGATCACACCGCCGAGCACGGGGCCCAGGACCGGCGCGAACATCACCGGCACCGAGCTCACGGCCATGATCCGCCCCATCCGCGACGGGCCGGCCGCCTGCGCCACCATCGCCTGGCCGATGGGCTGCATCATCCCGCCCCCGATGCCCTGCACCACGCGGAACGCGATCAGCGCCGCGGCGGACTGCGCGAGTCCGCACAGCGCTGAGCCGCCGACGAACAGCGCCACGGACAGCAGCCACATCCGCTTGGCGCCGAACCGCTCCGACGCCCAACCCGTCATCGGCATCACCACGGACACCGCGAGCAGGTAGCCCGTCATCACCCACTGGACGGTGCTCAGCGGCGCACCCAGGTCGTTGGCCACCGCGTCGATGCCGACGTTGACGATCGTCGCGTCCAGCCCTGCCAGGACCGCCGCGCACAGCAGGATCCCCGCCGTGCGCCGCAGCTCGGCGTCGGTCTGCTCGGCCGATCGCGCCGCGCGGACGCCGGTCGAAGCCGTCATGGTCACCTCCTCAGCTCGACCATGAACTTAGGTCCGACCTAGTTTTTAGGTCAAGCCTAATTTTTAGGTCTGGTCTAAACTGACGAGCATGAGCACGACGGGATTGCGGGATCGGCGCAAGCGGCAGACGCGGCAGGAGATCTCCGACATCGCCACCCGGCTGTTCGTCGCGCGCGGCTTCGACGACGTGACGATCGCGCAGGTGGCCACCGCTGCCGGGGTGGCCAAGATGACCGTCACCAACCACTTCCCGCGCAAGGAAGACCTCGTCCTCGACATCCACGAGGAGTTCATCGCCCGCCTCGGCGAGGTCGTCGCGGGCCGCGACGCCGGCGAATCACCGCTGGCGGCGCTGCGGCGCACCTACTTCGAGGACCTGGCGCAGCGCGATGCGATGCTCGGCTTCTCCGGCCAGGACTTCGCGCGGCTGATCGCCGGGAGCCCGACGCTGCTGGCCCGGTTGCGGGAGATCCACGAGGAGCGGGAAACCGCCCTGGCGGCCGTGCTGGCGCGCGAGTTCGACGAGTTCACCGCCGCGATCACCGCCGCGCACGTCATCGCCGTGCACCGGACGCTGGTCGGCGAAGTGCAGCGGCGCACGGTCGCCGGGCAGGCGACCGATGAGATCGCCGAAGCGCTCGAACCCCTTGCCGCGCAAGCATTCGACGCGCTGGAGCGGCTGGTCGACGCGGGCTAAGCGTGGTCCGGCGCCGGGACGGCGTCGAGGTGTTCGGCGATCAGGTCGAGCAGCAGGTCGACCTCGTCCGGGTCGTAGCCGCCCGCGTCGACCTCGCGGAACTGCGCGAAGCGCACGTCGGCGGCGGCGATCGCGTCGGCGCCTCGCAGGGTGGCCGACACGCGGTCGAGCAGGTCGTCGACCTGGTCGACGTCGTAGCCCTGCTCCCCCGGCGGGGCTTCGTTGAGCACCACACCGCTGATCGCTTCCGCGGTCAGCTTGGGCGTGTCGCGCACCCGGCGGAAGGCTTGGGCGATCGGCATCCGCTGCGCGGGAATCGCGCGATTGCGCGGCGACAGGTGCTTGATGCTGGTCGACACCATCACCAGGAACGCGACCACGCTGGCCTCCTGGTATCCGGGGTGGCCCGGCTGCGGCGGGTTGAACCGGGCGGTCAGCAGGTCCTGCGCGGTCAAGGTGTCCTCTCCGCGCAAGGTCGCCGAGACGCGGTCCACGAACGCGTCCACCTCCGCCTTGTCCACCGCGGCCTGCTGCGGTCCGGCCTGGTCGAAGCCCGCGTGAGGCACCAGATCGGTCGGCTTCGGCTCGGCCGACGCCTCGCTGCGCCGCACGATCTCGGTCTTCGGCGGGACCAGCTCGGCGCGCCGCACGATCTCGGGTTGCGACGGCTCCGCGAGCTCGGTGCGCCGCGTCCGCTGCGCGGTTCGCTCCGCCCTCTGCGACGCCCGGACCTCGCGCTTCATCAGGGTGAGCGCGACCTTGTCCAGGAAGGCGTCGACCTGCGTCCTCTTGTAGGCGCGGCCGCCGCGCTTGCGCGGGCTGAACTCGACGGTCAGCACATCGCGCGCGGTCACCGCCTGCTTTCCGCGCAACGTCGCCACGACTCGCTTCAGGAAGGCATCGACCTCGGCTTCGTCGTAGCCGCGTTCGCGCCGCCATGCCCTGGCGAAGACAACGTCGAGCACGTCGTCGGGGGTGAGCATCGGTGTGCCTCCAGGCGAGCTGGTCTCCACCGGACGCATTCCGGCCACCACGCCGGACCCCGACTCGCCCGTTCTGCGCCGCACAGCTTGCCCAACCCGGCGCGCCAGATCAAGTCCCGATCCACCCGCGCTGGGCCGAATGGCGCATCTCACGCAGCATGGTGACTGACCGGACGCAGGTGGTGACGCTCCGATTCGTCGTCCTGGTCCGGCGGCTCGGCCGTTCCACCGGCGCTCGCGCGCTGGCCGGGCGACTCCGCAGCACCGGGTCTCGGAGCACCGCGCTGGTCGTGGCGCACCAAGACCAGCAGCACCAGCCCCGCGACCAGGAAGCCGTGCGAGAGCAGTCGCGCCGCGGGGACCGCATCGTTGATCAGGTCCACGACGCTGAACCCGGTCAGCACCACCAGGAAGGCCGAAAGCACCGGCAGCAGGCCCGAAACCGTCCGCGGCCTGACCGCGCTCAGCAGCAGACCCACGCCCAGCGCCACGTTCCAGGCCGTACTCTCGTTGAACAGGTGCGCGCCCATCGACTCGCCGTGATCGCCGTGGCCGAGCGCGACCAGGCCGGTCGCCTGCACCAACCCGAGCAGCAGCTGGCACACCGCCACGCATCCGAGCAGCAGCCGCGGCCAGCGCCGCCGGTGCGGCTGCGCCGCCAGCACCCCGCTGACCAGGTCTGGAACCGGTTCGGCCGGGCGGATGCGCAGCCGCCTGGTCAGGTCGACGACACCGCGCTGCCACTCCCGGCATCCCGCGCAGGCTGCCAGGTGCTCGTCGAGCTCCGCCGCGGAGATCTGCGGCTCCTCGCCGTCCAGCCGCGCCGAGATCCCCTCGCGAAAGTGCGAACAGTCCACGTCCATCCAGTCGTCGCCCGCGTTCCCGTAGTTCCCGGTCTCACCCGATTTCTTCGGACCGCCGAAGGCGATCCCCCAGCAGGTCCTCCCGCGCCCGCGCGACCCTGGAGCGCACAGTACCGATCGGACAGCCGCACACCTCGGCGGTCTCCTGGTAGGAAAGCCCCAGCACCTGGGTGAGCAGCAGCGCTTCCCGGCGTTCCGGGTCCAGGCCGTCGAGCATGACGTTGAGCTCGACGATCTCCTCGAACCTGCCCCGCTGCGGACGTTCCACCGCCGAGGCGTCGACCGGGGACACCGGCCGCGCGCGCTCGTAGCGCACCTGGTCGACGGCCACCCGCCGGGCGATCGCGAGCAGCCAGGTCCGCGCCGAGGAACGTCCTTCGAAGCGGGGCAGGCTGCGCAGGGCGCGCAAGTACGTCTCCTGGGCCAGGTCGTCGGCGCTGCTGGGGGTGGCGAGGTGCGCCAGGAAGCGCCACACGTCTCGTTGCGTGGCACGCACGAACGCCTCCAGCGCGGCCCGGTCACCACGCCCTGCCGCCAGGGCCAGATCGGTCAGTCGAGCGTCCTCGACCGCGGAGTTGCTCATGATCACGCACGTTACCGGCGGATCAGGCGCACGAGAATGCTTGCGCAGCAGGCTTTCCCGCCCGGCAAGCGGCTACTCGTTTCGGGTGTTGCGCCGGATCGCCGGGAACCGCGACGCCCCCTGGCGCGACTGCTGATCCGACGATGCCGATCAGGGCGAGGAGCAGCATGCCAGTCGAGGAGTCCACCGTTCGGGAAACGGCGGAACCACCGCAGCGCTCGGACGAGCCGTGGTGGCCCGCCCTGAGACCGCTGGTGCGGCGCCTGCACTTCTACGCCGGGGTCTTCGTCGGTCCGTTCCTGCTGGTGGCCGCGCTCACCGGGCTGCTCTACATCTTCACGCCACAGCTGGAGCAAGCCGTCTACGACCACGAGCTGCACGTGCCACCGAGCCCGACCACGCAGTCGCTGGCGGCCCAGGTCGATGCCGCGCGCGACGCGCTTCCCGGCGCCGAGCTCAACGCCGTGCGCCCGGCACCGACGCCCACCGACACCACCCAGGTGATCTTCAACGCACCCGACGCGCCGTCCGACAGCTACCGCCGCACGGTGTTCGTCGATCCGCACACCTCCGAGGTCCGCGGGGTGCTGGACACCTACGGCAGCAGCCAGGCGCTGCCGGTGCGCACCTGGATCGACGAGCTGCACCGCAGCCTGCACGTCGGTGACGTCGGCCGGATCTACAGCGAGCTGGCCGCCAGCTGGCTGTGGGTCATCGCGCTGGGCGGGCTGCTGATGTGGTTGCGGCGCAAGCGGAACAACGCCCGCTCGCTGGTCGCTCCCCGACTCCGCGGCGAGGGCCGGCGACGAGTCCTGTCCTGGCACGGTTCGGTGGGTTTGTGGGCGTGCGCGGGCTTGCTGTTCCTGTCCGCGACCGGCCTGACCTGGTCGCTCTTCGCAGGTGAGAACGTCAGCCAGCTGCGCTCGGCGCTGTCGTGGGAGGCGCCGGGGGTGTCCACCGATCTGCCAAGTCCGGCCACCGGCGATGTCGGCTTCGACCGCGTGCACGCTGCTGCGATCGAGCGCGGTGTGGCCGGCCCGGTGGAGATCACCGCGCCCGGCGACGGCGCATACACGGTCACGCAGACCGAGCGGCACTGGCCGACGCAGCTGGACTCGGTCGCGGTGGACCCGGGAACCGGGCAGGTCGTGTCGGAGCTGCGCTTCGCCGACTTCCCGCTGATGGCCAAGCTCGCCCGCTGGGGCGTCGACGCGCACATGGGGCTGCTGTTCGGGTTGCCGAACCAGCTCGTGCTCGCAGCGCTGGCGATCGGGCTGATCAGCATGGTGGCCCTGGGTTACCGGATGTGGTGGCTGCGCAGGCCGACCCGCGGTTTCGGCTCACCGCCGGAGCGCGGGGCGTGGCGGCGCGTGCCCGGCCGGGTGCTGGCGCCGATCATCCTCGCCGCCGCGTTCATCGCGTACGCGTTGCCGCTGCTGGGCGCTTCGCTGCTGCTGTTCCTGGTCGTCGACGTCGCACTCGGCGCCCGCCGCACGACGGGAGTCTGACCGTGGTCGAATCACTGCTGCTCCGCTGGATCCTGACCGTCCTGTTCACCGCCTCCGCGCTCTGGGGCCTGCACCGGATCATCCGGGCGGAACCGATCTCACCGCTCTCCGGCCGGCTCACCGATCAGGACCGGGACGTTCCCGGCAGTCCCGCGGTGCGGATCAACGCCGCTTGGCACGTGGTCATGAGCGCGGCGATGGTCGCGATGTGCTGGCCGTGGGGCATGGCGATCCCCGCCACCCCGCAACTCGTGCTGTTCGCGGTCATGGCCGTGTGGTTCCTGGCGCTGACCACCGATCTCGTCGGGTGCACCGGTCATCGCCGCTGGCAGGACGCGCACCACGCGGTGATGGCGCTCGCGATGTGCTGGATGCTGACCGCGATGCCGTCGCTGTTGTCGCACGGGGAAACCGGTTCCGAGGACGTCCACCACCACTCGATGGGTTCCGGGATCCTGGCTTCGGCACCGGATCCGGCGCAGGAGAACGGGATCGCCGTGGTGTTCGCGCTGCTCGGCGTCTACTTCGTCCTGACGTCGCTGCCCTGGCTGTCGACTGCGGTGGACATCGGCCGGAAGGCCAAGACCCGACCGCAGCGCGAGGCCGCCTACGAAGCGACCTGCCACGCCGCGATGGCGGCGGGGATGGGCGTGATGTTCCTGGCCGTGAGCTGACCGGTCCGCTCACAACTCCACAGTGGACGATCAGGCCGCGCGCAGGACCGCGACCGGGCAGGGCGCGCGGTTGACCACCGCGTGGCTCACCGAACCGAGCAGGCTGCGCCGGACGCGACCGCGGCCGTGGCTGCCCACGACCAGCAGCGAAGCCTGCTCGGCTTCGCGCAGCAGCGCCTGCCGGGGCTTCTCCGGGGTGACCACGCGCCGGACCTTGACGTCCGGGTACCGCTCGCCCCAGCCCGCCAGCGATTCCGCGACCAGCCCCTCGGCGTCCTCGCGGACCTCCGACCACGGCAGTTCCCACTTGCCCACCCACGAGAACGGATCCAGCGGCAGATCGCTCCACGCGTGCACGCCCACCAGGTCGCAGCGGTTCCGGGAGGCGAAGTCGAAGGCGAAGCCGATCGCGGCGCGGCTGGTGGCCGAACCGTCCACGCCCACCACCACCGGCGCCGACTCCGCGATGTCGCGGCCGTCGCGGACCACCACGACCGGGGAGCCACCGCGCGTGGCCAGCAGTTCCGCCGAGGTCGCGCCCAGGCCGACCGCCGCTTCCAGCTGCGGCCCGCCGAGCACCAGCAGCTCGGCGTCGACGGCCATCGCGGCGAGCACCTGGACCGGATCGCCGAACGGCAGTTCGCTGCGCACCTCCATGCGGGGGTCGACCTCGTGGCACTCCTCGACGAGTCCGGCGAGCTCGCGCCGCAGCGCCTGCTGGAGGGGCTCCACCACGTTGCCCTCCCCCGGCACCCTGATCGCGGCGTGTTCCTCGAACGGCCAGGTCAGCACATGCACCAGCAGCAGCGACCGGCCCCGGCCGGCGGATTCCCGGGCCGCCCACCGCACTGCCCGCCGTGACGACTCCGACAGGTCGAACCCCACCACGACCGCGCCGCTGCTGGTTCCGGACATGACGCTCCCCCTCCTCCAGGCCCGACCTCCAGACTGCGCCACCTCTGGACCCCGACGTCAGAGCACTTCGTCACCCACTGGGATGGTGACCATCGGCTCTACCTGATCCGCCGGTGCACCAACAGGCTGGAAGAGCATCGGGGCGACGGAGGGGTCACGATGAACGCGAGCATCACGGCAGTGGGCAGCCTGACCGTCGACGAGGTCCGCGAGGTCCTGATCGCGGCCACCGCCGCTCCATCGCTGCACAACACCCAGCCCTGGCGGTTCCGCTGCACGCCGAACGCGATCGAGCTGCACGCCGATCCCGACCGCGCGCTGAAGGCCGCCGACCCGGATCACCGCGAGCTCGTGCTGGCCTGCGGTGCGGCCCTGCTGAACCTGCGGCTGGCCATCCGCTCCTTCGGAGCCGTGCCGGACGTCCGGCAATTCCCCGAGCACGAACGCCCGACCCTGCTGGCGGCCGTGCGCGCGTGCGCGCGACGACCTGCCACACCGGCCGAACGGGAGCTCGCGGCGGCGATCCCGAAGCGCCGGACCAACCGCAAGCCGTTCCGCGAAGATCTCGTTCCGACCGTGCTGCAGGAGCACCTCCGGCAGGCGGCCGAGGCCGAGCGCGGGTGGCTCGCCGTCCTGGACCGCTCGCAACGATCCGTGCTGAGCGCGCTGAGCCGGAAGGCGCACCAAGCGCAGCTCGACGACCCGGAGTTCGTGGCCGAGTGGCAGCACTGGACCGGACGCTCCGACCACGAGCGCGACGGAGTTCCCGCCCGGACCAGCGGCCCCACGCCCGAACCCCAGGACGAGTTCGTGGTGCGGGACTTCAGCGGCGGCAACTCCCGCACCCGCGTCGCGGGCAAGGACTTCGAGCCCGAGCCGCTGATCTGCGTCCTGGGCTCGTTCCAGGATTCCCGGCACGCGCAGTTGCAGGCGGGGATGGCCATGCAGCGGGTTCTCCTGACCGCGACGGCGAACGGGCTGGCCAGCTCGTTCCTCTCGCAGGTGGTGGAGGTCCCGGACACCCGCCGCGAACTGCGCGAACTCCTCGGGTGCGGCCTGTGGCCGCAGATCGTGCTGCGCATCGGCTACGGATCCCCCGTCCCGGCCACGCCACGACGTCCGCTCGAGGACGTCGTGACCGCCGAACATCGCGGCTGACCCACCGCGAGTCCGCAGTGGACACCATGTGAGCAGTGCTGATCCGACGAACCCAGCACAAGTGACACCTGCGTTGACGGACGTCCGGACATCGCTGGTAGCGTTTTAAATCAGTCAGTTGATTTAAAAATGCCGCAGCGCTGCGGCCAGCGCCACCGATGCGAGAAGGGTCAGCATGCCGACGCTCCCGCCGCAGGTCCCCGAGGAACTCGAGTTCGACCCCGACGCCCTGCGCGAGCGGTACCGCGCGGAACGCCAGCGCCGGGTCCGCCCGGACGGCAGCCAGCAGTACCAGCGCGCCGAGGGCCGGTTCGGCTACTACGCCGAAGATCCCCACGCGGAACCCGGATTCACCAGGGACCCGATCCACGACCAGGTGGACGCCGTGGTGATCGGCGGCGGCTTCGGCGGTCTGCTGGCCGGTGCGCGGTTGCGCCAGGCCGGGCTCGAGCGGATCCGGATCGTCGAGAAGGGCGGCGACTTCGGCGGCACCTGGTACTGGAACCGCTACCCGGGCATCCACTGCGACATCGAGTCCTACGTCTACCTCCCGCTGCTGGAGGAGGTGGGCCACGTCCCCGAGTGGAAGTACGCGCCGGGCGAGGAGATCCGCCAGCACGCGATGGCGATCGGCCGCACCTTCGACCTCTACCGCGACGCGTGCTTCCAGACCGCGGTGCGCGAGCTGCGCTGGGACGACGGCGAGTGGATCGTGCGCACCGACCGCGGCGACGAGATGCGGGCGACGTACGTGGTGGTGTCCAACGGGACCCTGGACCACCCGAAGCTGCCGGGCATCCCCGGCATCGAGTCCTTCACCGGGCACACCTTCCACACCAGCCGCTGGGACTACGGCTACACCGGAGGCGGGCCGGGCGGCGGTCTCACCGGACTCGCCGACAAGCGCGTCGCGGTGATCGGCACCGGCGCCACGGCCGTCCAGGTCGTGCCGCACGTGGGCCGCGACGCCGAGCACCTCTACGTCTTCCAGCGCACACCGTCCTCTGTGGACGTGCGCGGCAACCGGCGCACCGACCCGGAGTGGGCAGCTTCCCTGGAACCGGGCTGGCACTCCCGGCGCCGGGAGAACTTCCAGGCCGCGGTCACCGGGCACGAGGTGTCCGAGGACCTGGTGGCCGACGCCTGGACCAGCAGCGGGCACGTGCTGGGCAAGATCATCGCCACCGACGCCCACGCGCACCTGCCGCGCGAGGAGTGGGAGCGGATCGAGGAGATCCTCGACTTCCAGAAGATGAACCAGTTGCGCAGCCGCGTCGACGAGGTCGTCGACGACCCGGAGACCGCGGAGCGCCTCAAGCCCTGGTACCGCTACGGCTGCAAGCGGCCCACCTTCAGCGACGAGTACCTGCAGACGTTCAACCGCCCCAACGTCACCCTCGTCGACACCGCGGACCACGGTGGCGTCGAGCGCATCACCGAACGCGCTCTCGTGGTCGGCGGCACCGAGTACGAGGTGGACTGCATCATCTTCGCCACCGGTTTCGAGGTCGGGAAGTCCGATGCGATGACCGGGCGGCTCCCGGTGCACGGCAGGGACGGGATCGGGCTCCTGCAGTCGTGGGCCACCGGAGGTGTGCGCACGCTGCACGGGTTCTGCAGCAACGGCTTCCCGAACCTGTTCCACCTGGGATCGCTGCAGAACGCTCCTTCGGTGAACTTCGTGCACGTGCTCGACGAGCAGGCGATCCACGTCGGCGCCGTGGTCGCCGAGGCCCGCCGCCGCGGGGCCAAGTGCGTCGAACCGACTCCGGAGGCCGAGCAGGCCTGGGTGGAGACGATCCGGTCGACCGCACCGGACCAGGAGCGCTTCGCGGCGGAGTGCACCCCCGGCTACTACAACAACGAGGGCGTGTCCCGCGGCCCCCGCATGACCTACGGGCCCGGTCCAGCGGCCTTCCAGCGGCTGCTCCGCGAGTGGCGCGAGGGCGAGGGCATCGACGAGGTGCTCGGCGATGCGAGCTGAGCACCACCGCTACCGCGGATCCGGCCGGCTGCCGCGCAGCGAGCGGTGGCGGATCGAACGGCTCACCGAGGCGAACCCGCTGTGGGGATCCAACGGCATCGCCTTCGGACCGGACGGCAGGCTCTACGTCGCGCAGTACGTGGCGGGCCGCATCAGCGCCGTGGACCTCGGATCCGGTGACGTCGAAGTGGTGGTGGACCTGGACGGCCCGGTCCAGTCGCCCGACGACCTGGCGTTCGGCGCCGACGGGTCGATGTACATCACCGACCTCACCCCCGGCCGGGTGTGGCGGCGCACGCCGGACGGCGCGTTCACGCTGGTGTCGGACGAGGTCGCGGCGCCCAACGGCATCGCGTGCGTCGGTGATCGCGTGTTCGTCAACGAGATGCGCGTGGGCGGTCGCGTGCTCGAGGTGACCCCCGGCGCCGAACCGGTGGTGCTCGCCGAAGGGCTGGCGATGGGCAACGCGATGCAGCTCGGCCCGGACGGCTGCCTGTACTACCCGCACATGATCACCGGCGAGGTGCACCGCGTCTCGCCGGACGGCGGAGAACCGGAACTGGTCGCCGAAGACGTGCACGCGCCGGTGGCGGTCCGGTTCGACCGGGGCGGATCGCTGACCGTGCTGTCTCGCGGCGAGGAGGGCATCGTCACCCGGATCGACCTGTTCGGCTCCGGCGACCGCTCGGTCGTGCCGGGCGAGGTGTCCGGAATGGACAACGCCGCCTTCGACGCCGAGAACCGCATGTTCGTGTCCAGCTTCGCGGCGGGCGGGATCGCGGAGCTCTCCCCGGACGGACGAGCGCGCGAGGTGGTGCCGACCGGGCTCGTCGGACCGTTCGGGGTGGCGGCGCACCGCTCCGGCACTGTGTTCGCCGGGGACAACTACCGCTTGGCCGACGTCGACGACGGTCAGGTGACGACGCGCGAGCTGCTCGTGTTCAGCCATGGTGTGGCCACCGACGACCGAGGGCGGGTGCACCTCACGTCGCAGTTCGGCGACGTGCGCACCTACGAGCCGGACGACCGGGTGCTGACCACCCGCGCGCGGGAGCTGTCCCGGCCCACCGGCGTCGCCGCGCGCCGGGACGGAAGCCTCGTGGTGGCCGAGACCGGCAGGGGGCGCGTGGTGACCATCGCCGAGGACGACGCCTTGGACGTCCTGGCCGAGGACCTGGACTCCCCGGTCGACGTCGCCGTCGACGGGCAGGACCGCTGCTACGTGAGCGACGAGCGGGCCGGCACGGTGTCGCTGGTCGACGGTTGCGGGATCGCGCTCGTCGCCGAAGGGCTCGAGGCACCGCAGGGCATCGCCGTGCTCGACGGGGAACTGTTCGTCGTGGAGACGGGTCGGCGCAGGTTGCTCGCGATCGACCTGGCCACCGGTGAGCGGCGCGTCGAGGCCCGAGACCTCGCCGTCGGCCTGCCGCCGGGGACGGCACGTGCGCAACCGGCGCTGTTCCAGCACGGCCTGCCGGGCGTGCCGGTGCCGTTCGCGGGTGTGGCCGCGGGAGCCGACGGCTCGCTCTACATCTCGGCCAACGGCGAAGGCAGCGTGCTCCACCTGCGACGCCGTTCGCGCGAATAGCGCCTCCTGGAGCGCATTTCGGCCTAGAAGCCGGTTCGTCCGCTTTCCGCACTGATCGTCTTCTCGCGGAGTTCGGATCTCGCACACCGGGTGTTCACCACCGGGTGGTTCGGTGATCGAAACCGGAGTGCGGGATCCCAGGAAGGCGGTCGATGATGGCCCTCGTCGAGCTCGGGCGCCGGAAGGCGTTGAGCACCGCGGTCGCGGTCGGCGCGTTGCTGTTCTCCACGCCGGATGCGACAGCCACCGAATCGCTGCGCACCGAGACGCAATTGGCACCGGGCGTCGCGTACCGGTCGTTCGAGATGTCCACAGCGCACGGTCCGGTGGTGGCCTACCTGCTCACCGCCGACCTGAGCGTTCCGACCGTGGAGCTCGACCTGCTGCACCCGGACTCGGTCGCCGCGCGCGACGAGATCCCCGACATGACCAACGCCCAGCGGGCGGTCGCCGGCGTGAACGGCGACTTCTTCCACATCAGCGAGTCGCACGAAGGGATCCCGGCCACCGGATCGTCGGTGGGCCCGGCGATCGCCGACGGCGAGGACCTCAAGGCCGCAGTGCCCAACGGCCAGCGGTTCGGTCCCGCGCTGCCCGCCGGGACTTCCACCGAGGACGTCTTCGGGGTCGGCGCCGACCGGCGGGCGCGCGTCTCGAGCCTCGAACTCGACGGGTTGCTCCGCAGCGGTGGCCGAACCGCCGAGATCTCCGGGTTGAACCAGTACGCGCTGCCGGTGGACGGCATCGGCGTCTACAACTCGGATTGGGGCGAGGTTTCGCGCGCGAGGGCGGTGTGCGGAACCGACACCGACCGCTCGGCGCCGTGCAGCGAGCAGACCGAAGAGGTCGTTGTCCGCGACGGCGTGGTCACCTCCGCGCAGGACCAGCCCGGTGCCGGGGACATCCCGTCCGGAACGGTGGTCCTGGTGGGCCGCGAGGGCGGTGCCGCCGAGCTGGAGAAGCTCGCCGTCGGTGATCGCGTCGTCGTCGAGACGCACCTCTCGGCAGCCGAGGAGCCGCCGCTGGACTTCGCGGTCGGCGGTTTCCCGATCCTGCGCGGCGGACGTCCGCTGCCCGACCTCGACAGCGGAGAACTGGCTCCGCGAACGGCGGCCGGGGTCAGCGCGGACGGCAGCACGGCCTACCTGCTGACCGTGGACGGGCGTTCGGCGGCCAGCACCGGGTTGAGCGTGCGCGAGACGGCCGAGCTCCTGCAGTCCTTCGGCGCGGTCGACGGGATGAACCTCGACGGCGGCGGTTCCTCGACCGTGGCGGTCCGCGAACCCGGCGAGGACGCGGCGACGGTGCGCAACGTGCCCTCCGACGGTGTGCCGCGACCGGTCGCCAACGGAGTCGGCGTCTTCTCCCGCTGAAATCAGATACCCTGCAGGGGTATCTGACACGGGACGGGGAAACCGATGCGCACTCTCCTGCACCTGCAGCGGACGCACGAATGGCGCCGAACGCACGCCAGGCTGGAAGCCGTCGTGCACCTGTGCTGCCGCCGGCTCGTCCCCGCCATCACCGCCGAGTTGAGCCGCGGCGGCACCGCCGGCGAGCTGACCGCGCGGATCACCGCCCGCGCCGCAGCCCCCTGCCGCGGGAAGCGCTGATCGCGCTCACCGGAACGTGCGCTTGGCGAACTCGGCGACCGCCTTGCCCGCGTTCGCCTTGCGGGCGATCTTGTGGTTGGCGCCGAGCAGCAGGCGGAGCTGGTAGGCGCTCTCCCAGCGGAACGCCTGCCACGGGGAAACGTGCCAAACCCGCTGGAACAGGCGCTTGGTCGCGGCCACCGAGTCCGGGGAGCGGGTCGCGAGCTGCTCGGCCAGCTCCACCGCCGCCGCGTGCGGATCGTTGCCGACCTCGGTGACCAGGCCGAGCTCGTGCGCCTTGGTCCCGTCGAAGACCTCCGCGGTCATGGCCAGGCGCTTGGCGACGTCCATCGGCAGCAGCTCGCGCAGCGTCGCGGTGCCGCTCATGTCCGGCACCAGCCCCCACTTCGCCTCCATCACGGAGAACTGCGCGTCCGGCGTCGCGAACCGGAAGTCGGCACCCAGAGCCAGCTGGAGCGCACCGCCGAAGCAGTGGCCGCGGATCACCGCCAGCACCGGGACCGGCAACCGCCGCCAGGCCCAGCACGCCTCCTGGTAGAGGTTGGTCGAGCGCCACGGGGGCCGGAGGAAGTTGAGCATCATCTGCCCCTGCTTCTCGCCCACCGACGCGAAGTCGAGCCCGGCCGAGAACGAGCGCCCCGCACCGCTGAGGACGACCGCCCGCACCGACCGGTCGGCGCGCACCTTCGCGGCGGCGTCGATCAGGGCGCGCAGCATCTCCAGGTCGAGCCCGTTGAGCCGGTCATCCCGGGTCATCGTGACGTGGGCCAGCGGCCCGTCGGTCTCGACCGACACGCGATCCGACATCTGCGACTCCTCGGGTTCAGCGGTGGACCACCCGATCCTACTGGTCGGTAACATCGCTGGTCGACACCCCTCGATCATCGACCCCCGGTCACGGGACGTGTTCTTCATCGCCCTTTCGGTCCAGCGTCGCCGAACTGTTGACAACGGAACGTGTTCGATTCAGGCTTCGTGCTGTGAACCTGTCTGACAGCCGGACAACCGGTCTCCAGCGCGTCAGCGCGATGGAGGCCCTGCTCGCCCACCTCCGCGACGCCATCGCGCGCGGCGAGTACGCCGTCGGCGCCAAGCTGCCGTCCGAGGCCGCGCTGGGCAGGGAGTTCCAGGTGAGCCGATCGGTCGTGCGGGAGGCGCTGCGCGGCCTGCAGGCCCTCGGGCTCACCACGTCGCAGGCAGGCAAGGGCACCTTCGTCGTCGCCGACGAACCCGTCGACAACCCCAGATTCGGCTCGTACTCGGCGCGGGACCTGCTGGAAGTGCGGCGCCACGTGGAGATCCCGGCCGCCGGTTACGCCGCCCTGCGGCACACCCCCGATGACCTGGGCCTGCTCACCGACCTGCTGGAGCGGATGACCCGCGAGACCGACGACACCGCGTGGGTGGCGCTGGACTCGCTGTTCCACATCACCGTCGCCCAGGCTTCGGGAAATCCCGTGTTCGGCAAGGTCATCGAGGAGATCCGGGACGCCCTGGCCCGGCAGTCCGCCTTCCTGAACCAGCGCGGCGACCGCCGCGCAGCCTCCGATGCCGAGCACCGCGAGCTCGTCGATGCCATCGCCAGCGGCCAGGACAGCGCCGCGGCCGAGGCGATGGCCCACCACCTGGCGAACGTCGAGCACGCGCTCGGTGACCTCGTCAGCCGCCCCTGAACACCCCGCAGCCGGATCCGACCGCGCCCCACGAGGAGGCCCCCGAATGAACCCTGCTCCCCCGACCGGGGTGCCCGCGCACGCGCCGCTGGTGCACGTCCTGCGCGACGGCCTGGTCGAAAGCGTCCACCACGGCTCGGTCGTGGTGCTGGGACCGGACGGCTCGACGCTGTTCCAGGCCGGTGACGTCGACAGCGCCTTCTACCCGCGTTCGGCGGCCAAGCCGGTGCAGGCGGTGGCCATGGTCCGGCTCGGCCTGTCGCTGCCGCCGGAGCTGCTCGCGCTGACCGCCGCCAGCCACTCCGGTGAGCAGGTCCACCTCGACGGTGCCCGGCGCGTGCTGGCCGCGAGCGGATCCACCGAGGACGACCTCGGCAACCCGGCGGACCTGCCGTTCGACCCGGTCGAGCGGGACCGCTGGATCTCGGCGGACCGACCGGCGCGCAAGCTGGCGCACAACTGCTCGGGCAAGCACGCGTCCATGTTGCGCACCGCGCAGGTGAACGGTTGGTCCACAGCGGACTACCTGGATCCGGACCACCCCTTGCAGCGGGAGATCGCGGCCACCGTCGAGGAGCTCACTGGGCAGCGGATCGCGCACGTGGCCGCGGACGGGTGCGGCGCGCCGTTGTTCGCCGTGTCGCTCCGCGGCCTGGCCGCGGCTGCCGGGCGGATCGCCAGCGCACCGGACGGGACGCCGGAAAGCGCTGTCGCGAAGGCGATCCGGTCGCACCCCGAGATGGTCGGCGGAACTCGGCGCGATGCCACCGCGCTGATGCGGGCGGTGCCGGGGCTGATCGCCAAGGACGGTTTCGAGGCGGTGCAGATCGCCGCGCTGCCGGACGGCACGGCGATCGCGCTGAAGATCGCCGACGGCACCGACCGCGCACGGCTTCCGGCAACGCTGGCGGCGTTGGCCCTGGCGGGCGTCGCCCCGGAGGCGCTGGAACCGTTCGCCGATCCGCGGTTCGCTGTGGTCGACGAGTTGTCGCCCGACCTGCGCGCCGCCTGATCCCACCGGCCTTCCACGGCCTCCGACTTCGTCCACATCAGACGGTCTCCGTGATGCACCTCGCCGCGCTGTCGATTAATTCGGTGGCGTCGCGCGGGGAAACGCGTGATCATTGACGAGTTCCAGGAGTTCGGAGGAAGGACGATCATGCACACGGCAGTCGACGGCGCCAGGGTGCCGATCCGGATGTGGGCGGATCCGCAGACCGTGGAAGACGCCGCGATGCGCCAACTGCACAACGTCGCCAACATGCCGTGGGTGCACGGCCTGGCCGTGATGCCCGACGTGCACTACGGCAAGGGCGCCACCGTCGGCAGCGTCATCGCCATGCGCGACGCGGTGTCGCCGGCCGCGGTGGGCGTCGACATCGGCTGCGGGATGAGCGCGGTGCGCACCTCGCTCACCGCGAGCGATTTGCCCGACGACCTCGGCGTGCTGCGGCGGCGGATCGAGTCGGCCGTCCCGGTCGGCTTCGCCGTGCACCGCACCCCGGTCAACCCCGCCCGCGTGCACGGCACCGGCGGATGGCAGGAGTTCTGGTCCGGTTTCGGCGACCTGCACCCGGGCGTGCAGAACATGCAGGACCGGGCGCGGGCGCAGGTCGGCACGCTCGGCGGCGGCAACCACTTCATCGAGGTCTGCCTCGAGCAGGGCGGTCCGGACGCCGGCCGCGTGTGGCTGATGCTGCACTCCGGTTCCCGGGGCATCGGCAACGAGCTGGCCAAGCGGCACATCGACATCGCCCGCAAGCTCCCGCACAACGCCGACCTGCCGGACCCGGACCTCGCGGTGTTCGTGGCCGGAACCCCGCAGATGCAGGCCTACCGCCGAGACCTGTTCTGGGCCCAGGACTACGCGGCGCGCAACCGCGCGACGATGCTGTCCCTGGTGCAGCTGGCACTGGCCGACACGGTGCCCGGAACCCGCTTCGACGCTCCGATCAGCTGCCACCACAACTACGTGGCCGAGGAGGTCCACGACGGGGTCGAGGTGCTGGTGACCCGCAAGGGCGCGATCCGCGCCGGGTCGGGCGACCTGGGCATCATCCCGGGGAGCATGGGAACCGGGTCGTTCATCGTGCGCGGCCTGGGCAACGTCCGGTCCTTCGAATCGGCCTCGCACGGCGCAGGTCGGCGGATGTCCCGGACTAAGGCCCGCAAGACCTTCACCGAGGCGGACCTGGCAGCCCAAACCGAAGGCGTGGAGTGCCGCAAGGACGGCGGCGTGGTCGACGAGATCCCGGCCGCCTACAAGGACATCGAGTCGGTGATCGCCGCGCAGACCGACCTGGTCGAGGTCGTCACGCACCTCAAGCAGGTCGTCTGCGTCAAGGGCTGACCCCCGCGAATGCGCCGTGGCCGTGCCGCGGCGCCTTCGCGCGTCCGGGCATGCACAGCCGGAAAACGGATTGGCTCACCGCACGTCGCCGGTGACTTAATAGGGCTGAGCGCAGGTGGCGCGGAGAGGCCTCCGCGCCACCTCGCCCGCCGCGTCAGTTCCGGACCTTCGGTGCGTTGGCCTTGGTCAGGGCCGGGTCGCTGATCACGACCGGGTCCAGGACCTCGTCGATCTTGGCCAGCAGGTCCCCGTCGAGGCGCACGCCCGCGGCCTTGACGTTCTCGGTGACCTGCTCCGGGCGGGAGGCGCCCATGATGGCCGCGGAGACGTTGGAGTTCTGCAGCACCCACGCCACCGCCAGCTGGGCCATCGACAGCCCCGCCTGGGCAGCGAGCGGTTCGAGCTGCTGGACCCGGGTCAGCACGTCGTCGCGCAGCCAGCGGGCGACGAAGTTCGCGCCGGTCTCGTCGGTGGCCCTGCTGCCCGCGGGCGGTGGTGTTCCCGGGCGGTACTTCCCGGTCAACACGCCCTGCGCGATCGGGGACCACACGATCTGCCCGATCCCGAGCTCCTCGCTCGTGGGCACCACTTCGCCCTCGACGATCCGCCAGAGCATCGAGTACTGCGGCTGGTTCGACACCAGCGGGATCCGCAGTTCCCGGGCGAGCCGGTACGCGGCGCGGATCTGCTCGGCAGTCCACTCCGACACCCCGATGTAGAGCGCCTTGCCCGACCGGACCACGTCGGCGAACGCCTCCATGGTCTCCTCCAGCGGCGTTTCCGGGTCGTACCGGTGCGCCTGGTAGAGGTCGACGTAGTCGGTCTGCAGGCGGCGCAGGGACGCGTCGATCGATTCCGCGATGTGCTTGCGGGACAGCCCGCGGTCGTTGCGGCCCGGTCCGACCGGGAAGTACACCTTCGTGAAGATCTCCAGCCCGGCCCGGCGTTCACCCCGCAACGCGCGGCCGAGCACCTCCTCGGCGCGTCCTTCCGCGTAGACGTCGGCCGTGTCGAAGGTGGTGATCCCGGCGTCCAGCGCGGCGCGGATGCACGCGGCCGCGGCCTGCTCCTCGACTTGGGAACCGTGCGTCAGCCAGTTCCCGTAGGCGATTTCGCTGATCACCAGACCGCTGCGGCCGAGGTGGCGGAATTCCATGGCTTCTCCCCGCTCGTCGACTGATCGTTCCCGGAGCCCCGCGGGCCCCGGGGCCGAGTATCGCCCGCGCCGGGAATCCCGACCGGCCGCGCCGACGGTCAGGAAGCGGTGTCGCGGGCGAAGGTGGTGAGGAGGAGTTCGTTGAGCCGTGCCGCGTCCGCGTGCAGCGCGACGTGCGCGTTCCGCTCGGACTTCGAGTCGGGTCGCGTGTCGATGACGGTCCGCCCCACCGTCAGCGGGCTGGCGGTCTCCACCTCGACGGGGAAGGAACGGGTGGAGATCACCTCGGGTTCGACGAGGTAGGCGGTGCACACCACGTCGTGCACCGGCGCCGCGTTCCCGGCCACGGCCATCTGCTCGTAGGCGGCGATCCGGCGCGAGATGAACCGGGCCGCGGCCGTGCCCGCCGGGGTGCCCAGTCCTTCCAACGCATCGCAGGTCGTCTGCGGGACCAGCGCCTGGTGGGTCGCGTCGAGCGTCACCAGGGTGAGCGGGTCGAAACCGGCGGATAGCACCACGCTCGCCGCCTCGGGGTCGGCCCAGATGTTGAACTCGGCGGACGCGGTCACGTTGGCGACGGCGTGCCCGCCGCCCATCACGACCAGTTGTTCCACCGCGCCGGCCAGCGACGGGTCGATCGCGAGCGCGGTGGCGACGTTGCTCAGCGGCCCGACGGCCACCAGGGTGATCTGCTCCGCGGTCGCGCGCAGGGTCTCCACCAGGTACTCCACCGCGCCGGTGTCCTGCGCCGCGATGCGCGGGGCCGGGATCGGCAGGGCGGTGCCGTGCGGGTCGTGGTCGTCGTCCTGCTCGAAGTGCCGGCCGCCGGGGAACCCGCGCCGGACGATCGGTCTCGGCACGCCCGGGTGCACCGGGATGCCCGGGCAGCCGATCCAGTCCAGCACGCGAAGCGTGTTGTCCGTGGTGTTCTCCAGCGGCACGTTGCCGTTGACCGTGGTGACGCCGAGCAGGTCGAGATCGGGGTGCAGCGCGGCGAACATGATCGCCACGGCGTCGTCGGTGCCGGTGTCGACGTCGAGGATCACCTTGCGGGCCATGGGTTCCCTTCCGCTGTCCGGGCGAGTCACGGGGTGTACTTGGCGACGTAGCGCTTCTGCCAAGGGGTTTCGACCGCGCGCGGGTCGTAGTGGGCGCGGACGTAGGCGACGGCTTCGGCCGCCGGGACTCCGTCGATGACCGCGAGGCAGGCCAGTGCGGTGCCGGTTCTCCCCTTGCCACCGGCGCAGGCGAGCTCCACCCGCTCGTGCTCGGCCCGCTCCCACGCTTCGCGGAGGACCTGGCGGGCCTCGGCCCGGTCGGCGGGCAGCCGGAAGTCCGGCCAGCGCAGCCACCGGCTCTCCCACTCGACCTGAGGTGGCTGCTTCCCCAGCAGGTACACGGCGAAATCCGGTTGCGGTCCAGCGGGAAGCGGCTTGCTCAGACCGCGTCCGCGGATCGAACGCCCGGAAGGAAGTTGGAGCACACCGACCGCGGTCGGTTCCCACAACTCGATCATGCCGCCAGCCTACCGCGATCGCGGTGCGACCCGGTCCAACAGCGGCGACCGAACGTGCGGCACCCTGGTGCGCGACTCCTACGACGAAGGGATGGCGGCATGGACCAGGTGCCGGGCGCGGATGGCTTCGCGGGCAAGGTCGCGCTGGTGACCGGCGCGAGCGGGGGCATCGGCAGCGGGATCGCGCGCCGGTTCGCGCAGGCCGGAGCTCGGGTGGTGGTCCAGTACCACCGGGACGAGGCCGGTGCGGGCGAGGTCGTTCGCGACGTCGAATCGACCGGTGGCAGCGCCGTCGCCGTTCAGGCCGACCTCCGCTCCCCCGACGACGCCGACCGCGTCGTGCAGGTCGCGCTCGACAGCTTCGGGAGCTTGGACGCCGCGGTGCTCAACGCCGGGGTCCAACCGCTGCAGCCGCTGGCCGAGATGTCGCTCGCCGACTTCCGCGCGGTGCAGGAATCCAATGTGGACGCCACGTTCCTGGTGCTGCAGGCCGCGCACCGCGCGATGTCCGCGCAGGACGGAGGTGGCGCCGTGGTCGCCATCGGATCGATCGTCGGTTCCCAGCCCAAGCCGGGATCGGCGCACTACGCGGTGTCCAAAGCGGCCGTCGGCATGCTGGTGCGCTCGGCCGCGCTGGAGTACGCGCGCGACGGGGTCCGCGTCAACCTGGTCTCCCCCGGCCTGATGGACCGCCCGACGATCCGGGCGGACTGGCCGGAAGGCGTGGCCCAGTGGGAAGCCGGCAACCCCATCGGCCGGCTCGGCCAGCCGACCGACATCGCCGATGCGTGCCTGTTCCTGTGCGGTCCGGGCAGCAGCTGGGTGACCGGGCAGGAGCTGGTCGTCGACGGTGGCGCCTCGGTGCGCCCCACCTGGTGAACGGGAGGAGCAGCATGCACATCGGTCTGCCCGGTGGGGACGATCCGGCCGTCGGCCGGGCGCTGATCGAGCGGCTCGGCTTGGAGCCGCTCGAAGGGGAAGGCGGTCACGTCCGCAAGATGTACGCCGACGAGAACATGTCGTCGGCGATCTACCTGATGGTCGCGCCGGACTTCTCCGCCCTGCACAAGCTGGACTCCCCCGAGGTCTACCACTGGCAGGGCGGAGCGCCGGTCCGGATGCTGGTGCTCGATCCCGACGGCACCAGCCGCCGGGTCACGCTCGGCCCGGACCTCGATGCCGGTCAGGTGCTGCAGGTCGTCGTCCCGGCCGGCGCCTGGCAGGGCTCCCGCCCGGGCGGCGCGTGGTCGCTGGTCGGGCTGACGCTTTCCCCGCCGTTCCGGTTCGAGGGGTTCGCCCTGGGCGACCGCGCCGACCTCCGCCGGGGTTGGCCGGAGGCCGCCGACGAGATCGACGCGCTGACCCGCTGACCGGTCACAGCTGGACTTCGCCCTGGATGCAGGTGATCGCGGTTCCGGCGACCCAGATGGCGCCGTGCTCGTCGCGGTCGATCGAGATCCGGCCGTCCGCGCCGACCGCGGTGCCCTGGTGCGCGGTGTAGTGCTCGGGGGCTCGTCCGGTCCCGATGAGCCACTGCGCGATGCCCGCGTTGAGGCTGCCGGTGACCGGGTCCTCGAGCACTTGGCCGCCCTCCGGGAAGAACGCGCGCACCTCGAACTGGTACTCCCCTCCCGGCGGGTGCGGGCCCACCACGCCCAGCGGCGGAAGCGTCGCGGGTGGGGCGGACACGTTCAGCACCTCGTCCGCGCTGTCGAGCAGGACGCCCACCCAGCCCGGTCCGTTGTCCACCCACTGCGCGTCTCGGAGGCGTCCCAGCCAGCTGGCGAGCTCGTCGCGCAGCTGGTCGTCGACCGGTCCCTCGCGGATCAGCGGCGGCGCGACGAAGGCGTAACGACCGCTGTCGGCGCGCAACTCGATCAGGCCGGCGGCGCACTCCTGGACGATCCGCTCCCCGACCGCGTCCGGTCGCCGGGAGAGCCAGGCGTGGCAGCTGCCGAGCGTGGGGTGCCCGGCGAACGGCAGCTCACCCGCTGGGGTGAAGATCCGGACCCGGTAGTCGGCCTCGGACGTGGTCGGCGGGAGCAGGAAGGTCGTCTCGGAGAGGTTGGTCCAGCGCGCGAACCGCTGCATCTCCTGATCGGACAGCCCGTCGGCGTCGAGCACCACGGCGAGCGCGTTGCCGGTGCAGGGATCCGCGCCGAACACGTCGACCTGGGCGAAGGGACGGCGTACACCACCAGATGTCGTCACCGCCCCATGCTCGCAAGAACACCCGACCGCGCAAGGTCCAATCGCGGTGCACTGGCATCGCGGAAAATCGGTGGCCCCGCTGGAATCCCGGCCGCTAGCCTCCGGCCCATGGTCTACGAGCACCCCCTGGCGTACCTGCTGGGATTGGAAGGCGTGGCGCTGCTTCGCAGTTTCACCGGGGAGCACGACCGGGAGTTCGTGGCCGCGCGGATCGCCGAGGTCCGGCGGCTGATCGATGACGGATCGCTGGCGGACGCGGCAGTCGAGGCCGAGCGGGTGGACACCGTGACCGGCTACCGGACCTGGTCGGGGACCTACGACGACGGCCGCAACTCGGCGTTCGACTTCGACGAACCCGTGGTCGAGAAGATCCTCGACGGGCTGCCGGCGGGTACCGCGGTGGACGCCGCGTGCGGAACCGGGCGGTTCGCCGAGATCCTGGCCGGGCGCGGGCACCGGGTGGTCGGGGTGGACAGCTCCCCGGAGATGCTCGAGCGGGCGCGCGAGCGCGTCCCGGAGGGCGAGTTCTCCGTCGGCGACCTCACCGGCCTGCCGGTCGGTGACGCCACCGCCGACCTGGTCGTCTGCGCGCTGGCGCTGACGCACGTGCCATCGCTGGGACCGGTCTTCGCCGAGTTCGCCCGGGTGCTGCGCCCCGGCGGGCACCTGGTCATCTCCGACATGCATCCCGGCCGGGTGATGTTCGGTTCGGTTCCGACGGTGCGCGACGCCGAGGGCAAGCCGGGGCGACTGGTCAGCCACCGGCACGAGATCGGCGACTACCTGCGCGTTGCGCTGCCGCTGGGATTGCAGGTGCGCGGCTTCGAGGAACCCGCCCTGCCCGGGATGCCCGCATCGGGCCCCGCTGCGGCGGAGCCGGGCCCGTGGGACTTGTGGCCGTGGTCGCTGGCCGCCATGGTGCCCGAGGCCGCTGCGGCGGCGAGCGCCGACATGCCCGCGACGATGATCTGGCACTTCCAGCTGGACGACCAGGAGTAGCCGCCGAACCGGCCACAGTGGACGCACAGGCGCGCGTTTGGTGATCAGCGCTGCGGGCCAACCACGTGCTGTGGGTGATACCGGCGCGAGCGGGATTCCCCGCGGTCTGCGCGTCGCGGCTGCGGTGGGGTGGCGGCTGCTCGTGCTGGTCGCCGTGGCGTGGGTGCTGTGGCAGGTCTTCGACGTGCTCTACGGCGAGGTCATGTCGGTCGCGGTAGCCGGTCTACTCGCCGCGCTGATGGCACCTGCGGTGAACTGGCTCGTGCGCAAGGGGATGCACCGCACGCTGGCGGCCCTGCTCGTGCTCGTCGGCGGGCTCTGCGCGCTCGGCGCGGTGCTGGCGGTGGTGATCAACACGCTGGTGGCCGGGGTGGCCGGGCTGAGCGAGCAGCTGGTCGCCAGCTTCGAGCAGATCCGCAGCTGGCTCATCCGCGGCCCGCTGAGCCTGAGCCAGCAGCAGCTCAACGAGGTGTTCCAGCAGCTCACGCAGGCGCTGCGGATCGACCAGAGCGGGTTGCCGACGACTGCGCTGGCCACCACCGGCACGCTGCTGCGGTTCCTGGCCGGGATGCTGCTCGGGCTGTTCACCCTGTTCTTCTTCCTCCGCGACGGCGGCCGGATCTGGTCGTTCGTCGTGCAGGTGACGGTGCCGCGAACAGTCCGCCAGCGCGTGCACGTCGCCGGCCAGCGCGGCTTCGCAACGCTCGTGGCCTACGTGCGCGCGACGGCGGCCGTGGCCTTCATCGACGCGGCGTTGATCGGCATCGGAGCCCTCGTGCTCGGGGTCCCGCTGCCGTTCGTGCTGGCCGTGGTGATCTTCCTCGGCGCCTTCGTCCCCTACGTCGGAGCGGTGGTCACCGGCGGACTGGCCGTGCTCGTCGCGCTGGCCGCCAACGGGTTCGTCACGGCGTTGATCCTGCTGGCCGTGGTGGTGTGCGTGATGCAGCTGGAAGGCCACGTGCTGCAGCCGTTCCTGCTGGGGCACGCCGTGCGGCTGCACCCGTTGGCGGTGGTGCTCAGCGTGACGTCGGGCTTCACCATCGCCGGAGTGGGCGGAGCGGTCCTGGCCGTGCCGCTGGTGGCGACCGCCAACACCGTCGTGCGATCGCTGGTGACCGATTCGCGCGCCTCCCCCAGCACCAACGGACAGGTGCGGTGACGCTCCGGACTCGTCTTTGATCCTGGTTCTTCATCTTTGATGCGCCGCCAGGCGCATAGCCCACTCCCGCAGCCGGCACCGCCGCGGGTTCTCAGCGTTCGCCTGGCGAGGACGGCCCGACTGCCGTGTATTGGCATACATAAAGTCGGGCACCCGCAGTCCAGGCGGGCGCTGAGGTTCCGCCACCTGCACCGCCACGCAAAACGAGTCAAAGACAGCGTTCAGGCCCGGAAGTGGGCCAGGCGGTGCTCCAGCTCGTCGCCGGCATTCGGCATGCGGAACGCCGGCGGCAGCACCAGGCCCGGGCTGCGGCCGCGGACCGCGTCGGCCAGGAACCTCCGCACCACGCTCGGGTGCGGGAGGATGTCGCCGCCGAGGAACTGCAGGGCGGTGGTGTCCCCCGTGCCGTCGGTCTCCACGCGCAGCGCCCACCCGCTGACCTCGTCCCAGGTCAGCAGCAGCGGGTAGTCCAGCAGCGTCGGCACGCGCGAGCACACCAGGATGATCGCGGTGGCCAGGCCGTCGTCGAAGTCGACGTCCACCTCCGCCACGTCGTCCCCCAGCGCGTCCGCCACGGACCGGATGTAGTCGACCAGACCGCTGGCCGCCTGGCTCCTCGTGTCCATCGCCGTCCCCCCTCGGTTCTCGGACATCGCTCCCCACGGGTATCCACGCCGGACGCGGCGCAGACGTACCGAAGGCGTGAACCGTCCGCAGTGGACCTTTCGGTGGACGCGGCACCCCAGCCGCAACACCAGCACCGTCGGATCCCACCCGCCACCACCTCGCCCGGCGGGGAATGCCCCGGGCAAACGGCGGGTAGTCGTGGGGTCACCGTTCGGACGAAGGAGTACCACCATGGGGATCCTCAGCTGGATACTGTTCGGGCTGATCGCCGGGGTGATCGCCAAGTTCATCCTCCCCGGCCGAGATCCCGGCGGGATCATCGTGACCACCCTGATCGGCATCGTCGGCGGGTTCCTCGGCGGCTGGATCGCGTCCCACCTCACCGGCGGCGGCGTCACCGGCTTCAACCTGATGAGCTTCGTGTGGGCGGTGATCGGGTCGCTGATCCTGCTGCTGATCTACCGCCTGATCTTCCACCGGAGTCACGCTTGACCGGCACCACCGGGCGAACCGCCGAACGGGTCGTTACCCCCTTAGCGGGAAGCGAAAACCTGCACCGCCGCACGGGATCTGCCAGTGTTGGGCACCCGCGATCACGCCTCCGGCCGCCACCCCGACCGGAGCGATGCGCGAAGTTCCCTCCCGTGCCGCTCCAGCCAGGTCACAACGCTTCCCGGAGGTTCCCATGGCACTGCCGTTCCCCATCTCCGACTCCCGACGCCGCGTGCACCTGGTCGGTTCGTTGCCGCCCGACATCGCCCCGGACGCCGTTTCGGGCATGCGCTGGGTGCTCGAGCACTCCGGGAACGCCGAGCTCACCGCGCTGCCCTGCGACGTGGACCCGAACTGGATCATCGACTACCTGCTGGCGCGCGCCGAGGTTCCCGGGCTCGAGACCGCGAAGTCCGGTGATGGGAGCAGCTACGCCACGATGCCGGTCTACCGGGTCCGATCCGGGCACCGGCTGACCACCGACGACATCGCGCTGGGCCGCCCGCCCGAGGTGGCCGCGGCGGTCGCCGCACGTCGCCGGCTCGACGCCGGGCCACCCGTCCAGGTCAGCGTTCCGTCCTCTTTGGACCTCTCGATCTTCACCCTGGGCGTCGGGCAGACGCCGCGCTTCCACGCGGTTTTCGAGCAGATGGTCATCTCCGAGGTCACCCGGATCGCTCAGTCCCACGGCTCCGAAGTGACCTTCCAGCTGGAGTCCCCGGCGGTCCTCTACGTCATGCACCGGGCACCGGCCGCGGCCCGCCGGGCGGCGGCACGCCTGCTCGCCCACCAGCTGGCCAGGCTCATCACCGCCGCCCCGCGATCCGCCCGGTGGACGCTGCACCTGTGCTACGGGGATCTCGGGCACCACGCGCTGTTCCGACCGGCAGGCCTGCGCTCCGCCGTGCAGGTGATCAACGCGTTGGCGACGCGGCTGCGGCACGTCGGTCATCCGCTGCCCGCCATGCACATCCCGCTGGCCCACGGCGATCAACCACCGTCCAGCTCCGCCACGAGCTACGCGCCGCTGCGCGACCTCACCCGAGGCGTCGAGGTGATCGCGGGCTGCGTCGACGAACACCACCCGGAGCTGTCCGCCCGTGCACTCCGGCACACCGAAGCCGCCCTCGGACAACCCGTCGCCGCCGTGGCTGCCGCCTGCGGGCACGGCCGTCGGACACCGGAGGAAGCACGGCTCAACCTCGAACTCGCCGAGCGACTCGCGCAGTCGGTTCCGGCCCGACGACCTGCCGGCATCAGGTGAGCTCGTCGAGCAGGGCCGCGGCGATCGAAACGTCGTCGGACAACGGGCGATCCTGCACGTCCGGGTCGAGTCGGCAGCACGCCTGTTCGTAGAGCTCCCGGACGGGTGCCTCGATCCGCGACTCGAGCATCCGGTGCGCGCGCACCGCTGCGACGAGCTCGCACGCCAGCACCAGGCGGTACGCGTCGGCCAGCTGTTCGGTCTGCCGTGCCGCCTGGGAGGCGAAACCCGCGTGGTCTTCGGTTCCCCTGGACAGCACGGCGTGCCCGAAGGTCGCGGGGAAGGCAGCGGCGCGCAGTTCGGCCAAGGCCGATCCCGCGCTGTACTCGAGCAGCATGATTCCCGAGCTTCCCGGCGGCCCGGCGGCGAGGAACGGCCGAAGACCGGTGTGCTCCGGTTCGGTGAGCATCGACAGCCTGGCCGCGGACAGCTGCGCGGTGGCCAGCACGGCCAGTCGCAGCCGGTCCAGGGCGAGGGCCAGCTGCGCGGTGTGCGAACCGCCGTGGTGGAAGGCACCGACCGGGGTGATCAGCGGGTTCTCCGCAGCCGCGTTGATCTCCGCGGACAGCACCGACTCGGCATCGGCCACCGCCTCCAGCGCAGGCCCGTGCACCTGCGGGAAGCAGCGCAGTCCGAACGGGTCCTGAACGCGCCGGCCCGGGATCGCCGCGCCGCCCAGCTGCGCGAGGACTTCGGCGGCCACCCGCTTCGCTCCGGCGTGCGGCCGGTTCCGGTGCACTTCCGGCGCGAACGGTTCGGTCGCACCACCGACCGCGCACAGCGTCAACGCGGTGACTCGCGTCGAGGCGTTCAAGAGCTTTCGGACCGTCGCGACGGCCAAGGCCGCCCGGCCGATCGTCAGCGCGTTGCTGCTGATCAAGGCCAGCGCATCGCCTTCCTGGAAGGTCACCGGACTCGGCGGCTGCCCGTTCCACCTGCCGGCACCCGTGAGGGCCAGGCCGAGCTCGGCCAGCGGCCCGAGGTCACCCGTGCCGACCGAGCCGTGCTCGTGCACCTGCGGGTGGGCTCCGCTGTTGAGCACGGTCACCATCGCCTCGGCGATGGCCGGTTGCAGACCCGACCCACCGCGCAACACCTGGTTCACCCGCACCGCCAGCATCGCCCGGACCTCGCGCTCCGGCACCGGATCTCCGATCGCGCTCGCATGGCTGCGCAACAGCCGCATCCCGTGTCCAGCACCGGACGCGCACTCACCGCAGTTGCCGCCAACACCGGTGGTCCTGCCGTAGACCGGTTGCGTCAGCTCGCAGGCCGCCTGCCAGCTCCGCCGCAGACGTTGCGCGCCGCTGGCCGCGATCGTCACGCGTGCCGCGCCGTCCGCTATCCGCCGGAGGTCCGCAATGGACAATCCGGTGCCGTCGAGGGCCACGACGGACATCGGTCCTCCCGGAACGGCTCAGTGCGAGGAGTTCGCGAAGTCGCCGACCGGGCGCAGCTCGTCGGCGTAGGACACCGAGATGCGCCGGAGCACGCCGTCGAGCAGCGCGTACTGCCCCATCCGCCACAGCGGTGGCGAGTAGGCGTGGATCGAGACGCTCTCGTTCGCCTTCCCGGTCAGCCGGTGGATGTGCTCAGGGCCGGAGCCGTAGACGTGCCCAGCAGCGACCTCGGTCCGCAGGCTGCGCCCGCCCAACGTCGGGTTGTGCTCGACCAGAGCTCCCCGGACCACTGCGACGGCGAACGAGGAGACGTCGTGGTCGTGCCAGCCGGTGTCGTTCTCCGGGGTCCAGCACAGCAACCACACGTCGACATAATCGTCTCGGTGCAGCGAGGCGTAGTGCCGCTTCTCCCCGCTGAACGCAACGTGCTGCTCCCACGACTCAGGTCGGCGGGTCAGGTCCGCGACCACACCGAGCAGCTCCCCCACGTCCAGGAAACGGCCGGGCAGAGCGTCGAGCGCCCGCACTCGGTCGACGGGGAGCGCGCGCCGCGCGGGTACCGCGAAAGGTTCACCGAACACCGCTGCCTCCTCCCGGAGCGACGGCCGGACCGGCCCGCCGCACGAAGGCCGCCGCCCTTGTGAAGCGCTTCAGTGAATGGTTTCAGTGAAGCGCATCACCGAGGTCCCGGTCAAGCTGTTCGGGCGGCCGGAGTCGGCGTGCGCGCTAGGCTTTTCGGGTGCCACGCCGCAAGCGCCCCACGATCAAGGACATCGCCGCGGAAACCGGGCTTTCCCCGGCGGCGGTCTCCTACGCGCTGCGCGGCCTGCAGGTGCCCGAGGAGACCCAGCAGCGCGTGCGGGAGGCCGCCGACCGCCTCGGCTACGAGGCCGATCCGGTGGCCCGCGCGCTGGCCAGCGGACGCACCGGCATGATCGGCGTCCTGTGCAGCTCGCTGGAAGACCTGTGGCAGCAGAAGTTCGCCACCACCCTCGGCCGCAGCTTCCTCGCCGCGGACCGCAACGCGCTGTTCATGGACTCCGCAGCCGATCCGGAGCGCGAAGCCCTGCTGGCCAAGAACCTGCTGGACCAGCGGGTCGACGCACTGGTCACCATCCCGGTCGACCCGACCTCCCGGCACTGGGCGCTGGCCGCCGAGCGGACGATGCTGGTGGCGATCGGCGACCCGCTGCCCGGCGCCCCCACCGCCGCCGAAGTCGTGTTCGACAACGCCCTGGGCGTCACCCACGCGCTGAACACGCTCGCCGAAGCAGGGCACCGCGACGTCCTGGTGCTGACGCCGGGACCCCGGCTGCTGCGGCAGCGGCCTGCGGAGAAGATCGTCCAGGACGTCGCGCAAGACCTCGGCATGGAGCTGCGCGTGGTGGCATGCCCGAACGACCTGACCGAGGCGGCGGAGACGGCGCGCACCGCGCTGGCCGATGCGCCTCGACCGACTGCGGTCTTCTGCCTGACCGACTCGATGGCTTACGGCGTCTACGAAGCCGCGCGCGATCTCGGCCTGGACATCCCGGCGGACCTCTCGGTGCTCGGCTACGACGACCACCCGGTTTCCCGCCTGCTGACCCCGGCCCTGTCCACCTACCGCTGGGACGTCCGAGCAGTGGTCGACGCGGTGGTGCAGCGCGTGCTCAAGGCGGTCGACGAGAACCGCCGCAGCCGCCGGAAGCTGATCGCCCCGGAACCGAAACCGCGAGGCTCGGTCTCCGCACCCCCCACCCGGTGAAGCCGGACAATTCCGATCAAGCGGTCTACGGGAGTACCCGCTCCGGAAACCTGATCTTCATCTGACGTCCCTTCCGGGCGTTCAGGCTGGCGTTCGTCGTCGATCTGAACGGAGCACGATGAGCGCGTCACCAACCGGCCTCGACCGGCGCACGTTCCTGCAGCTGGCCGGGGTCACCTCGGCGGCGGTCGCCCTGGGCATCTCCGCGCCGGGCGCGGCAGGCGCCGTGCCGGGAAATCCGCTGCCCGACGGCACTTTCAGCCTCGGGGTGGCCTCCGGCGATCCCCGGCCGGACGGCGTCGTGCTCTGGACCCGGTTGGCCCCGGAACCGCTCGCGCCGGACGGACACGGCGGCATGCCGCAGAGCCAGGTTCCGGTGCAGTACGAGGTCGCCGAGGACGAGCGGTTCAGCCGGATCACCCGGCGCGGCACGGTGATCGCCTCACCCGAGCTCGCGCACGCGGTGCACCCGGAGGTCGGCGGCCTGCAACCGGGCCGCGAGTACTTCTACCGCTTCCGCGCCGGGAACCAGCTGAGCCCGGTCGGACGCACCCGGACGCTCCCGGCGCCCGGCGCGCAGGTGGCGACGTTCAACTTCGCGACGGCCTCGTGCCAGGCCTGGTACCACGGGCACTTCTCGGCCTACCGGCACATGGCGGCCGAAGACCTGGACGCGGTGGTGTTCCTCGGCGACTACATCTACGAGTACGGCATCACGTCGAGCAACCTGTGGCGGCGCAGAGCACCCGAGCTCGGAGCTGAGCACCAGGTCGAGATCGAGACGCTGGAGCAGTACCGGCTGCGCTACGCGCTGTTCAAGACCGATCCGCACCTGCAGGCCGCGCACGCCGCCGCACCGTGGTCGGTGACCTGGGACGACCACGAGGTGCAGAACGACTACGCCGCCGACCGGTCGGGTTACGGCATCTCCCCGCAGCACTTCCTGCACCGCCGCGCGGTGGCCTACCGGGCCTTCTACGAGCACCTCCCGCTGTCGGTGGCCGCGCTGCCGGAAGGCCCGACGGGCCACGTGCACCGGCGCTTCGACGTCGGGGCGCTGGCTCGCTTCAACATCCTCGACACCCGCCAGTACCGCGATCCGGTGCCCGCGGACTCCGCGGAGCAGCACGACGAAGCGCGCACGATGCTGGGCCGCGAGCAGGAGAAGTGGCTCCACGACGGGATGGTGGACTCCCCGGCGCGCTGGAACGTGGTGGCCAACGGCGTCGCCGTCGCCGCGATCACCGAGAACCGCGTCGACCAGTGGGACGGGTACCCGGCGGCGCGGCGACGGCTGATCGAGGCGATGCAGCGCACCAGCAATCCCGTGGTGTTCACCGGTGACATCCACAAGCACGTCGCCGCCGAGCTCAAGGCCGACTTCGCCGATCCGGCCTCGCGCACCGTCGGCGTGGAGCTGATCTGCACCTCGATCGCCTCCGACGGAGACGGCGCGCCGACCGACGACTACACCGAGGACTGGTTGCAGCACCCGTACGTCAAGCTCTACGACGGCCGCCGCGGTTACGTGCGGTGCAGCCTCACCCCGGACGAGCTGGTGTCCGACTTCAAGGTCGTGCCGTGGATCCAGGCGGACGCGAACGCCCCGGCCGAGACCGTCGCCCGCTTCAGCACCCCGGCCGGAGAGCCCGGTCTGCACAGGAAGGCCTGACCCCGCGATGCCAACCGCACCTCCGCCCACCGCAACCGGTTTGCGCGGCCGGGGCGAACTCGCCCGCATCCTGCTCGACTGGGAGCCCGCGCCGTGGGAGACCGTGGTCGACCACTACGCGGTGCACGGCGCACCCGGCGCCGACGTCGCAGTGTCCCCGGAGACCTTGCTGGTCAAGACCGTCTACCCGCACTTCGAGCACAGCGGACTCGGCGGCGCCGCGCAGCAGTGGACCTACCGAGTCGTGACGGTGGACGCCGCCGGTGCGCGCAGCGAACCGAGCCGGCCGGTCACGGTCACCAGCCGGGAATCGGTCAGCCGGTCCGGGATCCCGCTGGCCGTGGTGGGCGAGTTCGACGGCAAGGGCCTCGAGTTCGCCCTGTCCCCCGCCGGCTACGCCGACTACCCGGCCGCTTTCCCCAACGGCGTCGACTTCCGCGTCGGCGTCGACGACCCCCGCACCGGCTGGAGCTATCTGCATCCGGGCCCGGCCGATGGCTGGGCCGGACGCCGGGACCACCGGTTCCGGCTGACCTTCGAGCTGACCGACCTGCCGACCAGCGGCGCGGACCTCGCGGTGTGGCTCATCGACAGCCACGCGCCCAAAGCGGGGTCGGCGGTCTTGAGCATCAACGGAACCCCGGTCGACCGCCTGCGGTTCGCCGGTGGTGCCACCAAGGGATCCACGCAGGGCGACAGCACGGTGCCCGGCTCCCCGCTGAAGCCGTCCTACCTGGAAGTGCCCCTGCCCCAGGTGTTCCGCGTCGGCGAGAACACCATCGAGCTGCACAAGGACGACGGCTCCTGGATCGCATACGACGCGATCGGAGTCTTCGCCAGGCGCTGAGCACCACTTCCGTCGTGGCGGGATCGACCCTACCTGGATGGGGTGACCGGGTCCGCCTCGCCGTCATCGAGGCTGAGATCGTTCGCCGCGACGTTCTCCTCCAGGTGGTCGAGCGACCCGGTCCCCGGAATCGCCAGCAGGGACGGCGAAATCGCGAGCAGCGAGGCGAGGTGCACCTGCACAGCGGTCGCGCCCAGGCGAGCTGCGATCGCGGACAGCCGTTCGGCGTCGAGCGGGCTGACACCACCGCCGAGCGGGAAGTACGGCACGTACGCGATGCCCGCGTCCTCGCATTCGGCGAGCAGGCCCACGTCATCCGCGTACCGGTTCTGCACCGCTGCGACGGGCGCGATCTCCTGGGCCTCGGCGAGCTGCGCGGCGTTGACGTTGCTGACGCCCAGGTGCCGGATCAGTCCTTGCTCGCGGAGTTCCGCCAGCACGGCGAAGCGTTCGGCGATCGACCCGCCGGCTGGCTCGGTCATCCCGTCAGCGCGCAGGTAGACCAGGTCGAGCCAGTCCAGGCCGAGGGAGCGCAGATCCGCCTCGACCAAGCTGCGCAGCTGATCGGGCCTCGCGTGGCCGCTCAGCACGCCGTCCGGGGTGGGCAGCGGGCCGACCTTCGACGCGATCACCAGATCGTCGCGGTACGGGGAGAGCGCGCGGCGGATCAGCTCGTTGGCCTGCACCGCTCCCCTGCGGTAGAAGCCGGCCGTGTCGATGTGGTTCACCCCCAGCTCCACCGCGCGCCGGAGCACCGCGATCCCGGTCCCGGGGTCTCGCGGCGGGCCGTCGACGGAGTCCGCGACCAGGCGCATCGCGCCGAAGCCGAGCCGGTTGATGGTCAGGTCGCCGCCGAGGGCGAAGGTCTTGATCGTCATGCCGACCATGCTGTCGATCCGCCGCGTCACCACGCGAGCTCGTGGCAGCTTGCTGCCAGACTCGGGGGATGCGGAACGAGCAGGTGTTCTCCGTCCGAGGGGACGCGGAGTTGATCGCGCGTGCCGGCCATCTCTTCGAGTCCGCGCGGACCGAGTTCCTGTGCGCCGCCCGAGATCTCAAGACCTTCTCTCGGCCCCGGACCGGAGCGGCGGGCCAGATGCGTGCTGCGCACTCCCCGGACTTCGTCCCCCGCAAGCTGTTCAGCCCGGTCGCGCTCGCCGATGAACAGGCCCGCGCGCATCTGCGGCAGGTGCAGAGCCGGGGAGCGCTCGTCCGGATCAGCGGCTCCCGGCTGCCGCACGAGACCATCATCATCGACCGGCGGGTGATGATCCTCGCCGGAGCGGAGACCCCGACCGGGCGCGAGTACACCGTGACGACATCGCAGATCCTGGTCGATGGCGTCCACTCGCTGTTCCAAGCCATCTGGGACACCGCCGTCGACCCGGACACCTATCTGCGGAGGAACATCCCCGATCTCGACGCCGACGGCCGCGTGATCCTCAACGCCCTGGGTTCGGGGCTCACCGACGAAGCGGCGGCCAAGCAGACCGGCCTCTCGCTACGCACGTACCGGCGGCGCGTGGCCGACCTGATGGTCGAGCTCGAGGCCGATTCCCGCTTCCAAGCCGGACTGCGCGCGGGCGAGCTGGGACTGCCCCGCTGAGGCGGGCCGGAGCACGTGTAGCGGATTCGGCCCCACCCCGCCGGATTCGAGGGCAGCATGGGGTCGTGCTAAAGAAGCTGATCAAGGCCAGTGGCTGGACCGCCATCGCGGTGGTCGCCACGGTGCTGGTGGCAGTCGTCGTCGCTTCGTTCGGGGCATTGCCCGGTTACGTCCTCGACCACTCCTCGTCGGCGTCGTCGTTGCGCGGACTCGACCGGGTGAAGGCGGAGACCGACGTCCGGACAGCACTGCTCCAAGCGGTCGGCGGAGTGCTGCTGGTCATCGGCGCGGTCACAGCTTGGCGGCAGGTGCTCGTCGCGCGCGGTCAGCAGCAGGTGGCACGGCGTGTTGCCACCACGGATGCGTTCAGCAAAGCGGTGGAACAGCTCGGCAACACCGATTCCGCCGCGCTCCGGGTGGGCGGGATCTACGCGCTCGATCGGATCACCGACGACGACCCGGCAGAGCGGACGCGGGTCGCGGAGATCCTCTCGGCATTCATCCGCGAACGCGCGTCATCGACACCGGTTTCCCCAGACGTGGCGGCTGCTCTGACCGTGCTCGCACGTCGGGAGTGGCCATGCGCCCTCGACCTGGCCGCAACCTGCATCGCCGGGGCTCGGCTCCCCCGAGCCGCTCTCGGCCGCGCTCAGCTCAGGGGCGCGGACCTCAAAGGCGCCGAGCTGTGCGGAGCAGTGCTGCGAACCTCCGATCTCACCGATGCGGACCTCCGAAACGCGGACCTGTCCGGAGCCGACCTCCGAGCTGCGCAGCTATCCGGTGCGAAGTTCTCCGGCGCGATCGCGGACCGCGCCACCCGCTGGCCCGACGGCTTCGTCCCCGACGACAACGGGGTGCTAGTCCGCTGAGTCCTGCAGGCCCGCGAATCTCTCGGCCAGCTGGACGATCTGCACCGCTGCATCGATCGCCTGCGGAAGGTTCACGCTGGTCCGCTCCTCGTACCTGATTTCGCCGTCCAGCAGCTTAGGAACCAGGAGGAAGCCGCACGCGTGATCGGGCACCTCCAGGGGCGCCAGCTCGGCGGCCGCTGCTTCCAGCCACGACCTGGCTCGTTCCAGCTCGCCGAGCTGCACCAACGCGGTGGCCCCGTTGTAGCGGCTGAGCGCCCGCAGCTTCGGACCGCTGTCCTCTTGCAGGGCCTTCTCTGCCCAAGCCAGCGCATCGTCCGGTACGTCGCGGATCAGTGCGAGGTAGGACAGGTTGTTGGCGACCGTCCAGGACGGTTTGAATCTGAAGGCGGTGGTCAGGTGTTCTACCGCGCCTGCAACGTCTCCGGCGTTGTAGCACGGGAAGGACTCGTGGATGTGGCGGTTCGCCATCTTTCGCCTTGCCTTCTCCCCAGCGTTGGCGACCAACCAGTCCTGGACCTCCGCACGCTGCCGCAACTCCAACCGCAGCCGTTCTGAGTGCAGTTCACCTCCCAGCGCACGCACTCGCTCGCAGGCCGCGCGGAATATCGGAAGCGCGGCCAGCTCGATATCCGCCGCAGCCGTCGAGTACACCCACCGCACTGCTGTCGTTCCGGCGAAGCTGCACTTCACAGTGGTGATGTCCAGCGCCGCCGGGAACCCGCACCCCACGATCGCCTCGTAGAGGAATTCGATGTTCGCGGGCAGCTGCGCGTTCTCCTCCAACGCGCCCAGGGCGGCGAGGCCAGCGTCCACGTACTTCTGCGACATCCAGTAACAGCAGGTGGAAAGTTGCTCAGCAGGGAGATCGGCGATGGCGTCGTCGATCGCGCACACGAGCCGGCGGGTCAGCAGTGCCCGAAAGGCGGACCTGCTGACCAGCTGGGGATGCTGCAATGATCCGACCTTGTTGAGGGTCCACAGCCTGACGTAGATGTGGTCGAACTGGTCCCCTGACACCCGGACTTTGCCGTTGTCGATCTCGACGATCTGCTTCGCCACGAACCGGGCCCGGAAGTCGTCGAACTCCGCACGAGTCATCGATGGTTCGCCCGCGATGCAGTGGGCGAACCAGATCTCGTCGACGGTGCTGGTCTCCAGGGAGGAGCACAGCAGGTTGAGCGCTACCAACTCGTCCCGCGTCATCTTCCGGACCGCCGAGATCAGCGGGCGGTCCTGCACCTGGCCGCCTGCCTCCATGACCTCGCGCAGGCTGTCGAGCGTCCCCGGAGACAGCACCATTTTCTGCGTTTCCCCGGACTGCCAGCGGTGGAACATCACGTGGCAGAAGAGTTGGATCTCGTAGGGGTTTCCGTCGGTGAGCGACATCAGGTCGTGCACTATGCCGTGGAAGTCCTCGAAGCAATCATGCGGATCCAGCCCCAACGCCACGAGCGGACGGGATACGCAGCTCAGCACGTCGGCGAACTCGAAGAACTGCTCAACCTTGACCGGTTCGAGCTGCCTCAGCAGCGGATCGAAGACCTCGTTGATGCGCACCAGGAGGTCCGCAGTTCCTGCAAAGACGAAGACGTAGCCGCGCAGCTGCATTCCCAGCGTCCGCAAGGTGGACAGCACGTCCATCTGGTCGGCGACCAGTTGTGCCTCGTCCATCAGCAGCACGATCGGCCGCCCCACCTGTTCGGCCAGGTACTCGAGATCGGCTCGCAGTGCCAGCTCGGAGAGCCGCCCTCCGTCTGCTGCCTGCGCGAGGCTCTCCGGGAACTCCAGCGGCAATTCGTCCTGCACTGCACCATGCACGATTCGCCGCACCAGTCGGGGCGTGATCCTCCGGCCGTCCGGCGCGGTCAGCTCCACAACCGACCCGACCGCGTGGATCAGCACCTCGTAGGCCTTGGAGAAGAAGGTCACCGGATCCGCATCGGCAGGCACCAGGTCCAACCGCGCCGTGACATGGCCGCGCTTTTCCGCCATTCTCTGCGTCATGTTCAGCAAGCTCGTCTTGCCTGCAGCGCGTCGCCCGTGCAATGCGATGTAGCCCGCCGGGCGTTCCGACCCCGCCTGGTCCAGCACGTACCCAATCCGCGAAAGCTCGGGCGTGCGTCCCGCGAACAGATCGCCGCTGCGCACTGGGTTGGCGTAGTCGAACGGGTTGCGCAACGCGGAGATGTCCAACAGTTCCTCCAGCCGTGACACCGCAGACCAAGAGGTCACGATAGTTCAGCCGCTGTCCGGAAGTGCCCGCGTTGAGCGAAGAAGCACGCAAAACGAACGGCAGTCCGCCGCGGCTTCGCGACCGCGGCGGACTGCCGGTTCGGTTCACGCGATGGCTTCGCGCTGGTCCTCCTTCGAGCGCGCTCCGCTGCCGACCAGCGGGGTGATCAGCGCTGCGACCACCATCGACGAGGCCATCATGACGAAGGAAGCCGCCGTGGAACCGGTGGCGTCGTTGAGCCAGCCGACCAGGTAGGTGCCGACGAAGCCGCCGATCGAACCGGCCGTGTTGACGCAGCCCACGCCCGCTCCGGCGAAGTTGCGCGGCAGGATCTCCGCGACGTGCGCGAAGTACGGGCCGTAGGGCGCGTACATGGCACCGCCCGCGACCACCAGCAGCGCGAACGCCCACCAGAAGTGGTCCGGTCCGACCACGTAGGACAGCAGGAAGCCGATGCCGCCGAGCAACAGCCACGGCCAGATGTAGCCGACCCGGGAGCCGGAGCGGTCCGACATCCGCGAGTTGAGCACCATCAGCAGCGCCGCGACGCCGAACGGGATCGCCGACAGCAGGCCGCTGCGGCCGATGCCCTGGCCGGTGCCTGCCGCCACGATGCTCGGCAGCCAGAACACCAGGCCGTACACGCCGATGCTCCACAGCAGGTACTGGATCGACAGCAGCACGACCGGGCGGGAGCGGAACGCCGCCGCGAACGAGCTGGCCGGGGTGGCCTGGCGGCGTTCGGCGGCCAGCTCCGCGAGCAGCGCGTCCTTCTCCGGCTCGTTCAGCCACTTCGCCTCGGACGGGTGGTCGCTGACCAGCGCCCGGAAGACGAAGGCCCAGACCACCGCGGGCAGGCCCTCGATGATGAACATCTCCCGCCAGCTGGTCATCTCGACCAGGTAGCCGGAGACGGCGTTCAACCACATCACCGTGATCGGGTTGCCCAGGATCAGGATGGCGTTCGCGCTGCCGCGCTCGCGCTTGGTGAACCAGCGGGCCAGGAACACCACCATCGCGGGCAGCACGGCGGCTTCCACCGCGCCCAGCAGGAAGCGGACCAGGATCAGCAGCGCGGCGCTGTGCAGCAGGCCCTGCACCGCGGCCAGCAGACCCCACGCCAAGGTGCACCAGAAGATCAGCCCGCGAACGCTGCGCTTCTCGGCGTAGAGCGTGCCGGGGATCTGGAACAAGCAGTACCCGAGGAAGAAGGAAGCGCCGATCAGCGAGGACATCGAACCGCTGAGGGCCAGGTCCTCCTTCATCCCGCCGGCGACTCCGATCGAGAAGTTCGACCGGTCCAAATAGGCCAGCGAGTAGGTCACGAACGCGACCGGGAGCAAGCGCAACCAGCGCTGCCGCCCCGGATCGACGGGTGATGTCAAGGCCGACTCCTTCGTCGCCTTTACCACGATGCGGTAAACCGTTCTTTATCGCGGGATAACATAGAGATCTTCCGGGGAAGCTGTCAACGCGACCGGTAACGTCTGCACGACCGATGCGGAAACGGAGGAACGAGTGCCGGAACCGTCCAAGGCACCGCGCGACGACATGGTGCGCAAGGCGTTGCGCCTGCTGGTGCTGCTCGGCGAAGCGCCGCGCGGCACCACGCTTTCCGACCTGGCCCGCCAGGCCGGCTACCCGGTCAGCACCACGCACCGGCTGCTGAAGTCCATCGCCCAGGAGAACTTCGTCGCCCTCGACGAGGAGAAGCGGTGGAACCTCGGCCTTCGCCTGTTCGAGCTCGGCCAGCGGGTGCTGCACGCCCGCGGGTTCACCGAGGTCGCCACCCCCGTCCTGGAGCAGGTCACCCGGCAGACCGGCGAACCGACGCTGATGGCGGTGCTGGACGGCCACGACCTGCTCTACGTGCACTACGTCGAAGGCACCCAGCACGTCCAGATCACCGGCGAGCCCGGCCGGCGCGGACCGCTGCACTGCACGTCGATGGGCAAGTGCCTGCTGGCGTTCGCCCCGGAGCAGCAGCGGGAGCAGCTGCTGGCCGAGCTGGAGCTGCCGTCGCTCGGCCCCAAGTCGATCATCGACCGGGAGCAGCTGGCGCGCGAGATCGAGCAGGTCCGGCAGCAGGGTTACGCGACCGCCGACGAGGAGCACGAAGCCGGCATCCTCGCCATCGGCGTCCCCGTGCTCAACCCCGCCGGGGTCGCGGTCGCGACGCTGTCCACCGCCGCTCCCGCCTTCCGCAGCTCGCTGGAGGAACTGCACACCTACCTGGAACCGCTGCACCGCGCGGCGAAAGAGCTGGCCATCGGCCTCCCGCGCCGCTGACCGTCCGGTGTGGACCGGCGAGTTCGAGCCGAACAGTGGCCCCGAGCGGGTTCGGTGCGGTCGAATGTGATCTCCGCACCAACCGCACCAACCGCACCAAGGAGGGCACACGTGCGTCCACCGGTCCGCCGCAGCATCGCCTGCACGATCGCCTCGGCAACCCTGGCGCTGCTGGCACCCGTCGCCTCGCAGGCCGCACCCGACTGCTCCGACCGGTCACGTCCGCTGACCGTCGAGGAGCAGCGGCTCCCCCGGCCGGAACCGCAGGAAGTGCTGGCGCGCAGCGGGTTCGACGACATCGGCCCGCAGTTCGCCGCAGCGCTGTGCGGCGTGGGCGACCTCGCCGCCGCGGAACGGCTGATCAGTTCGAGCGGCGATCAGGTCTGGGACCGGGCCACGGCCCGCGCACAGGGCCGCGGCAGCGGTGACCTGCCGACCGTCGACGACCGCCCGCTGTACTGGGCGCGGTTGAGCATGACCACGGCGCTGCGCCAGTGGACGCCGTCGTTCTCGCTCGACGAGTCCCAGCGCGATCAGCTGCTCTGGAGCCTGGAACGCCACTCGCGCGGGCAGACCTCGGTCGACTTCCAGCGCGGGAAGGGCATCAAGCGGGTGCTGATCAGCGGTTTCGACCCGTTCCAGCTGGACGGCGACATCCGCCGCAGCAACCCCTCCGGCGCATCCGCGCTCGCCCTCGACGGGACGGTGCTCAACACCGAGTCCGGTCCGGTCCGCGTCGAGGCCGCGATGTTCCCGGTGCTGTGGAAGCCCTTCGAGCAGGGCATGGTCGAGCAGACGTTCCTGCCGCACGTGCAGCCCGGCGCGGACCAGGTCGACCTGTTCGCCACCGTCAGCCAGGGCCGCCCCGGGCAGTTCGACATCGAGCACTGGAACGGGCGCTGGCACACCGGCGTGGACAACAACAACGAGCAGCGCGACGGCGTCGCCGAGATCCCGCCGGGCATCCCGACCGTCGAGCCGCCGCAGGAATTCGTGCCGACGACCCAGCCCTACGCCGCGATCGTGCGCGCCAACACCGGCCGCTTCCCGGTGTTCCACAACACCGAGGTCACCGAGATCCCGGCCGGCGGGACCGAACCGGTGGTGCGCCCGGACGGTCCGACGCCCGGCTCGGCCGCACGCGCAGGTGGCGGTGGGAGCTACCTGTCCAACGAGATCGCCTACCGGACGACGCTGCTGCGCGACGCCGTGGGCGCGGATCTCCGCGGCGGGCACGTCCACACCCCGGTGCTCACCTTCGCGCCGGACAACGAGGACGCGATCGTCGATCCGGTCTTCGCGCAGAACCTGCAGGACATCGTGTCCCAGGTCGGTGCGATCGTCGAAGTCGCGGCCACCGCGCGCGGCGACGAGACCACCGCTGATGTGGCGAAGACTCCGCGCGACCGGACCGGGCGCGTTCCCGCACCGTCGATGTGACCCCGAGGAGGGGTGGAGGTCTTCCGACCACCACCCCTCCTTTCGGTCGGATCCGATCAGCCGATGGATGTTGGTCCGTTCGGGTGTTGCCACTACGCCGTTCAAACCTGTTGCCGGATCTCGACTTTCGCGCCTGCGAAGGCAGAACGTGTTTCGTCGACGCGGGTTCTCGAATGCGGTCCCGGCTGTCGGTGGGCTGGACTACCTTGATCAACAATGCTCGTGATCTTCGAGCAGGTGAGGATGGAGGACACCAGCAATGGTCGAGAAATTACGGGCGCGCAAGCGCACCGCCGCACTGGCGGCGGTGGCTGCGGTCGGCGCGCTGTCGAGCTTCGGCACGGCGCACGCCGACGAGCCCCAGGGCGGCGTGACGCCCTACATCATCGGCGGCTCGCCGGCCGATCAGACCTACTCGTTCATGATCTCGCTGGAGTACGAGCGCGACGGGAACCCGGACTCCCACCGCTGCGGCGGCGCCCTGATCAACCCCGAGTGGATCGTGACGGCGGCGCACTGCATCGCCGGCGACAGTCCTGACGGCACGCCCGTCCTGGACGACCCGGCGATGTTCCACGCGCGGATCGGCTCCACCGACCGCACCACCGGCGGCAGCATCTCCAAGATCAAGGAGATCGTGGTGCACCCGGACTACAAGGCGTTCGCCGAGCGCTCCGAGGGCAACGACATCGCGCTGCTGCACCTGGACGCGCCGAGCGACCAGGTCCCCGCGCCGATGGTCGGCAAGGCGCCCAAGCCGGGAACGGCGGTCCGCCAGATCGGTTGGGGTTACGTCTCCAACGACGACCAGGGCGACCCGAACAAGCTCCCGACGCAGCTCCAGCAGCTGGACACCACGATCATCCCGCCGAACACGCCGAAGTGCGTGGCGGACGCGGGCGACGACTCGTGGGGAATCCGCGAGGGCGACCTCTGCACCGACAACCCCGAAGGCGTCCGCGGCCCGTGCGGTGGCGACTCCGGTTCGCCGCTGCTGGTCCGCGAGGGCGACGGCTGGCAGGTCGCCGGCCTGGACAGCCGCGGTGTCGGCTCCGTGTGCGGCGCGACGCCGGACATCTACACCAACGTGGCCAACTACCGCGGGTGGATCGACAGCGTGATCTCCTGATCCGGCGTGGGTCCCGTCCGCGTTCCTTCGCGGGCGGGACCCGCTGCTCCCGAACCAGCGGATCCGCAGCATCATCGTCCTTTATGGACGTTGTGTGCCCTGCGCAGATCACAGCGGCACTTCCGCCGATCCACCGAAATGGCTCGACCGGTTGCCCTAGGCTCCGAAGCCTCGAGATCGGGGGTTCTGGTGGGTGTTCTCGGCAGGGACGAATCGCTGCGGCAGCTTCGGGAGGCTGCGGTAGCAGCGCAGGACGGGCGTGGCGGCCTGTTCGTGGTGCGCGCCGATCCCGGTCTCGGGTTGTCCGCCCTGCTCGACGCCCACCTCGACGAGATGCGGTCCGCGGGTGTGCCGACGCGGCGGATCGTGGTGCTCGCGCCGCACGGCAGGACTGCGCTGTCCGAAGGTGCGGCGGAATGGCCGGAACGCGGCGTCGTCGTCATCGACGACCTGCACCGAGCCGACGATGCGACGCTGCTCGCCCTGCACGCTCTCGCTGACGAGTTGAGCGAGAAGCCCTTGCTGGTGGTCGCCGGCAGGCATCCCGGTGCCGTCCCCGCGCGATTCGCCCGTCTCGACCGGATCGCCGTCGTGCACGACCTGGCCCCGCTGGACGACGGCGCAGCGCGCGCCCTGCTGACCGAGCTGACCGGATCGGAACCACCGCAGTCATCGCTGCAGCTCGCCGCGGGCAACCCGTGGCTCTTGTCCCAGCTCAGCGCGGACGACCGAGCCGTCGAGGTGACGGCGTGGGCAACCGGACTGGCGGGGGCGGATTCGCCGCTGTTGCGCTACGCCGCGCTCCTGGCCGAGCCCGCGTCCGTCGAAGACCTGGCCGCCGTGCTCGATTCCACTCCGGTGGACGTGCTGGCCGGTGTCGAGCGGCTGACAGCGCTGGGACTGGTCGACGCGGTGGAGGGCGCGGTGAGGCTGCGCCACCCGGTGGTGCGCCACGACCTGGCCTCGACGTCAGCGGGGCTGCGCAGCACAGCAGCCAAGGCGTTGATCGACCGAAACGCCCCGGCAGCGACGATCGCCGAACACCTCGTCCACTCCCCCGTGTCCGCCTGGACCACAGCTTGGCTGAGCGAGCACGCCGACCAGGTCTCCCCGGCACCAACGCCTGCCGTGCTGCATCTGCTCGAACGCACCGTTGCCAGCCTCGTTCCGGGTGCCCCAGAGATGCTCCCGCTTCGAGCCGCGCTGGCCGAGGCCCAGCTGTGGTCGGGCCGGTCCGAACAAGCCCGTCACACCGCCACCGCGACCCTGGCGGCCCGGCCGGAACCACCGATCAGACACCGGCTGCGGGCGACGCTCGCACTGAGCCACATCTTCGCGATGGATCCCGAGAATGCAGCACAGGCCCTGGATCCGGAACGCGAGCACGGCGAGCTCCCACCGCGCTTGGCCGTGATCGACGCCACCGCCCGGCTGCTCACCGGAGACCTGACCGGGGTGGAGCGCGCGCTGGAGATCGCCGAACCGCACGCCGCGCACGATCCGGTCGTCGCGCTGTACCTGCTCAACATCCACGCCACCGGCCGGCTCGTGTTCCGCGACCTGAGCGGGGCGCTGGAGCTGCTGGACCAGGCGGACGCGCTGCTGGAGGTCGCAGCCGCCGACCGCGGGCAGTGGATGATGACCACCCTGCTGCGCGCGGTGGTCCAGGACCTGCGCCAGGACGGGGCCGCGCTGGAAACCCTCGAGCGGGCGCGGCCCGTCGCCGGCGAACTCGGCGCGGGGATGCGGGTCTGGCTGCACACCATCACCGCGCTCGCCCTGTTCAACAACGGCCGCTGGGACGAGTCCCTCGCCGAGGTCGAGGCCGCGACCGCACTGCCCGACCTGCACAGCTTCGACGGCCCGCTGCACGGCATCGCCGTCACGATCCTGCTGTACCGCGGGGATCTCCCCGCCGCCCGCGTGCACGCCGAGCTCGCCAAGCGCGCGAAACCCCGAGGTATCGCCCTCTTCTACGAGCAGATCACCGCGGTGGTCCACGCCCTGATCGCCGACTTGGAAGGCGATTCGCAACGAGCGCTGGAGGTCGTGCGCACCCTCGCCGCCGGCCAGGTGGGCGTGCACGACGGGCACGCCGTCGCCACCATCAGCCCCCTGCTCGTGCGCATCGCCGTCGACGGCGGTGACCGGGAGCTGGCGGAACAGCTGGTGGCGCAGCTGCAGGAGCTCATCTCCGGTGACTCGGTCGGCGAACGCGTCGCCCTCATGTACTGCCGAGGACTGCTCGACGGCGACGTCGAGGTGCTGCTCGACGCCGCCCAGCAGTTCGCCGAGAACGGCGCAGCGGTCGCAGCCGCCCGAGCTGCCGAGGACGCGGCCAAGGCGCTCGCCGCATCCGGTGCGGCCGCGGATGCCCGATCCGCGTACCTCACCGCGGTCGAACGCTACGCGGCCCTGACCGCCACCGGCGAGATCCAACGCGCTGACGCCGAGCTGCGCGCCTTCGGCGTCCGGCGGGGTGCGACGGGACCGCGTCGCAGGCCCAAGCACGGCTGGGACAGCCTCACCACGGCTGAGCTCCGGGTCGCCGAGCTCGTGGCGCAGGGCTTGACCAACCGGGAAGCGGCGGAGAGGCTGATCGTGTCGGTCCGGACGGTCGACTCCCACGTCTCGCGGATCCTGGCCAAGCTCGGTTACTCCTCCCGGGTCGAGATCGTCCTAGGCTTCGACCGCCGCACCTGACCGCTGTACCGATCTGCCGGTTTTCGGTACTGCCCCGCGGACACCGGATTCCGCCCTCGCCCAACCGGATCGAGCTGCAGCACGGTCGGTTTCGCCGCTGGTCAGACCGCCTCTTGCCGAACATCAGCAATGTTGCGGATGTTTTTCCGGTGCGGTCCTGGTGATCTTGAGCAGGTGCCCGCGCCTGGGGGTGGTGGGCACCGGACGGAATTCCGGGCGCGCGAGCCCGCGCCCCGTCGAAACTCGTTGGCCGTGATCGGCGCACCTCGGTGGTGCGCCGCTCTGGGAGGCGGAGAACCGGAGATGAGCGAGGAACCCGCAGCGAACCTCATCGATGCGGCATCGGCAGGTGTGCAGGACTTGGCCGCTGCTGCCACCTCCACGTTGCGGCAGGCGGGGCCTGCCGGAGAGCTGTTGACGCCCGTGGTGGATTCCCTGCGCAACGTGTGGGAGGGGTACTTCGGGGCGCCGATCCCACCCGACGGCACCAACTGGAACGCCTACAGCCACGAAGAGCTCTACCAGATGCTGTGGCAGAACGCCGACGTCGGCGACGTCAGCTCGATGGCCGCCGAGTGGGGTCAGCACCGCACCGAGCTGGCCGACCACGCGGAGTCCATGCGCCAGGAGCGCACCGCCATGCAGGCGAACTGGAACAGCGAGTCCGCCGGGCTGGCGACGAACCAGCTCGGCAAGCTCGGCGACCGAACGTCCGGGATCAGCGACCGCGCGGGCACCGTGCAGGGCGCGACCCAGGACGCGGGTGACGCGCTCGCGGTCGCGCGCAACACGATGCCACCTCCGCCAGGCGACCCGACCGGATCCGCGCTCACCAGCGCGGTGGCCGGTGCCGGGGCCGGGGCGGTCGTCGGCGGCATCGTCGGCGCAGGTGCCGGTGGTATCGGTGCGGCCCCCGGTGCGGCGATGGGTGCCGCCATCGGCGCGGTCGCCGCGGGCGGGGGCAGCTTGTTCATGTCCAACGTCGCGGCCGCGCAGAAGAAGGCCGAGGCGGTGCACGTCATGCAGCAGTACGAGGCGAACCTGCGCAACAGCAGCGAGGCGATCGCGCCTCCCGGGTCCACCGAGGCCGCCGGGTTCAACGCGCCCGCGTCGACGACCGCCGCCGGCTTCGGCGGCGGCGCGACCACCGGTGGTGGTGGGGTGCCGTGGAACCGCCTGGTCGGCGCCGACCAGCTCGGGTCGGGAGCGCGCAGCGGCATCGGCGCGCTGGATGCCGCGTTGGCCCGTGCCGGTGGGATGTCCGGGCTTTCCGGTCGTGGCGGAGGTGCCGGCGCGATGTCGCCCGGCGCCGGCGCGCGGCGCGGTCAGGAGGACGACGAGCAGGTGCACGAGAACCGGATGCCCACCATCGACCAGAAGCTCTTCGAGGACGACCGGCCCGCCAGCGCACCGGTCATCGGCTGAGCACAGGAGCGCAACGTTGACTTCCGAAGCAGGATCGGGGCACGGCTACCAGGTCGCGCCGCAGGGACTTTCCGCTCAGGTGGAGGCGCTTTCCGGCCTCCGCGAGCGCACCACCGGCCTGGCCGGTGCGGCCAGCAGGCTGGCTGGTCGGCTGCCGCAGCTCGGCACCGCACCACCGGCGCTGCACCTGGCGATGCGGTTGCGCGAAGCCGGTGGGCAGGCCGGGCTCAGCGGTGAGATCAGCGCGGCCGACACCGAGCTGAACAACTTCCGCACCGCGCTGGGCGAGACCGTCAGCGGCTACCTGAGCACCGATGACGACGCCGCGCAGGCATTGCGCAACACCGGCGGTGACCAGGCATGACCGCCGCGACCGCGCGACGCGCGCCCATCGAGTTCGGGCAGGTCGAGCTGGACCTGCTGGCCACGCACGCCGGAGTGCCGCTGCCGTTCCCGCTGCGCGTGCCGTCCTTCGGCCGCATCGCCGGTGAGCGGGAGGTCCTGCTCGCCACCGCGGGCCGCGCGCTCGAGGTGCGCGGGTTCGCCGACGAATCCGGGCCGGTGGGCGCAGCGGCCGAGGTGGTCAACGCGCTGCACCAGCACCGCGGGAC
>NZ_JAQGLA010000057.1 GCF_027853915.1 Saccharopolyspora oryzae
TGCCCACCGCGCAGACCGGCGCGGTCCTGCGCATCGGCGGTTCTGGACCGGCCGTTGGTGTGCGCGGTGAACTGGACGCGCTCGCCACGGAGGAGACGACCGGCGTCACGTGGGCCTCGGCGAGGCCCGGCGTGATGCACGCCTGCGGTCACGACGTGCACCTGGCCGCGGTGACGGCGCTCGCCCGAGCAGTGGATCGGGTGGGAGGACCTGCCCCGCTGCTGGTGGTGCTTCAGCCGCGGGAGGAGACGTATCCCTCCGGTGCGCTGGACATCGTCGACAGCGGCGTGCTGATAGCGCAGGACTGCCGCGCCATGATCGGCGCCCACGTGCAGCCGGTGCTGGAACCGGGCGTGGTGGCCTGCGTTCCGGGTGGGGTCAACGCGTCCTCCGACGAGTTCGAGATCGTGGTGATCGGGGAGTCCGGCCACGCGGCCTACCCGCACCTCACGCGGGATCCGGTGCTCGCGCTGTCGCAGATCGTGGTCGCACTGCAGAGCGTGGTGAGCAGAGCGGTCGACCCGATGGCTCCTGCAGTCGTCGGCGTTTCCTCGCTCCAGGCCGGCAGCGCCGCCAACGTGGTCCCGGGTGTCGCTCGTGCCTCCGGCACGATTCGCACGTTGTCGAAGCCCACGCGGGAACTGCTCCACGACCGGGTCGCCGGAACGGCGGAGAGCGTCGCCCGCGCTCACGGCTGCGAGGCGAAGGTCGTCTTCACCCGAGGTGAGCCGGTGCTCGAGAACGACCCCGAACTGACCAGCCGGACCGCTCAGCACCTGGTCGACCAGGACTTCCAGATCTCCAGCACGTTGCGCTCCGTCGGCGCCGACGACTTCGCCTACTACGGCGAGCTGATCCCCTCCCTGATGCTGTTCGTCGGCACCGAGACCGACAAACCGCTGCACAGCGGCGACTTCCTGCCCAGCGACGAGGATCTGGCCCGCGTCGCGGGCGCGATGCTCGCAGGCTATCTCGGCGCAGCCGAGCGGCTCATCGGCTGACGAACACCCCGAAGAAGGACTTCTCGCATGACTGCCCCGGAAACGATGACCCCGGCTGAACCCAACGTCGCGTGCAACTACAACCCGCTGCCCGTCGTCATCGCGGAGGCGAGCGGCGTGTGGATGACCGATGTCGAAGGCAACCGCTACCTCGACTGCCTGGCCGGCTATTCCGCGCTCAACTTCGGCCACGGGCATCCGGCGCTCCTGGCCGCCGCGCGTGAACAGCTGGAGCGGGTGACCCTGACCAGCCGGGCGTTCCACAACGACCGGCTCAGCCCGTTCTGCCGGGACCTCGCCGCGCTGGCGGGCAAGGATCTCGTGCTGCCGATGAACACCGGTGCCGAAGCCGTGGAGACCGCGCTCAAGGTGGCCCGCAAGTGGGGCTACGAGGTCAAGGGCATTCCCGCCGACCGGGCCAACATCGTCGTCGCCGAGGACAACTTCCACGGGCGGACCACCACGATCGTCGGGTTCTCCAACGATGCGACCGCGAGGGACGGATTCGGTCCGTTCACCCCCGGATTCCGCGCCGTCCCGCACGGCGACATCGCTGCCCTGGAAGCCGCGATCGACGAGCACACGGCTGCGGTGCTGATCGAGCCGATCCAAGGCGAGGCCGGTGTGAGGCTGCCGCCCGCCGGCTACCTGCGCCAGGTCAGGGAGCTGTGCACCAGGTCCGGCGTCCTGTTCATCGCCGACGAGATCCAGTCCGGGCTGGGCCGCACCGGCACCACGTTCGCGTGCGACCACGAGGACGTCGTGCCCGACATGTACGTGCTCGGCAAGGCGCTGGGCGGTGGCATCGTCCCGGTCTCGGCCGTGATCGCCGATCACGACGTGCTCGACGTCATCCAGCCGGGCAATCACGGCTCGACGTTCGGCGGCAACCCGCTCGCGGCCGCTGTTGGCCACGCCGTCGTCGGGCTGCTGGAAACGGGGGAGTACCAGAACCGGGCCCGGACCCTCGGCGAGCGCTTGAACTCGGAACTCCAGGAGCTGGTCGGCAAGGGCGCCAGCGAGGTGCGGGTCCGCGGCCTCTGGGCCGGAGTCGACATCGACCCCGAGCTGATGACGGGTCGCGAGGCCTGCGAGGAGCTGGCGGCGCGAGGTGTCCTGGCGAAGGACACCCACGGTTCCACGGTCCGCCTCTCGCCGCCGCTGACCATCGAGGAAGCAGACCTCGCCTGGATGCTCGGCCAGTTCCGCGCAGTGGTGACCGGGGAGTAGGGACCAAGCCACGACGAGCAGGCGGGTAGGTGGTGAAGCGCCGCCTGCCTGCCCCTGAAGCGCGCGATGCGGAGAGGCGCGGGCCCACCTCCAGCCGTGACGACGTCATTGAGAGTTCGCAGCCCAACTCCCTCCCAGCACGCCCATTCCGACTGATGAGGACGAGGCACGTGGTGATCAAACGGAAGCTCAAGCTCTGGGAGGCGCTGGCGCTCTCCCTCGGCCTCATGGGGCCGACCCTTGCCGTGTCCGGCAACGGCCAGGGCATCATCGCCACGGTCGGGAAGGCCGTGCCCCTGGTGTTCCTCCTGGGCTTCATAGGTGTCGCGCTGGTCGCGTACGGCTTCATCCGGCTCACGCAGCGCTACAACCACGCTGGCAGCGCCTACGCGCTGGTCGGCGCGACGCTCGGGCCTCGCGCCGGATTCACGGCGGGCTTCGCCCTGCTCGGCACCTACCTGTTCTTCACGGTCTGCACGGCCGCCGTATTCGGAGCCTTCCTGAATGCGCTGCTCAGTTCCGTGTTCGGGGCCAGCACCAGCGTCGGCTACGGTCTGGCGGCCACCGCCTGCCTCCTCATGACCGGCTACCTGAACACGCGCGACACGTCCACGGTGAGCCGGGCGCTGCTGGCGATCGAGGGCCTGGGCATCGCCGCCATGCTGGTGCTCGTCGTGGTCATCCTGAGCAAGGGCGGGGCGGAGTCGACCGGTGTCGACTTCACGACCTTCACGCCCGATCGCATCGGTGTGGGCGCGGTGCTCGCGGCCGTTGTGGCGGCGTTCCTGTCCTGGGCTGGTTTCGAGGCGTGCGCCGCGTTGGGCGAAGAAACCGACAACCCCCTGCGCAACATCCCGCGTGCGCTGTTCGGCTGCGTCCTCCTCACCGGTGTGCTCTTCGTCGTGGTCATGTTCGCCCAGACGATCGGCTTCGGTACCGACGCCGCCGGGCTCGCCGCCTTCCAGAGCTCCGGCAACACGCTCGGCGATCTCAGCGAGACTTACATCGCCCACTGGTTCGCGCTCATGGTGCTCGTCACCGCGGTTCTCTCGGCGTTCGCCTCGAACCTGTCCGCCGTGATGGCGTCGGCGCGCCTCGCGATGGCCCTCGCCCGAGACGGTTTCGGACCGCGCCAGTTCGCCGAGATCGACCCGACGCACCGCATCCCCCGCAACGCCGTCCTCGCCGCGGCGGCGATTGGCGCAGTCGTCAACGTGGCCACCTGGCTGACCGGGTGGCCGGTGATGGGCACCGGTGACGCAGCCATCGACGCGTACTTCTACTTCGCCGTAGTCGGTGCCACCTGCCTGCTGTTCGTCTACCTGCTGGTCGAAGTGGCGGTCTTCGCGGCCTGGCGCAAGGGACAGATCTCCGTACGGGTGCCAGAACTCGCCCTGCCCGCTCTCGGGGGCGCCTTCATCCTCGTCGTGATCGGCTACAGCGTGAAGGACGCGGCCGGCCTGTCGCCGGTGTTCGTCGCGATCGCGTGGGTGATCGTCGGGGTGCTCGTGGCGATCTTCGCCGGCAAGCTCGCGGACCGGATCGGCGTTTCGCTGACCAAGGAGCTCGCGAAAGCGGAGAGTTCGCACTCCTCCGCCGACGAGAGGCATGTCTGATGCACGGCACCGCGCGGAATTGCATGACCAGGACCGGGTGAACGCGGGCATCGAAAGGCCTCGTCACGGCGGGCTGGCGCACGGCCTTCCCATGGGGCCGGGCCGCCGCCGAGGAGAACGACGCGCGTCCCAGCCCGGCCGACGTCGTCGAGGTGATCACCCGGGGTCGTCGGGGCTGAGTCCGAGGGATTGGCTGGCGTCGAGGACGCAGTGCACGAACGCCGACTCCGACGGGCGGTGGTGGATGGCCTGACGGCGGACCAGCACCACCCGGCGCAGCACGGGTTGGCGGAGCGTGCGGACCTCCGCGCCTCGCGGTCGGAGCGCGAGGCCGAGGTCGCCGACCAGGGTGATGCCGAGCTGTCCGGCGACCATCGCCATCGCGGTGGCCTGCTCGTCGACCTGGTGGGCGATGCGGGGTTCGAAGCCCGCCAGCCGGCACACGGTCATCAGGGCGCGGCCGAAGTCGGTGTCCCCGCCCGAGACGACCCAGTCGTACCCGGCGAGCTCCGCGAGGTCGACCGGCTCGTCGGGCAACCAGCCGCTGGGCGCGATCAGGTGGTGCTGTTCGACGCCGACGACGGTGGACTCCAGGCTCAGCTCCCACGACATCGGCGCGTCCGGGTAGTCGAGCACGAACGCCAGGTCGAGGTCCCCGTCGCGGACGGACATCAGCGCGTCCTCCGGCCGGACTTCGCGCGTGCGCACGGAGATCTGCGGGTGGCGGCGCGCGAGGATCGCCATGGCCGGTGGCACGAGCGAGGCGGCGATCGTGGCGAGCACCCCGACCTGCAGCTTGCCGGTGAGCACTTCCTGCTGCTGCTCCAGCGCTACCCGGGCCCGCTGCTCGGCGGCCAGGATCTCGGCCGCGTGCTCGGCCAGCGTGTGCCCGAGATCGGTGAGCTGCAAACGTCTTCCCGCAGGCTCCAGCAGGACTTGGCCGATTTCGCGCTGCAGTGCTGAAAGTTGTTGGGAGACAGCGGAAGGCGTGTAGTGCAACGCGGCGGCTGCGTCGGTGATGGTGCCGCGTCGGGCGAACTCGTGCAGGATCCGCAGGCGTCGCAACGACAGCTCCATTAAGGGATGCTAAAGCAATCGATGCAGTTTTCCCAAATAGACGTGCACGAAATCCGTCGCGGAAACTTCCCTCACCCGATGCGAGGGAGCGACGATGGACGATCAGCGGCATCCGGCACGGCCGAGCGCCCTCAGCGGCCTGGACGGGGCAGCGGTGCCGCCGTGGCTGACCTCGGAGGCGATCGATCGCGTCGCTGCGGCTGAGTCCCGCCCGTTCGACGACGCCGAGTACGACGCGCGCCTGGAACGAGTCCGAGGGCGGATGGCTCGGCTCGGCGTGGACGCGATGATCGTGTTCCGGCCGTCCAGCGTCGAGTACCTGTGCGGGTACCACACCGCCGAGACCGCACCTCAGCCCTTGGTGGTCACCGACACCGCGACCGCGCTGTACGTGCCGGACCTCGAGCTCGGGCGGGCGATCGCCAGCTCCCGCGTCGACCAGCTGCGCTTCAGCCGCTACACCGACGCGCTGCAGGGCCTGCGCAGCGTGCTCGACCACGTCGTCGCCGCCTTGCCCAGCACTGCACGGGTCGGTGTCGAGACCGCGCACGCCTCCACGCCTCCATCGGTGCTCGGGATGCTGGCCGAGCGCGGCGCCGCCGTGGTGGACGCGGACCACCTGGTCGAACGCGAACGGCTGGTGCTCTCGCCCGCCGAGATCAGGTGCGTCGAGCAGGCCGCTTCGGTGACCGAAGCCGGCGTTCGGGCCGCAGTCGCCGAGGCGGGCCGTGCTGATGCGACGGAATCCTCGGTCGCGGCTGCGGTCGCAGCCGCGCTGGTCGAGTCGGCCGACTCGGTGTCGGCGTGGGGGCCGGTGGTGGTCACCGGGAACAGGGCGGGCATCCCGCACTCGAGCTGGCTGGGACATCCGCTGGCCGACGGTCCGACGTTCTTGGAGTTCGCCGGGACGCACCACCGCTACCACGCCCCGGTGATGCGCACCGTCCTCCGCGGTCGCCTCGCGCCGGAGGACCAGCTGCTCGCCGAGCTGGCCCGCACTGCGGTTGCGGCGGTGCTCGAACACGCGCGCCCCGGAGTTCCGTGCTCGCATGTCGCCGCAGAAGCCAGCGCGGCGCTCGGCCCGCTACCCGACGACGTCGTGTTCCACCAGCTGTTCGGCTATCCGGTCGGACTCGCGCACAAGCCGCACTGGATGGACGGGATGCCCTTCCACATCACCGCGAGCAACCACGAGCCGCTGCGCGAGGGCATGGTGTTCCACATCCCCGGTTCGTTCCGCCGCTTCGGCCGCGCCTGCGTCGGGTTGAGCCAGACCTTCGTCGTCGACCGGGATGGAGCGCGGGCCCTGACCCACGGCGCCGCCGAGCTCCTCGACCTCACGGGGGCGATCGCATGCCCACCACCGCGAGCACGCACGCCCAGGTGACTCCGGAGCTGCGGCGAGCGCCCACATTCGTGGTCGAGCACGCGCCGGACGAACGGCGCGGTCTGGGGGGGAGCTGGCTGGAATCCGGGGTGATCGGCGGATTCCTGCTGGCTTCCGGGATCACCGCGTTCCTCACCTGCGCACTGTCCACTCCGGACTTAGACTCCTGGGCTGGCGACTGCCGTTCCTGATCGCGCGGTCACCAGCTGAGCTGGTGGCAGCGGCGGGCCGCGTCGGCTGTCTCGATCTGCAGCGTCGCGTGCTCCAGCTCGTACTTCTCGGACAGCAGGCGCTGCGCGGCCACCAGGACTGCTGAGGGGTCGGCGTCGCGCTGGATCTTCAGGTGTGCTGAAGCGACTTCCATGCCGGAGGTGAGTGTCCAGACGTGCAGGTCGTGGGCTTCCTGCACGCCGGCCAGGGCGCCGAGGTCGGCGGTCATCCCGGTGACGTCGATCCGTTCCGGCGCGTGCTGCAGGAGGATGCGCAAGGCGCCCTTGCCGAGGTTGAAGGCCCTCGGCAGCACGAACAGGCCGATGGCCACACCGATGATCGGGTCCGCGTAGCGCCAGCCGAACAGCAGCGTCACGAGGCCGCTGACGAGCACGCCGATGGAGCCGAGCATGTCGGCCAGGACTTCCAGGTAGGCGCCGCGGACGTTGATGCTCTCCTCGGCTCCTGAGCGCAGCAGCAGGAGCGCGGCGACGTTCATCGCCAGGCCGACGACGGCGACGACGGCGACCGGCAGGCCCGGGACCTCAGGTGGTTCTTCGAACCGGTCGATGGCTTCGTAGAGCACCCACCCGGCCACCGCGAACAGCAGGACTGCGTTGAACAGCGCGGCGAAGACCTCGGCGCGGTACATCCCGAACGTGCGGTTGGCGCTAGCGCTCGCCCGCTGCGCGATCACGATCGCGGTGATCGCCATCAGGATGCCGGACACGTCGGTGAACACGTGGGCGGAGTCGGACAGCAGCGCCAACGACCCGGTGGAGAGGCCGACGACGACCTGGGCGGCGAAGGTGACCAGGCCCAGTCCGGCGGCGAGCCACAGCCGCCGGACGTGCTTCGAAGAAGCGCTCGTGGCCTGGGCGGGCGAGATCCCGTGGCCGTGTCCGTGCCCCATCGATCCTCCTCCTCGCTGCTTGCGACAAATACATAGTGACATTCGCATGAATGCATGACAAGGACCCCGCTGGGCGGACGGCCCGGGAAGTCGGAGCTTCCCGGGCCGTTCTGTCAGCTGGCAGCCGACACAGGTTGCGCGCCGGGCGAGGTCAAGCGCCGAGCGCGTTGCAGCGAAGCGAGTCCGGCTGCGCACAGCAAGCCGATGCCGAACATGGCCACCCAGGGCAGCGCGGGCATTCCCGCCGACCGGGCGAGGTCGAGCACGCTCCCGGTCGCGAGGTTGCCGATCATGATCCCGACCCCGCAAACGGTGTTGTACAGGCCGTAGTGCGTCGCGACGATCTTGTTCTCGGACAGGGTCACGATGGTGTCCATCTCGAACGGGAAGACGATCACCTGCGCCAGTCCGATCAGCGCGGCGGACAGGACCAGCGGAACGGCCCGCAGCACGACCTCCGTCACCGAAGTGCTGCCGGTCGCGGCCGGTAGTGCGGCGGTGAGCAGCGGTGGGATGAACGCCGTGCCCATCACCAGCAGTCCGACCACGAGGCACACCCCGGGTTCCCAGCGCTGCTTGCACCAGGCGGTGATGCGCATCTGCCCGGCGATGGCCAGCAGTCCCGACACCGCGAAGAGCGACGCGACCGTCGCGGTTCCGGCCAGACCGTCGCCGGCGAGCCGTTGGGCCTCCAGGGGCAGCGCCAGGTAGACCTGGAACGACAGCACGTAGGTGCCGATCATCGCGATGGAGAACAGGACGAAGGACCGGTTGGCCAGCACCGTCCGCCAGTCCGCGAGGACCGAGCGCTCAGCGGTCGCCTCGCGCGCCGCCTTGCGCTGCGGCAGGGCCCGGACCTGCAGCACGGTCAGCGCGGCGAAGACCGCCGCGGCGGTGAAGCACGTCGCCTGGAACGCGATACCGGTCAGCGCCATGCCGACCAGCGGGCCGAGCAGGATTCCCGACTGGTAGAAGATGTTGAACAGCGCGAACGCTTCCACCCGCCGCTCTCCGGATTCCTGCGACAGGTATGCGCGAACGGCCGGGTTGAACAGCGCGCCGGCGAATCCCGTCGCGGCCGAGGCGAGCAGGAGCGCCGGTACGGAATCCACCACTCCGAGCAGCGCGAAGCCCCCGGTCCGCAACAAGCAGCCCGCGATGATGAGCGGCTTGTACCCGAGCCGGTCCGCGAGCGTCCCGCCGATGAGGAACATGCCCTGCTGCGTGAAGTTCCGGACCCCCAGGACGAGGCCCACGATCCACGTCGCCAGCCCCAGGCCGTCCGACAGGTGCGCGGCCAGGTAGGGGATGAGCATGTAGAAGCCCAGGTTGATGGTGAACTGGTTGATCACCAGCAGCTGCACGGTCCGGTTGAACGACCGGAACTGCTTGAACGTCTGGATCAACGCGGCTCGCCTCCCACTGTCGCCAAGGAGCCCGGAGCGGCCGGATCGACCACGTCGCCGCACCGCGTCCAGCGGTCGACCTCGCGTTCCTGCGGGTGGGCCAGCACGTCCGGGTTCTCCGGCGGGGCCGAGCCCAGCAGGTCGTGCTGGTGGCAGTACTCGTCGTTGTACACGGTGTCGAAGTAGCGCTGGGGGCCGTCGGGGAAGATCGCGGCGACGCGGGTGTTCGGCCCCTCGACGCGGGCGGCCCAGCCGGCGACCAGGCCGACCGCGCCGACGCTCCAGCCGCCGCTGGCGTAGGTCGTGGTGGCCAGCTGCCGCGCCGACCAGACCGCCTCGGCGGGCCCGACCCAGTGCACCTCGTCGAACGCCGAGTACTCGATGTTGCGCGGGTAGATGCTCGACCCGAGGCCGCGCATGATCCGCTGCCGCGCGGGCTGGCCGAAGATCGTGGATCCGATCGCGTCGACCCCGATGAGCCGCAGCTCGGGGAAGAAGGTGCGCAGCACCCGGGCCACGCCGGCCGAGTGGCCGCCGGTGCCCACCGAGCACACGAGGACGTCGATGCTGCGCAGCTGCGCGACGAGTTCCAGCGCCAGCGGCGTGTACCCGGCGACGTTGTCGGGGTTGTTGTACTGGTCCGGGCAGAAGGATCCCGGGGTGGCCGCCATGTGCTCGGCGACCCGGTCGCGACGTGCCTGCTGCCAACCACCGCTCGGGTGGGGGCTGGTGACCACGTCCACGCGCGCCCCGAACGCCCGGAGCATCCGGTGCATCATCGGTTCCAGACCGGGGTCGGTCACCAGCGTCACCGGGTGCCCGTAGTTGATCCCGGCGAGCGCGAGTCCCAGGCCCAGCGTGCCGCTGGTCGACTCGACGATCGTGCCGCCGGGCTCGAGCTCGCCGCGCTGCCGCGCGCGTTCGATCATGTGCAGCGCGGGCCGGTCCTTCATGCCGCCCGGGTTGTGTCCTTCGAGCTTGGCCCAGAACCCGGTGCCGGGACCGTTGAACGGCTGGTCGATCCACAGGACAGGAGTGCTGCCGACGGTGGTGTCGATGGCGTGGTTGTGCGGAGTTAAAGCAGCAGATCCCGCTGGGGCACCGAGCCGGTTGCCGAATCCGGTGCGGGGGAGGAGTCCTTGCATCACGTTCCTCGTGGTTCGCGCAGGTGGGTGGAATCGGGCGCGCTGGTCCGGGCGGTCGGAGGTCGACCGCCGGGGAGCAGTGCGGCGATTGCGATCAGGAGCGGGTGCGAGGACTGATCAGGTTCGCCAGACGCACGTCAAGCTCAGGATCTCGCGTCCTGGCGTGGAAAACGCTGGGCTCGGCCGGACGACTGCGGAGCTGGTGCGGTGGAACGCGGCCGGGATTCCGTCCGCTGCGGCGTCCGGCGCGGACGATCCGGTATCCACAGTGGACGTGACGTCCCGCGTCGAGGCGACGCAGTGGGTGTCGCTCGGTCCGTGGTCCGGGTACTCCGGCTGTTCGTCGTCGCCGGTCCCGCACGATTGCGAGTAGGTGCTGGATGCGCAGGGGGTGGGCGCTCCGACCAGGGTGTGCGCTGCGCAGACGACGCCCAGCGTCGTCAGGACGACGCAGAGGAGCGAGAGCCGCAGAATGCGGATGGTGGGCAGTCGATCGCGCACGGTCACGATCGTACGCGAGCCCGGCGCGCCGGACCGCAGCGGTCCGGAGCTTGTCTTCCTTCGTGTACTGAATTGTCATTGTGCGGCAATGCCTTTGGGTGAAACCCGTCATGTGCCGCACGCAGAGTCGCCAATACTACCTGGCTTAGTAGCTCGTTCGGGTGAGCTGATCGGATGTTGGGTAGTACTAGATCGGCTAGTGGATCAGGCGGCGGGATCAGACCCCGAGGACGAACGGGCAGGAAGCCATCGCCAGCACGGGTACGAGGGCGATTCCGGCGACCGTCGGCAGTGTGGCCGCGGTCAGTCCCACCACGCCGGAGGCCAGGGCCCGCTTGGCCTTGCCCGGTGCCGCCGTCAGCCCGTTCAAGTGGTGGAGCCGGAGGTCGACGGCGCTGTGGGCCATGCCCAGCGCATCGGCGGGCACGGGGCCGCCGCCGTGGACGTCGGACATGCGCAGCAGTGCCGAGCGCACTGCGCCTGGGCCGTGCAAGTGCGCGGCGGAGCGGTCGGCGGCCAGCTCGACGGCGGTCCGCACCAGCTCCGGGGAGCGGCGCATCAGCGGGAGCCACGGCGCCGATCGGGACAGCGCTTCGGCCAGCCCGACCAGGAGGTGGTGGCGTCCGCGCAGGTGGGCGCGTTCGTGCTCGAGCACTGCGGCGGCATCGGCGCCGAGCTGGTCCCGGACCCCGTCGGTGGCGACCACGAACCCCGGCGTGCCGGCCACGCTGTAGGCCATCGGTTTGGGGTGCGGCAGCCACATGATGGGGAAAGCACCGGACTCCCGGCGTGCTGCGATGTGCAAGAGCTCGAGCTGGCGGCGGTGCGCGCGGCGCTGGTGCCGGGCATGCCGCAGCAGTCCGATGCTCACTCGGGACGACAGGCCCGCGATCGCGGTGAGCAGCAGCAGGCCTGCGGCCAGGTGGAGCTGCGGGGTGGAGCCGTGCTGCAGGGCGGTCCAGCAGTGGTGGAGCAGCTCGACGAGCAGCGGTGCGGGCCCGTGGGCCGGCAGCACGGCGATCGTCAGCGCTGCCGTCACGGTGGCGAAGGTGGTGGCGATCAGGGCACCCCACGTCATGAGCACGAGCTGTGGGTCCACCCGGCGCCGCAGCATCCGGTTCAGGACGGCGGGGGCGCACCCGGCGACGACCGCCACGCCGAGCAGCAGTGCGATGGCGAGGATCATCGCCGGGGCCGTCGACGGAGCCCGCGGCGCAGCGCGGCGGTCTCGTCGTCCGAGGCCGACTGCGCGAAGTGGAGCAGGACGGCCTCGGGGTCACCGCTGGAGTCGAGCAGCTCGCGCAGCACGCGGGAAGCGGCTTCCTCCCGGGTTTCGGTGGGCGTGTAGAGGTACGCGCGGTTCTGCAGTTCGCGGTCGACCCAGTTCTTGCGGTAGAGGTTGTCCAGGACCGTCATCACGGTCGTGTAAGCGAGATCGCGCGTTTCGTTGAGCTTCGCGAGGACTTCGCGAACGGTCATCGGCGTGGCCGACGTCCACAGCACGTCCATCACGCCGTCTTCGAGTTCTCCCAAGCCCTGCATGCCACCTCCCGCTTTCGCGGTGTCGAGGATACCGGGTTCGGCCGACGGGATCCCTCGTCCGGTCCGGGTGGCTGCGGTGGAGCGGGATGCGGACCGGCCTTCCCCCGGGGGGGTGTAGGGCGGGGAGGGCCGGTCCGCGCCTGATGGCCGCCAGAGCTTCGAATCCGACGACAGGCCAACTATGACAGATAGTAGCAATATTTGGCAACGCGATCGACGTGAAGTTCTTGGTGGGCAACGAAAATATATAAACCTCGTCGCTTAGTACTAGGGCACCTAGTAGACAAGATTCCGGCTTTCGAGTAGCTTCCGGGCGGCTAGTTCGCAAGCCGGGATCGGCCCGCTGCCGGGCGCCCGGCAAGTGCAGAGGAGAAGTTCGAGACGTGGGCTTACAACGCCTCAAGCGATCCGTGGAGGTGGCGCTCGCGGCTTCGGCCGTCGCCGTGGTGGCCGGGACCCTCGCGGTGCCCGCAGGCGCGCAGCCATCCGACCCGGTCAAGGAGTACCAGGAGCTCGGTGCTGAGGCCGCGAAGGCGGAAGAGGACCTCACCGAAGCCGAGATGGCCCACGACGCCAACCAGGCGGAGCTGGACCGCGCGAAGGAATCGGTCGCGCAGGCCAGGCGGATCGAAGACGGAGCGCTGCGGGAGCAGGAAGAGCTGCGCGGCGAGATCGATCGGCTCGCCGGATCGGCGTGCCGCGGCGCTCGGGTGGACGAGTTCACCGCCGCGCTGACCAGCAACGGTCCGGACGAATTCCTCGAGCGGGCAACCATGCTCGGCGCGCTAGCGGACAACAACGCGAAGGTCCTCGCCGGCTACAACGAGGCGCTCGCGCGGGCGCGCAGCTCCCGCGAGCAGGCGCAGGAGTCGGAACTCCGCGCCCAGCAGGCGACCGACGAAGCGGCGCGGCTGCTCGACGAGGTCCAGCGGCGCAAGGACGATCTCGACGAGCGCATCGGCGAGGTCCGGCAGGCGCTCGGCGAACTCGGCGATTCGGACCGGGAGCGCTTGCAGGGTCCGGTCGACACGGGCGCGTACCTCGGCCCGCCGGGCGCGGCGAACACCGCGCTGCAGGCGGCTCTGTCCAAACGGGGCTCGGAGTACGAGTGGGGCTCGAAGGGGCCGACGACCTTCGACTGCTCGGGCCTGACCCAGTGGGCCTACAAGCAGGCGGGCATCTCGATCCCGCCGAGCAGCCGGACGCAGTGGACGGCCGGGAGGCCGGTGTCGAGGAGCCAGCTGCAGCCCGGCGACCTCGTCTTCTACGACGACGGATCCGGGGATCCGTCGACCATCCACCACGTGGCGATGTACGTGGGCGGCGGCAAGGTCGTGGACGCGCCCACCGAGGGGCAGCTCGTCGACGTGCGCTCGGTCGAGGGCGACGGTCACTACATCGGTGCGCGCCGGATCGCCGGCTGAGCCCGCAGGTGGTTGCGCAGGGGGAGTGCCCGCGCTAATGTCCTGAACGTGTTCAGTGAACATGTTCAGTCACGTGCGGAGAAGCGCGAGGTGACGCGGCAGAAGGTGCTGACCGCGGCCGAGCGCCTGTTCCGCGACCAGGGGTTCGGGGCCACGACGGTCCGCAAGATCGCGGCCGAGGCCGGGGTCAGCTCCGGGACGGTGATGTCGGTCGGGGACAAGGACGCGCTCCTCGTCGCGATCTTCGACATCTGGATCGACGCGGTCCACCGCGCGAGGGCGGACGAGCCGGCCACGGCCGAGCCGACGTCCGCGGTGGACGGCGTCGTGGCCCTGATCGAGCCCTTCGTCCGGTACTTCATGCTCGACGTGGAGCTCTCGCGCGAGTACGCGGCGATCGTCGTGCGCGGAGTGCACGAGTCGGAGATCTTCCGCAAGCTCGCGCAGTCCCTGATCGACGAGATCGCCGGCGCGCTCGCGGGTGCGGGTCTGGACGAAGCCGAATCCGGCCGCGGTGCGCGCGTCGTCTACTTCGCGTACCTCGGCATTCTCATGACCGTCGCGCACGGAACCCTCCGGGAATCGGACGCGATCGACCAGCTGCGCGAGGTGATCGGGTTCGTGATCACCGGAGGAGGACAGCAATGACCGGCTTGCCCCACACCTGGTGGCCGACCGCGCTTCTGGCGCTCGTGCTCCTCGGCGACGCGGTGATGTCGCTGAAGCCACCGGTCTTCATCCAGCGCTGCCTGGAAGGGGTCAACCTCCCGCGGGACTGGTGGTGGATCCTCATCGCGGTGAAACTCCTGGCAACGGCGGGTCTGCTGGTCGGCCTCAAGTACCCGGGCATCGCCTTCGCCACGAACGCCGCGGTGATCGCCTACTTCGTCTGCGCGGTCTACGCCCACATCCGAGCCCAGTTCCTGAAGCAGGAGTTCTGGCTCAACTGCCTGGGAATGCTGACCTTCTCAACAGCGGTCCTGGTCTTCTCCTACGCGGTGTAGAGAGGGCGTTGTCAGTGGGAAATGGCAGTGTCCGGTGACATGGACGTTCCGGTGATCCGGCGCTCGTTGGCCCTGCACTCCCCACTGCGGCGCAAGCCGCACGACCTGCTGCGTCAATGGATCGATCTGGTCGGTCCCGAAACCTCGCCGGAAGAACCGGTGGCCGTCCTGGAAGAGCGGATGGCGGAGTTGTTCGGCGCACCGGCGGCGTTGTTCTTCCCCACTGGAACGATGGCTCAGCAGGTCGCGTTGCGGATGCATGCCGAGCGCCGGGGGCGGTGGACCTTCGCGGGACATCCGCACGTGCACCTCGACAACTGGGAGCTGCAGGGATACAACGCCGTCCACGGTCTGCGCTTCCACGCTGCTTGTGATCGGAACCAGCTGATGACCACGGCTGATCTGGATGCGATCGGTGAACCGCTGGCCGCGGTCGTGTGGGAGTTGCCGCAGCGGGATCTCGGCGGACTGCTGCCCGAGTGGGCGCAGCTGCGCGAGCAGGTCGAACTGGCCCGTTCGCGCGGGGCGGCCGCACACCTCGACGGTGGCCGGATCTTCGAGGCGCAGCCGTACTACGACCGCCCCTACGCGCAGATCGCCGGGCTCTTCGACACCGCGTACGTATCGCTCTACAAAGGACTCGGAGGGGTCCGGGGTGCGGTGCTGGTCGGTGATGCGGAGATCATGGCGGAAGCCGCGGTGTGGCGGAAGCGCCTCGGTGGCGCTATCCCGGATGCGTGGCCGCTGGCACTGGGGGCTTTGGCGGGGTTGGACCGGCTCGTGCCGCGGATGTCCGAGTTCCGAGATCACGCGGTGGCGATCGCGGCCGAGCTCAACGCGGATGGGACCGTGCGCGCGTTCCCGGACCCGCCGCAGACCTCGTTGTTCCACGTTCACGTGCCTGCCGCGAAGGCCGCGGTCGAGCGGGCTGGGGCTCAGATGATCGCCGAGCACGGCACGCAGCTGTTCTACAAGGTCCGTTCCTCACCGGACCCATCGCGGTGCGCCTTCGAGATCTCGGTCGGCGAGAACGCGATGGAGTTCAGTCCGGCGGAAGTCGTGGAGCTGGTGCGGGATCTGGTGGAGCGCGCGCAGGCCGGTTGAGCCGGGAGGTGAAATCGGCTGCTCAGCTGGGGGTTTCGGCTGACACGATGAGGAAGTTCGGCATCCGGACGTAGCCCTCGATCCCGGGAACACCGCTCTGAGCGGCGACAGCCGGGTCCAGCCCGGGTTCGACGACCTCGCGCAGGCGGCAGCCGAGCGCGGCCAGCTCGTTGAGGTACGCCGACATCGGCCGGTGGAAGTCGGGGGCGTGCCCGGGGATCTCGTACTCCTCCAAGTACCTGCTCGTGCGGTACTCGCCGTGCTCCCGCCAGGAGGTCCAGAGCTGTTCGAACGCGGGGTGGACCACGGAGAACACGAGCAGCCCGCCCGGGCGGAGGGATTCGACGCAGCCGCGCAGCGCGGGTTTCCAGTCCGGGATCGCCATCAGGACCATGCTGCACACCACGGCGTCGAAGGGGTCGCCGAGATCGGGAAGCCGGGTCAGGTCCGCCTGCACGTAGCTGACGCCCTGGCCCAGTTCGCCTTCCTTCTCCCGCGCGAAGGCGAGCAAACCCCCAGCCGGCTCGACCCCGACGACGTGCGCGCCCCGCTCGGCGAGCATGCGGCTGAAGTAGCCGTTGCCGCACCCCGCGTCCAGAACCCGTTGACCGGACACATCACCGAGCAGCCGCAGCTGATCGGGATTGATCAGGTGGCGCTTGGCGAAGTCCCCGTCCGCGGCGGTCGCCTCCAACGCCTCGCGCTCGGCGGAATCGCTCCACTGCTGAATAGCGGTCTCGTTCGTCCACCCAGAAGTCATTGCCCCGACCCTAGTCGGCAGCGGTGGCTCCGGCCGCCACTTCTGGGAAAGACGCCTTCGCGCGGGAAGCAGTCAAGCGCGGCCAGTTCGTTGCAGCGCTGTGTGCCCGCCCGCCGGCTTGGTGATGGGCGGGCACACCGGTCAAAGCGTGTCGAACCACGGCTCCAGGCGGCGGTAGGCGTCCATGAACACGTCGTACTCCCGCGCGTAGCGCTGGTGCGTTTCGGGTTCCGGTCGTTCTTCGGCCCGGTTCTCCGCGAACTTCCGGGCGATCTCGAACGAGTCGAACATGCCGGTGCCGACACCGCCCACGATCGCGGCGCCGAGCGATGTCGCCTCGTCGACGAGTTCCCTGCGCCGCACCGGAACACCCCACACATCGGCGAAGATCCGCAGCAGCACACCGGCGTTCGCGGCGCCGCCGATGGCGTCGACGTGCTCGATGCTCGCGCCGTTCTCGGTGAACGCGCGCAGGCCCGTGTACAGGTTGAACGCCACGCCTTCGAGCACCGCGCGCGTCATGTGCGCCGGGCCGTGGTGGCGGGCCAGGCCTGCGAACACCGCTCGGGCGCGCGGGTTCCAGTACGGCGACCGCTCGCCGAGGAGGTGGGGGAGGAAGTACAGGCCGTCCTCGCTCGCGGAGACCTCCGCGGCGCCGCCGAGGAGGTTCGCGTAGCGGTCCTCGATTCCAGGGGCCAGCGTCGACACGATCCACTCCAGCGAGGCGCCGCCGGCCTGCATCGTGGCCGTGGGCACGAACTGGCCTGGGACGACGTGGTTGAACGTCATCGTGCGCATGCCCGGGTCGTGCAGCGGTGCGTCCGCGGCGAGCGACACCCAGGACGACGAGCCGAGGTAGGCGTAGGCGCCGCAGGTCGCGTCGAGGACTCCGGCGCCGAGGGCGGCCATCGGACCGTCCCCGCCACCGAGGACGACCGGCGTTCCCTCGCGCAGGCCCGTTTCGCGGGCCGCTTCGGCGGTCACCGTGCCCGCGATGGTGGTCGACGGGGCGATCTCCGGGAACAAGCCCCGGTCGAGACCGGCCGCCGCGAACAGGTCGTCGGACCAGTCCTGCGCGGACTGGTCGTAGGCGTTGGTGCTGCTGGCGTCCGACGGGTCGGTGACGATGGCGCCGGTCAGGCGGTGCACCACGTAGTCCTTGGCCAGCACGACGTGCCTGGTGCGGGCGAAGGCTTCGGGTTCGTTGTCGCGCACCCACATCACCTTGGACAGCGAGTAGGTGGGGTTGAGCCGGTGGCCGGTGATCGCGTAGGCCCGCTCCATGCCGATCTCGTCGATGAGCGAACCGGTTTGCGCCACCGAACGCGTGTCGGCCCAGATGATGGCCGGGCGGACCGGGCGCCCCTCGGCGTCGAGCAGGACCGCGCCCATCATCTGGCCGGAGAACGAGACGCCTTCGATCTGGTCGAGCGCTTCGGGGTGCGCGTCGACGAGCCGTCGCGTCGCCGCGCACACCGCGCGCCACCACGCGTCGGCGTCCTGCTCTGCCTTGCCCCGCAGGCCGAAGTCGGTGTCGTAGGTCTCGGTCACCGCGGCGAGGACCCGGCCGGTCTCGTCGACCAGCGTCGCCTTGTCGCCGGTGGTGCCCAGGTCATGTGAAATGATCATCTTGTCCGCTTTCCCGGGGTCGATCAGCGCAGCGAGAACCCGCCGTCGACGAGCAGTTCCGTACCGCAGCAGAACCCGGAGTCGTCGCTGAGCAGGTACTCGATCGCCGCGGAGATCTCCCGCAGCTCGCCGAACCTGCCGAGCACGGTCTCGGCCTTCCACTGCTCGTGCATGTGCGCCTTGAGCGCGTTGAGCGGAGTGTCGACGTAGCCGGGGGACACCGCGTTCACGCGCACCCCGCGCGGGCCCCACTCGACGGCGAGCGAGCGGGTCAGCGCGCTCACCCCGGCTTTGCTCGTGTTGTAGACCGACTGCTTCTGCGGGTGGTTGACGATCGCGTTGCCCGACATGGAGGCCACGTTGACGATCGCGCCGCCACCGCGGGCGAGCAGTTCGCGCCCGAACTCCCGGCAGGTCAGGAAGACGCCGCGCAGGTTGACGCCCATCACGGCGTCGTAGAGGTCCATCGGCATGTCCTCGGCGGCCACGTCGTCCTCGACGATGCCGGCGCAGGTCACGAGGTCGACCGGAGTCGGGTCCTGCGCGTAGAGCTCGCGCACGACACCGGCCACGGAGTCCTCGGAGCGCAGGTCCACCTGATTCGGCTCGACACCTGCCGGAAGTGCGTCGAGGCCGTCGCGGTCGAGTCCGTGGACGCGGGCGCCCTGCTCGAGCAACGACTGGCACAGCGCGCTGCCGATCCCTCCTGCGGCGCCTGTGACGGCGATGCGGCGGCCGGTGAATCGCTCGGTCATCTCTCCCTCTCCGGGACGGCGGCGGCGACGGCCGCGAACGTCCGTGAGAACGGAAGGCCACACCGCCATTTTGTAGTTTCGCTAGGTTAGCTGACTCTCCGCGATCGTTCATTGGGCCAAAAGAGTGACGTCCGTCTCGAGAATTCGCCCGGGAGGCTAGCCTGAGCGACCTCATCTGTGTAGTTTCACTACAACGCGGCGAGTGCGAGGAGGTGCGCATGAGTGGTGCCGAGCGGCCCCCGGGATCACCCCGGGTCGTGTTCTCGGCCCGCGGGGTCGGCAGGAGGTATCCGGGCGTCCGAGCTCTGGAAGGCCTCGACCTGGACGGCTACGCGGGCGAGGTGCTGGCGGTCTGCGGGGCCAACGGAGCGGGCAAGTCGACGTTCGCCCGGCTGCTCGCCGGGCAGGAAGCCCCCGACGACGGTGAGATCCGCGTCGAGGGCCACGACGGCCCGGTCGTCGGACCGGCGGACGCGGAGCGGGCGGGAATCCTGCTGATGCACCAGGAACCGCTGGTCGTCGACGACTTCTCGATCGCGGAGAACGTGTGGCTGTACCGGCTGCGCGCAGGTCGGGACGTCCTGCCGTGGCAGCTCGCGCGGCGGGGCGACGACCAGGAGACGCGGGAACTGCTGCGGGAGGTCGGGCTCGGCGACGTCGACCCGGCGATGCCCGCGCGGCACCTCGCCCCGGGGCAGCGGCAGATGCTCGCGCTCAGCCGCGCCACCGTCACACCGCACCGGGTGCTGATCCTCGACGAGACGACCGCGTCGACGTCGGAGGAGCACTTCAAGGAGATCGAGGAGATGGTCGCGGCCGAGCGCGCCGCGGGCACCGCGGTCGTGTTCGTGTCGCACCGGATGCCCGAGGTCTTCGCGCTGTCGGACCGGATCGCCGTGCTGCGCAACGGAGAACTCGTCGACGTGCTGCGCACCCGGGACACCGATCCCGGCCGGATCACCACGCTCATGATCGGCGAAGCCGTCAGCGCGCTCGACCGGCCGCCCGAGCTCCCCGAGAACGCCGGTCCGCCCGCGCTCTCCGTGCGCGGGCTGCACGCCGGTTCCGCCCAGGACGTGTCCTTCGAGGTCGGCAAGGGCGAGGTCGTCGGCGTCTACGGACTCGTGGGCAGCGGTCGTTCCTCGGTGGCGCGGTCGGTGTCCGGTCAGCAGCGCCCGGTCTCCGGCGAGGTCGAGATCGACGGTGAACCGACGGCGCTCCGCTCGCCGGGCGCGGCGCTGCGCCGCGGCGTGGTCTACCTGACCGAGGACCGCCGCCGGGAGGGGTTCGTCGCCGACTTCAGCAACGGCGAGAACCTGACGCTGTCCACGCTCGGCCGCTCGTCGCGCTTGGGCGTGCTGCGCCGCCGCCGGGAACGCACCCGGGTCGCCGAGCTGATCCGGCGGTTCCAGGTCAAGGGCGGCCCGGACGTGCTGACCAGCACGCTCTCCGGCGGCAACCAGCAGAAGGTGTGCCTGGCCAAGTGGCTCGAGGCGGACCCCGCGGTCGTCGTGCTCGACGAACCGACCAAGGGCATCGACGTCGGTGCCCGGCTCAACATCTACCGGATCATCCACGACCTGTGCCGCGAGAACCGCGCGGTCCTCGTCGTCACCAGCGAGGCGGAGGAGGCGCTGATGCTGTGCCACCGCGTGCTCGTCCTGCGCGACGGGCAGGTGGCCGGCGAGTTCGACACCGCGACGGCCACCACCGATGACCTGATCCGCACTGCCCTGGGAGGTGAGGCGGCATGACCGCCGTCGAGGAGAACCTCGCGACCGGCGCCAGCAGCCCGCCGCGGTCGTTCTGGCGCGATCGCGGCGCGGGCTGGCTGCGCCAGCAGTACCCGCTGCTGATCCTGATCGTCCTGTTCGCGGTCGCGTCGTTGAGCAGCGACGCGTTCCTGACCAGCCGCAACCTGCAGAACCTAGTCCTGCAGATCTCGGTGACCGGAATCGTCGCGCTCGCCCAGCTCCTGGTGGTGGTCTCCGGCGGGATCGACATCAGCGTCGGCTCGGTGCTGGGACTCGCCTGCGTGCTGTCCGCGGGGATGTTCGGCGGGTCGTCAACGCTGGTCGGACTGGGCGTGGCGCTCGTCGTCGGCATGGTCCTCGGTGCGCTCAACGGGTTCATGGTCGCGTTCCGCGGGCTCGAACCGTTCATCGTCACCCTCGGCATGCTCGCGCTGGCGCGGGGCCTGGTCTACGCCTACACCGAGGGCAGCCCGCTGACCCCGTCCGCGCCGAGCTTCACCGCTGTCGGCACGGCGACCGTCGCCGGTGTCCCGGTGCTGGGCATCATCTGGCTCCTCGTCGCCGTCGGGCTCGCGTTCCTGTTGCGCCGCACGGTCTTCGGGCGTCGCGTGTTCGCGGTCGGCAGCCGGGTCGAGGCCGCGCAGGCCTCGGGCATCCCGGTGCGCGGAACCCTCGTGTCCGTCTACGTGATCGCCGGGCTGCTCGTCGGCCTGGGCGGATTCCTGCTGGTCTCCCGCGTCGGCGCTGCCACGCCCACCGCGGGCAACCTGTTCGAGCTCGACGCGATCGCGGCCGTCGTCATCGGCGGCGCCCGGCTCAACGGCGGTCAGGGCAAGGTCGTCGGCACCGTCATCGGTACCGCGATCTTCGGCGTCATCTCGAACCTCCTCGTCCTGCTCAACGTGTCGACGTTCCTGCAGGACGCCTTCCGCGGCGCGCTGATCCTGCTCGCCATCGGTCTCGCCACCATCGGCCGCAACCGTTCCCGCAACCACTGAAGAACAACGGAGTTCTGCTATGCGCAAAGTGAAATCCCGCCTGCTGGCCGCCGCTGTCGCGAGTGCGACGACGTTCGCGGTGGCCGCGTGCGGCACCGTCGGATCCGGTTCGGGTTCGGGGCCGCAGCCCAAGCCCGCCAACGAGGTCACCATCGGCTTCGCGGCCCGCCAGATGGACGCGCCCTTCTACGTGGCGATGCAGGCGGTGGCCGAGCAGAAGGCCAAGGAGAAGGGCTTCAAGCTGCTGTTCCAGAACGCCAACGGCGATCCGGTCACGCAGATCAACCAGGTGCAGACGATGCTGTCGCAGGGCGCCGACGTGATCGTGGTCGATGCGAAGAGCCCCGAAACCGAGCGGGCGCAGCTGACCCAGGTCGCCAGCCAGGTGCCGCTGCTGTTCGTCGACACCGGCATCCCGGGCGTGGGCGTCACCTCGATCCAGTCGGACAACCACGAGATCGGCCGCCTGTCCGGCCAGCTCACCGCGAAGCGGCTCGGCGGCGGCAAGACCGTGCAGGTCGGCGTGCTCAACGGCGGTCCCAACGACGAGATCGTCGGCCCGGCACGGCAGAACGGCTTCCTCGACGGGCTCAAGGAGGGTGGCGTCACTCCGCAGGTCGTCGCGTCGGCCAGCGGCAACTACACGCAGGAGGAGGCGGTCCCGGCGACCGAGTCGATGCTGGCCGCCAACCCCGGCATCGGCGTGATGCTCGGCCTGAACGACTCGATGGCGCTCGGCGCCTTGCAGGTGCTGCGCAACCAGGGCAACACCAACGTGCTGGTCGCCGCGTCGGCCGACGGCCAGAAGGAGGCGCTGGCCGAGATCGCCAAGGGCTGCGACAGCCAGTACGTCTCGACCGGGCTGAACTCGCCGGACCTCGCCGCGCACGCCGCGTTCGACACCGCGCTGGGCATCGCCACCGGTGAGAAGGACCCGAAGACCCTGCCGAAGGACACCAACACGCGTGCCGCGGGCATCGGCTGCGAGAACGTCAAGGAGTTCTACAACCCGGAGAGCATCTTCTGATGGGGCCGACGAGGGAAACCGTGCGCCGGGTCCGGGTGCACCCGAGCGGTGAGGTCCGGCTGGAGCGCACGCCGCGCCCGGAGCCCGGCCACGGCGAGGTCCTGGTCCGCCCGGTGCTGGTGGGGATCTGCGGCAGCGACACCCACGCGGTCGCGGGCGAGCACCCGTTCATCGACCTGCCGTACGCGCCGGGGCACGAGGCCGTCGGCGTCGTCGAGGCGGTCGGATCCGGGGTGAGCACGTGCCGTCCCGGTGATCGCGTCGTGCTCGAACCGGGGCTCGCTTGTGGACGGTGCCGCCGCTGCGCGGAGGGGCGCTACAACATCTGCGCCGAGCTCGCGGTGTTCGGCTGCCAGACCGACGGCGCGATGAGCGACCTGTTCACCGTCGCCGCCGACCGGCTGCACGTGCTGCCCGACGACGTGGGAGACCTCGCCGCCGCGCTCGTCGAACCGCTCGCCACGCCGGTGCACGCGGTGCGCCGGGCAGGTGTGCGCGACGGGAGCCGGGTCGTCGTGCTCGGTGCCGGGCCGATCGGGTTGCTCGTCGTGGCCGCCGCCCGCGCGGCCGGTGCGGCCGAGATCGCGGTGACCGATCCGATGCCCGACAAGCGCGACCGCGCGCTGCGGCTGGGGGCGGATCTCGCCCTGCCGCCGGACCGCGCGGACGAGATCGCCGGGGGAGTGGACGTGGTCTTCGACTGCGTCGCGACCGAACCGACCGTGCGGCAGGGGATCGAACTGCTGCTGAAGGGCGGCACGTTCGTCGTCGTCGGCGTCCCGGCCGGGCCGGTGGCGGTGCCGCTGCACCTCGTGCAGGACCGCGAGATCACCGTCCTGGGCAGCCTGATGTACGTGCGCGAGGACGTCGAGGCCGCGCTGCGCCTGGTGTCCCGCGTGCCCGTCGACGAGCTGGTCAGCGCGATCTTCCCGCTCGACCGGGCCGCGGAGGCTTTCGCCGCGGCCCAAGACCCTGGCCAGGTGAAGGTGCTGGTCCAGGTTTCCGGGGAGCTTCCGGTGTAGCAGGACTACCCAGATCCCCTTGCGGGGACGTCGAAAACCGTGCGTTCCCCCGCGAACGCGGCGGCGGGGACGACTGTGCCCGCCGCCGCGTAGTTGAACTACAAGAAAGGTGTTGTGATGACGGAACTCCGTTCGGTGCCCGAGCCGGGCTCGCTGCTCGTCGGTACCGACGGTGCGCTGACCGGGCGCACCTCCGTGTACGAGAAGCGGCTCGGCGACATGGGCGGCGTGTACCGGGACGAGTCCGCCTACCGCGACCTGCTCGCCGAGCTCGGCCCGGACCACCTGGTCTACCGGGTCGAGGAGCACCGGTGCGCGGAAGGTCCGGGTGCGCTGACCATCGGCACGTCGACGATGCAGCCGGGGCGCGTCGGTGCGGAGTACGCGGTCACGCGCGGCCACCTGCACGCCGTCCCCGACCGCGCCGAGCTCTACCACTGCCTGAGCGGAAACGGCCTGCTGCTGCTGGAAACCCTCGACGGTCGCAGCGAAGCGCTCGAACTCGAGCCCGGCCGCGCGGTGCACGTCCCCGGGCACTGGGTGCACCGCAGCGTCAACACCGGCGACGAACCGCTCGTCACGTTGTTCTGCTACAACACCGACGCGGGCCAGAACTACGACCTGATCGCCCAGGCGGGCGGGATGGCCTCGCTGGTCGTCGAGGACGGCGAAGGCGGGTGGACGCTGCGGCGCAACCCGGACCACGTCGGCTACCCGGGGGCGGTCGCGTGAGCGTGCTGACCGAGCTCGGGACGATCCGGGTCGTGCCGGTCGTCGAGATCGAGAACGCGGACGACGCGGTGCCGCTGGCCCGCGCACTGGTGGCGGGCGGCCTGCCGGTCATGGAGGTCACCTACCGCACGAGCGCGGCGCGGACCGCGATCGAGCGCGTGGCGGCCGAGGTGCCGGAGATGATCGTCGGCGCGGGCACGCTGCTCAGCCCGGCCAACGTCACCGATGCCGCCCAGGCCGGCGCGCGCTTCGGCGTGGCGCCCGGATGCGGTGGTGGAGTGCTGGCGGCGGCGCGCGAGGCGGGCCTGCCGTTCGTGCCCGGCGCGGTGACGCCCGCCGAGATCATGGACTGCCTCGCCGAGGGCTGCGACGTGGTGAAGTTCTTCCCCGCGGGCAGCTACGGCGGGCTCGGCACCCTGCGATCGCTCGCCGGACCGTTCTCGGCCGCGGGCGTGCGGTTCGTGCCGACCGGCGGTGTGTCGCCGGACAACCTCGCCGACTACCTCGCGCACCCCGCGGTCCTGGCCGTGGGCGGGACTTGGATCGCCCCGCGCAAGGACATCACCGCCGGGAAGTGGGCCGAGATCACCGAACGGGCGCGCGCCGCGGTGCAGGTCGTGGAGGCGGCCGCATGAGCCTGGAACTGCCGCCGCCCGCGAGCCGTCCGACGCTGTACTTCATCGGGGTCACGACGAAGAGCTCGTCGATCCGGACGGTCTTCCCGCGCTGGGCCGAGCACCTCGGGATCGACGCCGTGCTCGAGGGCATCGACCTGCCGGTGCACGCGCCCGCCGAGGACTACCGGCGCGTCGTGGAGTTCCTGGCCGCCGGCGAACTGGGCCGCGGCGCGCTCGTGACCACCCACAAGCTCGACCTGTTCACCGCCTGCCGCGACCTGTTCGCGCGGGTGGACCCGCTCGCCGAGCTGATGCACGAGGTGAGCTGCCTGTCCACATCGGACGGTGTGGTCGCGCACGCCAAGGACCCCATCTCCGCGGGGCTCGCCGTCGACGCGGTGGCGCCTCCCGGCTACTGGAGCTCCAGCGGTGCCGACGTGTTCCTGATCGGTGCGGGTGGCGCGGCCATCGCGCTCAGCTGGTACCTGAGCCGGTCCGGCCGCGGCGCCGACCGGCCGCGCCGGATCGTGGTGTCCGACCGCGACCCGGATCGCCTCGACGCGCTGAAGAAGGTCCACGCCGAAGCCGGCACGGACGTGGCGATCGAGACCGCGACCACGCCGGAGCCGGGCGACAACGACCGCGTGCTGGCCTCCCTGAGCCCCGGATCGCTGGTGGTCAACGCGACCGGGCTGGGCAAGGACGCGCCCGGGTCCCCGCTGACCGACGGCGCGACCTTCCCCCGGGACGCGCTCGCGTGGGACCTCAACTACCGCGGCGAACTGCGGTTCCTCGACCAGGCCCGCGCGGCCGGGCACGTCGGCGTCCACGACGGCTGGGTGTACTTCCTGCACGGCTGGACCCAGGTGATCTCCGAGGTCTTCGGGATCGAGATCGCCACCCGCGGACCGGAGTTCCAGGCGCTGTCCGACCTCGCGGCAGGAGCGCGGCGATGAGCGGGCGGATCCTGGTCACCCCTCGCTCCCTGACGGCGGCCGGGCTCGACGCGGTGCCCGAACTGGCGCCCCTGGCCGAAGCCGGGTACGAGCTGGTGCCGGGGCCGGCGGGGAAGCTGCCGTCCGAAGAGGACCTGCTCGCGCTCGTCCCCGACTGCGCGGGCTGGCTCGCCGGGGTCGAGCGGATCACCGACCGGGTGCTCGACGCGGCGCCGGAGCTGAAGGTGATCAGCCGCAACGGCGCCGGAACCGACGGGATCGACCTGGATGCGGCAACCGCCCGCGGCGTGCGCGTCGAGCGTGCCGTCGGGGCCAACGCGCAAGGCGTGGCGGAGCTGGCGATCGTGCTGGCCATGTCCGCGCTGCGGCACGTGCCGTGGTCGGCGGCGTCGGTGCACGAGGGCGGCTGGAACCGCTACCAGGGACGGGAATTGGCCGACGTGACCGTCGGCGTGTTCGGGCTGGGGGAGATCGGGCGGCGGGTCGCCGGGGCGTTCCGCGCGCTCGGCGCCGACGTCGTCGCGCACGACCCGTTCTCGTCGTTCGAAGGTGCGGAACAGGTGGAGCCCGCGGAGCTGGTGCGCCGCAGCGACGTCATCACCCTGCACTGCCCGCCGCCACCCGACGGAAAGCCGCTGATCACGGCCGACCTGCTGGCCCGGGCGCCGAGAGGCGCGGTCCTGATCAACACCGCGCGGTCGGCGCTCGTCGACGACGCCGCGGTGCTCGCCGCACTCGACGACGGCGGGCTCACGGCTTACGCGGTCGACGCGTTCGACACCGAGCCACCGGAGCTGACCCCGCTGCTGCGGCACGAGCGCGTGATCGCCACGCCGCACGTCGGCGGCTACACCGGGGCCAGCGTGCGTCGGGCGACAGCGGGTGCGGTGGCTAATCTGCTGTCCGTTCTGAAAGGAGGAGCCGCGTGAAGGCTGTCGTCTACGACGGACCGAAGTCGTTCCAGATCACCAGTGTTCCGGATCCGGAACCGGCGTCGGACGAGGTGCTGCTCCGGGTGGTGCTGGCCGGGGTCTGCGGCACCGATCTGCACCTGCACGAGGGCGAGTTCGGCCCGACCTACCCGCTGATCCCCGGGCACGAGATCCTCGGCGAGGTGGTGCGCACGGGGGACGCGGTGACCGGTCTGCGACCGGGGCAGCGCGTGGTCCTGGACAACACGACCCGGTGCGGTGAATGCGCGGCCTGCCGCCGCGGAATGGGGCACTTCTGCCGGAACCTCGCGGCGCAGGGCGTGAACCGGCCCGGCGGGTTCGCCGAGTACGTCACCGCGCGGGCGGCGAACTGCTTCGCGGTCGACGACCTGCCCCCGGAGACCGCGGTGCTGGCCGAGCCGCTGGCCTGCGTCGTGCACGGCCTCGACCGGGTGGCGCTGACGCCCGGATCCGACGTCGTGGTGTTCGGCGCTGGGCCGACCGGCCTGCTGCTGGCGCAGCTCGCCGCGCACTCCGGGGCCGGTCGGGTGACGGTGGCGGCTCCGACGCCGGCGAAGCTGGCCAAGGCAGCGGAGTTCGGCGTGGACCGCACCGTGCGCCTCGACCGGTCCGACCCGTCGGCCGGGCTCGCCGAACTGCGCGCGCTCGCGCCGGAGGGCTTCGACGTCGTGGTGGACGCGACCGGCGCGGTGTCGGTGCTGGAGGAGACCTTCGGCCTGGTCCGCGAGGGCGGGACGATCGTCGTGTACGGCATGGCCGCGGAGTCGGCGAGCTGGCCGGTGCCCGCCTACGAGGTGTTCCGCCGCGAGCTGACGATCATCGGGTCCTTCGCGCAGCTGCACGGGATCGAGCGGGCACTGCGGGTGCTGCGCTCGGGCCGGGTGCGGACCGACGGGATGATCACGCACCGGTTCTCGCTCGACGAGTACCCGGACGCGTTGGCGGCGGTGGCCGACAGCAGCTGCCTGAAGGCGGTTCTGGCGCCCTGACGGGCTATTCGGGTCGGGACGCGGCGGGGGGTCGCGTCCCGGCCCGCATCGCGGTCAGCTCCTCCTTCATCCGCTGCAGGCGGACCAGGTGCTCCGGCGGGCGGCGCAGCGCGACCCCGGTGGCGAGCACGTCGACCACCACGAGCGCGGCCAGCCGGCTCAGCGTCGGCGTGTAGAAATCGGTGTCCTCGAAGGTCTTCACGACCAGCGGCACGTCGGCCAGCTCCGCCAGCGGGCTCTGCTCGCCGGTGATCCCGAGGACCTTCGCACCCTGCTCCTGAGCGGCCGCCGCCACGTCGAGCACGCTCTGCGTCCGGCCGGTGTTCGACAGCGCCACCATGACCGTGCCGGGCCCGGCCAGCGACGCGGCGATGAACTGCTGGTGCGCGTCCACGGGTGCGGTGCACGGGATGCCGAACAGCGGGAACTTCTGCTGGGCGTCCTGCGCGACGATCGACGACGCGCCGAACCCGACGAACACCGCCTCGTCCGCCTCGACCAGCAGCTCCACGGCCTGCTCGATCTGCGCCGTGTCGAGGGCGCGGCGGGCCCGGTCGAGGCTGCTGATCGACTGGTCGAACACCTTCGTGATGAGGGTGGGCACGGATTCGCCGGGTTCGATCGCGCTGTGCGTGGCGGGCAGCCCGAGCGCGACGGTCTGCGCGAGTTCGAGCTTGAACGCCTGGAAGCCGCGGGCGCCCATCGCGGTGCAGAACCGCATCACCGTCGGTTCGCTCACGCCCGCGCGTTCGGCCAGTGCCGCCATGCTCAGGTGCACCACGTCGCTGGGGGAGGCGAGCACGGCTTCGGCGACTTTGCGCTCGCTGCGGCGCAGCTCGCCCATGCGCGTCGCGATCGCTTCGAGGAGCGGGACCTTGCTGTTCTGCGATTCCTCGTCCGGCTGGTTCGCCGCCACGTTCACCCGTCGTCCCCTCGTCGGCGTTGTCGGTCGGGACCAGCCTAGTCCAGCTGATGTAGTGATACTACGAGAAACCGCGCGGCAATTCGGACATCTCGTCGCGCCGCCTTGACATCCTGTACGGACAGGAGGTCTCATCTCTCGCGGTTCGACAGTTGCCCGTGGGGCGCTGTCCAGCGTCGGTGCCCGCACCGGGCCCGCCTTCTCCTGGAGCCTCGTCCATGACTTCACCTGTCCTCGACCGATCGAGAGCATCGTCCCGGCGGCGCGCCGGGGTGTTCGGCGCCGCCGCGATCTCGGCGCTGGGCGGCTTCCTCTTCGGCTACGACCTCGGGATCATCTCCGCCGCGCTGCTCTACATCACCCCGCAGTTCCAGATGTCCGAGATCGGGCAGCAGGTCGTGGTCGCGGCGATGCTCGCCGGCGCGATCGTGGGTGCGCTGACCGGAAGCCCGCTGACCGACCGCATCGGCCGCAAGCGGACGCTGCTGGTGCTTTCGGCGGTGGCGGCCGTCGGCGCGGTCGCGTGCGCCGCGGCGCCGGGCTTCGGTGCGCTGGTGGTGGCGCGGTTGGTCCTCGGCATCGCCATCGGTGCGACGTCTTCGTGCGTTCCCGCCTACATCGCCGAGATCGCCGCCCCGCACATCCGCGGTCGACTGGTGTCCAGCTTCCAGCTGATGGTCACGGTGGGCATCCTGGCGTCCTACGTGGCCGGTTACGCGCTGGCCGACGCGGCGGCGTGGCGGTGGATGCTGGCGCTGGCCGCGATCCCGGCCGTGGTGATGTTCTTCGGGCTGTTCCGGCTGCCGGAGAGCCCGCGCTGGCTGCTCGCCCGCGGTCGCGTCGACGACGCCCGCCGGGCGCTCGCCCGGACGTTGCCCGCCGACGAGATCGAGTCCGAGATCGCGGCCATCTCCGCGGCTGCGGAAGCCGAGCGGGGACTGACGTACCGGGACCTGTTCGGCGCCCGGCTGCGGCCCGCGGTGCTGATCGGGGTCGGCGTGGCGGCGACCAATCAGCTCGTCGGCGTCAACGCGGTGATCAGCTACACGCCGACCCTGCTCACGCAGGCGGGCTTCGGCGACTCCTCCGCCCTGCTGTCCTCGGTGGGCATCGGCGCCGCGAACATGATCTGCACCCTGATCGCGCTGCTGCTCATCGACCGCGTCGGCCGGCGCCCGCTGCTGCTGGGCGGCACCGCGGTCGTGGTGCTCAGCCTGCTGTTCCTGGGCGCGCTGTACCTGCTGCCCTCGCAGTCCGGCGTCGTGGGCGGTCTGCTGGTGGCGGGCCTGATCCTCTACATCACCGCGTTCTCGGTCAGCCTCGGCATCTCGATCTGGCTGATCAACAGCGAGATCTTCCCGACCCGGGTGCGCGGCAAGGCCTCCGGCCTCGGCTCCCTGACGCACTGGGGGCTGGACTTCATCATCTCGCTGACCGCGCTCAGCCTGATCCAGCTGATCACGCCCACCGGGCTGTTCTGGGTCTACGCGCTGTTCGGCCTCGTCGGCCTGGTGTTCTTCGCCAAGCGCCTGCCGGAGACGAAGGGCCGCACCCTGGAGGACATCGAATCCTCGCTGCGCCGCTGAGGTTCCCGCAGCCGACAATGTCCTTCGTGGACGGTCCCGCTCGCCGCTCACCTCCGTGGGCGGCGAGCGGCTTGCTAGGCGGTGACGCGCATCAGGGTGTTGGGGCTGCTCGTGGTCGAGCTCTCCAGGTCGACGTCGAACCGGCTGCGGTCGCCGCGGTGGAACGCCACGAACATCTCCACCGGGCGGTCGTCGACGCCGAAGCTGGTGCTGCGCAGCAGCAGAACCGGATCCCCGTCCGGGATGTCCAGGTCGGCGGCGAGCTCGGCGCTGGCCTTGGTGGCCTCGACCGACCGCCTGCCCCGCTTGAGCTGGACCCCGTAGTGCTGCTCGAGCAGGGTGTACAAGGACTGGGTGGTGAGGTCCTCGTGCTCCAGCCCGGGCGCGATGTGGTGCGGCAGGTGGGTCACGGTGAACACCCAGGGTTCGTCGTCGACGAACCGCAAGCGCTCGATGACGATCACCGGGGAGCCCGGCGCGAGGTCCAGGTCGGCGGCGATCTGCTCGTCGGCCGGGACGACCTCCATCCGCCGCACGTCGCTGCGCAGCGACGACCCGCGGGCTGCGACGTCCGCGTAGAGGCCGGTGAGGGACCGGACGAGCCCTTCGGCGATCTTCGGCTTCGAGACGAACGTGCCTCGCCCCTTGATGCGCTCGATGACGCCTTCCGCTTCGAGGTCCGCAAGCGCCTGGCGCACCACGGTGCGCGAAACGTCGTAGGTCTCGCAGAGCTCGTGATCGCCGGGCAGCCGATCGCCGGGTGACATGCCGCGCCGCTTGATGTCGCTGACCACGATCTGCTTCAGCTGGTGGTAGAAGGGCAGCGGGGACGAGCGGTCGATACGTGTCACCATGTCATGAGAGGATATCAGGACTCCCGCCCCGGGCCGGCTGACTCGCCGGGGCGATCGCCGCTCTGCGCAGCGCTCATCGCCGTGAGAGCTACCGGCATCGAAATCATCTCCAGCACGTCTGACGCGCGAACCGATATCAGTGATCTCCGAGGTCTTGACATCCTGTCATGACAGGACGACAGTTAAGCCACTTCTGGTCCGAAGAGGGCTCCGGCTGGGCGCTCGAACGCGGAAGCGGTGGGCGCGTGCTGCGAGGCGAGGGCGCGCCGCGCCACGTGCCGTTCCAGCCCGAGGCCCGTCGCGGGCTGAGCCGGATTTCAGCGAGTTAGTGAACGAGGAGCTGCAATGGCGCGCATACGGTTCGTCTCGTCCGGTGTCGCGGCCGCGATCGCGGTGGTCGCGGTCGGTGCCGGGCTGGTCGGCGGGAAAGCGGCCTTCGGGCCGTCCGCGGCGGGTGCCGGTTCCGGCACCAGCGGGGTCGCCGGGACCAAGGTCGACGTGATCACCAAGGCGACCGACTCGGAGTTCTGGCAGTCGATGCTGGCCGGATCCGAGAAGGCCGGCGACGACCTGGGAGTCGAGCTGGGACTGTTCGGCCCCACCTCGGAGACCGACATCGACCAGCAGGTCAGCCTGGTGGAGAACTCGATCGCCCGCGGGGCCAAGGCGATCGTGCTCGCCTCGAACTCCTCCACCGCGCTCAACAGCGCGGTGGACCGGGCCAGGGCGCAGGGCATCAAGGTGATCACGGTGGACAACTCGATCACCACCGCCTCCGAGGGCTTCATCGGCACCGACAACGTCAAGGCCGGCCAGCAGGCCGGGCAGCGGATGTGCGAGCTGCTCACCGCGCAGGGCAAGGAAGCGGGCAAGATCCTGCACGAGAGCTCGACCTCCGGCCAGCAGGTGCTGACCGACCGGCTGACCGGGTTCACCTCCGGGCTCGCCGAGAAGTGCCCGCAGGCGAAGGTCGTGCAGACCGCGGTCAACGACAACGACCTGAACAAGGCCGTCGGCCAGGTCAACGACGCCATCACCGGAATCCCGGACCTGGCGGGCGTTTTCGCCGACAACAACACCTCCGGCACCGGCGCGGCGCGCGCGGTCGCCGAGCGGGGTGCGGCCGACCGGCTCGCGGTGGTGGCGTTCGACTCCGACCCGGCCGAGGTCGAGGGCGTGCGCAACGGATCCGTCGACGCGATCCTGGTGCAGAACCCGTTCTTCTTCGGCTACCAGGGCGTGGTGGAAGCGGCGATGTCCGCCGCGGGCAGCACCCCGCCGGTGAACCTCGACCCGGGCGCGGTCGTCATCGACAAGTCCGATGTGGACAAGCCGGAGTACGCCCAGCTGCTCGACCCGCCGAAGACCAAGGGCTGAGCGATGGCCGACACCGCAGTGATCAGCCTGCGCGGCGTGCGCAAGACCTACCGCGCCGTGACCGCGCTGGACGGCGTGGACCTGGAGGTCCTCCCCGGCGAGGTGCACTGCCTGGCCGGGGAGAACGGGGCGGGCAAGTCGACCCTGATCAAGATCCTCACCGGCGCGGAGACCCGCGACGCGGGGGAGTACCTGGTGGCCGGGGAGCCGATGCGCCCGGTGCTCACCCCCTCGGCGGCGCGCGATGCCGGGGTCGGCGTCGTCTACCAGGAGCTCAGCCTGCTGCCGGAGCTCACCGTGTCGGCGAACCTGTGCATGGGGCGCTTCCCGTCCCGCGCCGGGTTCCGCGATCTGCGGCGGCAGCGCGAGATGGCCACCGCGATGCTGTCCCGGGTGGGGCTGGCCGACCTGGACCCGGAAACCCGCGTGGCCGAGCTGCCGACCGCGACCCGGCAGCTGGTGGAGATCGCCCGGGTGCTCGGCCAGAACGCGAAGCTGGTGATCTTCGACGAACCGACCACCGCGCTGTCCGAGCAGGAAGCCGCGGCGCTGCTCGACCGGATCCGCGCGCTGCGCGACGAGGGCGTGGCCGTGCTCTACGTCAGCCACCGCATGGAGGAGATGTTCGCCATCGGCGACCGGGTCACCGTCCTGCGCGACGGCAGGCTGGTGGCCACCGAACCGATGGCCGAGCACACCGAGGACACCTTGGTGCACGCCATGGTCGGCCGGAACATCGAAAGCCTCTACCCGGGCGAGCGGGCCGAGCCCGGGGACGTCCGCTTGGAGCTGCGCGGGATCCGGCCGGTCGGCTTCGACGAGCCGGTGGACCTCTCGGTGCGGTCCGGGGAGATCCTCGGCCTGGCCGGGCTGCTCGGCTCGGGACGCAGCGAGCTGCTGCGGGCCGTGTTCGGCGCCGACCCCGTTCTGGCCGGCCAGGTGCTGGTGGACGGCCAGGCGGTCGACACCTCCTCGCCGCGGGCGGCGGCGCGCAGCGGGATCGGCCTGCTGACCGAGGACCGCAAGGAATCCGGGCTGATGCTCGGGTTGAGCATCGAGAAGAACGTGGCCATGGCCAGCATCGGCTCGGTCAGCTCGCTCGGCGTGCTGCGCCGCGGCAAGGTGCGCGACCACGTTTCCGCCGCGGCCGACGGGCTGCGGGTGAAGTTCGGCGACTGGACCGACCCGGTGTCCTCGCTCTCCGGCGGCAACCAGCAGAAGACGCTGGTCGCCCGGTGGCGGGCGACCGGTGCCAAGGTGCTGCTGCTCGACGAGCCGACCAAGGGCGTGGACGTCGGCGCGAAGGCCGACATCTACCGGGTCATCGCCGAACTGGCCGCCGCCGGGCTGGCCGTCGTGGTGGTGTCGTCCTACCTGCCGGAACTGCTCGGCCTGTGCGACCGGATCGCCGTGGTCCGGCAGCAGCGCATCGCCGGGTACCTCGATCCGGCAGAGGCCACCGAGGAGGACGTGCTGCACCTGGCCAGCCCCGTCGCCGCCGGCGCGCAGGAGACCTCATGAACCGGGAACCGAACGGGCGCGGGCGCCCGATGAGAACACAGGAGATGCGATGACCGACGTCGCAAGCGCCCCCGCGCCTTCCGCGGCGGGCGGGAAGCGCAAGCGCAAGTCCAAGCCGGAACCGGCCGATTCGGAGATCCTGCGGCTGAGCCACCTCTTCGACCGCGGGTTCGGCGGCATCCCGGTGCTGCTGCTGATCGCGTTCGGGCTGAGCCTGGCCACCGACTCGTTCCTGAGCGGGACGAACCTGGACAACCTGGGCCGCCAGGTGTCGATCTACGCGATCATCGCGGTCGGGCAGCTGCTGGTGATCCTCACCGCCGGCATCGACCTGTCGGTGGGTTCGGTGGTCGGCCTGGCCGGGGTGGTCGCCGCGACCGCGGTGTTCGAGACCACCGGTGGTCTGCCGGTGGCGCTGTCCGTCGTCCTCGCGCTGATCGTCGGCGCAGGCGCCGGGTTGATCAACGGCGTGCTGGTGGCGGTGCTGCGGATGCCGCCGTTCATCGTCACCCTGGGCATGATGGGCATCGCCCGGGGCGCGACGCTGCTGCTGACCGACGGCCGCACGGTGCAGCCGCTGCCAGCGGAGTTCACCGCGATCGCCGGCGGCTCGCTGTTCGGGGTGTCCAACCTGACCTGGCTGATGCTGCTGGTGACGGTCGTGATGGCCTGGCTGCTGCGGCGCACCGTCTGGGGCCAGTACGTCTACGCCGTCGGTTCGAACGTCGAATCCGCCCGCCTGACCGGTGTTCCGGTGCGAGCGGTGCTGCTGTCGGCCTACGCGCTGTCCGGGCTGCTCGCCGCGTTCGCGGGCGTCCTGCTGGCTTCCCGGCTGGGCAACGGTGTTCCGACCTCGGGTACCGGCTACGAGCTGCAGGCCATCGCCGCGTGCGTCATCGGCGGGGCCAGCCTGTTCGGCGCCAAGGGCACCGCGCTCGGCGCGCTGGTCGGTGCCCTGGTGGTCGGGTTGCTCAACAACGGCGGCACGCTGCTCGGCGTCGACCCGTTCTGGCTGCAGATCGCGATCGGGGTGCTGATCCTGATCGCGGTGGGCGCGGAGAACCTGCGCGGCGGGAAGTCGCGCGGCCTACCCGGGATGGCGGGGAAATGAGCGGCGCTCCTGAGGCCGTAGACCGCATGGGCACCGGCGCCTCCTCCGGCCGCACGCCGGAGCGTCCCGCACAGATCGAGGAGAAGACCGCATGACCAAGCTGAACGACGACGCGGCGATGGGTTTCGTCGGCGTGAGCACCGGGGAGTCCTCGATCCGCAAGGTCTTCCCGGCCTGGGCCCGGGTGCTCGGACTGCCATCGGACCAGTTGGTCGGCTTCGACCTCCCGGTCGGGGCCAGCCGCGAGCAGTACCGCGAGGTGGTCGGCGCGATCCAGGGCGACCCGGGGCTGCGCGGAGCGCTGATCACCACGCACAAGATCGGGGTGCACGACGCGGCCGGGGACATGTTCGCCGAGCTGGACGAGTTCGCCGGTCTCTGCGGGGAGATCTCCTCGGTGTCCAAGCGGGGCGACGCGCTGGTCGGGCACGCGAAGGACCCGATCACCGCCGGACTGTCCATTGAGGAGTTCCTCGCCCCGGACCACTTCGCCAGGACCGGCGCGGACCTGCTGTGCCTCGGCGCGGGCGGGGCCGGCACGGCGATCGCCTGGTACCTGGCGCGCCGCGACGACCGGCCGCGCCGGATCGTGTGCACCGACACCGACGAGCACCGCCTGGCCGAGCTGGTCGAGGTGCTGCGCCGAGGCGGACTGGACACCGACGACGTCGTGGCGGTGGTGGCCGACGGACCCGCCGACGAGCTGGTCGCGGCGTGCCCGGAGGGCAGCCTGATCGTCAACGCCACCGGTCTCGGCAAGGACCGGCCCGGTTCGCCGCTGTCGGACGAGGTCCGGTGGCCGCGCAACGCCGTCGTGTGGGAGCTGAACTACCGGGGGAGCCTGGAGTTCCTGCACCAGGCCCGGGCGCAGGAGGAGTCGGCGCAGCTCACCGTGGTGGACGGCTGGCGGTACTTCATCCACGGCTGGTCGCAGGTGATCGCGGAGGTCTTCGACCTGGAGCTGGACGAGCAGACCGTCGGCGAGCTCGCGGCGGCGGCCGAGGCGGTGCGATGACGGTCCGCACCGTCCTCGGCGACGTACCTGCGCAGGAGCTCGGCCGCACCGACTACCACGAGCACCTGTTCCAGGTCACGCCGTTGCTGCCGGGCGACGAGCTCGACGACGAGCAGCGCAGCGGGCAGGAGGCGCAGCACCTGCGCGAGGCCGGGATCGAGGCGATGGTCGAGGCGACGCCGATCGGCCTCGGCCGGGACCCGGCCGGGATGGCCCGCATCGCCGAGCGCACCGGCCTGCACGTCATCGCGACCACCGGCGCGCACCGGCAGGCCCACTACCCGGACGACCACCCGCTGCTGGCCGGCACCGAGGAGGAACTGGCCGAGCGGTTCACCGCCGACCTGGTCACCGGCATGTCCGATGTGGACGGAGTGCGCGCCGGGCTGCTGAAGGCGGGGATCGGCTACTGGTCGATCACCGCCTTCGAGCACCGGGTGCTGGCCGCGGTCGCCGCCGCGCACGCGGCCACCGGAGCGCCGGTGATGGTGCACCTCGAACACGGCAGCGCCACCTTCGAGGTGCTCGACGAGCTGGGCTCCCACGGTGTTCGGGCTGATCGGGTGGTGCTCGCGCACGCCGACCGCAACCCGGACCCCGGCCTGCACGCCGAGCTCTGCGCGGCCGGGGCCTACCTCGGCTACGACGGCATCGCCCGGCACCGCGACTGGCCGGACTCGGTGGTCCTGGACTGCCTGCTCGGCACCGCCGAGCGCGGCGGTGCCGTGCGCCGGCTGCTCGGCGGCGACGTCGCCCGCCGCAGCAGGTACCGCGCCTACGGCGGGATCCCGGGGCTGGAGTACCTGCCGAAGCGGTTCCTGCCCCGGCTGGTCCGCGAGTTCGGCGCCGCCCACGCGGACGCGATCATGCGCGCCAACCCGGCCCGATTGCTCGACTGGCACGCGTGAACCCCGCCCCGGCTGCGGGGAGGGGTTCACAGCTCGGGCAGGTGGCTGATGTCCAGGTTCGTGCCGGCGATCTCGGTGCGCAGTTCGTTGAGTCGCTGGTACTGCTGCACCGCCGAGGTGCGCTCGGCGGCGGCGAGTTCCAGCACGAGGGCGTGCACGATGGTCAGCGGGGCGATGAGCTCGTTCGCCGCGCCCTCGGTGGAGTCGGGCAGCGGTAGCACGGTGCCAGCCCGGGTTTCGCGGGCCTCGTCGATGGCTTCGGTCAGCAGCACGCTGCGCGCGCCGATCCGGTGCGCGTGGTCGAGGACGATGCCGATCTCGCGGAACACCCGCAGCGGTGCGATGACGGCCACCGCGTGCCCGGGTTGCAGGCGCAGCAGGTCGTCGGCGAGGCGGAATCCGGTCGCGGTCCAGGAATCCGCCGGTTTACCCGCGCGTCGCAGGCCCAGCGCCAGGTGGTCGGCGATGGCGGCGCTGGGGCCGATTCCGTAGGTCCAGATGTGCTCGGCCTCGTTGAGCGCTGCGACGGCGTGCGACCAGTCGGCGCTGTCGATGAGCGCGGGCACCTCGCCGAGGAGGGCCAGTCCGGCGTCGATCACGGGTTGCAGCACGCCGTGCTCGGGGTGCAGCCGCTGCACCCGGTGGTCGAGGACCTGCGCGGGGTCGCGGCGGCGGGCCAGGTGGTCGACGAGGCTGCGCTTGAGGTCGTTGAGCCCGTCGAAGCCGAGCTTGCGCGCCGTCCGGATGACCGTCGCATCGCTGGTGCCGGTGACTTCCCCGAGCTTGGCGGCCGAGGAGATCGCCGCCTCCTCGGGATGGCGTTGCAGGTAGTCGGCCACCGCTCGTTCGCCGCTCGCGAGCCCGCCCACCCGGTTTCGGATGCGCTGCCCCAGCGACTCGGTTCGCGAAGTGTTCACGTTGTCCATTGTGCCTCCACGAAGTGAATGCTACGTTCCTGGGCTAGTGGAGCCAAGGGTTCCCGACCTCCTGCGGAGACCGTGATGAAACCAGTTCAGCAGTCGAGCGTCGCAGTGATCGGAGTGGGCACGATGGGCAGCCAGCTGCTGCACCGGCTCGCCGCCGACGGCCTCGCGGTGACCGGCTTCGAGCAGTTCGGCATCGGCCACGAACGCGGTGCGGCCGGTGGTGAGACGCGCATCTTCCGCGTCGCGTACAAGGAGGGCGGTGATTACGTCCCGCTGCTGCGGGAAGCGCGCGCGGCGTGGCAGGAGCTCAGCGCCCGCGCGGGTGTCCCGCTCTTCGAGCCCTGCGGTGCGATGACCATCGGATCTGCCGAGGACGCCGACGTGCGCACCGTGGTCGACGTGACCGAGCAGTGGGGCCTCGACGTCGAGCGGCTCGACCACCGGGAAGCCGCTCGCCGGTTCCCGCAGCACCGCCTCTTCCCGGACGACGTCGTGCTGCTCGACCGCCAAGGCGGCCTGCTGCACCCGCAACGCGCGATCGCCGAAACGACCCTGCTCGCCGAGAAAGCCGGAGCGCAGCTGCACACCGGCACCACCGTCGAGGACGTCGTCGACCACGGCGACGGCGTCGCCGTGCACTTCCGCCGCGGTGACGAGATCCAGGTCGCGGAGTTCGACCAGGCGGTCGTGTGCACCGGGCCGTGGATCACCCGGAGCGTGCCGATGCTCGCTCGCGAGGTCGAGATCCGGCGCGCCGTGCTGTGCTGGTTCGAGACCGCCGAGGGCTGGGGACCCGCGCACTTCCCGGTGGGAATCCGGCGCAGCGGCGGGGAGAACACCTTCTCCTTCTTCCCGGACGTCGGCGGCGGGGTGAAGGTCAACCTGCACGTTCCGAAGTCCACAGTGGACGACCCGGACCTGCTGGATCCGGAGGTGGCTCCGGACTACGTCGCCAGGGTGTCCGCGGCGGTGTCGAGCTGCCTGCGCGGACTGCCGTCGCGCCCCGCCGCGGTGCGGACCTTCATGGAGGGCTACACCGCGGACAACCACGGCATCATCGGCCGCGACCCGGACCGGCCGAACGTGCTGGTGATGGGCGGCTTCTCCGGTCACGGCTTCAAGTTGGCACCCGTGTTCGCCAGGGCGGCCGCGGAACTGCTGCGCACCGGTCGCACCGACGTGCCGATCGACCACTTGTCGCTGTCCCGCCTCCGCTGAGGCGGACCGGCCCCTCCTCCTAGCTACCCGCGCAGCCCTGGTGCAGCGCGGCACCTCGTCCGCCGTCCCGGTCCGGGACGGCCACACCGCTCGCTCGAACGACCCTTGGGGAATGCCATGCTGCGCATCGGTATCGACGTCGGCGGCACGTTCACCGACGTGACCGCGCTGGACACGTCCACCGGCCTGTTCCACGTCCACAAGCTGCCGTCCACCACCGACGACCAGTCGATCGCCGTCGCCGACGGCGTCCGCGCGGTGCTGCGCCTGGCCGGTGCCGACCCGGCAGAAGTCGGCTACCTCGGCCACGGCACCACCGTGGCCACCAACACCGTGCTGGAATCCAACGGCGCCCGCACCGCCCTGGTCACCACCGCAGGTCTGCGCGACATCGTGGAGATCGGCCGCCAGCAGCGCCCCGACCTCTACGACCTGGACGCCGACAAGGCGCCACCTCTGGTGCCGCGGTCCCAAGTGCACCCGGTGGTGGAGCGGATGTCGGCCGAGGGCAAGGTGCTCGAACCGCTCGACGCCGACGACCTCGCCGCGGTGATCGACCGGGTGCGAGCCGATGAACCCGAGGCCGTCGCGGTGTGCTTCTTGCACAGCTACCGCAACGCCCACCACGAGCTGGAGGTGGCGGAACGGCTGCGCGCGGCGCTGCCCTCGGTCTACGTGTGCGCCTCCGCCGAGATCGCACCGGTCTTCCGCGAGTTCGAGCGGTTCTCCACCACCGTGGTCAACGCCTACGTCGGCCCGCGGATCAACCGCTACATGTCGCGGCTGGCCGAGCGGATCCGCTCCACCGGCGTGCCGGTCGAACCCAAGGTGATCGGTTCCAGCGGCGGCATGATGTCGTTGGCATCGGTCGGCCGCTACCCGGTCACGACGCTGCTGTCCGGGCCGTCGGCTGGCGTGGTCGCCGCGTCGCAGGTGGCCGGCCAGGCGGGCTTCGGCGACCTGATCACCTTCGACATGGGCGGCACCAGCACCGACGTGTGCCTTGTGCGGGACGGTCGAGCGCTGGTGTCCGCGCAGCGGCGCATCAACGACCGCCCGGTGCGCACCCCGTCGCTGGACATCCACACCGTCGGTGCCGGCGGCGGCAGCATCGCCCGGGTCGACACCGGTGGGGCGCTGGAAGTCGGCCCCAGCAGCGCCGGATCCCAGCCCGGACCCGCCGCCTACGGCCGCGGCGGGGTCGAACCCACCGTCACCGACGCCAACGTCCTGCGCGGACGGCTGAACCCGGAGCACATCCTCGGTGGCGCGCTCGCCGTCGACCACCCGGCGGCGGCGCGGGCGGTGGACCGCATCGCCACCGCGATGGGCACCGACCGGGCAGCGGCGGCACGCGGCATCGGCCGGATCGCGGCGGTCAACATGGCCGGTGCGGTGCGCAAGGTCTCGGTGGAGGCCGGTGAGGACCCGCGCGACTACGTGCTGGTCGCCTTCGGCGGCGCCGGACCGCTGCACGCCGTCGAGGTCGCGCGCGAGGTCGGCATGAGCACCGTGCTCGTACCGCCGAACCCGGGAACGCTGTGCGCGCTCGGCCTGCTCGTCACCGACATCCGCACCGAGTTCGCCAAAGCGGTGCTGGCCGACGTCGCCGACAGCGACCTGGACAAGCTCAACGAAGCGCTGCACGAGGTGCACGGCGCCGCCGCGGACTGGCTCGCCGCCGAAGCACCCTCCGATGTGGACACGACGATCACCGGTGTGGCCAGGATGCGCTACGCCAGGCAGAACTTCGAGCTCTCCGTGACCTTGCCGCAGCAGGTGATCGACGCGGCGAGGTTCGACGCCGCCGCGCTCGCCGAGCTCACCGCCGCCTTCCACGACCAGCACACCAAGAGCTACGGCTTCGCCCACCACGACGCCCGGGTGCAGATCGTGGAGGTGCAGCTGACCCCGGCGGCAGTGGTGGACAAACCCGAACTTCCCGCCGTCGAAGGGGGAACCGACCCCTCCGGCGCGCTGCTCGGGCACCGACCGGTGGACTTCGACGACACGGGCGAGCTCGACACCCCCGTCTACGACCGGTCGGGTCTGCGCGCGGGCACCGTGCTGCCCGGCCCCGCCATCGTCGAACAGCTCGACACCACCACGGTCATCCCCCCGTCGTCCACCGCGCGCGTCGACCGCTGCGGCAACCTGATCATCGAACTGGAGCAGTGATGAGCACTCCCGATCCGATCACCGTGCAGGTCATCGGCGCGTCCCTGGTGACCATCGCGGAGGAGATGGGCGCGGTGCTGCGCCGGGCCAGCTACTCGACGAACATCAAGGAGCGCTCGGACTGCTCCACCGCGCTGTTCGACGAGCACGGCAAGCTGGTCGCTCAGGCCGAGAACATGCCGATCCACATGGGATCGATGACCGGCCTGATCGACTCGCTGGAAGCCTCCGCGCTGACCGCGCGGCCCGGCGACGTGTTCATCACCAACGACCCCTACCACGGCGGCGGCACCCACCTGCCGGACATCACGATGGTCAAGCCGGTCTTCGACGGTGGTGAGCTCCTCGGCTACAGCGCCAACATCGCGCACCACTCCGACATCGGCGGCCGGGTGCCGGGCAGCAACGCGGGCGACTCGAACTCGCTGTTCCAGGAAGGCCTGCGGATCCCGCTGGTCAAGTTCGCCACCGACGCCGGGGTCGAGCAGGCACCGCTGGCGTTCGTCGAGCTCAACTCGCGACTGCCGCAGGAACGGCGCGGTGACATGCTCGCCCAGCTCGCGTCGGTGGAGGTGGGGGAGCGGCGGCTGCGCGAGGTGCACCAGCGCCACGGCCGCGAGACCGTCCGCGCTGCGACCGCGCACCTGCTGGAGCACTCCCGGAAACGGCTGTCGGCGGCGCTGCTCGAAGTCCCGGACGGCACCTACCGGTTCCGCGATCGCATGGACCCCAGCGACGGGCCCGCCACCGAGATCGTGGTGGCCATCACCATCGCCGGCGACCGGGTGTCGCTGGACTTCGACGGCACCGGACCGCAGAGCCCGGTCGGCATCAACGTGGTGCGCCCGGCGCTGGAAGCCACCGTCTACTACGCCTTGAAAGCGGTGCTGGACCCGGGGATCCCGCCCAACGGCGGGTTCTTCGACGCCGTCGGGATCAGCGCGCCGCACGGCAGCATCGTCAACCCGATCGAGCCCGCGCCGGTCACCGCCCGCACCGACACCTGCCAGCGGGTCGCCGACGTCGTGCTGGGCGCGCTGGCCGAGGCGGTACCGGAACGCGTGCCCGCGGCCAGCCACAGCACCGTCACGTACGTGACGTTCTCCGGGGAGCACGACGGCGAGTTCTTCGTCTACCCGGAGGTGGTGGCCGGTGGTGGCGGCGCCCGGACCGGCAAGGACGGCATGGACGCCGTCCAGGTGCACATCACCAACTCCTCGAACCTGCCGATCGAGGCGCTGGAGCAGGAGTACCCGCTGCTGGTCGACACCTACGAGCTGATCCCCGACTCCGGCGGCGCGGGCACCCACCGCGGCGGCCTCGGCGTCCGCCGGGACGTGCGGATCCGCTGCGACCACGCGGAGTTCTCCGCGCACGCCGACCGCCAGGCGTCCCGCCCGTGGGGCCTGCAGGGCGGTCAGGACGGCAGCCCCGGGCGGTTCGTCATCAACCCCGGCCGCGCCGATGAACGCCAACTGCCGGGCGGCCGGATCTCCGGGGTCCAGCTGCGGGAAGGCGACGTGCTCCGGGTGGAAAGCCCGGGCAGCGGCGGCTACGGCGACCCCGCGCAGCGCTCGCCGGAGCAGGTGCGCGAGGACCTGCGCAACGGTCGCATCACCGAACGAGCGGCACGCGAGCACCACGGATTCACCTCGGCCGACTGACTCCTGGCACCGATTGGAGCGCAGGCATGACGACAGCACCGACCGTATCCGCACCTCCGGACAGATCCCTGGTCCGCCGCGTGACCTGGGCGACCTGGTCGGGTTGGGGCCTGGACGGCTTCACCAACCAGATGTTCCCGCTGGCGCTCAGCGGCATCATCGCCACGCTCGGCCTGACCACCGCCCAGGGCGGTCTGGCCACCTCCAGCGCGCTCATCGCCTCGGCAGTGGGCGGCGTGGTCGGCGGACGCCTGGCCGACCGGTTCGGCCGGGTCCAGGTGCTGGTCCTGGTCATCGCCGCCTACGCCCTGTTCACCGGCCTGACCGCGACCGCGCAGAACTTCGAGCAGCTGCTGATCTGGCGCACCCTCGAAGGGTTCTTCTTCGGCGCCGAGTGGCCGGTGGGCGCGGCGCTGATGGCCGAGTACGCCGCGCCGGAGCGGCGGGGCCGAGCGCTGGCCTGGATCCAGTCGGCGTGGGCGGTCGGCTGGGGCGTGGCCAACCTCGCCTACGTGCTCAGCCACGCGTGGCTGCCCGAAACCCTCGCCTGGCGGGTGATGTTCGCCGTCGGCATCCTGCCGGCGGTGGTGGCCCTGCTGATCCGGCGGAACCTGCGCGATGTGCCGACGGTCCGGGTGCGGCGCGAACCGCGGCAGAAGGGCGCGTTCGGCGAGCTGTTCGCGCCGGGACTGCGCAAGTACACCGTGCTGGGCACCCTCTTCGGCGCCACCGGACTGGCCAGCACCTACGCCCTGCAGACCTGGATCCCCCTCTACTTGAAGGAAGAACGCGGCCTGAGCGTGAGCAGCACGGCGCTCTACATCTGGTTCATGATCGTCGGCAACTGGCTCGGCTACGTGCTCGGCGGGCACGTGCACGACCGGATCGGACGGCGCTGGGCGTTCACGCTCTTCTACCTGGGCACGGCGGTCTTCGGCTTCCTGTTCATGGCCGTCCCCGTCCAGGCGCTCTGGTACAACCTGCTGCTCGCAGCCGTGGTCGGGTTCTTCATCTCGGCGCAGGCATCGGGCAAGGGCGCGCTGTTCACCGAACTGTTCCCGGCACGGGTGCGCGGGACCGGGGCCGGGATCACCTACAACGTCGGCCGCGGCGTCGCGGCGTTCAGCCCGGCCCTGATCGGCTGGGCGTCGGACGGCATCGGTCTGGGCAGCGCCATCGTCGTGGTCCTGCTCGTCTGCACAGCGCTGACCGTCCTGTTCGTCTGGCTGCTCCCGGAGACCAGGGGCCGAGTGCTCGACTAGCTGATTTCGCCAGGTCGGAACAGGTCACCGACACCACCTGATCGGACAGAACTCGACACCCGCGGAAGAACTGAGGGTTCCATGAAGAGATTCCTTCCCAAGACCAAGCGCAGGTCGCTTCCCGTTGCGGTTCTGGGCGCCCTGACCGCTGCCACGCTCCTGTCCACGATGGCCTCGGCCGCCGAGCCGCCCGCGGCTCCTGCGGCGGAGCAGGCACCGTCGACCACGGATGGTGGAGCCCTGGCGGCGGCGCAAGTTCCGGTGCCGACCGTCACGGGGCCGATCCCGGCGGCGATGCCACCCGGGACCGACCTCACGCACAACTACCCCCAGCTGGCCGCGGAACCCGGCTTCGACCTGTCCCGGCGCGGATACGTCGAGGAGGAGTACTTCTTCGGCGGGAACGCGACGCGCTACGACACGCCGCCGATGGCCGACGGCGTCGCGCTGTCCACCGGGAACCCGTACCAGACCAGGATGATCGTCCGGCGCCCGGAGGACCCCGCGAAGTTCAACGGCACCGTGATCGTCGAATGGGTCAACGTGACCTCGGGCTACAACCTCGACGTGCACTGGCAGGAATCCCGCGACTACCTGACGCGCGAGGGCTACGCCTACGTGGGGGTGTCGGCGCAACGCGTCGGCGTGCAGGAACCGCCCTACGGCCTGACCGCGTGGAGCCCGGGCCGCTACGGCGCGCTCGACGTCACCGCGGGTGGCACGATCACCGACGACTCGCTGTCCTACGACATCTTCTCCCAAGCCGGACAGGCCGTTCGGACGAACCCCGCCGTCCTCGGCGGACTTCGACCGGCCACCGTGCTGGCCGTCGGCCAGTCGCAGTCGGCGTCGCGGCTGGCGCTGTACTACAACTCGATCCAGCCGCTGGCCCAGGTGTACGACGGCTTCATGCTCTTCGTGGGCAGCGGCGGCCCGTTCCGGACCGACATCCCCGCGAAGCTGATGCGGATCAGCACCGAGACCGAGGCCGTCCTGAACCGGACGCCGGAGCAGCCGGATTCCGGGGTTCTCCGGACGTGGGAGATCGCCGGTGCATCGCACGTCGACTACTGGTTCATGATGGACCGCATGCTGACCGCCGCGCGCGACGGCCTGAAGCCCTTCTCGTTCGCATGCGACCGGCAGCCGCTGAGCCACGTCGAGGTGAAGAGCGTGCTCAACGCCGGGTACCAGCACCTCGTCAACTGGGTTCGCCACGACCAGCAGCCACCCACCGCGCAGCCGATCCGGACGACACCCACCCCGACCGGCAACGTGATCCCGCGCGATGAGAACGGACTCGCGTTCGGCGGCATCCGGCTGTCCGAAGTGGACGCGCCGACCGCGACCAACGACGGCGAGAACTCCGGGCAGGAGCTCTGCCGCCTGTACGGATCGCACCGGCCCTTCACCGCGGAGAAGCTCGCTTCGCTGTACCCGACCCACGACGCCTACGTGCGGGCGGTGCGCAGCGTGACGAACAGGAACCTCCAGCAGGGCTTCGTCCTCGCGCACGACGCCGGCGAGATCGTCCGCGACGCCGAAGCTTCCCGCGTCGGGACGTCGAACCCGCGTCCGGTCCCGTAACGACCACCCGAGATCGTCGGCCGTCCGGCACCGGACGGCCGACGATCCCCTGCCGGTACGCGCCATCCACCGAGAGGCGGTCATGAGCGAACAGACGAAGGTTTCCCCTAGCGACAGAGGGTTCTTCGGCCACCCCCGCGGGCTGGCCACGTTGTTCTTCCTGGAGATGTGGGAGCGGTTCTCCTACTACGGGATGTCCGCGATCCTGCTGTACTACCTGTACGACCAGACCTCCGACGGCGGGCTCGGGCTGGAGAAGCAGACCTCCTCGGCGCTGGTGTCGATCTACGGCGCCCTGGTGTTCATATCCGGCGTCCTCGGGGGCTGGGTGGCCGACCGGTTGCTGGGCATGCGCCGCGCGGTCCTGCTGGGCGGCGTCCTGATCATGTGCGGTCACATCGCGCTGGCGCTACCCGGCGGATTACCAGCGCTGCTGGTGTCGATGCTGCTGATCGTGGTCGGCACCGGACTGCTGAAGCCGAACGTGTCCAGCATGGTGGGGGAGCTGTACTCGCCGACCGACAACCGCCGCGATGCCGGGTTCTCCCTGTTCTACATGGGCATCAACCTGGGTGCCTTCATCGCGCCGTACCTGGTGGGCACGCTCGGGCAGCAGGTCGACTACCACCTCGGGTTCGTCCTCGCGGCCATCGGAATGGCGGCGGGGCTGGTGGTGTACGCACGGGGGCGGAGCCGGCTCGGGCAGTCCGGGGACGCGCCGACCAATCCGCTGCGGTCCGGTGAGCGGCGCCAGGTGGCGATGCGCGCAGCCGCGGGCACCGCCGTGCTGGTGGTGGTTCTCGTGGTGCTCGGCGTCGCCGGGGCTTTGACCGTCCAAGCGCTGATCAACGCCGTGACGGTCCTCGCGGTGGTGCTGCCGGTGGCGTACCTGATCATGATGCTGCGCAGCCCGCACACCGATGCCGTGGAGCGGTCCCGGTTGATCGCCTACATCCCGCTGTTCATCGGCGCGGTGTGCTACTGGGTGGTCAACCAGCAGTCCGGCTCGGTGCTGGCGCAGTTCGCCGACACCCGGACCGACCTGGAGATCTTCGGGTTCGCGGTGCCGTCCTCGTGGTTCCAGTCGCTGAACCCGATCGCCACGCTCCTGCTGGCCCCCACCTTCGCCTGGCTGTGGATCAAGCTGGGGGACCGGCAGCCCGCGACGCCGCGCAAGTTCGCCACCGGGCTGCTGCTCGGCGGGGCGTCGTTCGTGCTGATGGCCGGGCCCGGTCTGCTCCACGGCGTGGATGCGCCGGCCAGTCCGTGGTGGCTCGTCGCGAGCTACTTCGTGGTGATCTGCGGATCGATGTGCCTGTCGCCGGTGGGGTTGTCGGCCACCACCAAGCTCGCCCCGCGTGCTTTCCTGGCGCAGATGATGAGCTTGTGGTTCCTGGCTTCCGCCGCGGCGCAGGGCATCAACGCCCAGCTGGTGCAGTTCTACCGCGCGGAGACCGAAGTCGGGTACTTCGCCGGGGTCGGGGCGGCGGTGATGGTGGCGGGAGTGGTCATGCACCTGATGACGCCGTGGGTGCAGCGGCGCATGGCCGGTGTGCGGTGAGAAGTCGGTCGAACCTGGAGGAGCGCGAGATGCGAGTGGTGGTCGTCGGCAGCGGCATCGTCGGTGCGGCAGCCGGTTACGAGTTGGCCAGGGCCGGGGTGGACGTGGTCCTGGTGGACTCGTCGAACCCGGGTCGTGCGACGTCCGCCGGTGCCGGGATCATCTGCCCCTGGTCGTCCAGAGTGGACGATCCCGAGTGGTACCGGTTCGCGGTCGCCGGGGCGGAGTACTACCAGGAGCTGCTGGCGGCGTTGGAAGCCGACGGGGAGACCGAGCTCGGCTACCGCCGGGTCGGCTCGTTGCGGCTGGTCGCGGCGGACGAATCGGAGGAGGCGTTCCGGCTCGTGGCCGAGCGCGCCGCGAAGTCCCCGATGGCCGGCGAGGTGGAGCTGATCAGCGCGAGCCGTGCCCGCGAGCTCTTCCCGCCGCTCGAGCACGACGGCCCGGCGATCCACATCCCCGGCGCAGCGCGCCTGGACGGTCGGTCGGTCCGCGATGCGATGCGTCGCGCCGCAGCCCAGCACGGGGCTCGGCTCATCAACGGCACGGCCGCGATCGTCGCCGACAGCGCGGTCCGCGGGGTGCGGGTCGACGACGTGTTCGTCGAGGCGGATGCCGTGATCGCGGCATCCGGTGCTTGGTCGCCGCAGCTGCTGGAACCGATCGGCGTCCAGGTGCGGGTCGTGCCGCAGCGCGGGCAGATCACGCACCTGCGGCTGCCGGGCGTGGACACCGCGAACTGGCCGGTCGTGCTGCCGCGGTCGCGGCACTACCTCCTGGCCTTCGACGACTCGCGGGTCGTGGTCGGCGCGACCCGCGAGGACGACGCCGGCTTCGACCACCGGCTGACCGCCGCCGGGATGGCGGAGGTGCTCGGTGAAGCGCTGTCGGTGGCGCCAGGACTGGCCGGTGCCACCCACGTGGAGACCCGCATCGGGTTCCGCCCGATGGGACCCGACATCCGGCCGCTGCTCGGCGCGGTCCCGCAGGTCGCCGGTTTGGTCGTGGCCAACGGGCTGGGGGCGTCCGGTCTGACCATGGGCCCGTACGCGGGTTCGGTCGCGGCGCGGTTGGCCCGCCAGGTCGACCCGGGGTTCGACCTGGCGCCCTACGACCCGCTGCGCTGAGAGTCGCGGGCATGCGGCCCGCGGGCCGGTCCCCCCGG
>NZ_JAQGLA010000058.1 GCF_027853915.1 Saccharopolyspora oryzae
AGGCCGACCGCGTCGCGGTACCAGCGCATCGAGTTCTCGCCGCTGGCTTCGGCGTCGCGCCAGGTGAACCCGGCGCTCGGCGCGATCACCTTCAGCCCCTTGCCGTTCGGGCACAGGAACTGCTCGCGCACCGAGGCGAACAGGTCGACCCACTCCGAGGAGCGGATGAACTTGCGGACCTCGGCCACCGACGGCACGCCGGGCTTGCCGGCGAAGCGCTCGGCGGAGGCGAGCATCCAGCGGTTCTCCGCCAGCTCGTTGTAGCAGTAGGCGCGGAAGGTCAGGCCGTTCTCGCGGGCCGTGCGGCGCACCGAGCAGAACCAGGTCCAGAACTCGGCGAAGGAGCGGCCCTCGTCGTCGGAGGGCAGCGGCTCCCAGCTGACGAACGCCCGGTAGCCCTGCTCCTGGCCGATGTCCGCGCCGGACAGCCAGCAACCCCACAGGTAGGCGCCGGAGTCGCCGTAGCTCTCCATGTCCACGTCGACCTCGACGTCCGCCCGCGGCACCGACAGGTCGCGGACCCGCCGCACCAGCGGCAGGTCCTGCAGCCACGCCTTGGCGAGCAGGATCGCGTCGGTGTTGCGGACGCCGGTCAGCGGCAGCTCGTCGGCCCGCTCCAGCGGCGTCGCCGCGAGCTCGTCCACAGTGGACACACCGATGTCGCGCAGCGCCACGGCGTCCTCGCCGCGCACCACCAGGCTGACGTCGCGCCGGTCGTGCAGCTGCTGCTCGCAGACCGGCCACCACGGGCAGCCCTTGCATTCGTTGATCCGGGAGGGCTGCGCGAGCGGCTCGGCGCCTTCGGCGGCCGCGGTGGCCACCGCCAGGCGGTCGGCGAAGCGGGCCTCGTACTCGGTCAGCGCGGTGCGGCCCTCCGGCCAGTTCGGCGCCGACAGGTCGTGCCAGACGACGACGTCGGCCTCCACGCCGATCACGCCGCCGCGGAGCGCGTCCGCATCCATCCCGCAGGCCTGCAGCATCCGGACCGCGTGCGCCAAACGGAGCAGGTCGCGCGGCTGAGGGCGCACCTTGCGGGTCTCGTCGATCGAGGACGCCTCGGGGACCGGGCGCTCCACCGGCGACACGCGCGCCCCGCGCCCCGGGTCGGTGATCTTGTGCCGGACCACCAGCACCGGCAGGTAGCCGTCGCCGCTGCGCACCAGCAGATCGACCGAACCGCGGCGCCCGTTCTCCCTGTCGGAGGGCAGCTGAGCCGCGGAGATGTACCGGGTCCCGGCGCGCATCGCGGCCAGCGTGAGCTCCGCGCGATCGGCCACCGCGCCGCGCGGGATCTCGGTCCAGTCCTCGCCGTGCAGCCGGCCGAGCAGCTTCGCGACGGCTCGGCGGTGCTCCGCGGCGTCGGCGATGCGCTGCTCGATGCCCAGGTCCAGCGGCGCTTGCGGCTGGTCGCGCATCGACGGATCGTTCTCCAGGTGCACGCGTCGACGACAGCGCGTCACCACGCCAGCCTCGAGCAGCACCTCTTCGTTCACGGGTGAAGCGTATGCCGTCGCCATGACACCTGCGCCCATCACCCCGTCTAGACGGCCGAGCCGCCCGTGCACCCGTCACCCGCCCCGGGGAGGCGCACCGGCGCGTGATCTGACAGATCGTGGCGCTGCTCATAGAGTTGATCGCAGCGCGAACAGGGAGGTTCCGGTGAGGAAACGCACGAAGCGGGTTCCGACCGAAGGCCGCCGGACGGTCAAGGCGGCGAAGAAGGCGGACAAGAAGGCCGCCAAGGCGATCAAGCGCGGCGAGCACGGGCACATCACGCCCAGCAACGCCAAGAAGGCGATCGGCGTGGCCAAGGTGGTCGGTCCGGTGCTGCTCCCCTTCGCGATCCGCGCGGTCTCGGCCGTCCGCGACTACCTGGACCGTGCGCGAGCGCGACGTCTGGGCGTCCCGGTCGACGACCTGGGCACCTACACCGGTCGCGGCGCGGCGCTGCACGCGCGCATCGCGGGCGACACCGACGCGCTGCGCGCCCTGCGCGAGCAGGCGGGCGACGAGGAGGCCCGGCTGGCCGCGGAGCAGTACGCGGAGAAGACGGGTGCGCGGCTGATGCAGCTGACGACCGCGGTCCGGGCCGCGGAGCGGATGCCGACGCAGCGGCGGAAGTCCGCGCACCGCGCGGTGGACGCGGAGCTCGGCCAGATCGAGGACGACCTGCTCACCCACTTCGGAGTCCCCAAGCGGCGCTGAACGCACGAAGAGGGGCACCCGCGCGAGCAGGTGCCCCTCTTCGCACCTCCCAGGGCTGGGAGGGACGCAAATTCAATGGAAATCAGTCGTCCGATTTCCATTGAAATCGCACGACTCCCCCCGCACCCGGGCGTGTCGGGAGGGACTCCGGGGTCCGCAGTTTCCACTGGAACTGCGGACCCACCGGTCAGCGGCCGGGGATCTTGACGAAGCCCTTCTCGGCCATCCAGTCGCGGGCGACGTCGGCCGGGTCGCGCCCGTCCACGTCGACCTGGGCGTTCATCTTGACCAGTTCGTCGTTGGTCAGCGCCTTCGACACCGGCTCGAACACCGAGGTGATCTGCGGGTACCGCTTGAGCAGCTCATCGCGGGTCGTGATGCCGATGTTGTAGCGCGGGAAGAACAGCTTGTCGTCGGTCAGCACCTTCAGGTCCAGCGCCTTGATCCGGCCGTCGGTGGTGAACACCTCGCCGAAGGTGCAGGTCCCGTTCGCCGTCGCCTGGTAGATGCTGCCCTCGGTGAGGATCTTCATCTTCGACTTGTCCGCGGTGAAGCCGTACTCCTTCTCCACCCCGGGCATGCCGTCGTTGCGGTTGGCGAACTCGGTGTCCACGCAGAACGTGGCGTCCTCCGGGTGCTCGGCGACGATCCGCGGGATGTCGGACAGCTTCTCCACGCCGAGGCGCTTGGCCGCGTCCTGGTTGACCGCGAACGCGTAGGTGTTGTCCACCTGGTAGTCGATCGCGGTCCAGGCGATGCCGTTGCGCTCCAGGTCCTGCTTCTTGACCGCCTCGAACTGGGCGCGCGCGTCCGGGATCGGGTCGTTGTTGCCGTTGTAGCTGATCCAGGACGTCCCGGTGTAGTCGTACAGGGTGTCGATCTGGCCGCTCTGCAGCGCGCGACGAGCCGTGGACGACCCGACGATGCTGCTCAGGTCCCGCACGTTGGCCCCGGCCGCGGACAGCGCGAACTGACCGATGTAGCCCAGGACGAGCTGCTCGGTGAAGTTCTTCGAGCCCACCGTGATGGTGACGCCCTCCAGCTCCGGGACCGGCTTGATCGAGCCCGGTTCCACCGCCAGCGGCACCGCGCTGCCGGAGCTCAGGCCGCAGCCGGACAGCAGCACGCCGGCCATCGCCAGCGAGGCCAGTTTCAACGCGCCGCGGCGCGACGTCTTCAGCTTCATCGCAACCCCTTCGGCGACAGGTAGGTCTCGGCGAGCGCGCCCAGCCAGTCGACCAGCAGCGCCAGCGCCATGGCCAGCACCGAGCCGACGATCATGACCGTCCAGTCGTTGAGCTTGTAACCGGTGTCGATCATCTCGCCGAGCCCGCCGGCACCGACGAACAGCGCCAGGGTCGCGGTACCCACGGCCAGCACCAGCGCGGTCCGCAGACCGGCCAGGATGTAGGGCACCGCCAGCGGCAGCTCGATGCGCAGCAGCACCCCGGTACCGGACATGCCGATGCCGCGACCTGCGTCGATCAACGACGGGTCCACCTGCTGCAGGCCGACGATGGTGTTGCGCAGCACCGGCAGCAGCGCGTAGAAGGCGATCGGCAGCACCGCGATCCAGAACCCGGTCGAACCACCGGTGAACAGGAAGAACAGCACCAGCAGACCGACCGCGGGCGCGGCCTGGCCGATGTTGGCGAGGCCGATCACCAGCGGCGCCGCCTTGCGCGCCCACGGGCGGCTGAGCAGCACACCCAGCGGCACCGCCACCGCGATCACGATCAGCGCCACCGCGAAGCTCATCAGGAAGTGCGCCCAGGTCAGGCCGAGGATGTACGGCGCGTTGATGCTGCGCGCGGTCACCTCGTCGTTGTCCTGGCTGAACGCCCAGCCCAGCACCGCGGCGACCAGCACCACCACCGCGATCGGCTGCGCCAGCAGGCGCAACCGCTCCGCGGTGCGGGATCCGGAGTCCGAAGCGAACTGGCTGCTCATCACTCGTCCCCGGCCGGGTCGTCGGCGTGCTCGTCGCGCAGCGCCTTGATGGTGTTCATCACCGTGTCGATGTCGACCACGCCGACGTACTCGCCGCGCGAGCCGACGACGACCGCGACGCCGTCGTCGTCGGTGAGGATCGCTTCCAGCGCGTCCTGCAGCGTGGAGGCCAGCGACACGCTGTCCTCGACCGGCCGGCCCGCGCGCTCCAGCGACGACACCGCACCGGCTTCGCGGGCCGACGCCCAGCGCAGCGGGCGGTTGCGCTTGTCCAGCACCAGGCCGATCGCGCCGCGGCGGGTGCCCAGCTTCTCCTTGAGCACCGACGGCGAGTCGTCGACCTTCGCGGTCGGCACCTCGCCGACCTCGATCTCGCGGACCCGTCGCAGGGTCAGCTGCTTGAGCGCGGCACCGGCGCCGACGAACCCGGCGACCGTGTCGTCGGCCGGGTTGGCCAGGATCGCGTCGGGCGTGTCGTACTGCAGGATCTTGGAGCGCTCGCCGAGCACCGCGATCCGGTCGCCGAGCTTGACGGCCTCGTCGAAGTCGTGCGTGACGAACACGATCGTCTTGCCCAGGTCTGCCTGCAGGCGCATCAACTCGTCCTGCAGCACACCTCGGGTGATCGGGTCCACCGCTCCGAAGGGCTCGTCCATCAGCAGCACCGGCGGGTTGGCCGCCAGCGCCCGCGCCACGCCGACGCGCTGCTGCTGACCGCCGGAGAGCTGCCGCGGGTAGCGGTTGCGGTACTCCGCCGGGTCCAGGTTGACCAGGTCGAGCATCTCGTCGACGCGCTCGCCGATCCGCTTCTTGTCCCAGCCGACCAGGCCGGGCACCATGCCGACGTTCTCGCCGACGGTCATGTGCGGGAACAGGCCGGCCTGCTGGATCGAGTAGCCGATCTCGCGGCGCAGCTTGTCCGGGTCGAGCCCGAGCACGTCCTGCCCACCGATGGTGATCTTGCCGGAGGTCGGCTCGATCAGGCGGTTGATCATCCGCATGGTGGTGGTCTTGCCGCTGCCGGACGGGCCGACCAGCACCACCGTCTCACCGGCGGGGATGGTCATGGTCACCGAGTCGACGGCGGACTGCTTCTGGCCGGGGTAGCGCTTGGAGACCTCTTCCAAGCAGATCTCCACGCCGTGCCCGTTGGTCGGGGTCATGTTGTCGTCAGCCACGAATACCTCTCGAAGTCGTCAACCGCCCGATCAGCACGAAGACGGCGTCCAGCAGCAGCGCCAGGATGACCACGCCGACGGTGCCGGCGATGGCCATGTTCAGCGCGTTCGCGCCGCCCAGCTGGCCGAGGCCGCTGAAGATCAGGTTGCCCAGGCCGGGGCCCTTCGCGTAGGCGGCGATGGCCGCGATGCCCATCAGCATCTGGGTGCTCACCCGCATGCCCGCCAGGATCGGGGGCCAGGCCAACCGCAGTTCGACGCGGGTCAGCACGCCGAACCGGCTCATGCCGATCCCGCGGGCCGCGTCCAAGATCGGCTGATCGACTGTAGACAGCCCGACGATCGTGTTGCGCACGATCGGCAGCAGCGCGTACAGCACCAGCGTCAGCACCGACGGCGCCACGCCCAGCCCCAGCACGGGGATGAGCAGGCCGAACAGCGCGAACGACGGGATGGTCAGGACAGCACTGGAAAGTGCGGTGGCGATCGCCGCCCCAGCAGGGCTGCGGTAGACCGCAACCCCGACCAGGACGCCGACGATCGTCGCCAGCAGGATGCACTGGATCACCATGCTGGCGTGCTGGAACGCGTTGACCAGCAACGATTGCCACCTGGATGCGACGTAGTCCAGGAAGTTCACCGATTACTCTTTTCCGCTTACCGAGGCCCCCGCAGGGTCCTCGTCGGCCCCCACCGGGGTGGTGACCAGCTGGAATTCATCGTCGTGCCCATCGGCGCCGGCGATCACGGCCGGGCCCTCGGCACCCTCGATCGGGGCGGTGCACGTCAGCAGCACCACGACGAACTTGTCCGGCTCGGCGCAGCAGCGCTGCGACACCGGGCCGAGCTCCACCGGACGCCGGATCAGCGCTGGTGGAGGGCTAGTTGTGGATGTGGGTGCGCCTGGCAACCAGGCGCACCCACATCAGGCGATGGGACTACTTGTCCCCAGCCGGGGCCTGCTCGGTCTCTTCTTCGTCGACCGGCGTCGTGACCAGCTGGAACTCGCCGTCGTGCTCCTCGGAGCCGACGATCACGGCCTGCTCCAGCACCTCGGCGCCCTTGGCCTCGCGCAGGGTGATCTCGTCACTGCGCAGGTCCTTCATCAGCGCCACGCACATCAGCACCATGACCACGGCGAACGGCAGCGCGCCGAGGAAGGTCAGGTTCTGGATGCCGTCCAGCGCCTTCTCCGCGTCACCACCGGACGTGCCGATGACCAGCATGATCGCGGCCACCGCACCGGTCGCGGCACCCCAGAAGATGACCACCCAGCGGCTCGGCTCGATGGAGCCGCGCTGCGACAGGGTGCCCATGACGACCGAGGCCGCGTCCGCACCGGAGACGAAGAAGATCGCCACCAGGATCATGACCAACACCGACGTGATCAGCGTCAGCGGCAGGTTCTCCAGGACCGAGAAGGTCTGGGCCTCCGCCGTGCCGTCGCCGTAGACGTTGGCACCGCCCTTCTGCAGGCCGATCGAGGCACCGCCGAAGATCGCGAACCAGACGAGGCTCACCACGCTGGGGACCAGCAGCACGCCACCGACGAACTGGCGGATCGTGCGGCCGCGGCTGATGCGCGCGATGAACATGCCGACGAACGGCGTCCAGGAGATCCACCACGCCCAGTAGAAGATCGTCCAGCTGGCCAGCCAGGACTGCATGTCCGGGCCACCGGTCGCACCGGCCCGCGAGGCCATCTCACCGAACTCGCTCATGTAGGAGCCGAGCATGGTGGGCAGCAGGTCCAGGATGAAGACCGTCGGACCGACCACGAAGATGAACAGCGCCAGCACGCCGGCCAGCACCATGTTGATGTTGGACAGCCACTGGATGCCCTTGGCCACGCCCGACACCGCCGAAGCGATGAAGCAGATCGTCAGCACCACGATGATCAGCACCAGGATGATCGACGAGGTCTCGCCGATCCAGCCCGCGGCCTTCATGCCGGCGCTGATCTGCAGGGTGCCGATGCCCAGCGAGGCCGCCGAGCCGAACAGCGTCGCGAACAGCGCGAGGATGTCGATCAGCTTGCCGATCGGGCCCTCGGCGTTGCGCTTGCCGATCAGCGGGCGGAACACACCGCTGATCAGCTGGCTGCGACCGCGGCGGAAGCTGCTGTAGGCGATGGCCAGACCCGCGACCGCGTAGATCGCCCACGGGTGCAGGGTCCAGTGGAACAGCGAGGTCGCCATCGACGTGGTGATCGCCTCTTCGCTCCCACCCGGGACGGTGCCCGGCGGCGGGGAGACGAAGTGGGTCAGCGGCTCGCTGACGCCGAAGAACATCAGGCCGATGCCCATACCGGCGCTGAACATCATGGCGATCCAGGAGATCGTGCGGAACTCCGGTTTTTCGCCGTCCTGGCCGAGTGGAATCCGGCCGTACTTGCTGAACGCCAAGAACAGCGCGAAAACGACGAAGCCCGTCGCGGCCAGGACGAATCCCCAGCCGGTGTTGACGAGCAACCAGTCGAGCGCTGCGCTGGACGCGACACTCAGCGAATCGGTCCCAAGACCGCCCCAGATGACGATCGCGAACATGATCGCGGCGGTGACGCCGAATACGACCCAGTCCGTTCGCGGCTTTCCGAGGAACTCAGTGTTGTCGGACAGTTCGGTTGTATGGTTTCCCCCGGGGGAGCCACCACTTCGTTCTGCTTCGGTCGACACAGGTTCCGGCGCCGACTTTCGGCGACGCCCCCTCCTCTCAGTCGTCAGTCACGACGTTCCGATCAATGACCGACAATGCGGTCAACTGCGTTCGTAACGCCTGCAACCCGATAAACCGTGACCCAAACGGGTGAACAAGGCAAGCGTGGCCGCGGTCAGCGTGGCCGAACCGACACCTAGACTCGGGTGCTGTGGCAGCCGGTCTCGCACCTACGCAGGGCGCACTACGCGTCCTGCGCGGTGCTGCGCTGGCCACCACATCGGCATCACTGTCCGTAGCCACCCACGTGGCCGCCGGCGGGTCATTACCCGATCTGGGTTCGACTCTCGTGATCACCGTCCTCCTGGCCGGCGCCGGTGTGGCACTCGCTGATCGCAAGCGCGGGTCGTGGGGCATTCTAGGGGCACTTGGCGTCAGCCAGCTGTCACTTCACGTATTTCTCCAGCTCGTGGCGTCCCACCAGGACGCGCCGGGGGCGCTCGGCGTGCCGCTCTCCCCGATGGCGATGACCCTGGGTCACATCGGCGTCGTGCTGCTCACCGGACTGCTGATGGCCCGGGCGGAACGAGCACTCTTCGTAGTCGCCCGTCTGCTCCGATCGGTTCTGCCGCGGCGCCCGCGAGCGCTACGGATCGTGACCGAGCCACCCACGGTGTGCATTCCCGCGGTCACGGTGCGTCCACTGGCGCACCTGGTCCACCAGCGGATCCACGCCCTCCGCGGGCCCCCGGAATCTCCTGTTCGAGATCAGTCGGCATTCGCCGCCTGATCGTTGTCGTTCTGTCATTTTTCGCCGGCCGAGACGACGGCCGAATAACAGGAGATTCCAAGTAAACATGTCGACAAAACGATTCGCGGCGCGTTCCGCGGCACTGACCGCTGCCTGCGCTATGACCGCTCTGCTGGGCGCCGCACCCGCATTCGCCCACGTCAGCGCGCAACCATCGGAAGCCGCCAAGGGCGGTCACGCGAAGATCGCTTTCCGCGTTCCCAACGAGCGGCCGAACGCCTCGACCGTCGAGGTCAAGGTCACGTTCCCCGAGGACACCCCGCTGAGCTCGGTGCGCACCAAGCCGAAGCCGGGCTGGACCGCGAAGGTCGAGAAGGCCCAGATCGCGCCGGTCGAGGTGGCCGGTGCTCAGGTCACCGAGGCGGTGCGCAGCATCACGTGGACCGCCCAGCCGGGCACCCGGATCGGACCGGACGAGTTCGACGAGTTCGAAGCCACCCTCGGCACGCTCCCGGAGAACAAGGACGAACTGGTCATCCCGACCTTCCAGACCTACGACAACGGCGAAGTCGTGGCCTGGGACACCCCGACCCCGCCGAACGGCGAGGAGCCCGAGCACCCGGCGCCGACCGTGAAGCTGGTCGAGGATGCCGAGGAAGGCCACGGGCACGGCGGCGCCGAGCAGAAGCCGGCGGCGGAAGCCGGTGCCGGTGACGACACGGCCCGCTGGCTCGGCGGCGCCGGACTGCTCGTCGGCGCGCTGGGCGTCGGCGTCGGAGCCGGTGCGCTGGCCCGCAGCCGCGGCGCCGCATCGACCAAGAAGGACGAGTCGTGAAGCGATTGATCGCAGTCGCAGCGCTGGCGATGGCCGCGCTGTTCGGCGGCGCGGGCACCGCGCTCGCGCACAACGTGCTGGTGGACAGCGACCCGAAGGAGGGTGCGCAGCTCTCGGTCGGGCCGCAGCAGGTGCGGTTGACCTTCGACCAGCCGGTCCGCGCCGGTGAGGGCTACAACACGGTGAACGTGGTCGGCCCCGACGGCACGTACTGGACCGACGGTCAGGTGAAGGTCGAAGGCAACTCGGTGACCATGCCGGTCCGCGAACTGGGACCGGCGGGCACCTACACCATCGGCTACCGGATCCTGTCCAACGACGGGCACCCGGTCCCGGGCAAGGTCACCTTCACCCTGACCCAACCGGGCAAGGGCACGCCGGCCGCACCCCCGCAGCAGGCGGACCGACCCGACCAGTCGGCCGAGTCCGGCGGAATGCCGGTCTGGCCCTGGATCGTCGGAGCGGTGATCGTGGTGGCCCTGGGCCTCGTCCTGGCCCTCCGCCTCGGCAAGCCCAAGGCCTGATCCCCGGATCAGCAACCAAGTGAAGGGCCCCTCCGACCGACTTTCGGCCGGAGGGGCCCTTCACCGCATTCAACCGTCGAACCGACCCACCTTGATCGCAGCGACGAACGCCGACCACTGCGGCGCGGTCGCGGTGAAGTAGCCAGCGGCGCGGTCCTTGGTGTCACGGACAGCGGCACCGCCAGCGACGCGACCGACCTCGACGCAGCTCGTCTCCTGGTTGCTCCGGCTCGACTTCCGCCAACCGACGGGGACCTGCGATAACGTCATTCCGGCGTCTCCTCCTGGTCGATGATGCGGGCGATCAGGTCGGCTGTGTCCTCCGAACTCATCGCCGACTGCTCGACATCTTCCCGCGCGGAGACGAAGGCCTTCACGTCTGCTTCGTCACGGAGAAACGCCGATGACCTGTGGTGCTCCAAGTGCACCACGGGCTCGGCCTTGGCGAACTCCAAGAGGACGAACGGACCAGCATGCGCTGGCGTCCATCCAGCGGCGCTCGGAACAACACGGATCTCGACGTTGCCCCGCTCGCCCATCTCCAAAAGGAAGTGGAGCTGATCCAGCATCACTTCGGGGCCACCGATCGACTGGTGCAACGCGGATTCCAGCATGACCGCCGTGAACCGAACCGGTGCCCGCCTACGAGTGATCAAGTCGCGGCGGCCAAGCCGCATCATCACCCGTTTATCGGTTTCACCGCTGGGAATTCCGGCACTCATGATCGCGGACGCGTAGTCGGCAGTCTGCAACATGCCAGGCACGATCACCGGCGATACCTCGGTGATCGCGGTGGCCATGCGCTCGAATTCCAGGAGCGCTGCCATCTGATCGGCCTCGCCCGTTGCGCCGACCGACACCGTGTTCGGTGGTTCCGAGACCGCTTCTCGGGTCAGCTTCATCAGGCGTTCCCTGGTCGTGCCATTCATGCCGAGAACCGCGCAGAGGGCCGAAACCGCTTCTGTTGACGGCACTCGCTGGCCGCGTTCCCAACGCACCACGACGGAATGGGACACGTCCAGCTTGGTCGCGAGCTGGCGGAGTCCTAGTCCGGCTTTGTTGCGCGCATCCCGGAGTTCTGCGCCGAGAACGTACGCGCGCGGTGCAGGGGTGGTCTCGCTCATGCACCAAACAGTAGGCCACCCGGACGTGCAGCGTCGTCAATCGATCAGGCGATTGTCCACAAAGAACGAGACCGAAACTATTGGTCTCGGAACCACTGAGACCACAAGACCAACGAGTACGAGGAGGACAGGGATGTTCGAAGCGGCTGGGGTGGATTGGTTTTGGCGGCCCGTGGGAGTTGGGCGGCACGCGTTCGGCGTCGCCGCGAAGCGCGCTGAGCCGCACGACTCCGTCACGTCGTTCTGCGGTGTCGGGGTCGTGGCGTGGAAGGTGCAGCGGCTTCCGCCGGAGTCGGAGTGGATCGACCAGGACACCTGCATGAGTTGCTGGGTGCGGATCAGCGCCCGGTGGTCGGGGGTTCGTGAAAGCGTAACAGTGTTCGAACACTGTTACGCACCCACGACCATATTTGACCTGCGCAAACGCGCGACTGGGCGAAGGAATGGGGATGACGATGTTCTGGCTTCAGGTGAGCACTCTGGTGTTGGTGAACGTGCTGATCGCGAGCATGTTGTTCATTCGGCCTGCGCGGGCCCAGCACGGCGGGGCTGGGGACGGGGCATTGAGCGTGTGGCAGCTGATCGACGAGGTCGAGAGCGAGAGACAACGACAGGACGAAGGCACCGGACGTCACCACATATCCGCTGAAACCCTCGCCCGACTCCAAACCTGACGCTCCCGCCCATCGCGCAGAGCGCAACGAATCCCACGCTCTCCCAGCGCGGCTCCAGACCGCGGGCAGACGTTCCCCTCCCTGCGCCTGCCCGCACGCGCGCCCCGCGGTCCTCCCCCGGCCGCGGGGCGCTGCACCTGCACAGCTCCGTTTCGGCTGGTCAGGCTCCGTGAGTCTTTTGGGTCGCTATGGCAGCCCAAAAGACTCACGGAGCTCGTCTGGCTGGACGTTCGGCCAGGCCTTGTGCGGGGTGCTATTTGGGGCGGAGGCGGATCCTCGTGAGGAGGGGTTCCGTTGGGCGGCCTGTTCTGTCGAGGAGGTGGGGTGGGGCCATCAACCAGGGTTGGCGGAGGCCTTGGCGGGTCGGGGTTCCCGGGGCGTGGAGGGGACGGAAGCCTTGGTCTACCAGGGAAATCGCGTAGTCGACCGCCACTTCGTCGTTGGGGTTGAGGGCTGCTGTGCCGTGCCAGGGCATCACTCCTGAGCCGCCGAGGGGGACGAAGCGCAGCCGGCCCGGGGTTGGGCGGATCGAGAGGCTCATGCGGACGTCGTCCTGCCAGAGGGCTTCGTAGCCGAGGTCGGCGTCCACGTGCTTGTTCGCCAGGTAGGTGATCGTTTCGTTCCAGGCCGAGACCAGGAGATCGCTGCGGGCTCGGCGAACTTCGGCCGGAACGTCGCGAGCGAGGTCGAAGGGGTCCTCGTAGATCTGCTGCGACCAGGCGAGGGGATCTCCGCTGCGGCACGGGATGTCCACCGCGTGCAGGACCGAGCGGAACAGGTCCGCGAAGCGGGGTTGGCCGGGGCGCGCCGGGTCGAGGGTCGCCGCCTCGGCGAGCACCGCTCGCGGGTTGCGGCGGATGTCCAGACCTGCGAAGGCGGATTCGTAGCGCTCGCAGTGCGATTCCAGCAGTTCGGGGCGCTGAGTCCGGTCGCCGCAGTTCGGGTGGGCGTCGGCCGCGTCGTCGAAGTCCTCGACCGCCACCAGGTCCGCCGCGCCGACCGCGGCCACCTGGTGGGCGAATTCCGCGTGGTAGTCCTCGCAGCGCTGGGGTTCGCGGAACCTGAAGTGGCTGGCGTCGGTCAGTGCCCGGACGCGGACACCCGGCGGATGCACCTGCCGGACCGCCTCGTCCAGCTGCCGCAGCCGGACCAGCATCGCGAGTTCTGCCAGGTCGGGCAGGCCGCCGAGGGCTTTGAGCCGGGAGCCGTCCTGCTTCAGCGACGGCCCCACCACGACGAACCGGATCGGCTCGCCCTCCTCGATCGAACCGCGCAGATCGCGCTCCGCCGCCGCCAGCGGGTACGCTGAGCGGGACGCGCCGAACGGCTTCGCAGTGATCACCTGCCACACCGCCCGCACCGGATCGGCCTCGGACGCGATCTCCTCGCCGAGTCGTCGACCGCTGGTCACCGCGTCCGCCACCAGCGATTCGACGATCCGCGCCTGCTCCTCGGCGGTCAGCTCCACGCCTTGCGCCCAGACCGTGGGGCGGGTGCTCAGCTCCCCCACCCGCAACTTGCCCAGCGAGGTCACGTGCGACAGCCGCGCCTCGCCGGAATGGCCGCGGCCGAGCGGCACCGGGGTCGGCAAGGACTCGAAAGTCGCGATGCCGCCGGCAGCTCCGTCCGATGTGAACAGCTGCGACCGGACCGGGACCACCAGCGCGTCGGGGAACGCGGAGCTGAGCGCGGCGCGGTTCGCAGCGGAGTCGTCGAACGCGGCGATCAGCTCGCAACCGCGGAATTCGCGCAGCGAAGCCACCTTCTGCTCCGCGACGCCGCGGTCCGGATCGGACGTGCGCAGGTCGAGGTGCCCGAGACCGCGATCGGCGAGGAACTCCTCGGTCGCGGCGCGCACCCGGTGCCGGCGTCCGGTCAACCAGACGACCCGCGCACCCGCGTGCTCCAAATCCCGCACGTACTGCCGGATCCCCGGAGCGAGGTCGTCGGTCTGCAACGACTCCCCGTCCCACGCGATGCTCCGGCGGTACTCGTCGTACAGGCCATCCCGATCGCGCAAGCCGGTGCGCTCCACGAAGGACGGCCAGCACGCCCGGTACAGCCCCGGCAGCACGTCGGGATCCGCGAACTCCGCGATCCCGTGCGCTTCACCAACCCGGCGCAAAGCCGCCCGGACCCGCTGTTCCGGTTGCAGCGCGCAGAAATCGAGGTCGATGGCGACCAGCGGGCGCGGCACCCCGCTCTCCCGGCGGCACCGCGCGCTGCGCTCCCGGACCAGCTGGACGACCCGGCGCAGCACTTCGTCCTGGCCCGCGTCCACGACGTGCACGAACCGCTGCCACGGGTGGTCGCCGGCCAAGGCCGCCGCGGTTTCCGCCGACAGGTTCCGCAATTCCTGCGCGACGACCTCGTCGAACGCGCACCGGATCCGGTCCCGCTCATCACCGGTGACCAGCGCCCCGGCCGACGCCAGCTCGTCCAACCACCCGTCCAGCGCGGCGATCGCCGGCGGCACCGATGCAGCGGTCGCCGGTCCGACCTCCTCGACCACGATCCGGCCGGTGGCCGACGACTCCGCGCCGAGCTCCACCGCGATCTCGCCCACCGGCAGGAAACCCCTGGCCAGCAGCCCGCGAAAGGTGATCAGCAGCGGGCGGACCACGAACTCGGCGAGGTGGTCCCGCGCCGTCCAGCCCTCCGGCGGGTCGGCGATGAGCCGCTTCAGGTCCAGCACGTCACCGGCGAAGTCACCGCCCGCCAGCTCCGCCAAGCTGATGCGGTTCCGCGGAGCAGTCGCGCAGTAGGACCGCAGCAGCACGTCGTCGGTCAACCCGGGAACTTCGTCCGGACGGCACAAACCATCTCCCATCGAGGTGTTTTCCGGTCTCCGCCGAGCTGATTCGCCGGATTCCGAAGAGAAATCGACTGCGGTGAAACGGGGTCGAGAAAGGACGCGGTCACGTCATCGCGCCCGAGCACGTGGCGCAGTTGGCCGGTCGGACCGGCCCAGCCGCACGGCGAAATCAGCTCGGCAGCGCGAAAACCTGGCCTGACCGGGGAAGATGTGCATTTCGGCCGGACCGAACATGCCGGTACCGGTCGTCGAACCTGCAGCGAAAGCGGTTGTTCGGCAGCTGGATTCAGCCGCGCGTCATCGATGACGCGCCTGTCGCCGAGCGGTCATTCACCGTCGGTGAGTTGCACCGACCCCGAGACCACCGGGTTCCTCCAGCCGGAGCAGCGCGGCGCGACCGCGCCGTTCGAGCTCGCGCCGGGTGATCCAGCCCTTCGCGTAGTGCCGGTAGTCCTGGGCGAGCAGCGCCAGTTCGGCGAGGTGGTCGGCTTGGCGCCGGCGGAGGTCGGGCGGCAGCAGCGACAGCGACGCGGCCTGGGAGTCCACGACGTCATCGAGCACTTGCGCGGAGCGCAACGCACGCGTCCGGCGCCAACGCGGGACGACCTTCCCCAGCACGAACTCCGCGACCCTCATCGACAACCCATCCAGTAGCAACGCCCTGACGGATCAGTTCCCTCGTATGGTTTACCCCTTCGGGTCAGCGTCGTCACCAAGAATGACCAAACGAGCGCGGCGATCGGACTCAATATCGCCCATTCAGGCGTATGTCCGGCGGTCAGCTGTACGGAGCCCATTGCGCAGCCAGATCCCCGTCGCGCATCGTGCGCAACCGCCGGTGCAGCTGCTCGCGCAGTCCCGGATTGCTGCGCACGATCGGCAGCACCCCGGTCGTGATCTTCAGCTCGCGCAGCTCCCGCAGCACCGGGAAGCCTTCCCACCCGGTGATGTCGAAGCCGTACGCGGCGGCCAAGTCCTCGTACCACGACGGCGGGTGCCCCATCCGCAGGCGACCGACCGCCAGCGGCGTCAGATCCCACTCCGGCGGTCCGATGCACAACGAGTCCAGGTCGCACAGCAGCGGCCCGTCCGGCCCGCCGATCACGTTGCCCAGGTGCGCGTCCGCGTGGATCACGCACTGCGGCAGCGGGAACCGCAGCTCCGCCAAGCGCTCTTCGACGTGGTCGCAGCGCTGCTCGAGGAAGTACCGGTCGCCCGGGTCGATGTCCACGGCATCGGTCAGCCGGCGCCGGATGTCGGCCATCGGCTGCCAGTCGCGGAAGGTCGGGGACAGCGGTTTGGAGTGCATCAGCCGCAGCAGTTCGCCGAGGTCGGCCCCGTCCGGCACCGGTCCCAGCTCCGGCACGTACCGCCAGAGCGTCGCCAGATGCTCCCCCACCTGGACCGGCTGCTCGAAACCGGGCAGCAACCGCACCGCGGGAATCCCGTGCACGGCCAGCCAGCGCGCGGCCTCCACTGCGTTGAAAGCTCGGTAACCGAACGACGGGGACAGCACCACGCGGACGATGACGGGATCGTCGCGGAGCAGGAAAACCCCGTTGTTGATGAATCGGATCAGCCGCGCACCCCGCGGATCCAGTCCGACGGAAGCGCAGATCTCGGCCAGCGCCAAGCCCAGCTCAAGCGGGACTTCCTGGCCCTCTACCTGGTATGTCTGCATGCTCATCGTTCTCAACGACGCACCGGTCCGATCGACCCAGCAGCCGGCTCACGCCTGCCGGAACTTCCGGACCTCGTCGAACAGATCGCGGGCATCGGAGTTCGCGCGGTGCTTGGCGGCTTCCAGCTCCAGCGGCTTGAGCCGGTCGGAGACGCGAGCGGACTTGACCCGCTCACCGTGCTGGAGCGCGCGGCGCCCGATCTTGATGCCCTCTTGGACGTCACCGGCCCGGAAGTGGTTGGTGGCCTGCAGGCTGAGCCCGAACACGTGCGTGCGCTGCATGTCGGCGCCGTAGGCCTCGTTGCACTTGATGGTCTCGCCGACCGCGATCGGCGCGTGCTTCTTCGGGTCGAACACGGCCAGCGCGTCGTGCGCGGAACCGATCATGCCGTGCAGGTCGTTCTCGCCGAAGAACCGCACCCAGTCCGGTGCTTCGCTGGACTGCGCCCGAGCGAACTCGTCCTTCGTGCGGCCGACCATCTTCTGCACCTGGTCGGGCTTGTTGAGCATGCCGTAGGCCCAGGCCTCGTTCGCGCACAGCACCGCGACGGTCAGCGCCGAACCGGACTCCTGCGCGGCGATCTGGCCGAGCTGGAACAGCTTCAACGCCTCGTTGGGCTCCTGGTGGTGCAGGTAGACCCGGCCCATCCGGTACAGCACGCTGGCCAGCAACCCGTGGTCATCTGCCTGCTTGGCGAACTCCAGCGCCTTGCCGAAGTGCCCGCGCGCCGGGTCGAGCAGCCCCACGTCGAACGACGTCCACCCGGCCAGGCTGTGCATGTCGGCCAGCGCCACGAACAACTGCTTGCGCACGATGTCGGTGGAGGTCGAGTCGAGCAGCTGCTGCGCCCAGGACAGCTGGGCCACCACGGCGTCGCGGCAGGTGCCGCCGCCGTAGCGGTAGTCGAGATCGCGCAGGGCCTTGGTCGCGGCCTGGATCTGCTGCACGTCGGTCATGCCGATCCTGGACGGCGCCGGCGTCTGGGCGTTCGCCGGAAGCCAACCGCTGGCCTCCCCGAACACCGCCGCACCCATGGTCACCTGGGCGGCGTGGGACAAGAACTTCCGCCGCTTCACCGATTCGTCCTCCTCAGCTTCGAGGGCGTTGGTCGCACTAGCGACCCGCATCGCGGTCGCCCCGTCGTAGGCGAGGCCCATGAAGCCCCGCGGGATACCCAGCCCGTCGGCGATCCTGGCCAGCACGTCGTAAGCCATGACCTGCCGACCCTTGAGGATCTCTGACACCTCGGATTGCGACTGGCCCGTCGAGGCCGCGATCTGGCGCTGCGAGACACCGCGTCGGCGCAGTAGCTTGTAGATCTCGCTGATGTCCCGCCGGGCCAGGGCATCCCGCATCTCCCGATCGTTCCAAACGTCGGGTGTAACGGGAGAGCCGCTAGAACCGATGATGTTCATTTAGACCCCCTGACGCTCTGCACGGGCGTTGGTCGCAGAGTAAGGGCACTGCGGCAACCCGGTGAAGTCCGCTTCGGTAGAGGTGATCGGTTGCGCTGAAGTCCGCCGACCGCTCGTCGTCGCCATTGGGCCGGTCACCGCCCAACGACTAGGCGAACCCGGCCGACTGGGCCCAATCTAGTCACCAGCAAGCAACCGAGCACGGACGGGACGGCAACCACGGTGGACGGACAGGCGCAGGAATCCCGGATCGGCCGGACGGCCGAATCCGCTCCGGCACCCGCCGAACGCCGTCGTTGGTGGCAGGTGGACTGTCGCGATGTGACGAACGCGCACCGCAACCTGGCCGTGCTGGTCAACCGGGATGAGGTTGAGCTCGTCGGACCGCCCGGCCACGCAGCGGTGCTCAGCACCGTGGGCGTGCGCCAGTTGTCAACAGCGTTGCGGGATGCCGCGATGCAGGCGAGAAAGTGACGGTGACGTTTCAGTGGACGAGATCCTGGGGCAGGTGCTGCGCAACGCAGTCCGCGAACGGCTCGACATGTTGAGCGAGCTCGCGGACCGCGCCGACGCCACCTCCCTGCTGTCCGTGGCGCGTTCCGAACTCCCCCGACTCACCGAGGGATGGCGGACGCTCCTCACCGCGCACGAAGCCGATGAGAAGGGCAACTGCCCGGAGTGCTCGAGCCGTTGGCGCCCGCAGAAAGCACCGTGCTCGGTGTGGCGCTCGGCTTACGAGCACCTGGTGGCAGGCGCGCTGTCTCCCCGTCCCGCACGGCACCAGCGACCGGCGCACGCTCTGCGCCCGGTGGCGCCGGTGCCGTAAAGCCGGCGGACTCGGTCCCGGAGCAGTACCTCCTCCCCGACCCGGGACCACCGAGAAACCGCCAGGTGGCGGCCGATGCGCGACTGGTCGCGTATCCCCGACCTCGACCATCGAGCATCGGCCGCCACCGATAAAACTCCACAAGCTTCCGCGGGCTGGTGCTGACGCACTCCCCTCCCCCCGACCGGTACTGGTCCGCGGAGTCCAACTGCCGCGGTACCCGTTTCCCCGGACGGCTCCGCGGCAAGGATGGAAAGGCCCTGGCGCTCGATTCCCCGACCGAGCCCAGGGCTCTTTCCTTATGTCCGTGAGTCTTTTGGGCTGCTATGGCGACCCGAAAGACTCACGGGGGGTGAGCAGGCCGAACGCGTTACTTGCGGCGGAGTCTGGCTTTTGCCTTGAAGTGGTCGTCCAGGTGGAGGCCTGGTTGGGGGGATGTTCCTCGGGGTGTTGGGACGCCGGGGCGTTCTGCCGGAGTCGTGCGGTCGGCCGGGACCATCGCCCAGGGCTGGCGCGGGCCGAGCAGCGGCGAGTAGACCGGGACGAATCCCTGGTCCAGCAAGGAGATCGCGAAGTCCACCGCCACGTGGCCGCGCGGGTCCAGGACGCCGGTGCCCTGCCACGGCAGCAGTCCGGAGCCGCCGAGGTAGGTGAAGCCCAGGCAGCCCCTGCGCACCGCGCTGAGCGTCAGGCGGACCCGGTTCGGGAACATCCGCTCGTAGCCGAACTCCTCGTCCACCTGCATCGTCGCCATGTAGCGGATGACGGTGTGCCACGCCCGGCGCAGCACCGCGCACCGCGCTTGGCGCACTTCGGCGGACACGGTCTGGTCGCCGAGGTTGTAGACGTCGGCGTAGATCGCGGTCGACCACTCCAGCCGGTCGACGCCGGTCGGCACCGAGACCGGGACCGAGTACACCATCGACATCAGGATTTCCCGGAACAGCCCGATGACGTGCGGCGCGAAGTCGTCGGCACCGGCGGTCCACCGGTGCACCCGCTCCAAGGTGCGCAGCGGGTTGTCGGTGATGTCGAACTCGCGCAGCGATTCGCCGAGCAGCCGCCGGTACTTCGCGATCCGCTCCGCGCGCTGCGCCGGCAGGCCGGGGCCGAGGCGCTGCTCGGCGACCACGTCGATGTCCTCGACGACGGTGCGGTCGCCGATGCCGACCAGGTCCACGTACTCGCGCAGTTTGCGCTGGTAGGCATCGGTGATCGCGGCCGGGCGGCTCCGGAAGTGCCTGCCGTCGGTGAGGATGTTGAAGTGCAGGCCGGGCGGGTGCACCGCGCTGATCGCCCGCTGCATCTCGCGCAGCCGGGCCATCGCGCCGAGCTCGGCCAGGTCGGGCAGCGGGCCGCCGGCTTTGAGCCGGTTCAGGCACTGCTTGACCGGGAATCCGAGCAGCACCACTTCGATCGGTTCGCCGCGCCGCACCAGCGGTTCGACGTCCGCGCGCAGGTCGGCGAGCTGGTAGTTCGACCGGGATCCCTTGAAGAACTGCTTGCGGGTCAGCACGTGGTGCACCGCGCCGAGCGCCTGCTCGCAGTCCGCCGGACCCGGCTGGTCCAGCCCGAACTTCGCCGCTGCGCTGCGCCCGGTGCGCGTCGCCGCGCGGTCGACGTCGGCGAGCACCGAGTCCACGACCTCCTGGGTTTCCTGCGCGGTGAGGTGCACGGCCCAGCGCTGCGCCAAGCGGTTCTTGCGCAGCGCGCCGATCTGCAGCTCTTCCAGGGAGTGCGTGTTGGACAGGCGCGGACCGATGCGCTCGTCCGGTCGCGGGCGGGTTTCGAAGGTGGCGATCACCTCGTCCTGGTGCGCCCGGCGTTCGGCGGCGAACCCGGGGATCTCCACCGCGATCGACCGCGCACCGCCGAACCTCGCGCTGATCTCGGCCCGGTGGGCCTGCGCGTCGTCGAAGACCGCGACCACGTCGACGTCGCCGAGCTCGCCCAGCTCCGGGTCGCAGCTCGCGTCGTCGCCGAGGCAGAGCAGGGCGACCTCCGCGATCCCGGCCGCGGCCAGGACTTCTTCGGTCTGCTCGCGGAACCGCTCCTTGCGCCGGGTGTAGAACACCACGCGGCCACCGGCGTCCTGCACGTCCCACACGAACCGGGCCAGGCCCGCGTTGGCGCTGTCGGTCCGCAGCCGCTCGCGCGGGCGCGCCATGAACGCGCGGACGAAGTCGGCGCGCACCGCGGCCCAGTCCACCGCCGGGTAGCGCTCGCCCAGTCCGCTCTGCTCGACGAAGTCGTCCCAGGTCTGCGGGGAATGCGTCGGCAGGACCGGCAGGGTCCCCGCGCTGGCGAGTTCGAGGATGCCCTCCGGTGCGCCGGGCCTCGGGCCGGAAGTCGCGCGGGCGGCGTCGAGGATCCGTTGCAGCGGGACGAATCCGCACAGGTCGACGTCGATGGCGACCGCGGGTTCGGCGACGTCCGGATCCCACCGGCGGCGACGGGTGCGCTGCTGGACCTCGTCGAGCACCGACCGCAGCACCGCATCCTGCTCATCCGGCACGGTGTGGGCGTAGCACTGCAGTGGTTGCTCGCCGGAGAGCAGCTCGGCGGTGCTCGGGTCGAGGTAGCGGAGTTCCTCGGCGATCACCCGGTCCACCGCGTGCCGGATCTGTCCGGCCCGGCGACCGCCGTCGAGCTCGGCGAACCCGGTGCTGAGCCGGTCGAGCGTGCCGACCAGCGCGCGGACCCCGGCGGCGACCTCGGTGCGGCTCGGCTCCCAGCTCACCCGCTCCTGGTCGGTGATCACCATCCGGCCGGTGGCCTGCAGCTCCGGGGAGAGCTCGACGGCGAGCCCGGTCTCGTCCAGCGCGAACAGCCCGATCCCGTGGACGTCGAGCGTCACCCGGAAGGTGCGCAGCAGCGGGCGGACGAAGTGCTCCAGGAAGTACTCGAGCTCGTCCTCGCGCCATTCGAACCGGTTGTCCAGCACCACGCGCAGCAGTTCCGGCGTTCCGTCGGCGCCCCGCCGCAGCAGCGCGGAGAGCGGCACGGCGATGGTGCCGCCGGGGTGCGACGGGTGCGCGGGCGCGGGCTCGGCCAGGCGGAGCAGCGCCGCGGTGTCCGTGCCGGTGTCGACCACGGCGCCGTGGACCGGTTGGGTCGCGCAGTGCATGCGCAGGTTCGGGTCTTCCTCCACGACCGCCGAAAACCGTTCCGAGCAGCGGATTTGCCGTTGCGCGCGCTCGCGGGAGGCGACCGATCGCAGCTGCACGGTGCGGGCCCGGTCGGCGATGCTGATCTGCTCGCCGGGCAGCGGCACGGTGAGGTCGGGTTCGGTCACCGCGGTCAGCAGGTTAGCGGCGAGGTCGGCGTCGGTGCCCGGCAGCAGTTCGACCCGGTCCACCGGGATCTTGGTGCGGTGCCCGGGATCCGGTGCGTTGACCAGGGAACGGGTCAGCCGCTGGAGCCAGCTCGCGTCGAAGACCTCCCGGGTGCGGCGCAACCGGACCAGCGCGCGGTAGAGATCGGCCCAGTCCGGTTCACCGCCGAGCGGGACTCCGCTGCCGATGCCGGTGAGCCGCAGCTGCCCGGACTGGGAGCGCTCGACGCGCAGCCCGTAGCCGCCTTCGGCCAGCAGCGCGTTCGCCGCGTTGGTGGTCAGCGGGCGCCGGAGCGCCGGAGCGTCGTCGTCCTCGGCCTCGCTCCCCCGGTCCGGCCGAGCGGCCGGCTCTGCGGTCAACCGCGCGGTCACGGTGCTGCGGTGCGCGTCGCGCGCGGGGCAGCGGAGCAGGCACGGGTACCCGCGGCAGGGACGTCGCAGGACCCCGCGCTCCCCCAGATCGGTGTCCACCGGGAAAGCACAGCACGTCGAACGACGGGAGGACGAGAGACAGCCGCGCAGTGACCCACGATGACCTTTCTGTCACGGAGAATGACGACCCGATCACCCTAGATAGTGACCGCGCGCGCTGACAACATGACTCAATGCATATCCGAATGGTGTAACGCGGAGGATCCGCAGGTCAGCGGCAGGGCTACTACCGGGGCAACGACCAAACAGCCCAATTGGTCAAGTCGTCGCACTGGGAATCACCCATTCGATTGATACCGTCTTCGGCATGTCCGGAGCGCACGACCGCCCAGCGGCCGGGAAACTTGGGACAACACCGACATCGGGGGGTCACCCCCGGAAAGCGCCGGTGAACCAGGCCGCCGGGTCGAACTCGGCACCTCTCCCAGGGCTCCCCTGAAAGAGACTCATGGTCGTGGTCGGCAAGATGGTCAGTGCACATGATCAAGGAGTAGCCTTGCCAGCCGAAGTCGCCCCACTGCGCCGCAAGCCGGTACAGCAGCGCAGTGCCCAACGCGTGGAGAAGATGCTCGCCGCCTGCGCTGAGCTGATCGACGAGGTGGGCTACGACGGGTTAACGACCACGCTCATCGCCGAACGGGCCGGGGTCGCGGTCGGTTCGCTCTACCAGTTCTTCCCGGACAAGCGCGCGGTCGTGCAGGAGCTGACGCTGCGCAACCTGGACCGCTTCGTGCACACCGTGTCGGCGCGGTTCGACCAGCTGGAGCTGGTGCACTGGTGGGACGCGGTGGACGCCGTCTTCGACGTCTACCTGACCATGCACCGCGAGGTCCCGGCGTTCAGCCGGCTGCACTTCGGCGACGTGGTCGACATGCGCCTGCTGGACCCGGGCAAGGACAACAACGCCGTCATCGCCGAGAAGCTGATCGGGTTGCTCGCCGAGGAGTTCGACCTCGATCCGCAGGAGCTGCTGCTCCCGCTGGCGGTCGCGGTGGAGGCCGCCGACGCCGTGCTGCACATGGCGTTCCGGCGGGACCCGGCGGGCGACCCGACGCTGGTCGCCGAGGCCAAGGAGATGGTCCGCGGCTACCTGTCCAACCGGATCCCGGAGGGTCAGCCGAAGGACTTGCCCTCGCCTCGGTAGGTCGGTGCCGCGGTCAGGTCCTGGCCGTCGACCAGGTGGTAGTGGGTGAACCGCTCGGCGAGCTCACCCGCCTTGGCGTGCCGGAACCACACCCGGTCGCCGAGCCGGAGCCGGTCCGCGGCTGACCCGACGACGGGCGTCTGCACCTCTCCAGCGCCCTCCGCCGAGGTCAGCTTCAGGCCGCGCGGCCGGCTCGGCACCGGGATCCGGTCCGCACCGGGCGGGCCGGACGCCGGGTAGCCGCCGCCGAACAGGGTCGCGATGCGCGGTGCGGGCCGGTGCACGACCGGCAGCGCGTACTGCACCGCGGGGCGCGGTTGGAAGGAGCGGTAGGCGTCGAAGAGCGTGGGGCCGATCAGCCCGGACCCGGCAGCGACCTCGGTGACCGCCGGTTCCGCGGAAGTCCGCTCGAGGCTCCCGGTCCCACCGCCGTTGACGAACTCCAGCGGTGCCGACGCGCGCACCGCCCGCACCACCGCGCTGCGGCGTTCGGCGAGTTCGGCGGCGGACCGCCGCTGGAACCAGCGCACTGCCGCGCCGCGCAACGGCTGTCCGGCCGGTGCATCGCCGACCCCGGCGATCTGGCCTTCGTAGACCATCACGCCGACCAGCTGAAAACCCTTGCGGCGCACGATGTGCCGGGCAGCCTGCGCAGCTTGGTCGGCGGTGTGCACCGGGGAGCGGCGGGTTCCGATGTGCAGTCCGGGCAGCGGGCGCCAGGAGGCGTCGACCTCCAGGCAGAGCCGGATGTCCGGGCGGGTGGAACCGACTGCGGCGTCGATGAAGTCCAGGTGTTCGGGCGAATCCACCACGAGCGTGATCGCTCCGGCAGCGGCCGGATCGGCGGCGAGCTCCCGCAACGCGCCGCGGTCCACGGTCGGGTAGGCGACGAGGACGTCGTCGCTGAGCCCTTCCCGGTGCAGCCAAAGGGCTTCGGCGAGGCTGTAGCTCATCAGCCCGGCGAACCCGGGGGTTCGCAGCGCGCGGCCGAGCAACTCGCGGCAGCGCACCGACTTCGTGGCCACGCGGATCGGCCGTCCGGCCGCTCGCCGCACCAGATCTGCGGCGTTGTGGTCGAACGCGTCGAGGTCGACCACCGCGAACGGCGGGTCGAGCTCGCTGGTGATCTCGTCTAACCGGGACACGCCGACAACCGTATGCCGAAAGGGCTTGTTATGTGAATCTCATTCACATAATTTCTCGGGGCATGCACCCGAAGGAGGGCTGAGCATGCAGCGTTGGACCAACTGGGCCCGCACCGCGACCGGCACGCCGAGCAACGTCCTCGCGCCGCGCGACACCGCGGAAGCAGCGGCCGCGATCCGCGACGCGGCGAAGGACGGCCGAACCGTCCGCCCGCTGGGCACCGGGCACTCGTTCTCCAGCATCGGATCGCCGGGCACCGGCTGGGCGCTGGACCTCTCGCACTGGACCGGAATCGTCCGGGCGGAACCGGACACCGGGCTGGTCACCGTCCGCGCCGGCACCCCGCTGCACCAGCTGAACGCCGAGCTCGACGGCCTCGGCCTGGCGATGGCCAACCTCGGCGACATCGACCAGCAGACGATCTCCGGTGCCATCTCCACCGGCACCCACGGCACCGGCGCCGGGCTCGGCGGACTCGCCACCCAAGTCGAAGCGCTGGAACTGCTGCTCGCCGACGGCACCGAACGGCGTTGCTCGGCGGCGGAGAACCCGGAGCTGTTCGCCGCCGCACGGGTCGGACTCGGCGCCCTCGGCGTGATCACCTCGGTGACGCTGCGGTGCGTACCGGCGTTCACCCTCGCCGCGGAGGAACGCCCGGCGCCGCTGGACGACGTGCTGGAGCGCTTCGACCAGCTGGCCGCCGACAACGACCACGTCGAGTTCTACTGGTTCCCGCACAGCACGAACACGCTGGTCAAGCGGAACAACCGGCAGGACGGACCGGCGAAACCGCTGCCCCCGCTCCGGCACTTCCTGGAGTACGAGCTGCTGGAGAACCGGCTGTTCGGCGCGGTCTGCAAGCTCGGCCGCGCGGTGCCCTCGCTGGTGCGGCCGCTGAACCGGATCTGCGCCTCGACCTGGTCCAGCCGCTCCTACAGCGACCGGTCCCACCGGGTCTTCACCACGACGCGCAGCGTCCGGTTCGCGGAGTCCGAGTACGCCATCCCGCAGGAGTCCCTGCCGGACGTGCTGCGCGAGATGCAGTCCGCCGCGCGCGGTCTGGACGATCCGGTGATGTTCCCGGTCGAGGTGCGCGTCGCGGCGCCGGACGACATCTGGCTGTCCACCGCCTACCAGCGGCCGACCGCCTACATCGCGATCCACCAGTTCCAGGGCATGCCGCGCGACCAGTGGTTCAACGCCTTCGAATCGATCGTCGGCGCAGCGGGCGGTCGACCGCACTGGGGCAAGATGCACCGGCTCGACGCCGCCGCACTGCGCGAGCGCTACCCGCGCTTCGACGACTTCCGCAGGCTGCGCGCCGAGCTGGACCCCGACGGGGTCTTCCGCAACGACTACCTGGACCGGGTCCTCGACCCCTGTGGATAACTCGGCCACTTGTCCACAGGCGGTCCGCAAATTCCATTGAAATCAGACGTCCGATTTCAATGGAATTCGCGTCAGCCCAGGGCCTGGCTCAGGGCCTGGGGGATCGGAGTCGGACCGTTGACCACCGCCAGCTCCCGCTCGACGGAGGCGGGTTCGTCCAGCAGTGCGATGAGCACCGCCGCGACGTCGGCCCGCGTCACCTCGGCGCGGGCGACCTCGGCGCCCAGCGTCACCCGGCCGGTCGGCGGATCATCGGTCAGCAGACCCGGGCGCAGGATCGTCCAGTCCAGCGGACGAGCCCGCAGGTCCTCCTCGGCAGCCCGCTTGGCGTCCAAGTACGCGCCGAAGACCGGGTCCACGTCGGACGGTGTCGGCTTCGCCGCACCCATGGCGCTGACCTGCAAGAACCTTCGAACTCCGGCTTCCTGGCAGGCGTCGGCCAGCAGCGCCGACGCCGCTCGGTCGACGGTGTCCTTGCGCGCCGCGCCGCTGCCCGGACCTGCGCCGGCGGCGAACACCGCGGCGTCCACACCGGACAGCGAACCGGCCAGGTCGACCGGGTCGACGTGCTCGAGATCGGCCACCACCGGCTCCACCCCGTCGGCCCGCAGGTCGGCGGCGTGGTCCGGGTTGCGGATCAACCCGAGCACCGAATCACCGCGCTCGACCAGGCCGCGGCCCAGGTGTCGAGCGATCTTCCCGTGGGCTCCGGCAATCACGATTCGCATGCCGTCCAACGTAGGCCACCCACCGCGTCTGTACCGATTCAACACGGCCTGTGGACAACTGACCACACCCTGTGGACAACTCGTCCGAGCTGTGGAGCGAACGGCCCGTCCGCCTCGTCTGCTGACACGAACGGGTCGTCCACCTCACCCGAACAGCGGCGGGTGCGAAGAATGCGCAGTTCCAGCCGGAGTGGTTCGGCGCGGGCGGCTGGAACTGCGTCCCCAGGGGTTAGCTGCGGGAGGGGGCGGGGGCTTCGGTCGCGAGGAGCTGTTCGTAGACGACCTCGTTCACCCAGCGGGACACGGCGGTGTGCTCGACGGGCGGGGCGTCGGCGAAGCAGCGGCCTTCCAGTTCGACCTGGACGTCGTCGCCGTCCGCGCTGAGCACCGCGATGCCGAACTGGCGGGCGCGGATCAGGCAGGTCTCGGCGAAATCCGGAGCGACCGCGACGTTGCGCGGCACCACGATCGCCGCGCTGGCGAAGCGGGAGAACGGCACCGCGGCGGTCAACGCGCTGCGCCAGTGCCGGGCCGGGGCGAGCACCCCGGAGATCTCCGCGGCCGGCGGGGGCACCCGGCCGTCCATCTCGGGCCACACCCAGGTCGCGATCTCGGCGCGGTCCAGCACCGGGCCGCTGCCGAAGCAGAGCCGTTCGGCGTGCGCGTCGGGGACCAGCTCGGCCGTCGCGATGATCTGCCGCCCGTAGAGCTTCGTCGGCGGCAGCACGCTGCCGGTCCACCCGAGGACGTCCACCGCTCGCTGGGCGAGCCGGCCCATGGAAGCGACCGGTCCGAGCGGGGACCGAAGTTGCGTAGTCGAGCAGGCTCGGACCTCGTCTTCGGTCCAGGCACGTCCCGGCATTCCGGTCACGGCGTTCCGCCTCCCTCATCAGCTGCGCTTGCGGCTCCCGGCCACGGACGGCGTGGCCACTGCACGACTAAAACAGCTCCGGGCGGGTTCTGCGCTGATCAACCGGGGTCGCTGCGACCGGCGGCGGACATCGGTCGGTGACTGGTCGATGAATGACATCTGGACTTCAGCCCAGCGATGCGGCCATTCAGGTGATGGCGGTACGACACCCGCCACGACCTACCACCGCAGCACCCTGCGGCGCACCGGATCACCGCAGGTCACGAGCTATCTGGACAGCAGATCGAGCTCGGTCCGCTCCAGCTCCACCAGTCGCTGCCGGATCCCCTCCGCCGCGGGCAGGAGGGATTTGACGAGCTTGCCGACGTCGGCCCGAACGCTGTGCGCCACCACGCCGAGTGCGGCGACGACCGCTCCGCTCGCGTCCTGCACCGGCACGGCGACCGAGCAGTTCCCGAGCGTCATCTCCTCGTTGGCCTGCGCGAATCCCCGGTTTCGCACGCTCTGCAGTTCGCGCCCCAACCGGCCGGGTTCGGTGATGGTGTAGGCGGTGTAGCGGGACAGCCCGCGCTCGCAGCACTCGTGCACCACGGTGCTCGGCGCGTGCGCGAGCAGCACCTTGCCGACTCCCGTCGAGTGCAGCGGCAACCGCCCACCGCTGCGCGAGATGATCGGCACCGCGCGCGGCGTCGTGAGCTTCTCGACGTAGACGACTTCCAGCCCGGCGCGCACCGCGAGGTGCACGTTGTCGTGGGTGTGCTGGCACAGCTCCTGCATGTGCGGCAGGGCGACCTCGCGCAGCCGGCTGTTCACCGGCGCCAGCAGCCCGATCTCCCACAACCGCAGGCCGATCGAGTACCGGCCGTCGCCGTCGCGCTGCAACGCGCCCCAGAGCTCGAGCTCGCGGACCAGCCGGTGGGCGGTGGCCAGCGGGATCTCCGCCCGCCGCGCGATGTCGGTCAGGGTCAGCCGGACGTTGTCGATGTCGAAGGCGGTGAGCACGCTGAGCGCCCGCGCCGTGACCGATCTGCCGGGATCCCGACTGTTGCCCGCCATCTCGCCTCCCGTGGAGCGGACACCGGACGCCGGGCCGCTCCGATGTCACCCGCTCGCCCCAAGCCCAGCACAACCGATCGTTTTCGCCAAGCCCGCGACGATCATCCGATGCCCAGGAGCTCCCGCATCCGCGCGTACTTCAGCTCGAGCCGCTCCCTGGTCCCCGCATCCAGCACGGCCAACCGGCCCGGATCGGAGTTGTGCGCCAGATCGGCTTCCTTGACCAGCAGCGCCCCGGGAGTCGCCAAGATCCGGGCGGCGTACTCGGCCGGATCTTCACCGGCCCGCTTGGTCACGGCGAGCACGATCTCCTTGGTCTCGGCCGGAAGCTCGGCCTTCCGGAGCCATTCCTCGGTCACCGCCCCGTCTTCGACGGAGTCGTGCAACCAAGCGGCAGCGACCTGGGCATCGCTGCCGCCCCGCGCCCGAACCCCGGCAGCCACCGCGGAGAGGTGCTCGACGTAGGGCCGCCCGGCCTTGTCGACCTGCCCCCGGTGAACCCGCGCGGCGAACTCACCGACCTCGTCCAACTCCACGGCCAACCCTCCTACTGCACTCCGGAAACCAGCACGAGCACCCAGCACGGGAAAGAAGCAGTACCGGCGAACGCCCGCACCAGGTTCCACCGAACCCCCTCCGCCTAGACCCAAGTACCCCAAAAACCGAACCAGAGTGGCGATCCCCACACCCAACCCCCAACCCACCCCACCGTTCGCTGTCCGCTGAACCAACCCAACCCAGAACATGACGAACCCCACCCCCACACCGAAAAGACGAACCTCACACCCAAACCCCGAGAAAAAACCCCAAACCAGACACCCCACGGCCAAAAACCTGGAGAAGCAGAACCCCAAAACCAGAAAACACCAGGTCAACACCCAAAAAGAAGCAGAACCCCAACCCCCACAACGAACCCGATGACCCCAACCCGCCAGGACAAGCCCAGATGCAGAAGAGGAGATACGGAAGCGGAGATGCGCGAAGCGCGAGAACGCGGAAGTGCGTTGAGACGAGGACGGCGGAAGAAACCGCTGGTTCAGACCCAGGCCGGGAACGCCACCCCAGGCGAGGAGCCGGATAAAAGGTGGCCACCGCACCGTGGGGGCCTACGGGGGCTCGGCCCCCGTACAGACATATAGGAAGAGGCCCCCCGGCGAAGCATGAGCCGGGGGGCCTCTTCCGAGTGGGCGAGGAGGGAGTTGAACCCTCACGTCCTTTCGGACACACGGACCTGAACCGTGCGCGTCTGCCATTCCGCCACTCGCCCGTGGCTTGGCTGGAAGCTTACACTGACTGCTTCCGGCCTTTGGCACCGGGGTCGCTTTCGCTTCCCTGCTGCCCTGTTGGCGAAAGTAGATTAGCACGGCATGACGAGGGGCTTCACCGGGGGGTCTGAGTTGTTGGGAACAGGGCGGTGTCTCGGCCCGTCGACCCAGATACGATGGGTGTCGGAAGTCGTACGCGTGGAAGGGATTTGCCGTGGGCCTCGTGCAGCGCTTTGAGCGCCGACTCGAAGGCATCGTCGGCAATGGCTTCGCGCGCGTTTTCGGCGGAAAGGTCGTGCCCCAGGAGGTCGCCCAGGCGCTGCAGCGGGAAGCCGAGCTGCAGGTCCGGGAGCTCGCCGGGGGTCGACTGCTCGCGTGCAACCACTACGTTGTGCAACTGAGCCCGTCCGATCACGATCGGCTCACCGACGACGAGGACCGGGTCACCGACCTCCTCGCCGACTGCGTTCAGGAGCATCTCACCGAGCAGGGGTGGGACACATATGGTGACGTCGTAGTCTCCCTGGAGCGCTCTGAGACGCTGCACACGGGACAGTTTCGAATCAGTTCGACCGTCGACCCCGACGTGACTCGACGGCCGGCACAACCGCGTACCGCAGGAGACCGACCCATGAGCCAGCCACCAGGCCACTACCCCCAGGGAGATCCGTACAACCAGCAGGGGCAGTACGGCTACGACCAGGGTTACGGCCAAGGCCAGGACCCCAACTACGGCCAGCAGCCCCCCGCTGCCGGCGGCTACGGCCAGCAGCCGGGCTACGACCAGGGCGGCTACGGCCAGCAGCAGCCGGGTTATGACCAGGGCGGCTACGGCCAGCCCGCCGGTTACGACCAGGGTTACGGGCAGCAGCCGGGCTACGACCAGGGCGGCTACGGCCAGCAGCCCGGTTATGACCAGGGCTACGGGCAGCAGCCCGCCGCTGGTTACGACCAGGGCGGCTACGGCCAGCAGCCGGGCTACGACCAGGGCTACGGGCAGCAGCCCGCCGCTGGTTACGACCAGGGTTACGGGCAGCAGCCGGGTTACGACCAGGGCGGCTACGGCCAGCCCGCCGGTTACGACCAGGGCTACGGGCAGCCTGCCGCCGGTTACGACCAGGGCTACGGGCAGCCCGCCGGCTACGACCAGGGCTACGGCCAGCAGCCCGGTGGCGCTTACCCGCAGTCGGGCGGCTTCCCGGACCAGGGCGGCTACGGCCAGCCGGGCGGTGCCTACCCGCAGAGCGCTCCCGGCGGCTACCCGCAGGGCGGCCCGCGCGGTGCGATGACCGCCACGCTGCACCTCGACGACGGTTCGAACCGCTCGTACACGCTGCAGCAGGGCTCGAACGTCATCGGCCGCGGCCAGGAGGGCCAGTTCCGGCTGCCCGACACCGGGGTGTCCCGCAAGCACATCGAGATCACCTGGGACGGCCAGAGCGCGATGTTGGCCGACCTCGGTTCCACGAATGGCACCACGGTGAACGGCACTCCGGTGCAGACTTGGCAGTTGGCGGACGGAGACGTGATCAGGGTCGGCCACTCCTCCCTGATCTTCCGCGCTCAGCAGGCCTGAGACCGCGGTCCGCGTCCCCCGACACGAGTAGGAGCGTTCACAACAAGTGCCAGAGCTGGTTATGCAGCTGACCAGAGCAGGGTTCCTCGCCCTGCTCTGGTTGTTCGTGCTGGCTGCGCTTCGAGTGGTTCGTTCAGACCTCTACTCGGCGTCCGGGATGCGGGTCCCGATGCCAGGTGCGGGTCGGGCCCCGGCCAAGGCCAGGGGCAGGAGCAAGGCGCCACGCCAGATGGTGGTGACGCACGGCGCGCTCGCCGGCACGCGCATTTCACTGGACGGTCGGCCGATCATGATCGGCCGGGCGGACGACTCCACGTTGGTCCTCGATGACGACTACGCGTCGACACGACACGCGAGGTTGTCGCTTCGGGGCTCCGATTGGTACGTGGAGGATCTAGGCTCCACAAACGGCACATACCTCGATCGGGCGAAGGTCACGGGGCCGACCAAGGTCCCGCTCGGCGTTCCGATCAGAATCGGCAAGACGGTGATCGAGCTGCGCTCATGACCCTCGTCCTTCACTACGCAGCCCGCAGCGACCGCGGCCTGGTTCGTTCCAACAACCAGGACTCGGTCTATGCCGGCCCACGACTACTCGCCCTCGCGGACGGCATGGGAGGCCATGCCGCCGGTGAGGTCGCCAGCAAGGTCGTCATCGCGGCCCTCGCGCCCCTCGACGACGACGAACCGAGCGACGACCTGCTCGGTCAGCTCCGCAACGCGGTGCTGACCGGCAACGACGCGATCTCCGAGCTGGTGGCCAACGACCCGGATCTGGAAGGGATGGGCACCACGCTGACCGCTGTCCTGTTCGCAGGCAGCAAGCTCGGCCTGGTGCACGTCGGCGACTCCAGGGCGTACCTGGTCCGCGACGGCGAGCTGACCCAGATAACCCACGACGACACCTTCGTGCAGTCGCTGATCGACGAAGGCCGGATCACCGAGGAGGAGGCCGCCAACCACCCGCAGCGCTCGCTGCTGCTGTACGCGTTGACCGGCCACGAGGTGGAACCGAGCCTGGCGATCCGGGAGGCTCGCGCCGGGGACCGCTACCTGCTCTGCTCCGACGGCCTGACCGGCCCGGTGAGCACCGAGACGATGGCGGAAGCCCTGCGCATCCCGGACCCCCAGCAGTGCGCGGACCGGATGATCGAGCTCGCCCTCAAGGGCGGCGGGCCCGACAACGTGACCGTCATCATCGCCGACGTCGTCGACGTCGAATTCGGCGATGACGCCCCGATCGTCGGGGGCGCGGCGGGAAATGGAGATGAGCATCCGCAACCCGATTCGTCGGCGGCGCGCGCGTCCGCGGTAACCATGCCGCGGCCGCAGCCGCAGCGTTTCGAGCCCACCTCACCGCCGCCGGAGCAGCCCCGCAAGCGGAGCTGGCTGCGCTGGCTGCTGGTGACGTGCGGCGTGCTCATCCTGCTTGGAGGCGGTGCACTGGTCGGGCGTTGGTGGGTGCTCAACCAGTACTACATCGGTGCGAACAGCGCCGATCAGGTGGTGATCTACCAGGGCGTGCAGGGCACCGTGCTCGGTGTCTCGCTGAACTGGGAGGTGGAGAACTCCTGCCCGCCGGACTCGGCAGCGGACTGCACTCCGATCAAGCTGACGGACCTGCAGGAAGCTCAGCGGCCGGACGTGCGCAACGGCATCACCGAGGTCAACGGTCTGCAGGACGCTCGCGACGCGATGCGCCGCCTGCGGATGACCGCGCTGCTGCCCGAGTGCCAGAAGCCCGAGCCCCCGGCCACGCAGCTCCCGCCGCCTCCGGCGAACCAGCCCCCGGGCCAGAACCTGCCGCCCGAGGCGCCGAAGCCGCCAGAGGCACCCACCCCGGATGACGCGACACCGCTGCAGACGGAGGAGCAGAAGCCGGGTGTGACCTGCCGGATGGTGAGTTGATGCCCGGACCGGCCGCTCAGACCGGAGCGACCAGCGGCGCCCCGCGAGTTCTCACTCGGCGGGGCACCGAACTGTTCATGCTGGTTTTCGCTGCGGTGATCGTCACCTTCGCGCTGCTGCTCGTGGAGGTCGCGCAGGAGCAGACAGTCACCAGGGACCTCTTCCTCTACGGGGCGGCGTTCCTGGTGCTGTTCGGCGCGGCGCACTTCGCGGTGCGCAGGTGGGCGCCCTACGCCGACCCGCTGATCTTGCCCCTGGTGGCGCTGATCAACGGGATAGGCCTGGTCATCCTGCACAGGCTCGACCTGGCCGAGGCGTCGGGCGGACCGTTCACCGGCAAGCAGATCCTGTTCACCACGGTCGGCGTGGTGCTGTTCGTGCTGGTGCTGAAGTTCGTCCAGGACCACCGGACGCTGGCCCAGTACGGCTACACGTGCGGCTTCGTCGGGTTGGCGCTGCTGGCGCTGCCCGGCCTGCTGCCGAGCAGCATCTCGGAGGCCAACGGCGCGAAGCTGTGGATCTCGATCGGCGGGATGTCGATCCAGCCGGGCGAGTTCGCGAAGATCCTGCTGCTGATCTTCTTCGCGTCGTTCCTGGTGTCCAAGCGCGAGCTGTTCACCACCGCCGGCAAGCGGTTCCTCGGCATCGACTGGCCGCGGGCCCGCGACATGATGCCGGTGCTGGTGGCGTGGATGCTGTCCATCGGCATCGTGGTGCTGGAGAAGGACCTCGGCACCTCGCTGCTGTTCTTCGGCATCGTGCTGGTGATGCTCTACATCGCGACCGAGCGCGCGGTGTGGGTGTTCCTCGGCCTGTCCATGTTCGCGCTCGGCTGCATCGTCGCGTTCAACCTGTTCGACCACGTGCAGGTCCGGGTCAACACCTGGCTGGACCCGCTGGGTCCGGAGGTGGACGGCAAGGACCCCGGTTTCCAGCTGCGCACCGGTCTGATGGGCATGGCCAAGGGCGGCATCGAGGGTTCCGGCCTGGGCAAGGGCCTGCCGCAGAAGACGCCGTGGGCGTCCAGCGACTTCATCATCTCCGCGGTCGGCGAGGAGCTCGGGCTGATCGGCCTGATGGCCCTGTTCCTGGTCTACCTGCTGCTGATGATGCGCGGCCTGCGCAGCGCGCTGGCGGTGCGCGACTCGTTCGGCAAGCTGTTCGCCGGCGGTCTGTCGTTCACCCTCGCGCTGCAGCTGTTCGTGGTCGCCGGTGGTGTCACCGGGCTGATCCCGATGACCGGTCTGACCGCCCCGTTCATGGCCGCTGGTGGTTCGTCGATGCTGGCGAACTACGTGCTGATCGCGCTGCTGCTGCGGGTTTCCGACGCGGCGCGCCGGCCGCAGGCGCCGGCGAAGCCGAAGCCGAAGCAGGCTCCGATCGCCGAAGCGCATACCGAACTGGTGGAGCGTCCCCGATGAACAAGCCGTTGCGCCGCGTGGCGCTGGCCATGATGGCGATGATCGTGCTGCTGATGGGCAACGCGACCTACGTCCAGGTGATCAAGGCCGACGAGCTGAACGAGGACGGCCGCAACGTCCGCACCCGCTACGAGCGCTACGGCCGCGAGCGCGGGCAGATCATCGCCCAGGGCCAGTCGCTGGCCGGTTCGCAGCGGACCGAGGACCCGATCTACAAGTTCCAGCGCCAGTACTCCAACGGCCCGGCGTTCTCGCCGGTGACCGGGTTCTACTCGTTCTACTACGGTTCCAACGGGATCGAGCGCGCCGAGGACTCGATCCTCGACGGCACCGACGACAGCCTCGCGTTCCGCCGGCTGTCCGACATGATCACCGGGAACTCGCCGCGCGGTGGCAGCGTCGAGCTGACCATCAACCCGGCCATGCAGCAGGTGGCCTACGAGCAGCTGACCAAGCAGGGCTTCCACGGTTCGGTGGTGGCGCTGGACCCGCGGACCGGCGAGGTCCTGTCCATGGTCAACGCGCCGTCCTACGACCCGAACCTGCTGACCTCGAGCGACAACAACGAGGTCGCCCAGCAGTGGAACAAGCTCAACGACGACCCGGACCGGCCGATGGCCAACCGCTCGGTCTCCGAGATCTACCCACCGGGTTCGACGTTCAAGCTGATCACCACGGCTGCCGCGCTGCAGAACGGCTACACGCCGGACAGCAAGATCGAGACCGCCGCGCGGATCCCGCTGCCGAACACCGCCAGCGCGACACTGCCCAACTACAACAGCAACACGTGCAAGGGCGACACCCTCACGCTGGCCGTGGCCTACTCGTGCAACACGGCGTTCGCCAAGATCGCCGGTGAGCTCGGCGCGGACAAGATGCGGGAGACCGCGGCCGCGTTCGGCTTCGGCGAGGACCTGCAGATCCCGATGGCCGTGGCCAAGTCCGACCTCGGCCCGATGGCCGACGGCGCGTCGCTCTACCAGAGCGGCATCGGCCAGCGCGACGTCCGCGTCACCCCGATGCAGAACGCGATGATCGCCGCGGCCATCGCCAACGACGGCAAGCTGATGAAGCCGCAGGTCGTGAAGGCAAACCGCGCCCCGGACATGGCGGAGCTGGACACCTTCAAGCCGGAAGAGCTGCACCAGGCCGTCTCCCCGGAGATCGCGCACATGATCCGGGACATGATGATCAAGTCGGAGCAGAACACCAAGGGCTCCGGCAAGATCTCCAACATCCAGATCGCCTCGAAGACCGGTACCGCCCAGCACGGCGACGTCGGCGACAAGCCGCACGGGTGGTACGTGGCGTTCGCCCCCGCGGAGAACCCGACCATCGCGGTCGCGGTGATCGTGGAGAACGGCGGCGACGAGGGCGCGGAGGCCACCGGCGGCTCGATCGCCGCCCCGATCGGCCGGGAGGTCATCCGGGCCGGTCTGCAGGGAGGTGGCTGATCCGTGCTGACCTCCGGCCAGTTACTCGCCGACCGGTACCGACTCGGCAAGCGCATCGCGGTCGGCGGCATGGGCGAGGTGTGGGAGGCGGTGGACGTCCGGCTCGACCGGACGGTGGCGATCAAGGTGCTCAAGGCCGAGCTGTGCGGGGACGCCGAGTTCCTGCACCGCTTCCGCACCGAAGCGCGCACCACCGCGTCCTTGAACCACCCCGGCATCGCCGCGGTGCACGACTACGGCGAGACCGCTGCCATCCCGGACGGGCCGGAGGACACCGCCTACCTGGTGATGGAGCTGGTCGAGGGCGAGCCGTTGGCGGCGATCCTCGCCCGCGAGGGTCGCATCAACACCGACCACACGCTGGACATGCTGGAGCAGGCCGGCCAGGCGCTGCAGGCCGCGCACGAGCGCGGTCTGGTGCACCGGGACGTCAAGCCCGGCAACATCCTGATCACCCCCGACGGCAAGGTGAAGCTGACCGACTTCGGCATCGCCAAGGCCGCCGACTCGGCGCCGGTGACCCGCTCCGGGATGGTGATGGGCACCGCGCACTACATCGCGCCGGAGCAGGCCCTGGGCGAGGACGCGACCCCGTCCAGCGACGTGTACTCGCTGGCCGTGGTCGGGTACGAGTGCCTGATGGGGCACCGCCCGTTCCTGTCCGACAACGCGGTGACGGTCGCGATGATGCACATCCGCGACATCCCGCCGCCGCTGCCGCCGGACGTGCCGCCGGGCGTGCGCGCGCTGATCGAGGCGACCATGGTCAAGGACCCGCGACGCCGCTACGTCGACGGTGGCGAGTTCGCCAACGCCGTCGCAGCGGTGCGCGCGGGCCGACCGCTGCCGACACCGTCGTCGCTGGTCGTGCCGCAGCAGCGCCAGCAGCTGAACGTGCCAGTGCTGAACACCGGCGTCCACCCGATGCCGGGTCAGCAACTACCGCCGATGGGCAACACCTATCCGCCGGGAGTGATCCCACCGCAGGCACCGGCCCCGCAGCTGCCACCACCGCAGCAACAGCAGGCACCACCCGGCTCCTCGACCAGCAAGGTCGTGATCTGGGTTCTGGTGGCGGTGCTGGCGGTGGCGGTGCTGGTGGCGGTGGGATTCGCCACCTACTGGGTCGTCAACCGCGATCAAGGCATGGGTGCGGCACCTCACGGCCTGGATTCCGCTGCACCGCTGGGCCACACTGCGCTACGGCATCCGGACCCGGCGGCTGTGCCGGGCCCCGGAGTCGGGGGAGCACCACTCGTCCCGTCGGCCACTACCGGCGAGGGCGGATCGGCATGATGGGACGATCGTTGACAAGGATCGGAACGACGCTTCGATGAGTTCACCCCGACTTCTGTCCAACCGATACGAGCTCGGTGAGACGCTCGGCTACGGCGGCATGTCCGAGGTGTTCCGCGGTCGCGACACCCGGTTGAGCCGGGACGTGGCGGTGAAGATCCTGCGCGCCGACCTCGCCCGCGACCCCACGTTCCAGCTGCGGTTCCGGCGCGAGGCGCAGAACGCCGCCGCGCTGAACCACCCGGCGATCGTGGCCGTCTACGACACCGGCGAAACGGACTCCGAGAGCGGGCCGCTGCCCTACATCGTGATGGAGTACGTCGACGGCCGGACGCTGCGCGACATCGTCAAGACCGAGGGGCCGCTGACCCCGCGCCGGGCGATGGAGGTCATGGCGGACGCTTCGGCGGCGCTGGACTTCAGCCACCGGCACGGCATCATCCACCGCGACGTCAAGCCGGCCAACATCATGATCACCGGCTCCGGCGCGGTGAAGGTGATGGACTTCGGCATCGCCCGCGCGCTGGCCGACGGCCAGGCGGCGGTCACCCAGACCGCCGCGGTGATCGGCACCGCGCAGTACCTGTCGCCGGAGCAGGCGCGCGGCGAGGCGGTGGACGCGCGCAGCGACGTCTACGCCACGGGCTGCGTGGTGTTCGAGCTGGTCACCGGGGAACCGCCGTTCACCGGTGACTCGCCGGTCGCGGTGGCCTACCAGCACGTCCGGGAGGAGCCGCGCAAGCCCTCCGACCTGAACCCGGCGGTGCCCGCGTCGCTGGACGCGGTGGTGCTCAAGGCGTTGAGCAAGAACCCGGCGAACCGCTACCAGTCGGCCGCGGAGATGCGCGCCGACCTGGTGCGGGTGCTGTCCGGGCAGCGCCCGAAGGCTCCGATGATCATGTCGGACGAGGAGCGCACCGCGATGCTGACCCAGACCTCGGCGCCGACCGAGGTCGTGCCGGGTCGCCACCGGTCGGTGGAGCGCGACGCGGAAGAACCGGTCGACGACGAGCGGGACCGCAAGCGCCGCAAGCACCGGATGGTCGCGCTCATCACGCTGGCCTGCGTCGCGGTCTTCGCGCTCGCCGCGTGGGGGATCACCGCGTTGGTCGGCAACAGCGCGCCCAAGACCGAGCCCGTGCCGAACTTCAAGAACATGCTCAAGACCCAGGCGATGGACTACGCGCAGAAGGAGGGCTGGCGGGTCGATCCCAAGGCCTGCCCGTCCACGCCGGACCAGATCGAGAAGATCGTCAAGCAGACGCCCGAGTACCCGGCGCAGCTGAACAAGGAAACGGACGCGATCGAGATCTGCTACGGCACCGGTCCGGAGAGCGTGGACGTCCCGGACCTGGAAGGCCTGTCCATGTCCGAGGCGCAGCTGAAGCTGCGGGACGCCGGCCTCACGCTGGGCATCACGCCGGAGTACCGGGAGACCTCGGACTCCAAGATGGTCCAGAAGATCATGGACTGGGACAACCGGGGCTCCTCCGTCGCCAAGGGCACCACGATCAACGTCGTGGTGGGCAAGGCGGTCGAGACCGTCCAGGTCCGCGACGTCCGCGGCCAGCCCTTCGACACGGCGAAGGCCTACCTGGAGGGCGCCGGGTTCAGCGTCAAGAAGCAGGTGCGCGACTCCGACCAGCCCGCTGACACGGTGCTCGACCAGACGCCGGCGGGCGGAACCCAGGCCCGCGCGGGTTCCGAGGTGACCCTGGTGGTCTCCAACGGCCAGCAGATCTCCGTCCCGGACCTGACCGGCATGTCGCCGAGCCAGGCCGAGCAGGCGCTGCAGAGCCGCGGGTGGACCGGCAGCATCAACGAGGTCAGCCAGGACACCCCGGACAAGGACAAGGACGGCAAGGTGCTCAGCTCCTCGCCGGGCTCCGGCCAGAAGATCGGCCGCAACGAGACGGTGACGATCTACGTGGGCAACTACAGCAAGGGCTCGTCGCCGACCACCAGCCCGGACAACGGCGGAGGCCTCTTCCCGCCGTTCGGCTGACCAGGGCATGACGAAGGGCGCCTCCCCGCGCGGGAGGCGCCCTTCGTCCTTCCGGAGTTCTTGCTGGTCAGCGCTGGGCTGCGGCGGCGACTTCGCGCATGCCGCGTTCGAGGCCGGCGACGAGGTGCTCGTCCACCGGGTAGCCCGCGCTGGCCATCCAGTTGGCGAGCATGCGGTGGCCGCCATCGGTGAGCACCGACTCGGGGTGGAACTGGACGCCCTCGACCGGCAGCTCGCGGTGGCGCATGCCCATCACGATGCCCGAGGCGGTCTTGGCGGTGATCTCGAAGTCGTCCGGGATGGAGTCCGCGCGGACGATCAGCGAGTGGTAGCGGGTCGCGATGAACGGCTCAGCCAGCCCGGCGAACACCCCGGCGCGGGAGTGGTGGATCTCGCTGACCTTGCCGTGCAGCAGCTCCGGCGCCCGCTCGACGACCCCGCCCCACACCGCGCCGATGGCCTGGTGCCCGAGGCACACGCCCAGCACCGGCTTGCGCTCCGCGGCGCAGCGCTGGATCAGCTCCATCGTGCGACCGGCGCGGTCCGGCGTGCCCGGACCGGGGCTGAGCAGGACGCCGTCGGCGGCCGCCACGTCGTCGTCGGTGACGACGTCGTTGCGGCGCACGACGCAGTCCGCGCCCAGCTGGGCGAGGTACTGCACGAGGTTGTAGACGAAGCTGTCGTAGTTGTCGACGACGAGTACGCGCACGTCGCCAGCGTACGCGCGCCCGTGACGTCACGTCCTACTGGTTTTGAACCGAACCCGTCCTTGTTTTTGAAACGCCGGAGGCGTTTAGCCCGCCCTCGGCGCTGGCACCGCCGCGGGTTCTCAGCGTTCGCCTGGCGAGGACGGCCCGACTGCCGTGTATTGGCATACATAAAGTCGGGCACCCGCAGACCAGGCGGGCGCTGAGGTTCCGCTACTTGCACCGCCACGCAAAACGAGTGCTTCAGACAGGCACCTACTGCGTGGTCACGTCGTTGAACGGCAGCAGCGGGTCGATCCACGGGAACACCACGAACAGCAGCAGCGCGACGGCCGCGACCACCAGCAGCAGGGCCTGCACCGCCTTCGCGGCAGTGCCGCCGGGCAGGTGCCGCCAGATCCACCCGTACATCAGCGTTCCTCCAGCTCAGCGGGCCGCAGTTCCGGGTGCGCCGGGTCCTTCGGGTACTCCGTGGTGAGCACGCCGTGCACGATCAGCCGCTGCTCGGCGGAGAACTCCGGGTGGCAGGTGGTCAGCGTGATCAGCCTGGTGCGCTGGTCCGGGGGCAGCAGGTCGACCGGCTGGCCGGGAACCGGGTGGATCACCTCGCCCTGCGTCGGTAGCACGATGCGCTGGCCGTGCACCTGCTCGTACGGCCCGCCGATCGGCGCCACGCCCTGGCAGCGCTGGTCACCGCCGTGCCCGTTCCACCCGGCGACCTCGTCGGCCATCGGCAGCACCCGGTAGACGTACCAGCGGGTCGCGGTCTCCACCACGATCGGATCGCACGAGTCGAGCTTGTCCAGGTCGTTGAACGGGGCGCCCTTGCCGATCCGGTGCCCGGCCACCGCGAAGTTGCCCTGCTCGCCGGGCCAGGCGGTGCCGACGTAGTGGCCCGGACCGGCGGAGAGCGTCTCGCCGTCGGTGCCTTCCAGCACCGCGAACCGGAAGTCCGGCCCGAACTCCGGCAGGTACAGCTGGGCGAAGCCCTCACCGGTGCTGGGCGGCGGTGGCGGCGCGGCCGGTGCCGGCTGCTCCCACCGGGTCTGCAGCTGGTCGGTGGCCTCGGCCTGCTTGCGGGCGGTGGACCAGTCGGTCACGTAGACCGCGTAGAACACGAAGAGCAGCAGCACCAGGCCCGCGGTGATCAGCAGCTCGCCGACCACGCGCAGCGCGGAGCGGACGCGTCGACGATCCGGCGGCGGGGCCTCCGGGTGCTCGGGGGATGCCACGGTTGCGCTCTCCGTCACGGCTCGTTCGCGGGGTCCTGGTGGTCTCCGGGCAAAATGATCACGGCCGGGCTCTAGATCGGCTCTGTGATTACGTTAACGTGGTACCTGGAACAACGAGCCGATCCGCAGCTGGTTTCGCGGGTCTGCCACGCCCGAGCACGCGGCTCCCGCGGCCGCACCACCTGGCGAGGACACCATGCCCAAGTCCAAGGTCCGCAAGAAGGACTCACCCACCCCGGTGACCGATCGCCGCACGCCGGTGAAGGCGAAGGCGCTCGGCCCGTCACACCCCATCTACGTCGCAGTGATGCTGGGGATGATGATCATCGGGCTGCTGTGGCTGGTGGTCAACTACATCGCGGGCGAGAAGATCCCGTTCATGACCGACCTCGGCGGCTGGAACTTCGCCGTCGGGTTCGCCTTCATGATCGTCGGCCTGCTGATGACGATGCGTTGGCGCTGACCCACCGCAGCGATTCGCGTGGAGGCCCGGAGGGCGCAATCCCTTCGGGCCTCACTCATCCCGATGGCGGATTGACTCCGGGTCGTCGAACGACATGGGTGTAACTCATCCCCAGTGGGGATAACTCCTGTGGATAACTCATCGGTAGCGGGTGGATAACGGTGGACGAGGCGAACGAATCGCAGCAGTGGGCCACCCCGGCGGGACTGGTGGTGATCGGCTGGGTGCTCACCGCAGCGGCCATCACCTGGTGGTTCGCCACCGAGTCCCCGGTGGACGGCCTGTTCGTCGGCGTCCTGGTGCTCGCCCTCGCCGCTGCCTCCGCGCACGCCACCATCTGCCGCCCGCGCCTGAGCGCGAACCGCGACGGCGTCACCATCCGGGGCCTGCGCGGCCGACGGCACTGGCCTTGGCCGGCCGTGGCGATCAGGGTCCGCGAGCACCGCCGCTTCGGCCGCGAGGTGCAGTCCCTTGAGCTCGACGCGGACGTCCTGGTCATCCTGACGCGCCTGGACCTGGGCGCGGACCCGCAGGACGTCGCCGACGCCCTGCGCACCTGGCGGAGCTGAGCAGGAATCAGCCCCGGCACAGTCGTAGCCGGGGCTGATCGAAGTCCTTGCTACTACTCGCTATTACGATCCGAGCACTCCGCAGCGCGCCTGCGAACCGGAGCCGAAGCACACCAGGTTGCCGAACTGCGCGTCCCGCGTGACCAGCACGGCGACCAGCACCACCAGCAGCGCGGCCAGCGCACCGGCCTGGATCAGCGCCTGCCGGTTCCGGGGCGCGTAGACCAGCGCACCGGTCGCGAGCACGCCGAGCACCAGCCCACCGAGGTGGCCGAGCAGCGAGATCCCGGGGATCACCACGCTGGCGGCGATGTTCAGCCCGATGACCAGCAGCACCGGCCGCAGGCTCACCTTCAGCCGCAGCGCGGCGATGGCGATCCCGCCCATCAGCCCGTACACGGCGCCGGACGCGCCAGCCACCGGGGCGATCTCCTCGCCGAACAGGAACACTGCGGCGCCGCCGCCGAGCAGCGACAGCACGTACACCGCGGCGAACCGCCAGCGCCCGAGCAGCAGCTCCAGGTCACGGCCGATCACCCACAGGGCGATCATGTTCATCGCCAGGTGCAGCAGCCCGATGTGCAGGAACCCGGAGGTCACCAGCCGGTACCACTGCCCGCCTGCGACCAGGATCGGCCACAGCGCGAACTCGTCGAAGAGCGGCGCCGTGAAGTTCGCGCCGATGCTGCCGGCCTGGATCGCGGTGATCGCGAAGACCACCACGTTGACCGCGATCAGCAGCGGCACCAGGATCGGCTTGTCGGACAGCTTGGCACCGGCGACCGTCACGGCCTGCCGCTGCCCGCGCTGCCCCTCCGCGACGCAGTCCACGCAGTGCTGGCCGACGGAGGCGTCGCGCAGGCATTCCGGGCACGCCGGACGCTCGCACCGGGTGCAGCGCAGCCCGGTGGGGCGGTCCGGGTGCCGGACGCAAGTCGGCAGCTGCGGCGGCGCTCCGTCCGCCCCTGGCTGGGATCCGGGCGGAACAGTCACGTGTGGGACCTGCTCCCTGCTCGGTTGGCGGGTCTCAACCGCGCTCGATCGAGACCTTCTCGATGATGATGTCGTTGACCGGGCGGTCGCCCTGTCCGGTCGCGGTCGTCGCGATCGTGTCGACCACGTCGCGGGACGCCTGGTCGGCGACCTCGCCGAAGATGGTGTGCTTGTAGTTCAACCAGCTGGTCGCAGCCACCGTGATGAAGAACTGCGAACCGTTGGTGCCGGGCCCGGCGTTGGCCATGGCCAGCAGGTACGGGCGGTCGAACTGCAGGGTCGGGTGGAACTCGTCGCCGAACTTGTAGCCCGGGCCACCGCGGCCGGTGCCGGTCGGGTCACCGGTCTGGGCCATGAAGCCCTCGATGACGCGGTGGAAGATCACGCCGTCGTAGAACGGGCCGGACTTCTCGCCCTTCGCGTTCGGCTCGGTGTATTCCTGGGTGCCTTCGGCAAGACCGACGAAGTTCTTCACGGTCTTGGGCGCCTGGTCGGGGAACAGGTTGATCCGGATGTCTCCCTGCGAGGTGTGCAGGGTCGCGGTCACCGTCGTCCCAACGAGCGATCCATTGTCTTCAGCCACCCGACCATCCTGCCATCGAACAGGCCGATACCGGTTTCTGGGTGCAATATGGGCCACGACGCGGCCCAGAAGTCGACCGGTGAAAGCCCGGCCCAGGAGGCAGATGATGGACGAGGTGAAGGCGATGGCCCGAGCTGGCGAGAGCGTGGGCAAGGCGGTGGGGACCGGTATCAAGTCCGCCCGTCGCGGCGCGAAACGTGCGAGCGAGGTGGGCGTGGCGTTCTCCAAGCACGCCGCCACGCTGGCCGAGCAGGAACTCGCCAACCGGGGCATTTCGACCGACGAGCTGCAGGAGAAGATCGCGCAGCGCACCACCGGGATGTCCCGCAAGGAGCTCTCCAAGCGCAGTCGCAAGGCGCGCAAGCAGTGGGAGAAGAAGGCCGCCGAGTCCCGCAAGCAGCTCGCCAAGAACACGGTGGCGGCCCGCAAGGAGCTGGCCGAGCGGATCAGCCCGAAGCCGAAGCGCCGCAAGTGGCCTTGGGTCCTGCTGATCCTGGGCGGTCTGGCCGCGGCAGCCGCGGTCGCGTTCTCCCGCCGCCCGGAAGAGCTCCCCGTGGCTTCCGCGGAGAGCGACTTCTCCCGGCGCGACACCCCGGCCCGCCACCGCGCGGACCACTACGAGGTGCCGTCCCAGTCCGACCACCAGCACCCCGCGGCTGAACGCTCCCACTGAGGTAGATCACCCGAACGCGTGAAGGGCATCTTCGACCGGCCAGGTCGAAGATGCCCTTCACTTTGGGGTGGTCCGCATCACAGAGTGGGAGACCGGTTCGCGGGGCGAGGATGCTGACATGACTGAACCGACGAGTTTCGATTTGCACGCCACCACCGAGGTGGCCGCGACCGCGGACGTGGTGTACCGGGTCGCCAGCGACATCACGCGCATGGGCGAGTGGAGCCCGGAGTGCACCGGCGGCGAGTGGACGTCCGAGGAGCCGGGTGCGGTCGGCGCCCGCTTCAAGGGGCACAACCGGTTCCGCGACGACACCTGGACCACCGAGTGCGAGGTGGTCGAGGCCGAACCGGGGCGCCGGTTCGCCTGGGCGGTGCTCGCCCAGCCCGATCCCTCGGAGAACCCGGTGTGGTCCTTCGAGGTCGAGCCGACCGCCGACGGCTGCCGGCTGACCCAGCGCTTCGTGATGACGTCCCCGCCGAGTCGGCTGCTGGCGATCCGGGACAGCCTGCCGCCGGAGAAGGCCGCGACGTTCCTGGAGTTCCGCCGCGGCCGCCTCCAGGAGGCCATGCAGCAGACGGTGGACCGGATCAAGGCAGCCGTCGAGGGCTGAGCCGCCGCTAGGCGTGCTGGGAGTTGTCGGCGTTGAGCTCCTGCTCCTGCACGACCCCGGGTTTCCCGACCATCGCGGCCCCGACAGCTCCCAGCGCGCCGACCGCGGCGAAGGCGTAGAAGCCCCACGGGTAGGCGATGCCCGCCGTGAGCATCGCGCCGCCGAGCAATGGACCGCAGATCGCACCGATGCGCCCGATCCCGGCGGACCAGCCGAGCCCGGTGGCCCGGTTCGCCGCCGGGTACACGCGGCCGATGTAGGCGTACACGAGCACCTGCGAGCTGAACACGAAGCAGCCGGCGATCAGCACCGCGACGTACACGCCGATGCCGGGCAGCTTGATGCTCAGCGCGGCCAGGAACACCGCGGAGGCGGCGAACCAGGCGATCGTCGACGGCCGCGGCCCGATCCGGTCGGCCACCGCACCGGCGACCAGCAGGCCGATCACCGCACCGATGTTGAGCGTCAGCAACAACCCCAGCGCGGCTCCGAGCGGGTACCCGGCGGACTTCATGATCTGCGGCAACCAGGTGTTGAGCCCGTAGACGAGCAGCAACCCCATGAAGGACGTGACCCAGAAGGCGATGGTGGCCCGGCCGAGCCCACCGCGGAACAGCGAAGCAACGGCCTCGGCCCCACGGCGCGAACCGCGTTCGGCCTTGACCTGCTCGAAGGACTCCGATTCGGGCAGGTACCGGAGCATCAGCGGCACGAGCACCAGCGCGGGCGCGGCCCCGATGACGAACATCGCCCGCCACCCCAAGCCGGGCAGAACCGCGATCCCGAGCAGTGCGGTCAACACGGCCCCGACGTGGTACCCGGTCATGATCGACGTGGTGGCGCTACCGCTCTTCCCGGCCCGAGCGTGCTCGGTGACCAGCGCGATCGCGGTCGGCAAACACCCACCAAGACCCAACCCGGCGAGGAACCGCAGCACCCCGAAGACGAACACCGAAGGCGCCACAGCGCACAGCGCGGTCAGCAGGGAAAAGCTGGTCACGGCGAAGATCAAGGCCTTGCGCCGCCCGATGACATCGGTAACGGTCCCGATCGCCAACGCCCCGATGGTCATCCCGACCAACCCGACGGTCGAAACGACGGAAGCACTAGCAGGAGTCAACCCCCACTGCTGCGTCTCGAGCAGCACGGGCAGCACGGACCCGAGCACGACGAGGTCGAACCCGTCCAGCAGAACGGCGGTCCAGCACAACCCGAGCGCCCAACCCCCACGCCCGCCAAACCCAACCCCACCCATAAAACCTCCCTGCAACGCTGCAAAAACCAACCCCAACAGCAGAAGCAAGGATGCTCACCCGACAACCCCCAAACCCCACCAAACCCCCTTCCACTCCCCGAAAACCCCCACCAAGAACCCAATACCCAAGAAGAAGAGAAGCGCCAGAGCCAATAACCGAGGAGTGATCCAGCCAAGGGCGAGCGGCCGCTGGGAGTGGAAACCAAGAGACGCGGGCGGAGCACCGAGCCGCAAGCCCCCGGAGGGCTGGTGGGTGAGCAGGCCCGGAAGGCTCCCCACCGCAAGGAGCAGATACAAAAAAGACCCCCGCACCGTAGGGGGGCTTGGGGGGAGTCGCTCCCCCCAAAATAATGACGAGAAGTTCAGGCCAACGCCTTCCGTTGGCACACCTCGCCCAAACTTCGAGTGGAGACGAGGGGAATCGAACCCCTAACCCCCGCCTTGCAAAGGCGGTGCTCTGCCAATTGAGCTACGTCCCCTGGTCGTCGCCGCTCCGGGTCAGCTGACCGGTGGAGCTGGCGACGAGAACAGCCCGGCGCGGCGAACCGGACCGGGCTGGTTCAAGAACTTCGCCGGAGGATCAGGCCTCGGCGGTGGCCTCGCGCCACAGGTCGGCCTCGGCCTTGGCGGCACGGTTGCGCCGGACGACGAACAGGACGACTCCAGCAACTGCGGCGAGTGCGAGCAGCTTCTTCACTTCCGGTCGCCTCCTTGCACGCGGCGCTCGGGCCCGTGACGTCTCGGGTATTGAAAGGGTTACCAGTGGGCCTAGAAGGACTTGAACCTTCGACCTCTTCGTTATCAGCGAAGCGCTCTAACCGCCTGAGCTATAGGCCCTTGTTGTGATTCAAAGACTACAGGACGCCTTCCGGCGTCTGAACGGGGGGGTGGGTTCTGGGCCGGAGGACGTGGGG